>NZ_JBQFLQ010000001.1:0-803464 GCF_056531325.1 Ruegeria sp. N8 | reverse complement strand
ATCGCTCAGCCAGAAAAGGTCAGACATGTCACCGCTCATTTTCGAACGGTGAATCATGCCGAAGAACGGAAATCAATGGGTCCTGACCCTAACCTAAGTGGGGGGCTGCGTTGCAGTTGATCTGGCTATACGGGCCACAGAAAACAATGTCATAAAGTCTTGCAGGTCTCGGCGTTTTCGCGCGAACGTCTGGGTCGGTGCGCGGCAAGTTGATCCTGTTGAATTTTTCGCATTTGTAAGCCGATTTGACCGGTCCCGTTCGAAATCTCTGCTGTGTTGGCCCTTGGAACACCGTCAATCGTGGCAGCTGCGTCTGACTGAATGTTGGACAGATTGCCGCAGGTTGTGCAACGCTAAGGCGCATGACACATGCGCTTAGGGAGGTAAAATGTCAGATACAAGTCAAAAAAAGATGCTCGACCCAGACCCTCGCGTCTGGGATTTCGAGACTGAATATGAACTCGGACAGGACAACATCAGACCCCTCGGGTTAGACATCCATAACCCTGTCTTCATCGTTTCTGGTTTGCTGATCCTAGGCTTCGTGATCGTGGCATTGGCCAATCAGGAAGCGGCCGCTGCATTTTTTGGCTGGCTTCGGCCGTGGCTGACCAGCACCTTTGATTGGTTTCTTGTGTTGTCGGTGAATGCGATCACCTTGTTCTGCCTGGCGCTCATTGTCTTGCCGGTCGGAAAGGTCAGAATTGGCGGAAAAGATGCGAAACCCGACTACTCGTATGCGGGTTGGATCGCAATGATGTTTGCCGCAGGAATCGGGATCGGTCTACTGTTCTTCGGTGTATTGGAGCCCGTGTACTACAACTTCTCGGAAGATGGGAATGCGCGCCCCTTAAACATCGACATCACCGAGCCCGGCAATGAGTATATCGGTGTTGTTGGTACGATCCATCACTGGGGTCTCGAAGGTTGGGCTGTGTACGCTGCAGTGGGACTGGCACTGGCGATTTTTGCATACAACTTGAACCTGCCGCTGACGCTTAGGTCGGCGTTCTTTCCGCTACTCGGTGAACGCGTCTGGGGCTTCTGGGGGCATGTCATCGACACGCTGGCCGTGTTTGCGACCCTCTTCGGACTAACCACCTCGTTGGGCCTCGGTGCGCAACAGGTTGCCGCAGGTTTGAATGAAGTGTTTGGCATCACGCCTTCGCCCACATTGACCGTCATCATCATTGTCGCGATCACGCTCATTGCGCTTGGTTCTGTTTTGTTGGGAATGGATGCCGGTGTGAAACGGCTATCTGAGATCAACATGATCATGGCTGTGGGGCTGTTTATTTTTGTGATCGCAATGACCGGGGTGGCGGCCGCAATTGCTCGTTACGTTTCAGTCATGGTAGACTATGTCACTCTGCTACCTGCGCTCTCCAATCCCTTTGGCAGAGAGGATACCAGCTTTTTCCATGGGTGGACTACGTTCTACTGGGCATGGTGGATTGCATGGTCTCCTTTCGTGGGAATGTTCATTGCCCGGATCTCTCGGGGTCGTACGGTGCGTGAGTTTGTTCTTTGTGCCCTTATTGCTCCTACGGCGGTCTGCGCATTGTGGATGTCCACTTTTGGAGGGGCCGCGATTGACATGCTGAACGCAGGTAGCGCTGAAGGCGTCAAAGCAACCGTCATCGACAGTTATGCGCCAGAGGGCGCCCTGTTTGGCTTCCTCAAGGAGTTGCCTCTGTACAATATCGTCGCCCCGATCTCGCTGATTTTGATTGTGATCTTCTTTGTCACGTCATCTGATTCAGGGTCGTTGGTTATCGATACTATCACCGCAGGTGGTAAACTGGATGCGCCCGTTGTTCAGCGTGTTTGGTGGTGCACTTTGGAAGGTTTGGTTGCAATTGCGCTTCTTCTAGGCGGTGGATTGAACGCCCTCCAAGGTGCTGCCGTGTCAATGGGGATTCCATTTACACTGGTGATCCTCATTATGTGCTACTGTCTGTGGCTGGCTCTGCGATCCGAGTACAAAAAGCTGTAGCAAGCGGACAAAATCAATGATGGCTTCCTAAAATAAGGGAGCCATCACATCGGGTTGCCGAGGTTTTTGAATCGACTAGTGCCGAACAACAAAAACCGAGCAACTGGCATGTGTCACTACGTGGCTGGCGGTCGTTCCCAGCAGGTAATCCTGAATCTTTGGGTTGGCCGCCTCCATCACGATCATATCCACGTTGCGTTCATCGGCGAGCTTTACGATTTGCCGATGCACAGCACCGGTTCGAACAACAGTTTCTAATTCGACGCCTTCCGCCGGGTGATCTTTCACAAACTTCTCCAATTGCTCGCTCCAATAGCCAACAGAGTCGCGAATATTCAAGTTTCGCTCCATTTCTGGCGCAACTGTCACCACGAGAAGCCGCGCTTCTCTGCGCCTGGCCATTGCGATTGCTTCTTCGTAGGCGCTGTAGTCCAACCTGACGTGACGAAGGTTTAGCGGGCATAGGATTAATTTCGTATCACGTGGCATCTACAACATCCCGTTTCACGCATTTGGCCAATAAGCATTGAATGACTTTGCAAAGCGGACAGTCAAGAGCGACCGCGTTCCATAAACAGCAGGCGCTTTGTCCGCTAAGCAGTTTCTGATGTACTACGCAACGAATGGCCGTGTCGCGTCCTAAGCGGACGTTCGCAGGAACGCACTATCCTAGTGTTGCTGCGACAGGAACTGCCGGGCTTTTGCCGTAACGACGACAGATTAGGTATATTTCAGCCCTCGGGAGTATACCAAATTGGCGAAGTGTAAGCACGTTCCTGAGTTGACGTGGGCACCTCGGCAGGCAGTTCGTCTCCGAACCGAACGGCATCGTAAATTGTCCATCTCGGTGTGGGAATTTCCAAGACACGGGCATAGTAGAAAGCGCTCATAGAAGGATCGAAATCGGGGTCTTTCCAAACGGTGATCAGTTCCGGGGAACCTATTGAATTCGTAAACGTGCCAGTTGCAACATCCACGGTGTTCCCTACCGCTGGCAGGTTGCCGTCCGCATCAGGTTCTCGGTCTCCCGACCAAGCCACATCATAGACACGCTCCTCAGTTTCGCCGCTGGAATTTAGCCAACCTTTTACAATCTGAACACGGTCGAGATTGCCGGAGAACGGATCTTTCAGCGCAGCAACCAGGAAGGTTGGGGCGTCCGCGCCTTGTGTCGCGTCTGCGAGGTCCCCACCCATCGGAACGCCTTTTTCATATCCTATTTCTGCGGGCAATCGAGATCTTGCGTCAGCTTCCGTAAAATCCCAACCACCAAAGAAACGAACCGCGATGCGACTACCGGTTGTCCCGTATACTTCTTTCCGTTCCATGGCGTCGAATATGGCTTCGCGTGTGTTGTCCTGAGCCCAAACCGCTGCATAGCCTGAGGCTGCCATTTCCCACCCGAGAATCCTCAAGGCATCGAACTCGCCAACGACATGCTGCCAACGGCCAGGTTCCGGCTCGACGCCAGAGTGTTTGCCAAAGAAATTGTCTTCTTCCGCCGTTGCCAAAGCAGTATGGCTGTCGGTCGAGCCCACTACTCCGAACTTGTATGGATTGGTGCCGAGCTGAGCTTCTAGCTTGAGACCGTTCTTCAAGGCCTCGCGGGCGTATTCGTACTGAAGCATCCAGTCTTCTTTGAGTGTCGGACCCAGATTGGATTTATCCCAGGTTTCATAGTCAGCGAACTCGTCGTTCGGGCTGAGAAACGGGTGAGTTTCTCCATCACCTTTGATCTGGGTAATCTCATACATCGGCTCCCACTTGGCACGCCGCTCTGCGTAGTCTTCTGTCAAAGGCTCACCCGTTTCAGGGTTTGTCTCGACCGGAAACATCAAACCGTTGGAGACGTTGCCGTTGTGGGCAAGGGCCAGTACACGACCACCAGTCTCTAGTTCATAAGTTTCCATCCAGTCCCAAAGCCGTTCCGGATTAAATGTTTCCGCAGTTGTGAAGGGCAACATTTGCCGAGCGCGAATGGCATCATCCCTGTAGATCACATTGCGGTGGAGGTTGTTGCCAGCTTCGGTAGATGTCCACTCGTATCCGATGAACGCAGTGAATGTGCCAGGGTCATTGTGATGATCCGCAGTTTGCGTGAACTCGTCCCATACGGATTGCACAAACCTTCGATCTGCAACAGCCTCGGGAAGTGCCTCGCCCGTGATGCCAGCAAAGGTTTCAATAACTTCCATAGTGGCGCCAAGTGCAACGTCTCCGCCCGCGTTAAGCCGTTCGCTCCAGTCTCTGAGCGTTGCATCGCGCATCAGTGTGGAGTTTCCCGCGATGATTTCATTCATTGCACCCATGGCGTCAGAATGATCGGATACAACAAGCCAGTCGAGCGGACGCGACAACTTCACACGGAGGCCATGTGATGTGGTGACTTCCTCACCACGTGCAAACCTATAGGCATCGTCGGGGCTCAGAATGACGCCAAATCCGCGGGCATCGAGTGAATTTGATGTGTGCAGGTGAGTGTCACCCCACAGCGGGCGTGTAGGAAAGTCTCGACCTGCATAGGGTGAGAAATCGGCGGGTGCGGGTTCACGCATATCATCAACCGATATGGTCATCTCTCCGACTAGCCCACCTTGTGCGGCCTCTTGAGCATGTGAATAGCTTGTTATGAATGCTGCGGAAACTATTGCTGTCGATGTCGTTAGAAAAAACTTCATATGAACCTCCCAGCCGAGCTGAATGCCAGCTTATGGCAACATCTGAGTCGGTTGTTCGTCAAGGAAAACAACGGTCTTTCTTTGTTGAGCAAAAGAGAGCCTGAGGGAGATTCGACCAAAACCGGACCGCAGCTTCGCCCGCAATTCTGACGCTCTACCACTGTGAGAAAATACCGCAACGAGTGGCCGTTCTTGACGACTGGCAGCTTCGTTCGACAGTCTTGAGTCCGTGAGCCTAATTTGGAGATGTTGTTATGAAGTGGTTGTCCCGCACATTCCTACTGTCCTTATCTCTTCTATTTGCCGAGGCCGCTTCGGCTCAAGAAAAACCTAACATCGTATTCATATTTTTAGATAATTTTGGGTGGGGCGAACCCGGGTTCAATGGAGGTGGCATAATCCGTGGTACTGCGACTCCCGAGATGGACGCCCTCGCTGCGGAAGGACTACGACTCACGAACTTCAACGTGGAAAGCCAGTGCACGCCGTCCCGCGCAGCGACCATGACTGGACGGTACGGCATCCGGAGCGGCAACCATACGGTCCCACTGGGAGGTGGCGTTTACGGTCTGACCCAATGGGAAATCACGATGGCCGAGATGCTGAAGGATGTAGGATACAGCACGGCCATGTACGGGAAATGGCACCTTGGATGGACCGAAGGACGCTATCCAACGAATCAAGGATTCGATGAGTTTTACGGCGTTGAGACCACTGACGTTACAGTCTGGCGCACGCTTCCGGGTTTTGCCGATGCCAACATGGAAGAGCCGGTTGTGATGCAAGGTGTTGCTGGCGAGCCAGCAACCATCGCTCAAGACTACGATCTGGACTATCGCGGCGAAATAGATGGCGACCTGACGAAAAAAGCCATCGAATTTGTCGAAGCAAAGAGTACCGAAGACGGGCCGTTTTTCATCTATCTTGCTTATACTCAGACCCACTATCCAAACATCGTGTCCGAGGAGTTCGAAGGCGCCACTGGAAACGGCGTCTGGGCCGACATTCTGTTTCAAACAGATAGCTATATCGGGCGCATTGTTGATGCGATTGAGGCAGCAGGCGTTTCCGACGACACCGTGGTGATATTTACTGCTGACAACGGCCCCGAAGCTCTTCCGGTTGGGAACGCCAACGTCTCGCCAGTTCCTGCGGTACATGGTACGGCCGGACCTTGGCGCGGTACTCTATTCACCAGCCTCGAAGGAAGTATGCGTGTACCCTTTGCAATCAAGTGGCCGGGAAAGATCCCTGCCGGTTCTGAAAGCAACGATGTTGTCCACTCAATGGATCTCTATCCGACACTTGCGGCTTTCGCAGGGGGCAAGGTACCTGATGACAGAGCCTTTGATGGTGTCGACCAGTCAAAGTTCTTTCTTGGTGACCAACCAAACTCAAACCGAGAAGGCGTGATCGTCTACATGGGTGAGCAGATATTCGGCGTAAAATGGAAGGATTGGAAAGTTCTTTTCAAAGAGAATACGACGGCTTTTGGTGCAACGGAGTCTTTCGACACACCAAGGCTCTATAACCTTTTGAATGACCCACACGAGCGTGAAAGCGTACTCTTCCCGCACACATGGGCGGCTGAAAAGGCTCTGCCACAGTTGCAGGAGCACCTCGCTACATTCGAGAAGTTTCCTCCGATCCCCCCGGGAACGCCGGATCCCTATGAACCACCCAACGAATGAGTGACGGCTTTGTCCGCCCAGCCGACGCTCGGACCCAAATCACCCTCGCAGCTTTCAGCGAGGGTGTTTTCCTTGTGAGGGCTCGTTGCGCCTTGCGTAGTTCTTGAATTTACAACACTTCCAGTAGGAGGCTTCACGAAACGCCTCCACTCTTTTCAAGCTCTACAATGTCTATTTAGGTTCCGGTGTTCCCAATCACCGCCTACGATCGCGGCGCGAGCTCATGGGTTGGAAGGCCACGCCCACATGCGCCTCGCAATAAGGCTTACCGGCCTCAACCGGCAGGCCGCAGAACCAGAAATCCTCGGTTGCGGGGTCGCCGACGGGCCATTTGCAGGTTTTCTCAGTCAGTTCCATCAGCGTCAGCTTCTTGGCCTTTTTCTCGACCTCGTTGACCTTGGCCAGAGCCTCGGGGCTGATTTCGTTGGCTGAAGGCTGCGGCGGCAGCGGTTGACCGGCCGGGATGATCTGGCGGCGGGCGGGCACGGCGGGCTTCGCCTCGGCCGTCGGAGCGGGTGCGGGGCGCGCGGGTTCGGTCTTGGGCGCGGGTTTCGGTTTGGCCTCGGCCTTGGGCGCAGCGGGGGCCGGTTTTTCCTTCGGTTCGGCCTTGGCCGGGGTCGCGCCGGTTGCGCGGTTCGATAGGCCCAGACGGTGAACCTTACCGATCACCGCATTGCGGGTCACGCCGCCCAGTTCTTTGGCGATCTGGCTGGCCGACTGGCCCTCGCCCCACATCTTTTTCAGCAGTTCTACACGCTCGTCAGTCCAGGACATCATTTGCCTTTCAAAAGCGGAAAGCGGCCCCGGATTCGGGCCGCCTTGGGAAATCATCTCAGCGCCCTATTCTAATCACTGCCGCCCGAGTTACAAGCGGTTCTCGAATCAGCTATGGGGTGGGTCATGCAGAATCTGATCGAACAGGACGCGCGCCGCTTTGGCGCGGTGAATTGGATGGGCCTTTTCACCCTGGCGCAACGCGAAACGCTTCGGTTCATGGGGGTGTGGACACAGACCCTTTTGGCCCCTTTGGTAACGGCGGGCCTGTTTCTGCTGATCTTCAACATCGCCATCAGCCCCAGCCGTTCGGACGTTATGGGTGTGCCGTTCCTGACCTTTCTAGCGCCCGGGATCATGATGATGACCGTGATCCAGAACGCTTTTGCCAATACCTCCTCGTCGATGGTGATCGCCAAGGTGCAGGGCAACATTGTCGATACGCTTATGCCGCCCTTATCGCCGCTGGAGATCCTGTTGGGTTATCTGGCAGGCGGGATTGCGCGGGGCGTTCTGATCGCGCTGGTGGTCGCCATAGCTTTGGCCCTGGTGTTGGGTATCGTGCCGCAATACCCGCTTGTCGCGTTGATTTTTGTGGTACTGGGCGGGGCTTTCATGGGCGCACTTGGCCTGTTTGCCGGGATTTTCGCCAATAAATTCGACCAGATGGCGGCGATTACCAATTTTATCGTCACACCACTGGCGTTCCTGTCGGGCACATTTTACTCGGTAGAGGCTCTACCACCCGTATTGAACCGCCTGAGCCACGTGAACCCGGTTTTCTATCTGATCGACGGGCTGCGATATGGGATGATCGGGGTGTCCGATAGCTCTGCGTGGCTGGGGATGGTTATCTGTGCAGGCGCAACCCTTTTGGTAGGCGCGGCGACCTGGCAGATGTTGCGAACAGGTTATCGGCTCAAGGCCTGACGCTGCCGTCCTTCGCGCCAGACGAGGATCAGACCTCCGGTCAGGATGATCGTGGCGCCCAGCGTGCTAATCCAATCAGGCACAACGCGGAAAATGGCGAAATCATAGAACGCGGCAAAGATGAGCGTGACATAGCTGATCGGTGCAACAAATGATGCGTCCGCCCGCGCCATTCCGTTGACGAAACACGCCTGTGCACAGGCCATCAGCACTCCGATTCCGGCCAGTGCCGCCCATTGCTGTGGGGTGGGCATCTGGAACACGAAGCTGACCGCGACCGAGGCGATAGTCAGGCCCATCGCATTGTTGATCAGCAGAATCTGGATGGGAATCTCTCGGCCCGAGAGCTTCTTGATGAAAATCAGCTCCATCCCGATCACCACGGCAGCTGTCAGCGCCAGCAACGCGGCGGGTTGAAAACTGTCGGGGGTGGGGCGCAGCAAGATCAAAGCTCCGGCCAAAGCGACCGCTGCTGCAAGCCAGCGCCACGGGCCGATGGTTTCCCGTAGCAATGGAATCGCTAGCACCATGGCGAAAACCGGGTTCAGGAAGGATATCGCAGTGGCATCGGCGAGCGGGATAAACGCGACCGAAGCGAACATCAGTGTGATCCCCAACCAGCCAAAGCTGGTGCGCCCGATATGCAGCCCCCAATGCGGGCGGCTCAGGCGTGGGCGCAGAATGCCAACCGCGCTAACAATGACCAGAAACGCGAACATAAACCGCCCGTGGCTGATCTGCATCGGGTGCAGGGCTGGGCCCAACTCATCTGTTCCCAACGCCTTGGCCAGCAGGGTTGTCCCGGCAAGAAGCGCGCTGGCTGCAATGATCAGCAAGGCCGCGAACGGCGGGTTATGGCGGGCGGGTGTCATGGGCCAGCGGTGCGCCAAGGAGCTTCAAATAGCAAGGGACAAGTTCACCTTTGGACGGAAATTCGACCACGCGTCCATTTCGGGGTTCCCAGTTGGTGCAGACCTCGCTATACGCGCTTGCATGATCAAGACTGCACATATCCTGCGCCTCCGACGTCGACGCATCACTGCGTAACCGGCCTGTTTGATCTATTGCGCGCTGTAATTCCGCGCAAACTCCACCAAATCTGTTGACGAATAGGGCCTTCGTGTTTCACTCACGAGGCTCAACTGATCCAAAAAGGATGATCCCATGATCCCGTCCGTTCTGCCGACCTATAATCGCGCGCCTTTGACCTTCGTGAAAGGTGAGGGCGCCTGGCTGACCGAGGCGGATGGCCGACGTTTCCTTGATCTTGGCGCCGGGATCGCCGTGAACTCGCTGGGCCATGCGCATCCGGCGCTGGTGAACGCGTTGTCCGAACAGGCGCATGCGCTGTGGCACGTGTCGAACCTCTACCACATTCCCCAGCAGCAGGCCTTGGCCGACAAGCTGGTGGAACATACCTTTGCCGATACGGTGTTTTTCACCAACTCGGGCACGGAATCTTGCGAACTGGCCGTGAAGATGGCCCGCAAGCATTTCTATGACAAAGGCGAGCCAGAACGGGTCGAGATCATCACCTTCGACGGCTCGTTCCACGGTCGGTCTTCGGCTGGGATCGCAGCGGCAGGGTCCGAGAAGATGACCAAGGGCTTTGGCCCGCTGCTGCCTGGCTTCGTGCACCTGACATTTGGCGATCTGGACGGTGTGACCAACGCCGTCACCGAGAAAACCGCCGCGATTCTGATCGAACCGGTGCAGGGCGAGGGCGGTATCCGCCCTGTCCCCGATGCGGAAATGAAAGCGCTGCGCCAGATCTGCGACGACAATGGCCTGCTGTTGATCCTTGACGAAGTGCAATGCGGCGTGGGCCGAACCGGCAAGCTCTTCGCCCACGAATGGGCTGGGATCACGCCGGATATCATGATGGTTGCCAAAGGCATAGGCGGAGGGTTCCCCCTGGGCGCCGTCCTGGCCACCGAAGACGCCGCCAACGGCATGACCGCAGGCACTCATGGATCGACCTATGGCGGCAACCCGCTGGGCTGCGCCGTGGGCTGCGCAGTGATTGAACAAGTGGCAACCCCTGCCTTCCTCGAAGGTGTGAACCGCAAGGCGGGCCTTCTGCGTCAGAAACTCGAAGGGCTGATTGCCGACCACCCGGATGTTTTCGAAGAGGTGCGCGGCACTGGTCTGATGCTGGGTCTGAAATGTAAGCCCACCAATATCGACGTGGTGAATGCGGGATATGACAATGAGGTCATCACCGTCCCTGCTGCCGACAATGTGATCCGCCTGTTGCCACCGCTGACCCTGACCGAGGACGATATCGCGCAAGCCATGATCCGCCTGGAAAAAGCAGCGCAGCAGGTTCAGGCCAATCTGACCACTGCCTGATCCTTCTTATGTTCAAAAATACCTCGGGGGCCGCCATTCGGGCGCCATTGGTTCAAGATCCAATGACGACGGGCAGCGCCCCCGGCAACCAAAAGCCAAAAGCGAAACGAAATGAACCATTTTCTCGACATTCACAAAACCGAAGCAAGCGACCTGCGGGCTATGATCGACCAAGCCGGCGCAATGAAACAGGCGCGCCTTGGCCGCCCCAAAGCCGCCGTTGATGATGAACAACCCCTCAAGGATCGGATGGTTGCTCTGATCTTCGAAAAACCCTCGACCCGGACGCGCGTGTCTTTCGATGTCGGCGTGCGCCAAATGGGCGGTCAAACGATGGTGCTGTCCGGCAAAGACATGCAACTGGGTCACGGAGAAACCATCGCCGACACCGCGCGCGTGCTGTCGCGCTATGTCGACATGATCATGATCCGCACCTTTGACGAGACGATCCTTACGGAAATGGCCGAATTCTCGGACGTGCCGGTCATCAACGGCCTGACCGACCGCACCCATCCCTGTCAGATCATGGCCGATGTCCTGACATTTGAAGAACATCGCGGGCCGATCGCAGGCAAAAAGGTGGTCTGGACCGGCGACGGCAACAATGTCTGCGCATCCTTTCTTCATGCGGCCGGTCAATTTGGCTTCGACTTCACATTCACAGGCCCTCCACAGCTTGACCCCGAAGAAGAGTTCATGGGATTCGCCCGCCAAAAAGGGTCGCAGATCGTGATCGAGCGTGATCCGTTCAAAGCCGTCCAAGGCGCCGATCTGGTGGTAGCCGACACGTGGGTCTCGATGCATGACAGCCAGTCTGCCAAGGAACGCCGCCACAACCTTCTGCGCCCCTATCAGGTCAATACCGAACTGATGTCACATGCTAAGCCGGACGCGCTGTTCATGCATTGCCTGCCGGCCCACCGCGAAGAAGAGGCGACATCCGAGGTCATGGACGGCCCGAACTCGGTGATCTTTGACGAGGCCGAAAACCGTCTGCACGCGCAAAAGGCTGTGATGCGCTGGTGTCTGGGCGTCTAACGCCTGCGCAGGTCCCATACACGCAATCTGGCGAGCGTCCAAACGCTCGTCACCAGAACCAAACCACATAGGGCGGCTTTGGTCACAACCTCCATCGTGCCTTCAATCAGGAGCGCATGAGCGACGGTCCCGGCAATTGTCACAGAGGCTAAAACGGTGTGCAAAAGCCGCCAGATGCGAAACCGCAGGGCCAGCCGCTGCCTCAAAACGCCCAACCCACAAGCCACGAATGCAGTCCACATGGCCATGACGCCCCACACTGAGAATGGAGTGGGTGATGTGAAGGTCAAAGCATCTACAACATCCGGCGGGCTGGTGATCCACAACCCGGCGACGTGGATGATGATGGCACCGATCAAAATCAGGCCAACCCAGCGGTGCAGGCGGCGGCTGAGAAGTGGCGTTACTCCCGGTAGAGCTTTTGAGGCCAATAGCGGCTGCAACAACAATAAGCTCAGCGACAGCGCCCCCGCGAAACCTGCAACGATGTAGATAGGACTTCGCCAGGCCAGATAGGGGCTGAAGCCAGCAGCAATGACTGGCACCAAAAGCGCAACAAACAAGGCCACCCAGACCAATGCGGTGCGACGAGCCACTTAGATAGGTTGCAACACGAAATGCGCCGCAAGGGTTTTGTCCCGTGCACTGGACATCACAGGGCGTAGGAAAACCGTCTCGAATTCGCCGCTATCATAGGCCAGATGCCCATGCGGTTGCCCAAAAGCAGGCACGATCTGCGGCATCTCCAGCCGGAACGCACCTTCCGCGTCGGTTAAGGTTGCGCCGTGGCTTTGGGGGTCGCGCTCATGACCTTCGGTTGTGTGCGCCCAGATTTGAATGCGTTGACCGGGCAGAGGGGCACCGTCACCTGCGCGGCGCACGGTACCCGTCATCCAGAACCCGCCGCCACCAATCCGTTCGACCACAGGTGCGCCGGGGCGATAGTTGTTCGATCCTCCGCGCATCGACGGCGTCGGCGCCAACCCTTTGGCGCGCGCAGGAACCAAAAGGCCCGAGGCCAACACAGCCCCGCCTCCTGCGATCAGAGAACGACGATTGAGGGGCGAACCGGTCATGCAATCCTCCTGCGGTTTGACGCTAGATATAAAATAGCACGATCTCAGCTTATTCCGAGGAGGATATGCGAATTGTGAAGTGGCTCGAGGATGCGGGGGCCACTTCTGGGCGTTCGGAGCAGGGTTTCTTTGCCGCGACTAAACGAATGGTATGTGATAACATAATTGCAATGAAATGATGTAACTCGCAATGCGCACTAGTTATGTGCAAAAATTGCAGTATTAATGATGTTTTTTGGGGTATATGTTGCATCCACGAACAGAGCCTAAGTTTGCAACTGAGGACACCGGAATGAGTTGGAACCCCACCCACAGCCCTGAATGCCTGTCTGAGAGCGCCGCGCTTGAAACACTGATCATTCCTCGGGCTCGCGATCTCGGCGGGTTTGAGGTGCGACGGGCGCTGCCTTCGGTAAAACGTCAGCTTGTCGGACCATTTATTTTCTTCGACCAGATGGGCCCGGCGGAATTTATCACCGATGGTGGCATTGACGTGCGCCCGCACCCGCATATTGGGCTGGGTACCGTGACTTACCTGTATCAGGGTGAATTCGAACATCGCGACAGTCTGGGCACCCATCAGATGATCTATCCAGGCGAGGTGAACTGGATGGTGGCGGGGCGCGGTGTGACCCATTCGGAACGCACAAGCGCCGAAACACGCGGCAAAAAGCACAGCCTGTTCGGCATCCAGACCTGGATCGCACTGCCGGAACAGCACGAGGATATGGCCCCCGATTTCGAACATCACAAGCAATGTGCGTTGCCGCATATTCAGGACACAGGGGTCAGTGCGAGGCTCATCCTTGGATCGGCCTATGGTGCGTCCAGCCCCGTAAACATGCTGTCCGAAACCTTTTATCTGGATGTTCAACTTGACCCCGGCGCGGCCATTCCCTTGCCCGACGATCACGAGGATAGGGGCGTCTACGTGACACAGGGCTCGGTCGAGGTTGCAGGCGACGTTTTCGAAGCCGGCCGCATGATGGTGTTCCGGCCAGGCGATCGCCTTTCGGTCAGGGCAGGACCAGCAGGGGCGCGGCTGATGCTGTTAGGGGGCGCAACATTGGGGCAAGATCGGTATATCTGGTGGAATTTTGTCTCATCCTCGAAGGAAAAGATCGAGACCGCCACGCGGGAATGGCAGGCCGCCGATTGGGCGAAGGGTGCTTTTCAACTGCCCCCCGGAGATGACGCCGAATATATCGAGATTTCTGAACAGCTTGCACGCACGAAGCCCAGATTGGCGCGGTGACGGCACGTCACGTGACCTTGCCCCAGTGGCCTATCCCGGCAATTCTTGTCTGAAGGGGAGGGCGCCATGAAAATCGCCATAGCGGGTGCAGGCAGTATCGGGTGTTATTGCGGCGGGTTGCTTGCTAGTGCCGGTCACGAGGTCACTCTGTTGGGGCGTGCCCGCGTTTTGGACCCGATCCGGCAACATGGCCTGACCCTGACGGATTTTGCCGGGCAGAACCGGCACATTGACACTTTGACCCTAGCCGAGGATCCGGTGTGCATGGCAGATGCCGAGGTGGTCATCGTCACCGTCAAATCCGGAGCGACGGCAGATATGGCTGCGCTGATTGGGCAATATGCGCCGCAGTCGGTAGTGCTGTCCTGGCAAAACGGGATCGAGAATGCGCGTGTACTGCGCGCTGCCTTGCCCGATCAGGATGTCCGCGCCGGAATGGTGCCGTTCAACGTTGTTCCTATGGAGGGCGGGCGGTTTCACCGGGCCACCTCGGGCGAGATTGTCATCCAATCCGGCGCAGGAGGTTTGGGGCAGGCGCTGGGATCTGCGGAATTGCCTGTTGTCGAAAGCGACAGGATCGAGGCCGTTCAGTGGGGCAAGCTGGTCATCAACCTCAACAATGCGCTGAACGCCTTGTCCGGGATGACGTTGAAACAGCAGTTGATGGACCGGAACTGGCGTCAGCTTATGGCCGACCAAATGGCCGAGGCTCTGGCTGTTCTCAGGGCTGCGGATCATCCCGTTGCATCGACCACACCGTTGCCTGCTTGGGCTATTCCGCATGTTCTTCGCCTGCCGACGCCGTTGTTTTCAAAAATTGCGGCGCGGATGCTGACGATAGATCCTAATGCGCGCACCTCTATGGCATATGACCTGATGGCCGGGCGCGTTACCGAGATCGACAGCCTGCAAGGCGAGATTATCCGCCTCGGAGTGCAGCATGGCGTGGCGACGCCTTATTGCGCGGGTGTGCAGGCTTTGATCGAAGAGGCGCAGGATCAGCCTTTATCCGTTGATCAGGTCAGGCGCGCTGTGGATTAGTGGAAGGCCGTCAGAAGGCCGAAGATCATCGCCGACATGACGGCCGAGGCGGGTACTGTCACCATCCACGCCCCAAGGATCGTCATGAAATGCGACCGGCGGACAAGCTTGCGGCGTTGGCGTTCCTCGCGGGCACGTCGTTGTTCAGGCGGGCGCTGTTGGTTGGACTTTTTCCAGCGGCGATCTGTCTCCCATTCGCGGAAGAAACCCACCCCGAATACTGCGCCGATAGCGATATGGGTGGTGCTCACGGGTAAGCCCAGCCAACTGGCCAGAATGACGGTCAGAGCTGTGGCGAGGGCGATGCAAAAGGCACGCATCGGGTTCAGTTTCGTGATCTGGGTACCCACCATGCGGATCAGGCGCGGACCAAACAGGAATAAACCGAAAGAGATACCAAACGCGCCGATCAGCATGATCCATTGCGGCACGGCTACCGTGGCGGCAAGGTCGTGGAATTCAGACACGTGGACGATCCCGGCCAAAGGGCCGATCGCGTTCGCCACGTCATTTGCCCCATGCGCGAAGCTGAGGAAAATGGCAGCGATGATCAGAGGAAGGCCAAACAGAGATTTCATCGCCCGGCGGCGGTTCTCTATGTTGCGGGTCCGCCTGTGCACCCATGGGATCGTAAGTCGCCAGAAAACAAGCCCCAAACCTCCACCGGCGCTCAATGCGATGACAGGATCAACTTGGACGACCCGCTCTAACCCTTTTACCGCCATATAGGTCGCAAAAGCACCTGCCATCAGCCCCACCAAAATAGGAACCCAGCGGCGCGCGGCGGTGATTTTGTCGTCCTGGCGCAGAATGCGCGCGCGGATAAAAGCCAGGAACATGGCGGCGACCGCGCCGCCAATCACGGGCGAGACCATCCAACTGAGTGCTATGGTGCCGACGGTGCTCCAGTTCACGGCGCTCAGACCTGCGGCTGCGACGCCTGCGCCGACCACGCCCCCAACGACCGAATGCGTGGTCGAAACCGGGGCCCTCAGCCAAGTGGCGATATTGACCCACAACGCCGCCGACATCAGGGCCGCCAACATGGCCCAGATAAAGTGCGCTTCTGTTGTGACCGAATCCGGATGTACGATATCGCGCGAAATAGTCGTCACGACATCACCACCGGCCAGCAGCGCACCTGCGCTTTCGGCGATGGCGGCGATTGTGATGGCGACACCCATCGGCAACGCGTTGGCGCCCACGGCGGGGCCCATGTTGTTGGCGACATCGTTGGCGCCCACATTGATCGCCATATAGGCGCCGAATACGGCGGCTGCGACCACAACCAGACGCCCGTCGGCCTGCCCAAACAACACTGCAGCGGTCAATCCCGCCAACACCACAAAGGCCAACGCAACGCCGGAGGCCAGCAGCGGGCGCGCAACGAACGCATTCGCGTGTTCAATACGCGAAATGCGGTGCAGGTCGCTGTCCAGCGCCTTCCATCGGCTGTTGGTGTGGATTTCAGTCATTGGGTTTTGCAAGTGGTTGCGGGCTAGCGCAGGCCGATACAAGGTTCGGGCCTGCTATTCAACCTTCTGCCCTTTCAGGGCTTGCGAATGTGTTAATACCGACGAAGAAGCGCACGCAATTCGGGCTCGTTCACCCGCTCTGCCGCCTCGGACGGGCGAACCCAGTGCCGCTCGCGCTGGCCGAGCTCCGGGAACTCGTCCGCCAACTCCTCTACCTCAATTCGGTACACGCTGGTCAGAACCGGAAGCAAAGATCCGTCGTTTAGCTTTTTGTCATATGTATAGCGCCCCACCGGGTCCCGGTGGATATGTGCGGCCTGAACGCCGGCCTCTTCCCATGCCTCTTGCGCAGCCGTTTCCGCACCGTCTTTGCCATCCATGGGCCAGCCCTTTGGGATGATCCAGCGACCGGTGTCGCGGCTGGTGATCAGTAGCACCTCGATCCCACTATCGGTTTGGCGCGTGCACAACGCTGCGACCTGCACCCTGCGGGGACGCAGGAACAGGGGGCGAAGGATCTCCTCCCAGGTATTTCGCAACCAATGTGACATGTATTTTTTACGCCGGCCTGCCCGAGCGCCTCCTCAAGCGGTCAAATAACAACGAAAGAAGATATATTCAATAAACCGGAGGGGCAGGCCTAATTGCGTCGTTTCGCACGCAAGGTCGGGTCGGCCTGTGTGGGGTCTTCGGGCCAGGGGTGTTTGGGGTATTGCGCACGCATGTCCTTTCGGACATCAGCGTAGGAGCCCGCCCAGAAACCCGGCAGGTCGCGTGTGATCTGAATGGGGCGTTGGGCCGGGGACAGCAGGGTGATCTTCAGCGGTTCGCCTCCGACAACCGGATGGCGCGTGACACCGAACAGTTCCTGCAACCGGACCGAGATTTCCGGGATCGCCCCGCCATAATCAATCGGTACCTTGCGGCCCAACGGCGTCTGAAACGCGCCCGGCGCACGTCGGTCCAGTTCCTGCGTCTGGGTCCAGTCTAGCCGTGCACGCAGGGCAGGCAGCAGATCAAACCGCTTCCAGTCCTCGGCCGAACGCACGCCCGACAGCATGGGCAGCAGCCAGTCCTCTAGAGTGTTCGTCAGCCCCTCGGCTGAGAAATCTGGCAGGTTGGCACCTTCGGCGCGGACAAGTTCAACCCGCGCCGCCAGCCGGGCGGAGGCCCCTTCGAGCCGCAGTCCGAGGTCGCGGACACCGTCCAACATCGCCAGTGCCAAGGTTTCGTCGGGCACGTCCTTCCAGATACGGTCATCCAAGGTGATCGCGCCCAGCCGTTCCTGCCTGCGGGCGATGACGCGGCGGTCGCGTTTGGACCACGCACAACTTTCGACCCAGGCGATCTGATCCGGGAAGAGATCACGGATTTCACGTTCCGAGATCTGCGCAGCCATGCGCACGCGCGCCTCGCGCGGATTGCCGTCGGTGTCGGTGACAACCAGATAGGGGGCTGCGGCCAGGGTGTCCGTGCTGTCCAGCACCACTCCCTTGCCACCCGACAAGACATAGCGCGGCTCATCGCCTTTGCGGCGTTGGCCGATGCGGTCGGGATAGGCCAGCGCGGCCATGGCGGCGGGGCTCAAGTCGGACAGGGTGCCCTTTCTGCGCAGCCGCTTGGCTTCGGCCTTGATGCGATCAAGCGCACCCGTATTTACTTGCCAGACGCGGTCGCGTTGAAAAGTGCGCAGGTCACGCAAGGCCTCATACCGCAACAACATATCAACAGGCGCGCCACGCAGTGGGTCGCGCTCGGCCATCAACGCGGCCAGAGTGGCGGCGTCCGGCCCGGCACGTTCCAGCATGTGTCCCAGCCTTGGGTGCAGGGGCAGGGCGGCCAGCGCGCGACCGTGATCGGTGATCCGCCCCTTGCGGTCCAGTGCGCCCAGCATGGTCAGCAAGGCGCGGGCCTCAGACATCGTGCCTTCGGGCGGAGGGGTCAGAAAAGTCAGATCGCCCGGTTCTGCCCCCCAAAGCGCCAGTTCCAGCGCCAGACCGGTCAGGTCGGCTGCCTCGATCTCCGCCGGAGGGTAGGTGGAAAGGGCGCCCTCTTCGCCTTTGGACCAAAAGCGATAGCAAACGCCTTCAGCCACGCGTCCGGCACGGCCCGTGCGTTGGGTTGCCTCGGCGCGTGTGACCCGTTCCGTTACCAGCCGCGACATGCCTGATCCCGGATCAAACCGCGCCCGCCGTGCCTGTCCCATATCGACCACAACGCGGATGTCGGGAATGGTTAGAGAGGTTTCGGCAATCGACGTGGCCAGAACGACCTTGCGCCCCGTCTCGACCGGACCAATCGCCTTGCGTTGGGCGGCGAAGGGCATCGCGCCGAATAGGGGGCGCACAACACACACATCGGGCAAGCGCCCGGCCAAGGCGTTTCCGGCGCGGCGAATCTCGCCCTCGCCTGGCAGGAAAACCAACATCCCGCCGGTTGTTTCGCGTTCGGCCTGCACCACCAGATCGACCAGAGCATCCAGCCGTCGCGCCTTCGTGCCCAAAGGATGGTCCAGCCAGCGTGTTTCAACCGGAAAGCTGCGGCCGGACGAGGTTACTAGTGGCGCGTTCATCAACCGCCCGACAGGTTCGGCGTCCAACGTGGCAGACATGGCCAAAAGGATCAGATCGTCGCGCAACGCGCCTGTCACCTCAAGGCACAGCGCCAGTCCCAAATCGGCATTAAGGGACCGTTCGTGGAATTCGTCAAAGATCACCGCGCCAACGCTGGGCAGGTCGGGTTCGGATTGTAGCATCCTGGTCAGGATGCCTTCGGTCACGACCTCGATCCGGGTGTTGGCCGACACCTTCGCTTCGCCCCGTACCCGGTAGCCCACCGTCTGCCCCGCACGTTCGCCCAGCGTTTCGGCCATGCGTTCCGCTGCCGCACGGGCGGCCAGACGGCGCGGTTCCAGCATCACGATCTTGCCGCCACACAACCCCGCCTCGAGCATCGCCAGAGGGACCCGTGTCGTCTTACCCGCGCCCGGAGGCGCTTGCAGTACGGCCCGCCCTGCGGATTTTAGGGCAGCCAGCAGTTCAGGAATGGCGTCGTCGATTGGCAGTCGAGTCATGCAGGCTTTATCCGCCAAGCGCCGGGCGGCGTCCAGTTCCTCTGCACCGGTTTCGTCAGAGGAGAGGCCTATCTCGCACGCCTTTACCCAAAGCGGGTCCGCACGCTGGGCCTGAGCAGCGACGGTGAAGGGGACAGAAACTAGACGCCAGGGTCGCAAAAACAGCGCAGCTTGTTGGCATCCAGCGGGGTCTTCGCACAGTCCGGTCTGGACAAATCGGCTGTGGCGACGGCAATTAGTGGAGCCGCAGGAGGTTGGGACGAAAATGGACATAGACAACCTGAGTGACAGGATTTTGGACGGGGACCGGCGTGCGCTGGCCCGCGCGATCACTTTGGTCGAAAGCGGCCGTGCTGACCACCGGGCGCAGGCGGGTGAACTATTGGCGCGTCTGGCCAATTCCGAGCGGCAGGCGCTGCGCATCGGGCTGTCGGGCACGCCGGGCGTTGGCAAATCCACATTTATCGAAAGCTTCGGCATGATGTTGATCGGGCAGGGGCTGCGCGTTGCTGTTCTTGCGGTCGATCCCAGCTCGGCCCGGTCCGGTGGGTCCATTTTAGGCGACAAGACCCGGATGGAGCGTCTGAGCCGCGAACGCGCCGCCTTTATCCGCCCGTCCCCAAGCCAAAGCCATCTGGGTGGTGTGGCCCGTCGCACCCGCGAGGCCATCGCCCTGTGCGAGGCCGCAGGGTTCGACGTGGTTCTGATTGAGACCGTTGGCGTGGGGCAATCCGAAACCGTGGTGTCCGAGATGTCGGACTTGTTCCTGCTCTTGCTTGCACCGGCGGGCGGGGACGAGTTGCAGGGGGTTAAGCGCGGCATCATGGAAATGGCGGATATGATTCTGGTCAACAAGGCGGATGGGGACCTCAAGGCTACTGCAACCCGTACCTGCGCAGATTATGCGGGAGCATTGCGGCTGTTGCGTAAGCGCCCGCAGGACCCTGAGGGCTTTCCCAAGGCAATGACGGTTTCAGCCGTCGAAGAACACGGGTTGGAACAGGCTTGGGTCGAGATGCAGGCGCTTAGCCAATGGCGCCGTGAAACAGGTCAATGGGCAGCGAACCGGTCCGATCAAGCTTGTTTCTGGTTCGATCAGGAGGTGCGCCATGCCCTGCTGGCCAGGCTGGAAACGTCCGAGGCCAAAGCTGAAATGGCATCGTTGAATGCCAAAGTCGCGCAAGGGGTGCTCAGCCCGGCTGCTGCTGCGCATCAGATGCTGTCTCATCTGGTTTAGGGGGCTATCAGTGGGGTGTACTTTTTGCGAGTTTTCCTGACAAAACCATGATGTGACTGGTGCGCCCCGGCGTCATGCAGCAAAGTCAAAGAATTCCGTTGATCCGTCTTGACCCTCTCGGCGATTCCCACTAAACGCATCCAACCAGTTTTCGGGCGCGACTTCGGGTTGTGCCCCTTGTGATTTGGCCGAGGGCGTTTTGCCTGGCCTCCAGAAACAAAGGAAGAAACCATGTCGCGCCGTTGCGAACTGACCGGAAAAGGCCCGATGACTGGCAACAATGTCAGCCACGCCAAAAACAGAACTCGTCGTCGTTTCCTGCCCAACCTGAACGACGTCACCTTGCAGTCCGAAGCTCTGGGCCGCGGCGTTAAGCTGCGCATCTCGGCGGCTGCGCTGCGCTCGGTCGACCACCGCGGTGGTCTGGACGCGTTCCTGGCCAAAGCCAAGGACGAAGAGCTGTCGGCCAACGCGCTGAAAGTGAAAAAAGAAATCGCTAAGGCACAGGCCTCCGCCTAAGCTTTTTCCTATCTGCGAATTTTGACCCTGCACCTGTCCGGTGCGGGGTCTTTTCGTTTACAGTCAAGACATTATGAGAAAAGCACTTCCAGCGTGACAATGTTCACATACAGTTGGCTGACGTAGGGTTAAGTTAAGTCATATTCATCTGGCGGAGTTCACTCTCATGTCTTTCAAATCCTACGATTTTCTTGCCCTGTTGACCGGTTTTTTCGGCAATACCTTTGGGACAGGTTTTCGGATGCAACGTCAGGTGAACCGGCTGCATACGAGCTTGACCAAAGGGTCCGTAAAACGACCGGAACTGGACCGCTGACGGTTCATTTTAAACCAAGGGCTTCTAGCGCTGCCGATTGTGCTTGAAGCCCGCTTTCCCTCGGGCTTATACCGTGGGTCAGAGTGAGACCCGTTCTGAAATATCTCTTGCCTTACATGCTATCGCTGCTGGTTGTCCTGACCGGTCAGAGCGTTGCGGCCTCGCGCGGGGTGGACGCCGCTGTAGGGCAGATGGTGCTGTGTACGGGCACAGGGCCGGTGGTCGTCTATATGGACGCCGAAGGACAACCGACGCAACCGCCGCACTATTGTCCGGACTATGCGCTGACATTGCTGGGGGCGATTGACGCGCCGCATGTGGACGTTCCGCCTGCGCCGCGCCCCAAGGTTGCCGTGCCGGCACGCACGCGCGGAAATCTGATCGCGGCACCCCGTCCACGTCATCCGGCGCGCGCGCCTCCGGCCGGTATTTGATCGCAAAATCAGTTCGTTCAAATTCTCAAGTCAGGAGAGGCGCAATGCCCTTTTCATCCAAATTCACGGCGGTGCTGGCCGCCGTTACCTTTGCTTCCGTGGCTATGGCGCAGGAAACTATCACGGTCGAGGATGCCTATGCGCGTTCGGCTGGCAAAGCAGCCAAGGCCGGGGCGGCCTTTATGGTGATTAAAAACAGTGGCGATGCCGAGGACCGGCTGATCGGTGTGCAATCCGACGCGGCGGCGCGGGTCGAGTTGCATACCCACGAGATCGATGCAAACGGCGTTGCCAAGATGATCCATGTTGAGGAAGGCTTTGTGATCTCGGCGGGCGAGTCGCATATGCTGAAACGCGGCGGCGACCATGTGATGTTCATGGGACTTGCCGCTCCGTTCGAACAAGGTGAGACGGTTCCTGTGACGCTGATCTTCGAAAAAGCCGGTGAGGTCGTGATCGAGGTTCCCGTCGATTTGGAACGTCACGATACGGGCGGCCAAGGGTCGCATTCTAACTAGGCCTACGCCTGTCTTCGAGCCGCGATGCGGCCGTCATCCATGCGTCAGGCCGGGTAAAACCCGGCCTGTTTGCGCCTTAGCGGTTAACGACACGCGGGGCGACCCGGTCATGGGCGCGTTTGAAGCGGGCTGCCAGAAAGAACATGACGGCAGAGAAGGCCAGGGCTGAGAAGGCGATCGCCCAGCCAAGCGCGACCATGCCACTACCGGGCCAAAACAACAGGACCAGCCCGATGATTAGGGCAACGATCCCCGAATTGCGAACAGTCCCCGCATCTGGGTTGTGTTCGGGCATTTGTCGCCACGCCATCAGCGCGCCGATCCCCACGATCAGCGCCCATGCGCCTAGCAGGAAAAAGGTCAAGCGCGCGACGCCTTCGGGCCAGATCAGTAGTACCAGACCGATCAGCAGCGCGCCGACGCCAACACCGCCGATCAGGCCGCGCCGCCCGAACCCCAGCAGGGTGAGGCCGCCATCCAATACCAGCAACACCCCCACCAGCCGCAGCAGCAGTGCGATACTACCCGTGGGCCAGAACAGCGCTGCAATTCCCAGCGCGCCTGCCAGAAGGCCGCGCAGCAGGAAGGTCCACCACAGATTGGCCAGTTGATCGCCCAGCGCATCGCGGCTGTCCATGCTGTGTGCCTCAAGGATCTCTGGCTGGGGGTTGTTCGGGTCGGTCATTGGGGCCTCCGGTATTGGCAGGGTTATTCAGCCCCAAAATAAATCGTTTTTCAAC
Source organism: Ruegeria sp. N8 (assembly GCF_056531325.1). Classification (NCBI taxonomy): domain Bacteria; kingdom Pseudomonadati; phylum Pseudomonadota; class Alphaproteobacteria; order Rhodobacterales; family Roseobacteraceae; genus Ruegeria; species Ruegeria sp. N8. Next base: position 780,321 of record NZ_JBQFLQ010000001.1, on the reverse strand, counting down.
CGCAGGTTAGGATTGGGTCAGCAATCCGTCGACCCACTGCGGCACGATCTGAGTGGCTGGGCCCAGAATGACTTCATCATACCGCGAGGCGCCATCCGAGGGATCAAGGTTTAGTTCAACCGTTCGCGCTCCGGCCAAGGCGGCCTCGTGCACGAACGCGGCCGCCGGATAGACCTGACCCGACGTGCCGATTGATGCAAATACGGTCGCCCCTGCCAAGTGGTCGTAAATGAGGTCCATGTGATACGGCATCTCGCCGAACCAGACCACGTCGGGTCGGGCAGAGGGGGCGGTGCAGGCCGGGCAAACCTCGCCCACGGACATCTCGGGTGGGGCAGTCCAGCGATGATCGCAAGTGGCACAGAGTGCTCCTGCAAGCGTGCCGTGCATGTGCAGGACGTTTTCGGCCCCGCCAGCCTCGTGCAGGTTGTCAACATTCTGGGTGACGATCACAACCTCCGACGGAAAGTCGCGTTGCAGGCGGGCGAGCGCCAGATGGGCGGCGTTGGGCTGCGCTTTGGCAGCCTGAATACGGCGGGCGTTGTAAAAGCCGTGAACCAACGCTGGATCACGTGCAAAGCCCTCGGGCGTGGCGACGTCTTCGATCCGGTGCTGGGACCACAGACCGCCTTCGTCGCGAAATGTGCCCAAACCGCTTTCGGCGGAAATCCCGGCACCTGTCAGAATGACGATCTTTCCCATCTTTGCCTCACGCGCTACACCTTGCCTCATGAGCCACCGTATCCTGTTTGTCTGTCTGGGCAATATCTGCCGTTCTCCTGCCGCCGAAGGTGCTTTTCGTACCCGTGCGCCCCATTTTGTCACCGACAGCGCCGGGACCTCGGGCTGGCATATCGGTGATCCGCCTTATGGGCCGATGCAAAAAGCGGCGCGGGCCCGCGGAATTAAGCTGGACGATCTACGGGCGCGGCAATTCGTGACCGAGGATTTCCACCGGTTCGATCTGATCATCGGGATGGATGCCGACAACATCGCGAATATCGAGGATCTGCGCCCTGCGGGCAACGACACCCCGGTTCGTTTGCTGACCGATTTTGCACCGCAAACTGGTGCGGACCATGTGCCCGATCCCTACTATACCCGCGATTTCGATGGAGCGCTGGACCTGATCGAAGCGGCCGTCGTAGGCCTTGAGACGCATCTGCGCGCTTAGCCCATCACCTTTAGCCGGCTCTCCAGCCATGGCAGTTGCGATAGCGCCGGGTCCACGATCTGGCTGCGCATCAGGCGGCGCATCATATCGGCCACCTCTTGCGGGACCTGATCTGACCAGTCAGTGCGGGTGAACAGGGAAATCATCCGCGAGAAATCCCCAAACGGGGCAGGGTGCGCCTCAAGCCCTTCATGGAACCGGGCGGCGCGCATGAACCCCAAGGGCGTGGTGATGGCCCAGCCGAGGCCACGCGCGACCATTGCCATCAGCGCAAGATGCGAGCCGATCTCGAACCGTTCCTCGAACTCTAGCTTCTGGCGGGCCAGATGGGCCTCGATCTGGCGGCTGATAAGCTGTTCACGGGCGTAGCGCAGAAAGGGTAGGGTCTGCACCGCATCCTGCGCTCCTTTAGGGGTGACCAGAATGAAAGGATCCTGCACAAGAGGGTATTCGGCTACGCCCTCAAGCACTTCACCGGAATGGGCCGAGACGGCCAGGTGCAGGCGCTGTGCCTCGAGTTCGGCAAACAGATCAAGACTGGGCAGGGTGATCAGCTTGAATTTCGAACGCGTCAAGCTGTCGGCCAGCAATGTCGCCAGTCTGGGTGTCAGGTCATTGTCGAAATCGTCGATCAGCCCGATGGACAGGGTAGTCAGATGGCCCAGATCCATCACGGTCAATTCGCTCTGGGCCATTTGCAATTCGGCCAAAACCGTCTCAGCGCGGGCCAGAAAGCTGCGCCCGGCCTGCGTCAGCCGCATTGGTCGGCGTCCGTGGTCGACCAGTTCGGTGCCCAATGCGTTTTCCAGATTGCGCAATTGCTGGCTGACCGATGGCTGGCTGAGCCCGGTGATCTCGGCCGCCTGCGCCACCGAGCCGGTGCGCGCCAAGGCCTCGAACACTTCAAGGCCCCGCAAAGTCAGCCCTTTTATCACCATCGCACACCCCTTTCACTGCGCCTTTTCTGCGGCGCAGGACGGGTCAGGTCAAGGATGCTGAGGTGTTTAGCTACAGATCGCCTGCGCCATCTGGCCGAAATTCTGATACCGATCCCAAAGAGCATCATCGCGCGCGCTGCGCGACATCTTCAACTCCTGCGCCTTATGAGGATCAGCGAACCATTTCGAGACGGTCTTTTGGTCGCTGCGCGTCAGCGCCTGATCGGCCACGCGCTGAATGCAACTGCATCGGTCGCGTGTCGCTGCCGAACGGTCGGATGCCAGACATGCCTGTTTGATCTGAGCGGCCCCGACGGCCAGCGGAGTGGTTGCCACAGACGCAGCGCAGAATGCGATCAGGAGGAACTTTTTCATGCTCGAGCCTCGTTTTTGCCTGCCCGGAGGGATCTTGCGCCCCTCTCGGCCTTTCGCGGAGTATGAATCAAACTGGTTTCGGGATCAATCGGGGGGTGCGAAAATGTGATTGGGCAGTGGAGCAAAGTCGCATTTGCTTAGGCAAACCAACGGATTTGAAAATAAAATGCTTAAGAAATACGGCCGCACATTCCATTTGCCACAATCCCCTGGGGCTACCAGCGATGACAAAATTATGCGCAGTGTCGACGGGCTGGTTGCCGCCGATGAGGTGGTCTTCACCGAGAAAATGGACGGTGAGAATACGACAATCCACAGTCAGGGCTGCCATCCACGCAGCCTTGATGCCCGATACCATCCGTCGCGCGATTGGATGAAAGCTTTTGCGGCTGGTATCTCACCTCAACTGGCCGAGAATGAGCGTATTGTTGGCGAGTATCTCTTTGCACGCCACTCTATCGTGTATCGCGCTTTACCATCCTATTTTCTGGGTTTGTATGGATCAAACAAGAGGAGGTTCAGGCCTGGGATGCGACTCTCTTTCGCTTTGCCGAACTTGGGATCGCGCCGGTACCAGAACTGCATCGCGGGCCGTTTTCGGATCAGGTTGTTAGCACTGTTCTTTCCAACCTCAATCGCGATAGGCAAGAGGGTTTCGTGGTTCGTGATATGGCTGCGTTTTCGGAACAGGATATGCCAACCCGCCTAGCCAAGTATGTGCGCGAAGATCATGTGCAAAGCGACACGCATTGGGTGAATGCCGAACCGATCAAAAACGAGCTTGCATGACATCCGACAAGCCATGCGAACAAAGGCGTTCGCATGGGGCTGTCCCACCTTGACCAGCGACTGTTTTCGAACCATATCCCGTCGCTATGACAGACCTCGCTCATATCCGCAATTTCTCCATCGTCGCGCATATCGACCATGGCAAATCCACCCTTGCTGACCGGCTCATCCAAGAGACCGGAACGGTCAAGGATCGCGACATGAAGGAACAGCTGCTCGACAGCATGGATATCGAGCGGGAACGCGGCATCACCATCAAGGCCAACACGGTCCGCATCGACTATACCGCCGACAATGGCGAGGCATATGTGCTGAACCTGATCGATACCCCCGGCCACGTGGACTTTGCCTATGAGGTCTCACGGTCCATGCGTGCGGTCGAAGGGTCTCTGCTGGTTGTGGACTCGACCCAAGGGGTCGAAGCGCAGACGCTGGCGAATGTCTATCAAGCCATCGACGCCGATCATGAGATCGTGCCAGTGCTGAACAAGATCGACCTGCCCGCGTCCGACTGTGACCGCGTGGCCGAACAGATCGAGGATGTGATCGGCATCGACGCGACCGACGCCATTCAGGTCTCGGCTAAGACGGGGCAGGGCATCCACGAGACGCTCGAGGCCATCGTGCAGCAACTGCCCGCGCCGCAGGGCAATCTCGACGCGCCGCTCAAGGCGATGTTGGTGGATTCGTGGTACGACGCCTATCTGGGTGTCATCGTTCTGGTCCGCATCATGGACGGCACGCTGAAAAAGGGCATGCGGGTCAAGTTCATGTCCAACGGCACGCTTCATCACGTCGACCGCGTCGGCGTCTTCCGTCCCGAGATGGAGATGGTCGACAGCCTAGGCCCCGGTGAGATTGGCTTTCTGACCGCTTCAATCAAACAGGTCCGCGACACCCGCGTCGGGGATACCATCACCAATGACCGCAACGGGACTGAGGACGCGCTGGACGGCTTCAAGCCCGCGCAGCCGGTGGTGTTCTGTGGCCTCTTTCCCGTCGACAGTTCCGAATTCGAAGACCTGCGGGACGCGATCGACAAGCTAGCGCTGAACGACGCGTCGTTCTCGTTCGAAATGGAAACCTCGGCGGCACTTGGTTTTGGCTTCCGCTGCGGCTTCCTTGGGCTGTTGCACCTTGAGGTCATTCGCGACCGGATCGAACGTGAATACGATATCGAGCTCATCACCACCGCGCCGTCGGTGATCTATCACGTCTACATGAAAGACGGCGAGATGATCGAGCTGCACAACCCCGCCGACATGCCTGATCCCTCCAAGGTCGACCATATCGAAGAACCGCGCATCAAGGCGACCATTCTGGTGCCCGATGAATATCTGGGCGACGTGCTGAAACTGTGTCAGGACCGCCGCGGCATTCAGCTGGACCTGACCTATGCCGGGTCACGCGCGATGGTTGTGTACGACCTTCCCCTCAACGAAGTTGTGTTCGACTTCTATGATCGCCTGAAATCGGTAACAAAGGGTTACGCCAGCTTTGACTATCAGATGACCGGCTATACCGAGGATAATCTGGTCAAGATGTCGGTGCTGGTGAATGACGAGCCTGTCGATGCGCTGTCAACCATGGTTCACCGCGACCGGGCCGAGATGCGGGGCCGGGCGATGTGCGAAAAGCTCAAAGACCTGATCCCGCGCCACATGTTCAAAATCCCGATCCAAGCCGCCATCGGAGGCAAGGTCATCGCCCGCGAGACCCTCTCGGCGCTGCGCAAGGACGTGACCGCGAAGTGCTACGGAGGCGACGCCACGCGGAAACGCAAGCTGCTGGACAAGCAGAAGGCGGGTAAGAAGAAGATGCGTCAATTCGGGAAGGTCGATATTCCGCAGGAGGCGTTTATTTCTGCGTTGAAGATGGATAGTTGACACCACCGTAACTAAGTCGTCAATTCTCACAAGTCGTATTTGATGAGGTGAGAATGACAGATACTGCAAAGTTGAAAGTGAACTATGGCTCTTTAGAAATTGAATTTGAGGGCCCGGTTACTTTCTTAGAAAACAATTTTACCGAGCTTTGTGAAAAAGTAGTTTCCTTGAGAGTTCCAGCACAGCAAAATCGTGCGGAAGCGGTTAGCGATCACGTCGAACAGCCTATCGTAGAAGCGGTTGCGCGCGATGGTCTGAAAGGGCTTTCGATGAATGCGATTGCTAACAAGATAGGCTGCACTAAAGGCGTTGATCTTCTCAAAGCAGCGGCGGCAAGCCTTCATTTAGTACAAGGACGTGAGACTTTTTCTAAGGACGAAATCCTGGAGGAAGCCAGAAAGGCAACGTCGTTCTTCAAATCATCGACCCACACCAAGAACAGTGGAACCTTGATGACCTCGCTTCTCAAACACGACTTTTTGCGAGAGCAATCGGCGGATAAGTTCGCGCTGTCGGCAACTGCAATCACCGAGTTAGAGGGAAAACTTGGCAACTGAAGTTGAACTAAGAAATTTCCTTTCATCAAGACCGAAGCAACAAGATGCGGCCTTGGCGGCGATTGCCTGTTTAGGAGTCGCCTCAAAAACTAGCGAAATTAAGGATGCATTGGTCCAGAATGGGGCTCGTTCTGCGCGAAGATGGAACATTTCTTCGGTCCTCAATCGCGCAAGCGGATTGGTCATTTCCCTACCTGATGGTTGGGAATTGACTGATAGAGGCGCGGAATACTTAAGTGAGATTGGTTTTGTCTCAACGAAACCACCGACAGCTAAGTTGAATACGTCGCTTAGAGGTCTTTTGGAGCAGATATCCGAGGATGAAACAAAGGAGTTCTTGACCGAAGTAATCTCCGCATTAGAGCACGGGTTATATCGTTCTGCAGTAATAATGTCTTGGGTGGCTGCAGTTCACACGTTGAAAGTTCAGGTGCTGAATTCTGGATTGCCTGCATTTAACTCCGAAGCCCTGAAACGAAACGCAAAATGGCGGCCAGCGAAGAACCTTGATGATATGTCGAGAATGAAAGAAGGGGAATTCTTGGATGTTTCGGAAGTTCTGGGAGTTATTGGAAAGAACGTCAAAACTGCGTTGAAAGAGTGCTTGGATCGCAGAAATGCCTGCGGACATCCTAATAGCTTTAGACTAAACGAAAACACGACAGCTCATCATGTTGAGACTTTGATTTTGAATGTTTTCGAGCCGTTCTCATTGTAAGGCTAGTGAGCAATTCAGACGAATTTCTCCGGGGTCAATCAACCCACCCGCCCGGCAGCACCGCCGGGCCGCGCCGACCCGCCCCCGTCAAACCGAAGGTTTGCCTCCGGCAAAACGGGCGGCGCGTTTGCGCCACCCCGCGGGCCGGCGCTGCCCTCGGTTCTTTTGATCGGACAACTGTGACCCAACTCACAGTCTCGTCCCCGCCTTCCTGCTACACTTAACCCCACGGCAACTTCGGCAGGAGGCCCCTATGTCCATGGTCCCCATCATCGCGCTCGGATCGGCAGGTCTCTATTCCATTGCCATGATCTCGATGAAGTTCTGGTGGAAAATCCCCGGCCTCGGCCTTAGCCTGTTGATCGTGGCAACCCTGCTGGCCGCCGCAACGCTGGAGCTTGCCGCGCTGCGCGAGGAGCGGTTGGGCATCATCTATACCGGCATTCTGGGGGCCGAGGTTGTGCTGATCGCCATCGCCTCGTTCTTCTTGTTCGGTGAAGACTTCTCGATGCGGGAAGGGGTCGGGATTGCCTTAGTTGTCGCCGGAACCGCCTTGGCGTGGGCCTGATTAACCGCAATCTAAACCCTTCATGAAGCTTCCTTCACAAATGTTGTAACGCGTCCGCCTCCTCCCAATCTGTTGAGCAGGCCAGCATCGGCCCGGACACAAATGGAGGAGAGACCATGACCAGATTTATGACTGCCGGAGCAGCCGCTTTGGCCACGAGCCTCAGCCTTGCCACCGCAGCCGCAGCCGATACGCCGGACCTGCGCGGGACGTGGACGGGCAGCTATACCGCCGTCGGGCCGAACCGGACCTCGACCGGGGACGCGCCTCGGTTCACCAACGCCGAGTGGGTTCTGGATATCCAAAAGCAGCAGGACAATGTGTTTTGGGGGCCCAGTAAGTGGCGTCCGAATGCGGCTCAGACCTGGCGTGTGATGGACGCGACTGGCACCATCAGTCTGGATGACCCGACCCGGATCAGCATCGTCGAAAGCTCGGCCAACCCCGAGATCGGTGTGAATGCGCTGATTGATGCCCGGTATGAGGACGGCAAAATTTACGCGGATTTCCGTAGCCTGCGTCGTGGAACGACCTACAGCACCGTTCTGGAACGGCAGGTGAACTGAAGCGACCCTGACTCGGACGGGCTGTAGGGGGTACCGGCTGCTAAGGTATGCCGCGGCGTAGTAGGTAATTCCGGCCGGGTCAGGGCGCTTCTCAGGACTACCCGTCTCCGCAGGGAGGAGGCGGTTCGGGCGGCGGCGCGCCCCACATGCAACAGGCTTTTGGTCCTTTCCGCCAGATACGCGGCGTCTCTTGGCGGCAGGGGATTGGGCCCGCGACCTTCAGCGCGGTGTTGCAGTGGTTCGATGCTGTCGCCCGAGCTCTCTGGTTTTTCAGGTCGAATTGCGCGGTTTGATTCGGATTGGCAACGTGATTCTGCCTCTGCACCTTCAGGAAACCCATTTGCGGGTGCAGAAACGGGTGCGAAGGAGGCCATTTTTCACAGACGGGAGTTTTCCGTACTCAACAGCCCCTCGCGGCTGGGTTTCCAGACTTGTCCACAAATTCATCCCTGCGGATATCAACACTTTATCCACGGCTAATTTTCATGCTGCGGTGCTATTTTCTTGCCGGACTGCGGATCGGATGTAACAGTTTCGTTATCGCCAAGGCCTTTAGGGGTCACGGCGGGACGCAAAGGCCAAAGGGGCTACGCGGATGATGGGGAACTTTCGGGTTTTTCTGTGATCGCAGCGGGTTACCGGCTGGTTTCAAGGTGGTCCGGGCATCATGGTCGGACCGTTTCGAAACCTTCTCAGATGGTCAATGCGGGCTGTGATGCGCTTTCACTAGCGTGGCACGGTGGTCGCGGTTCCTGCGGGGGCCGAGACAACTGGAATGGTGCGTCCCTCGGGTGTGCCGAACCGGCAAGGCGTCAGGAGTGTTCCGCAAGGGCACATGCAAAGACCGCGTCTGCGCACCTGACGCCTTTTCCTTTTCCCAGGCTATTGGGCAATCTGACTGCCACTTACCTTTCGCCAAATGCGAGAAGGGGTTCTTGTGTGACCACAAGAACCCCAACGTCGTGTCAGATATGCAATGCCGCGTCTATGCACCTGTGGCTCTATTATAGCCACGATATGCTGGATCATTCAACAATATATTGAGGGCGGCAAAGTTCTTGCCCCAAAATGGAGGGGATCAGATGTTTTCCTGAACGTCGCTTGCCGTGTTGGTAATTGCGTCCCCGGCTTTCTCGATATCCCGACCAACGCCTTTTGCAGTTTCGCAGGCGGTCAGGGCCAGCAGGGTCAGTCCAATCAGAGCGGTGCGGATCATCTGTGTCTCCATAGGTGTTTGCTATGCCGTGCCTAGCAGTTTTTCAAAAGCGAAACCAGCGTTTTGCAGCGGAATCAGTCCTTGCGGATGAAAGGGCCAAAAAGCGCGGTCAGCAGGAAGATTATAGCGGCGGCACAGACGATGCTGGGACCCGCCGGTGTGTCGGCCAGATAGGCACCGCCGAGCCCACCCAAAGCGGCGAGGGACCCGATCACGGCGGCGAAAACAGCCATGCTTTCCGGGGTTTTGACCAGCGACCGCGCCCCGGCTGCCGGAATGACCAACAGTGCGGCGATCAGCAGGATGCCAACCACTTTGATTGCGACTGCAACGGCCAGCGCCATGGCGAGGGTCAGCCAAAGCTCCTCGCGTTTGGGGTCGATGCCTGATGCATAGGCCAGATCGGGGTTCAGCGTGGCGACCAGCAAAGCAGACCACCTGAGTGTCATCACTGTCAGGATCAGCGCTCCTCCGATCCAGATGGTGGCAAGGTCCCCTTTGGTCACGGCCAGAATGTCGCCAAACAGAAAAGCGTTCAGGTCAAGACGTACATCTGACAACAGCGCCACCGTCACCAGACCTGCCGCCAGCGCGGTATGTGCGATGACGCCCAGCAAAGTGTCCATGGCAAAACCTTTGCCGCGCAACAACGTTACGGCCAAACCCATGGTAAGGGCCGAGGCCAGGATCGCGGGCAGAAGCGGAAGCGAGAAAGCAAGCGACAGCGCGACCCCAAGGACCGAGGCATGGGCCGTGGCTTCTCCCATATAAGCCATTCGGCGCCAAACGACGAAACAACCCAAAGGGGCCGCGGCAATCGCCACGCCAACACCAGCCAGCGCTGCGCGCACCATGAAGTCATCCAGCATCAATGTGCCTCATCATGCGAGTGATCATGGTCATGCGAATGACTGTGCTGATGCTGGTAGAGCGCCATGGTCCCCTTAGTGCCACTGCCGAACAGCGCACGGTATTCAGGCGCATCAGCAACCGTTCGCGGCGACCCTTCACAGCAGATATGTCCGTTCAGGCACAGAACCCGGTCCGAGGCCGCCATGACCACGTGCAGATCGTGACTGACCATGACGACTGCGCAGCCGATATCGCGGCGCACCTGCTCGATCCTTTGGTAAAAGGCCGCGGCGCCCGGTTGATCCAACCCTTGCGTGGCCTCATCCAGCAGAAGCACTTGGGGTTTCTCCAATAGGGCGCGGGCCAGAAGGACACGCTGGAACTGCCCGCCGGACAGTTTGGTCATTTGCCGGTTTCTGAGATCCGGTACACCTGCCAATTCAAGGGCCTGAACAGCCTCTTGTGCCGGGACCCGTCGGGGTAGGCCGAGGAAACGCTGAACGGTCATCGGCAGGGCCGCATCCAACGCCAATTTCTGAGGGACATATCCAATGCTCAGGTTTGGCGCACGGTGGACTGTTCCTTCTGCTGGCGGGATCGCACCGATCATGGCGCGCAACAATGTTGACTTGCCCGATCCGTTAGGACCGACAATCGTCACGATCTCAGCCTCGGACACCGATGCGTTGACGTTTTCCAGAATTGTGCGCCCATCCACCCGGATCGTCAGGTCCTTGAGAGTGATCAGTGGGGTCGTCACGCCTGTGTTCCAATACATTCCGGGCACAGGCCCTCAGCCTCGACCACGACACGTTCGATTTGAAAGCCGGATGTGTTTGCGGCAACGCCCAGACGGCCCTGCGTCAGTTCGGTTTCGGTTTCGGCGACCGCTTTGCAAGATCGGCAAATCAGAAAGGCTGGTACGTGATCATGGGTGGGGTGCGCGCATGCTGCATAGGCATTGAGCTGCTCAATGCGGTGGACAAAGCCGTGTTGCACCAGAAAATCCAGTGCCCGATAGGCCACGGGGGGTTGTGACCCCATGCCTTCCGCAGCCAGCACGGCCAGGATGTCATAAGCACCCATAGCCTTGTGTTTTTCCAGCAAAATCTCAAGAACACGCCGTCGAACTGGCGTAAATTGCAAACGTTTTGCTTTGCATTTCGCCTCGGCTTGGGCGAGGGCGGTATGTACGCAATGGGCGTGATCGTGCTGTCTGAAACCGACGGTGCTCATCCGGTGCTCCGAATTATTTTTGGCTTGATATGTTATAACGTCGGGCATATCAAGCGACCTAGAAATGTAATAACATATCATTCGAGGGTAATTATGCGACGGTCAGTTCTTTGTGCTGTGGGCTCTGTGTTGGCAAGTCAGGCGGTCGCCGAACCGCCCAAAGTGGCGGCGGATATTGCGCCTGTTCATTCGTTGGTCGCGCAGGTCATGACCGGTGTTGGAGAGCCCGCGTTGATCATCCCGGCCGGATCTTCGCCGCATGACCACGCCATGCGCCCATCCGAAGCGCGGGCGCTGCAATCGGCCGATGTCGTGTTCTGGGTCGGCGAAGAGCTAACGCCATGGATGGAGAAGCCGCTGGATGCACTGTCTGGCGATGCGCGCCTCGTCACTTTGTTGGATGCGGAAGGTACGGTGCTGTATGAATTCCGCGACGTGGTTGCAGATGACCATCACGATCATGACGAACATGAAGACCACGATGGTCACGATTCGCATGATGAACGCGAAGAACATGACGATCACGCCGGGCATGACGATCACAAAGATCATGAAGAACATGCGGGACATGACGATCATGACGGTCATGACAAAGATGATGAGCACGCGGCGCACGAGGATCATGATGATCACGCCAGCCACGACGATGATCATGACGACCACGCAGACCACGATGACCATGGTCATGATCATGACGGCGTCGACCCGCATGCCTGGCTCGACCCTGCAAACGGGCGTGTTTGGGTCCATGTCATTGCTGAGACGCTGGCCGCGTCAGACCCGGAGAACGCCGCCATTTACAGGGAAAATGCAGAGCGCGCCAATGCGGAGCTGCTTGAGTTGGAAGCCCAGATTGCCACAAAAATCGCTGGGATGCAGGATCACCGGTTTATTACGTTCCACGACGCCTATCAGTATTTCGAAAACCGTTTTGGGCTGCAAACATCCGGCTCCGTAAGTCTCGGCGATGCGTCCAACCCTGGGCCTGCGCGACTGGCCGCGCTGCAAGAGAAGGTAGCAGAGGATTCAATCCAATGTGCCTTCGCCGAACCTCAATACGACACGCGCCTTGTCGAGACAGCGATCGAAGGTTCTGGGGCCGGAGTTTATGAATTGGACCCGCTTGGCGTCGACGTCACCCCCGGAACCGATCATTACTCGGCGATGCTATTGGGGATGGCGCAGGGTTACGTGAATTGTGCCAGCGGGTCCTGAGCCGCGCTCAGGCTGCTTCTTCGGTGCAAAACAGCTCGTAAACAAGTTCCAGCATCCGGCGGGGGCGATCATCTGCCAAACGGTAGAAGATCGCCTTGCCCTCGCGTCGGGGCGCGACCAGCCCCTCAAGACGCAGGCGAGACAGTTGTTGGGACACTGCGGCTTGTCGCGCCGACAAAAGTTCTTCCAGTTCGGTGACCGATTTTTCGCCAGAGACCAAATGGCACAAGATCATCAGCCGCCCTTCGTGGCTAATGGCTTTCAGGAAGTTCGACGCGTCCGTTGCGTTCCCCGCGATCTGTTCGAGGTTCTGAGGTGACATATCCTGTGAAATCTGGAGCAGTGCCATTTATATTTTCCTTGTGGGCCCGGTCGACGGGCGAGTGTTTTCGATTTTCAATGATCTCCGCTGTGCGGAGGCCGTCTGCCTGTATTTTGACCAATTGCCCCCATATGCATGAATCAAAATGACGTGATGGGATGATGCTTGCACATGATTGTGAGGCTCTGTGTGTAAGATGCGTGTTTTTCGAGTCCGAACGGTCTCATTTGCACAAGAAGATACAGAAGTCTTTGGCCCCCCTTGCAGCCCCTCAGTGGCAGCACTAAGACTCGGGTAACGTTTCTTCGGGTATTGTCCCGATCCATAGCAAAGCAGGCAGGTTCCGTATGTTCGATCCCGTTGATACCTATATGAATACGCTCGTCCCCATGGTGGTCGAACAGACAAGCCGTGGCGAACGCGCCTATGATATTTTCTCGCGCCTTCTGAAAGAGCGGATCATTTTCATCAACGGCCCGATCCATGACGGGATGAGCCATTTGATCGTGGCCCAGTTGCTGCATCTTGAGGCCGAGAACCCGAACAAGGAAATCTCGATCTACATTAATTCGCCCGGCGGCGTTGTGACCAGCGGTTTGTCGATCTACGACACAATGCAGTATATCAAGCCGAAATGTTCGACATTGGTGATCGGTCAGGCGGCCTCGATGGGGTCGGTACTGCTGGCCGGGGGCGAGAAGGGGATGCGCTTTTCGCTGCCCAACAGCCGGATCATGGTGCACCAGCCCAGCGGTGGTTATCAGGGTCAGGCTAGCGATATCATGATCCACGCGGCCGAGACGCAAAAGCTGAAGGATCGTCTGTATGACATTTACGTGCGCCATACAGGTCAGACAAAAAAGGCGGTTGAAAAGGCGCTGGACCGTGACAATTTCATGAGCCCGGAAGAAGCAAAAGAATGGGGCCATATCGACGAAATCGTCGAAAATCGTGCAAAAATGGACGGGGACGACGCGTAGGAATCTGTGCCCGTGTTGACCACGTTGGGTACATTTTTGAGATTGTAGCCGCCCCGGTGGTGGCCTAAGCTGCACCAACAAGCGGCAAACGCGGCCCCGGGCGGGGCCGCAGAGACGAAGCCCGAAAGGTATAACATGGCGACGAATTCAGGCGGCGACGGCAAAAATACGCTCTATTGCAGCTTTTGCGGCAAGAGCCAGCATGAGGTGCGCAAGCTGATTGCCGGACCCACAGTATTCATCTGTGACGAATGCGTCGAACTGTGCATGGACATCATCCGCGAAGAGACCAAGGCCAGCGGCCTGAAGTCCAGCGACGGGGTGCCGACGCCCAAGGACATCTGCGAGGTTCTGGACGATTACGTGATCGGTCAGGCCACCGCCAAGCGGGTTCTGTCGGTTGCGGTTCACAATCACTACAAACGTCTGAACCATGCCCAGAAAGCGGGCAGCGATATTGAGCTGGCGAAGTCCAACATTCTGCTGATCGGCCCGACCGGCTGCGGCAAGACGCTGCTGGCCCAGACGCTGGCGCGTATTCTGGATGTGCCCTTCACCATGGCGGATGCAACGACCCTGACCGAAGCCGGGTATGTGGGCGAGGATGTCGAGAACATCATTCTGAAACTGCTGCAAGCGTCGGAATACAATGTCGAGCGTGCGCAACGCGGCATCGTCTATATTGACGAAGTCGACAAGATCACGCGCAAGTCCGAAAACCCCTCGATCACCCGCGACGTTTCGGGTGAGGGCGTGCAGCAAGCGCTGCTGAAACTGATGGAAGGCACAGTGGCCAGCGTTCCGCCGCAGGGCGGACGCAAGCATCCGCAGCAGGAATTCCTGCAGGTGGACACCACGAATATCCTGTTCATCTGCGGTGGCGCATTTGCGGGTCTGGACAAGATCATCGCGCAGCGCGGCAAAGGTTCGGCCATGGGCTTTGGTGCTGATGTGCGTGACAATGATGACCGGGGCGTGGGCGAGATTTTCAAAGATCTTGAGCCCGAAGATCTGTTGAAATTCGGCTTGATCCCGGAATTCGTTGGGCGTCTGCCGGTTCTGGCAACGCTTGAGGATCTGGACGAGGATGCTCTGGTTACGATCCTGACCAAGCCCAAGAACGCGCTGGTCAAGCAATACCAGCGTCTGTTCGAGCTGGAAGATGCCGAGCTGGCCTTTACCGATGACGCACTTAAGGCGATTGCCAAGAAGGCGATCGAACGGAAAACCGGGGCACGTGGTCTGCGCTCGATCCTGGAAGATATCCTGCTGGATACGATGTTCGAACTTCCAGGTCTTAAAAACGTGACCGAAGTTGTGGTCAACGAAGAGGCCGTGACCTCAGAGTCGCAACCGCTCATCATCTATGCGGATGCAGCGGAATCTGCGTCAGCCGGGTAACCCGCTTAATTTCAAACACATACGGCGCGGTTTTCCGCGCCTTTTTCTTGTGAGGCGCAGGAATGATCAAACGTATTTCGTCCGGTGGTGAGTTTGAAGCCAAACTCGGATATTGCCGGGCTGTAGTTGCAGGTGGCTGGGTCCATGTTGCGGGCACAGTCGGGCAAGGCAATGACGTGGTCGAGCAGTGCCGTTCGGCGTTGACGATCATTGAAAAGGCGCTGGCCGAGGCTGGAGCTGGGTTTGCTGACGTGGTCCGCGTGACGTACATGTTGCCTGACAAGGTCGAGTTCGAACCCTGCTGGCCAATCCTGAGCGAGACATTCGGCGCGAACCCACCGGCGGCAACGATGATCGAATGTGGGTTGATTGACCCGAAATACCGGATTGAAATCGAAGTGACCGCATATCTGCCGGAATGACAGGTGTGATCCTTGTGAGACTGGACCTTGGCGCGCCTTTGGTCCATATCTGCGGAAACAGAATTGCCGGAGGCAGCCCATGGGTATCCTGAACAATCTCTTGCGAGCCGTGACTTGGTGGAACGGGGCGACCTTGAACACGCAGATCTATACTGCACGCAAGGGTGAGAAGGTTGGCGAAGATGACCAGGGTAACGTCTTTTATCGCAACGCCGATGACAGCAAGCGCTGGGTGATCTTCAATGGTGAGGCCGAAGCCAGCCGCATTGATCCTGACTGGCACGGTTGGCTGCACCGCACGTGGGATGAACCACCGACGGACAAGCCGCTGGCGCATAAATCATGGGAAAAACCGCATCAGGAAAACCTGACGGGCTCAGCGCTGGCATATGCACCGGCTGGGTCGCTGCGCCGCCCGGACCCGATTGAACGTTCCGATTACGAGGCCTGGAGCCCCGAATAAACGAGGCAATTTATGTCGAGCTACAACGTAACCGAAGTCCTAGTTGGCGGCGCTGTTTTAGCCTGTGCCGTTGCGTTTGGCATCTATGCCAGTCAATCCACCGGCCTGTCGCAGGGCGGTACAGGGTACGAACTGGGGGCCTCGTTCCGGTCGCTGGAGGGCGTGGGCGTAGGGACAGATGTGCGCCTTGCCGGGGTTAAAATCGGAACTGTGACGGGGGTAACCCTGAATTCCGATACCTACCGCGCAGATACAACCTTTTCGATATCGGACGGCATTCTGGTGCCTGATGACAGCGCGATCGTGATTTCCTCCGAAGGGCTGCTGGGCGGCAACTTCGTTGAGGTAATGCCTGGTGGTTCGCCCTTTTATTTTGAGCCGGGTGACGAAGTTACCGACACGCAGGGCGCGGTCAGCCTGATCTCTTTGCTGGTTAAATTCGTTGCCGGGGACGGCAGCTGATGCGACG
The DNA here is from genome assembly GCF_056531325.1 of Ruegeria sp. N8. Taxonomy (NCBI): domain Bacteria; kingdom Pseudomonadati; phylum Pseudomonadota; class Alphaproteobacteria; order Rhodobacterales; family Roseobacteraceae; genus Ruegeria; species Ruegeria sp. N8. The sequence continues at coordinate 764,174 of NZ_JBQFLQ010000001.1, read as the reverse complement.
CGCAGCCCTTGTCGCGGCATTGTTGACCGCAACGGGCGTTTCGGCCCAGCAAAAGGTCCAATCCGGGCCGGGCGCGATGTTGCGCGGGTTGGACAAAGTCAGCGGCCAGACCGTGGATATCCAGATGCAAAATGGTCAGACCGAGGCAATCTTTGGTTTGGATGTTGCCTTGGGCGACTGCCGATATCCGGCCGAGAACCCGACCGGTGACGCTTTTGCCTATCTGACGATTTGGGAAAATGGTAAGACAGATCAACTGTTTGACGGTTGGATGATTGCAACAGCTCCGGCGTTGAACGCCCTGGATCACGCGCGCTATGACGTCTGGGTCATCCGTTGTATCACGCCTTCGGCGGATTGATCCAAAGCCGCGACAAAGTCAGCCTCAAGTTTGATTGCCTCTTCCAGTTCCTGCCGGTATTGCACGCGCGGTATCTCAATCGCGCCCAGAGAGGCCAAGTGCGCTGTCAAAAACTGCGTGTCGAATAGCTGGAATCCGGTTCTTCGCAGCCGGTCAATCAGATAGGCCAACGCGATTTTCGACGCATCCGTACGGCGGGAAAACATGCTCTCACCAAAGAAAGCTGCGCCAAGGGTCACGCCATAGACGCCGCCAACCAACGCGGATTCGTCCCACACCTCCAGCGAATGCGCATGGCCCGAGCGGTGAAGCTGTTGGTAGAGCCGGTGCAATTCGCTATTGATCCACGTATCTGCGCGGTCGGCACAGCCATCGACCACCGAAGCGAAGTCTTGATTGATGCTGATCGAATATCCGCATTTGCGCATCCGCCGCGCCAGACTGCGAGAAATGTGAAACCCGTCCAGCGGAAACACGCCGCGAAACTTGGGATCGACCCAGAACAACTCCGGGTCGTCGCGGTGCTCGGCCATCGGAAAAATGCCGACGGAATAGCCATGTAGCAAAAGTTCCGGCGAGAGGCTCATGCAGGACATCCCGCGGTCGAAAGGCCAAGGCCCTTCGACCGGGTTGTGTTAATCGGCCATGTTCTCCGCAAGCCAGTGCTCCAGCCAGTGGATGTTGTAGTCACCGCTGTGAAGATCAGGCTCTTGCAGCAAGGCGTGGAACAGAGGCACGGTGGTGTCGATACCGTCCACGATCAGCTCGCCCAAGGCACGTTCCAGACGCGCTAGCGCCTCGGCCCGGTCGCGGCCCTGTACGATCAGCTTGGCAATCAACGAGTCGTAGTAGGGCGGGATCGAATAGCCGTCATAGAGCGCCGAATCCATCCGTACGCCCAGACCACCCGGCGCGTGATACGCTGTGATCTTGCCGGGGCAGGGCGAGAAGTTGGGCAGCTTTTCCGCGTTGATCCGAACTTCGATGGCGTGGCCATTGATCTCCAGATCGTCTTGACCAAACGACATGTCTTCGCCGGCCGCCACGCGGATTTGCTCGCGCACCAGATCGACGCCGAAAATGCCCTCGGTCACCGGGTGTTCCACCTGCAGGCGGGTGTTCATTTCGATGAAATAGAACTCGCCGTTTTCGTACAGGAACTCGATTGTACCCGCGCCGATATAGTTAATCTTGGCCACCGCGTCCGCGCAGACTTTGCCGATCTTGGCGCGTTCCTCGGGGGTGATGCATGGCCCGGGGGCCTCTTCAAACACTTTCTGGTGGCGGCGCTGCAAGGAACAATCGCGTTCGCCCAGATGGACGGCATTGCCCTTGCCATCACCAAAGACCTGAATCTCGATATGGCGGGGCGTGGTAAGGTATTTCTCGATATAGACCTCGTCATTGCCAAAGGCAGCCTTGCCTTCGGCACGCGCGGTCATGAAGGCGCTTTCCATCTCATCCGCGTTCATCGCGACTTTCATGCCGCGTCCGCCGCCACCGGCGGTGGCTTTGATGATGACGGGATAGCCAAATTCCTCGCCGATACGTTTGGCGTCTTCCAGCGTGGGGACGCCGCCGTCGGAACCCGGAACGCAAGGCACGCCCAGTTCTTTCATCGTGTCCTTGGCGGTGATCTTGTCACCCATGACGCGGATATGTTCGGCGGTCGGGCCGATGAAAGTTATGCCATGATCTTCTACGATCTGCACGAACTCGGCATTCTCGGAAAGGAAGCCATAGCCGGGATGGATCGCCTGCGCGCCGGTGATCTCGCAGGCTGAGATGATAGCGGGCACGGACAGATAGCTTTGCGGGCTGGGCGGAGGGCCGATGCAAACCGACTCGTCTGCCATGCGCACATGCATCGCGTCGCTGTCGGCTGTCGAATGCACGGCGACCGTCTTAATCCCCATCTCGCGCGCGGCGCGGATGACGCGCAGGGCGATCTCGCCTCGATTGGCAATCAGGATTTTGTCGAACATGGGCCCGCCTTACTCAACGATGACCAGAGGCGTGCCGAATTCCACAGCGTCGCCGTCGCCCACCAAAATACGCTTGATGGTGCCGGATTTCGGCGCATGGATGTGGTTCATGGTTTTCATCGCTTCCACGATCAGCAGCGTGTCGCCCTCGGACACCGACGCACCGACCGAGATAAAGGCAGGCGCGCCCGGTTCGGGCTGCATGTAAACGGTGCCCACCATAGGCGAGGTTACGGCACCGGGGTGGCTAGCGGGGTCTTCGGCTGCCGCAGGGGCTTCGGCCGGAGCAGCAGCAGGTGCGGCTGCTGGGGCAGCAGCGGGGGCTGCTGCCGGGACGGCAACCTGAACAGGAGCGGCTGCGGCTTGGTTCATGCGGCTGACGCGCACGTTCAGGCTGTCTTCTTCGCCATATTCGCGTTTGACCTGCAACTCGGTCAGGTCGTTTTCGCGTAGCAATTCGGCAAGAGCCTTGATGAATGCCACATCCGCTTCGTGTTTAGTGTCTGTCATGAGTGTCCTCGACGGTTCCCCTTGGCCCGTCTGTGAGTTGCGGGCTTTGATCTGATTACGCAGCGTTATAATCTATGCGTCCAGCCATGAAAAGCGCGTCTCGGCCTGTCTGAACCGGGTTTGGTTAAGTTTTCGGTAGGGAAATAAACCTAGAGCGGCATTCCAGAAAGTTTCGCTACCAATTCCGGTAGTTTTCGCGCTCCGAATTTCTCCAGCAGCCGGGCACGGTAGGCCTCGATGGTGCGGTAACTCAGGCCCAGTTCCACGCCGATTTCCTTGGCCGACAGGCCACGGCAGGACAGGATCGCGACCTCGCGCTCGCGCGTGGTCAACTCGACCAAGGGGCGTTCTTCCGAGATGTCGGAAAAACTCCAGATTCCATGCCGGAATGGGTCGTCCGGCGTTAGGGACCGACCGCGTGCACGGCACCAGAACAGGTCGCCATTGCGCCGCCGCATGACCCGTTCGTCCGTGTAATATCCTGTGTCACGCATCACTTGAAGGCTGCGCGCGCCAATCCGTTCCCAATCCGCGACCGAGGGGTAAAGGTGCAGCAGAGGCATGTTGCGGTACTCGAATTCTTCCCCGCCAAAGGTGCGGGCGAATTGCAAGTTGCACCGTCGGATGATCCGGTTCTCCAGCTCGACAAGGCCGATTGGGGCATATTCGAAGGCGGGGTCGCTCATCCCGCTATGGTGCCGGGATTTTAGTGGGATGAGAAGGGGGAAGGCCGGGAATATGTTCCTGGCTTGATCTGTGATTTTGTTAAGGTTGTAAATATGGTGGGAAAATTTGACTATAAGTAATAGAAATATATCAAGAGTTCCGAAAATTCCACGGACAATGACAGGGAAAGTGCAGCTATGAGGGACGCGCTGACAGGAAGTCGAATCCGCGAAAGGCGTCAGATCGCTGGTCTGCGTCAGGCCGAACTGGCGCGCCGTGTGGGTATTTCGGCTTCTTACCTGAACCTGATCGAACATAATCGCCGCCGGATCGGGGGGAAATTGCTGGTCGATATTGCGGCGGCTCTGTCGGTTGAGCCTTCGGTCTTGACGCAGGGGATCGAAGCCACCCTAATCTCGGCCCTGCGTGAGGCAGCGGTAGACGCAGTTGGTCAGCAGGCTGAGGTTGATGCGCTTGAGGAATTTGCTGGGCGGTTTCCCGGTTGGGCGGGGGTTCTGGCGCAGATGCACCGCCGGGTAGTTTCGCTGGAACGCACCGTTGAAACCCTGTCCGACCGTCTGACCCATGACCCGCATTTGGCGGCCTCGATGCACGAGGTGCTGTCGACCGCCGCCGCGATTCGGTCCACAGCTGCCATTCTGGCTGAAACGCATGAGATTGAGCCTGAATGGCAGGATCGATTCCACCGCAACCTTCACCAGGATGCGGAGAGGTTGGCAGATAGCTCCAAATCGCTGGTGGCTTACCTGGACGACACCGAAACCGCCGATGATCGGCGCGGGGTGCCGCTGGAAGATGTTGAGGCGTTCTTTGAACGTCACGACCATCATTTCCCCGAGATCGAGGCTGGTGCGGACCCTGCAGACTTGGACCTGAGCGGTTTTGATTCGACGGCGGCCCGGACTGTGACCCGCGGGTTTCTGGACGTCTATGCAACCGATGCACGTGCTATGCCTTTGGACGCGGTGAAAGCGGTGCTGGACGGTGCAGAGCCAGACCCGCTGAAACTGGCTGCTCAATTCAACGTGGATATCGCGACCGTCCTGCGGCGACTTGCGGCTTTGCCCGAAGGCGTGCTGCGGCGACCGACAGGGCTGGTTATTTGCGATGCATCCGGCAGCATCCTGTTCACCAAATCCGTTCCGGGCTTTGCAATGCCCCGATTTGGCGAGGCCTGCCCCCTTTGGCCCCTGTTTCAGGCGCTGAATCGCCCTCTGGTTCCGATCCGTCGCCGGATCGTGCAGCTTGGTCGCTCGGCTGCCGAGTTCGATTGCTTTGCCTACGCGTGGCCGCAAGGGGTCGCAGGCTACGATGATGCGCCTGTTTACCATTCGGTCATGTTGGTCCGGTCGGTTGAAGAGGGTCAGCCCAGTGATCAGGCCGTCGCACGTGTAGGTCCCAGTTGCCGGGTGTGCCCCAACGATGATTGCGCGTCGCGCCGCGAACCATCGATTCTGAGCGAAGGTTTTTGACAGTTTCCCGACAGACGGCGTAAGCTGGCGCTGACGGTTTGTGGATGGATGATCCGTCTCGGGGAGGAATACGACAAATGAGCCGCAAGGTTCTGTTGATTGAGGATGAGCCCAACATTGCCGAGGCCATTCGGTTCCTGTTGACGCGTGAGGGTTGGCAGGTCGAAACGCACTCGGAAGGGACGGACGCGATCGAGGTGATCCAGGGCGCACAGCCTGATCTGGTGATTCTTGATGTCATGTTGCCGGGCAAAAGTGGCATGGACATTCTGCGTGACCTGCGCGAACTGGACGATATGCGCAGCTTGCCGGTTTTGATGCTGACCGCACGCGGGCAATCGCGCGACCGCGAGATGGCTGAAAATGCTGGGGTCAGCCGCTTTATGACTAAGCCGTTTTCCAATGCCGAGGTGCTGACAGCCGTACGCGACTTGCACGCTCAGGCCACGCAATCATGAGCAACGGCGGGGATCGACAGCCTCCGGGCGTTCGGCCTTCGCTGTTTCTGGAACGCCAGAGTTACCGCCGCCGCCGGCTGATGGACGCCGCGCGACTGCTTCCGATTCTGGGGGCCGCGCTGATCGCCATTCCGTTGCTTTGGCCGGAATCCGAAGGCGACAACGGTGTGCCCCTGTCCTCGGCCATGTTCTACATTTTCTTTTGCTGGGGCCTGCTGATCGGGGTCAGCTTGATCTTTGGCTTCGCAGCTAGGCGCAGCGCTAGCCGAGATGACGCCGAATCGGATGCGGACAAATGGCAACGCTGAACGTTCTAATCCTTGTATGTCTGGGCTATGTCGTGCTGTTGTTTGGCGTCGCTTTTGCGGCGGACCGGTTGGCGGCGGCAGGCAAGGGTGCGTGGTTGCGCTCACCTCTGATCTATACGCTGTCTCTGTCAATCTATTGTACTGCCTGGACTTTTTACGGCGCTGTAGGCAATGCTGCCCGCTCGGGGCTGGAATTCGTTACGATCTATCTTGGCCCCACGCTGGTGATGATCAGCTGGTGGTGGGGTTTACGCAAACTGGTGCGGGTGGGGCGCAGTCAGCGGGTGACGTCAATCGCCGACCTGATCTCGTCCCGGTATGGCAAGTCGAACACGCTGGCAATCGGCGTGACCATACTGGCTGTGCTAGGCGGCACGCCTTATATCGCGCTGCAACTGCAATCCATCACTCTGTCCTTTTCGATCTTTGCCGAGGCCGACCCCACAGGGCTTTACCGCGAAGGATCAAGCGTGTTTTGGGTTGCGGCAGGGCTGGCTGTTTTTGCCATTTTGTTTGGAACGCGAAATCTGGACGCCAACGAGCGCCACCACGGCGTGGTCACTGCAATTGCGGTTGAATCCGTCGTCAAACTTTTTGCGCTTCTGGCGGTGGGCATCTTTGTTGTCTGGGGCATTGCCGGCGGTGTCGCGCCAATGATGGACCGTATTGACGCCTCGGAGATAGGTCAGTGGAACGTCGATGCCGGTCGCTGGACAACCTTTGTCTTTCTGTCCGCTGCGGCCTTTGTCTGTCTGCCCCGCATGTTTCAGGTCATGGTCGTCGAGAACGCAGATGAAGCGCATCTGAGGACTGCCGCCTGGGCCTTTCCGCTATATCTTCTGTTGATGAGCCTGTTCGTGGTGCCGATCGCCGTGGTCGGGCTTGACCTGTTGCCCGACGGCTCGAACCCCGATCTGTTTGTGCTGACGGTACCGCTGTCGCAGGGCAATGAATGGCTGGCCATGCTGTCATTTATCGGAGGATTTTCGTCGGCCACATCCATGGTGATCGTCACCGCCATGGCGCTGTCGACTATGGTGTCGAACCATGTGGTTATGCCCATTTGGCTGAGCACGCAGGAAGGGGGCGGACCTGTCTCGGGCGATGTGCGCAACGTTGTTTTGATGGCGCGACGCGTGTCTATCGCGGTGATCATGGCGTTTGGGTACTATTATTACCGATTGTCAGGAGGAGGAGCGGCGCTTGCGTCAATCGGGTTGGTGGCTTTTGCCGGAATTTCGCAAATTTTACCCGCTTTGGTCGGCGGGTTGTTCTGGAGAGGGGCCACGCGGACGGGCGCGCTTGTGGGGCTGACGACCGGGTTTCTGCTTTGGATATATACGTTGTTGCTGCCCGGAATGGGCGGTGTCCTGATGACCGACAGCGTCTTGCAGCACGGACCTTTCGGGCTGGGCTGGTTACGCCCGCAGGCGCTGTTCGGGATCGAGGGCATGGATCCAATGGTCCACGCGGTGATGTGGTCGCTGTCGTTGAACACGGTGGCGTTCTGCGTGGCTTCGCTGCTGAGCTTTCCCAGCCCGCTGGAACGGTTGCAGGGCGCGCAATTCGTCAATGTATTTGACCATTCCGTTGCCCCACGTGGCTGGAGTGGATCGGTCGCACAAAGCGAAGACCTGATGATCATGACCCAGCGGATTCTTGGGGCCGGTCCTGCGCAGGAATTCTTTCAGGCCGAAGCCCAACAACAGGGTGGCCGCACGCGCCTACCCGAGCCGACACCTGCCTTTCTGGAGCGGCTGGAACGGGAACTTAGCGGTTCGGTCGGGGCGGCGACGGCCCACGCGATGATCGGTCAGATCGTGGGAGGCTCGTCGGTTTCGGTCGAAGACCTGCTGGCGGTGGCCGACGAATCGGCGCAATTGTTGGAATATTCCAGCCAGCTTGAGGTGAAGTCAGCCGAACTCAGCCGCACTGCACGGCAACTGCGCGAGGCCAATACCAAGCTGACCCAAATCTCAGAGCAGAAAGACAGTTTCCTCAGCCAGGTCAGCCATGAATTGCGCACCCCCATGACCTCGATCCGGGCGTTTTCCGAGATCATGCGCGACACGGACGGGCTGAGCGTCCAGGAACAGACGCGCTATGCCGCCATCATCCATGACGAGGCGCTGCGCCTGACGCGGCTGCTGGACGATTTGTTGGACCTCAGCGTTCTGGAAAGCGGTCGGGTCAGTTTGAACATGGGTGGCGATACGCTGCGGTCCGTGCTGGATCGGGCTGTTTCCAGCGCTTTGGCCGGAGGAAGCCATACTTTGACCGTTCGGCGTTCCATCACGTCTGAACGCCTGCCGCTCCATACCGATCTTGATCGTCTGGGGCAGGTCTTCATCAATCTGATCACGAACGCCCAGAAGTATTGCGACGCGGATGAGCCGGTTCTGACGATTTCCGCCCATGATGTAGGGGGACAAGTCGTGGTCGATTTCACCGATAACGGCAGCGGCATTCCTCCCGAGGCGCAGTCGATGGTGTTCGAGAAATTCGCTCGGATCGGCGGTGACAAAGCCGGCGGGGCGGGATTGGGTCTGGCGATCTGCCGGGAAATCATGCAGCGCCTTGGCGGAGAGATCACCTACTTGCCCGGTCAAGGCGGCGCAGCGTTCCGCGTTCGCGTGCCGTTGGCCTATCGGCAGGCCGCGCAATAGCTTTTTTGTAAAGACATTGGTAACTGCCGCTGGGTTAGACCAGAGAAGATGAAGTAAATTGGCGGTTTAGGCTATGGCACAACCGGTCAACGCGGTGTTGGCGCGCAAACTCTCGGTCGGGCAAGAAGGGCAGGGGGATGGCCCTCGTTCTGCCCTGCGCGCTTTTCGGCTGGGGTTTGCCCGCGCCGCGGGGGATCGGTTGAACTTACCTCTTTCAGTCATCGGGGCGAAGCAGTCAGCAAGATCTCCGGATGTACTGGGCGATTTTGCAGGCGACGATTGGTTGTTGTTGCGCTTCTCAGATCCCGATGGGGTCGCGGCAGCGGTATGTATGGATATCGGGGTGGTATCGGCCATCCTTCAAGTGCAAACGATCGGAGAGGTCATGCCTGACCCTCCTTCCGGTCGCTCGTTCACAGACACGGATGCCGCCATGGTCGCGCCAATGGTCGAAGAGGCACTGCGTCGCGCCGATGCTTTAGCCGATCCCACTGGCGGCCAGCCTGGCCTAACCGGTTATGAATTCAAAGCCCGTCTTGCTGATATGCGATCGTTGTCCCTGGCCATGGTTGAGGACGCATATTTGACCTTTGATCTGACGGTCGAATTGAGTGGCGGGTTGCGTCAGGGCCATATTGCACTGCTTTTGCCCGAGCGGGCGGGCACGGATGCTGAAATTGTGCCAGAAGACCCCTCGGGGCCGAGCCTGGAGCAGGCAACCGGGGTTGTGCGGGCCGAATTGAACACGGTGATTTGCCGAATGACCCTGCCGCTGGCTGCATTGTCGGGGCTCTCGGCGGGCGATGTATTGCCGCTTACCGGCTCCCGGTTGGATCGGGCCGAGGTTCTGACCATAGATCGCACCCGTGCCGCGGTCGGACGATTGGGCCAATGTGGCGGGATGCGAGCAGTGCGGTTAAATGAATATGCACCACTGCCAGCACTGGCCAATACCGAAGAGTTTCTGGAAGCCCGGTTGGCCACCGAGCAACCTCACCACGCAGAAACAGCGAGGCAAGAAAGTCAGCCCTCGATAAAGGAGCCCGATCTGACAGCAGAGACACTGGAATTCAACGACTCTGATCAGATCGCCGCCGAAATTTCCAAACTCGCTGGTTTGGAAAACAACCCGGATGCATTTGGGTAAAGCGGTAGATCAGTCTGTCGAGCCGCGAATTTGGTCCAGCGTCGGGCGCAGGTTCTCCAGTGCGTAACCCGCCTTGGTTGTGGCCTCTAGAATGTCATCGGTGCTCATCCGGTCACATTGTCCCAAGGCCCAGACAACCGAGCATCGCGTGCCAGAGGCGCAATAGGCCAGAACCGGCCCGGTGCAGTTTTCGGCAAGGTCACGCTGACGGGTCACGTTTTCCGGCGTCATCGTCTGGTGGGTCAGTTCCAGAACCTCATATTCCAGCCCTGCCGCCCGAACAGCCTGACCGATTGCGTCAGACTGCATATCGACCGGCACCTCAGTATTCGGGCGGTTGCAGATAACCTTCACGAAACCTGCATCGACAATGGCTGGGACATCCTCGACCGTGATTTGCGGCGAGACGGCGTAGCGGGGGGTGATGGGGCGAATCTCCATCCTGTTTGATTAGGCCGCGTTGGCCGCCCTGTCCAGTTTCGACCCCACCGCAGGGGCCGCATACATCCCCGCAATCATCGCAAGAAGGAACACAATCCCGCCAACTCCCCCATATGAGATCGACGCAATGGCCGGTCCAGGGCACAGGCCCGACAGCCCCCAACCCATCCCGAACATAACCGAGCCGATGATCAGGTTGCGGTCAAGCTCGGGAGCGGATGGGGCCGGAAACGTCCCGCCAGTCAACGGGCGGCGGTGCTCGGCCAGTCGCCAGGCAAAGAACATGGGCACGATCGCGCCGCCCATCACAAAGGCCAGCGTCGGGTCCCAATTTCCGAAAATGTCCAACCAACCCTGAACTTTGGTGGTGTCGGTCATGCCCGACAAAAGCAGCCCCGCGCCGAAAAGGGACCCTGCGAGGAGGGAAATCACCATACGCATCAGATCAACCCCAGCAGGTGGCGCAGGAACACCAAGATTACGGCACCGGCGCCAATATAAATTACCGTCGCCACGATGCCGCGCAGCGAAAACCGGGAGATGCCGCAAACCCCATGCCCCGACGTGCAGCCATTGGCGATCCGAGTGCCGACCCCAACCAGCAGGCCCGCAATAATGACGACCGAGAGGTTGCCTGTCAGATGTGTCGCGGGCGCGGGAGATAGAAGCAGGCTGAGAATCAAGGGCATTCCGACAAGTCCTGCGATAAAGGCCAGTCGCTCTTTTGTACGGTCCGAGCCGTCGATCAGCCCGCCTAAAATACCGCTGGCCCCCATGATGCGACCGTTACCCAACAGGTAAATGGCAGCGCCCAACCCGATCATCAGGCCGCCGCCAAATCCCCAAATCCATTCCGTTTGCATTGTTTGCCCTTTCGACGGATCGTTACAGCTTGTTCAGTGGAACCTTCAGAAAAACATCGCCTTTTTCGTCCGCTGGTGGCATCTGGCCGGCCCGCATGTTAACTTGAAGGGAAGGAAGGATCAGACGCGGCATTCCCAGGGTCGCATCGCGCGCATCCCGCATCTCGACGAATTCTTCGATCGGGCGGCCCTGACCGATATGCACGTTCAGCGCCTTTTGTTCGCCCACGGTGGTTTCCCACGCGAATTCATCGCGGCCGGGGGCTTTGTAGTCGTGACCAACAAAGATCCGAGTCTCGTCGGGCAGGGAAAGGATCTTTTGAATCGAGTCATATAAGACCTCCGAGGACCCACCGGGAAAGTCACAGCGCGCGGTTCCGAAATCGGGCATGAACAGGGTATCGCCGACAAAAGCCGCATCGCCGATCACATAGGTCATGCAAGCCGGAGTGTGGCCGGGCGTATGCAGGACATCACCCCGCATCTGGCCGATGTGAAAACTGTCGCCTTGGCGGAACAGGGCGTCGAATTGGCTGCCATCGCGCTGAAACTCGGTCCCTTCGTTGAAGATTTTGCCGAAGGTTTCCTGAATGGTGACGATCTGGTCGCCGATGCCAATTTTCCCACCCAGTTCCTGCTGAAGGTAAGGCGCAGCCGACAGGTGGTCGGCATGGACATGACTTTCCAAAATCCATTCAACCTTCAGCCCGTTGGCGCGGACATGGCTGATGATCTCGTCGGCCGAACTGGTGCTCGTGCGACCCGAGGCATGGTCGAAATCCAGAACGCTGTCGATAATCGCGCAGGCTGTGCCTTCGGGTTCTTGCACCAGATAGGACACCGTGAATGTATCGGTGTCGAAAAATGCCTTGACCTTGGGTGTCATCTTGCCCTCCGCTTGTCTTTCTCTTTATATAGTAAGTCTGGAATATATCGCAATCAAGCTTGCGTGACTTGATGCCTGTCAAGGCAGATTAGCCGGAAATCGACTAGACTTTAACCGTTCCGCAATTCGCCGCCGATTTTGCCTTACGTAACGGCAAGTTTATGCGCGACCGCGGGCGTGGATCAGCTAGTCTTAAAACAGTTACCTATATGGGTGTAGTCAGACAGCATTTGGGAGGATGACGATGTCTACAAGCAATTTGTATTCCGAAGCCGCACAACTGGAAGAAAAGTTGCAGGGTGCCTGTCTGGAAACTCGTCTGGCCTTGCAGCCTCGCGTTACAAAGGTAATTGAGCGGATGCGCCAGCAGGGCGTTCACGTGCCATCGCGGCTGCGTCGCCTGGATGCGGCCCTTTGCGAAGATGCAATGGAAGCGCAGTTCGACAACTTGCCAGTATGACGTAAAGGTTTAGCTGAACGAAATTCCAAGGATCACCAGCATCAGGCCCAGGACCGACAAAAACAGGGATGCCAGATTCCACGGCAGAACCCCCTGAACAACGGCGCGCAGTTCATCATCAGACAGGCCCGATTTGCGGGCCTTCATCACGCGCAGGATACACCAGACCAGCCCCAGGAGACCGGCAAGCGACAGGGCGGCTCCGCCCCAGGTGATGAGTTCGAACATTTGGCCTCGCAATCTTTTGCTGATGCGCATTGCGCTTACCGGATCGCATTGTGGCGCACAAGCCCGGCCTGCGATTGACCGCTTGCGGCGCCGGCGGGTGCGATGTATCCGGCATATTGCCGCTGCCACCGCGGCCGGACCGCAACCTCTGGGAGAGACGTAGATGGAAGATATGACCGAAGACCAGGCCACCGCCAATTACCGCGTGACCGCCGGAGAACTGCGCCAATTTATCGAGCGGTTCGAGCGTCTGGATGCCGAGAAAAAAGACATCGCAGAGCAGCAGAAAGAGGTTATGGCCGAAGCCAAGGCCCGCGGCTACGACACCAAGGTGATGCGCAAGGTCATTGCCCTACGTAAACGCGACAAGGACGACATCGCCGAGGAAGAGGCGGTCCTTGAAATGTACAAAGAAGCGCTTGGCATGAGCTAAAGGCCCTTTGCAAACGCCCACACCCGGCGTTTGCCCATCCCTCTGTACCTAGAGGGGCGCGTTGCGCGGGCTCAGAACCTGAATCCCGCTCATATTTGCCAACCGAGCTACGTCCTGTTCGTACAGCTCCGAGAATGCATCAACGATTTCTGCGTTCCATCCGGGAAGCTCAAGCTCCTCTTCAAGCCTGTCCGTTTCGGCGTGTTCCTCAAAAATGTGGAACAACTGGACCTGAAGGGCTTCAGGATCGTTGGCTTCAGTGTCCAAGGCTGCCTGCGCCAGAACTTGCCCCTCTGCAGTCAACAACGACAAGATCAGGTCATATTCTCCGGTCAGGGCTGCGGTTTCTGGTATCCCGCTGACTTGGCGCACAACATTGCCCCAGATGAGGGGGGTGTCTTCGTTGCACCAAAGCGTAATCTTCACATCCGGGGCGAGATCACGAATATCCTCGATCATGCCAATCCAGCTCAGACAGCTTAGATCTGTTGTGCGCAGAATCTCTTCCCGATCTGGGTCGGGCAGGGCCATCAGCAGTTTCGGGATGAAACTGCCCGGATTTCTAAGGGCGAAATACAGATTTATAGGTTCTTCTGGAAAGGCCTGCTGCAACAGCGCCATCCTGCGCCCGGCATCGGGATAAAGTTGGCCGTCGCGCAGAAGATTCTCCTGATCACCGACGAAATTGTCGTTCAGGAAAATGGCACGCTTGGTCGCCGCGTCCACAGGCAAGGCCAGTCGCATTTTCTTGATTGCGTCAGGTGACAGAGTTCGAATATCCGGCCCGCCGAAATTCGGTTTGAAATACTGACGATACCGACGAGGGCCAAAGAACCGCGCGCCACACTCGCTGAGCAACGCACCATTCGCCTGAAGCGACCTTTGCAGCCGCCCCTGATCCGTAAAAGCGGCCCCAGCGTGGATCGCAAACTGCATATCCGGCTCTCGTCCCTGCATCTTCTTGCCTCGTTTGTCGGGTTACAGGTTGCAACCCGCGCAGTCAAACCCGCCTCAACTAACCCTTCGCTTGCCTCGCCAACGACGAAACAAGAATTTCCCTAAGTTGCGGTGAAATTTCGGGCTTGCAGTCGCGCGGCAGAGAAAGTAATCGACACCCAGTGCCCCTATAGCTCAGCTGGTAGAGCAACTGATTTGTAATCAGTAGGTCCGCGGTTCGAGTCCGTGTGGGGGCACCATGAAATTCCCTAAAAAACTGAGTCTTAACACCTATCAGGGTGATTTGACCCAGTGCAGTAAGTCCAGAATGGGTCGGAATTTGGGACGTTTTCGGTTTTGCCTTAGGCTGCGTTTAGCAACTCGCGCGCTTTGTCTGACGTGGTCAGATTCGCGAACTTGGCGGTTTTTTGTGTCGGAGTGACCGTCGAGTGACCTAAGAGATGAGACACTTCCTCAGGTCGCATACCTTTGTTCAGCATCCGAGTTGCATAGGTATCTCTGCAGGAGTGAATTGTTGCCGCTCCTTTCTCCGCCAACACACGGGCACTGGAGGCGCAGTTGTCCGTTAGGCTTGCCGCTTGGGTTTGACGGCCCGGTCCATTGAGACGAAAGGCTTTGGTTGCTCAGGGAGCCTTGTAAAAAACGTCGTAGAGCCGGTCGCTGATTGGGACTAACACGGACTTCTTGGTTTTGTGGCCCCGGTTGCCGATCGCTCTGTTTTCCAGATCATATCTGCTTACTCGACCAGAATGGCTTCAATCAGCCTTAAACCTTTATTTTTTAGGTAGTCGAACAGATCGACCGCCTTCTGATATGCGGCGTTTCCCTCAGATGCCTTGGCGTTGGGAAACTGGGGAATGGCATTTTCTTTGGTTTCAGAAAAAACTTGGCATTTCACTAAGCCACGATCGAATTCAGTATCCAGGTCAGGGTTCACCTTGTTCTTCTTTTTGCAAAAGTTGTTCACTCGCTTGAGAAAGCGAAGTTCGACTCTAGTCGTGTTTGCCGTCATACCTTCTGCCCGACGTGCCATCCTTAGGTGATCCACGTCGCCACCGGTCCAAGGAGAAAGAGGACGGTCAGGATCAAGCGACCAGTGGCCGTGGAAGACCTTGGTCAGCCCTAGCATTTGATGCATGTTGTATTGGTAGCTGTCCTTGGTCCGGCTTTGGACACTGGCCACCGTGAGCGCGGAGGCGTCTCGGAGCGTTATCTCCGGCTTCTCGCCATGTTGGCGAATGTCCATGACCTTGTTGTATTCCGCCGGCATGACGCGTTTAGCAACAGCCTAGTCTTTGCGCTTGGTACTGGCCTTGTACTCTTTGCCGCCGATCATGAACTTGTCGAAGTACGGGCTGTCATTGGTTTGAAGATATTCATTGGGCTCTTTCTTTAGACACAAAGAAGACCCAGCGCATCCGAACTTGGGCACGCTAAATCGATCCGCTTTGCGCTGGGCATGCAGAGGTCAGGTCTTCAGGTGTGGATTTTGGTTTGGGTTGTTGGTTCTGCTGGTTCAGCAAGTTTTTCAGTTGTCCCTTGTGCAAGGCATCCAAGAAGTTCGCTACTTCCCGGCTGCTTAGGTTGCCAAGAGCGACCAATGCATGTCGGGATGTTATTCTTGGGTTCAAAGACGCACCCAGATATAGCGATCCAAATTGAGAGGTTCGTCAAGTGTTACCCATAGGTTCGAAGGTACTGCCACATTGCCAAGTTCCATTTGCTTGATCATAGTGTGGTGTTCGACGCCCAATGCCTTGGCCAAAGCCTTTAGAGTGTATCCCTTTTTCAGTCGGACATCTTTGAGACGCGCAGCCAAGTTGCTTCGGTTGGGGCCACCCGCTGTCGCCGTGCTCCTGTCCGAAGTGATCGCACGTGCCGAGTGGTCAGGCATCCGCAAGTATTAAATCGCTCGCCTTTTCACCGATCATGATCGCAGGTGCGTTGGTGTTTCCGCTGACGATTTCTGGCATGATCGAGCAATCAGCGACCCGCAGATTTTCTATTCCGTTGACTTTCAGTTTGGGGTCTACGACTGCATCGCCCGACGCGCCCATCGCGCAAGTGCCCGTCGGATGGTAAATCGAAACAGAATTCGACCGTGCCCAGTCCAGTGTGCCTTCGTAATCATCGCAGGATAGCTGCGCGTCAGGCCGGAACTCTTCCGAAATTTTTGACGCTAATGGGTTATGTCGTGCAATCCTTCGAGCGATGTTCACACCGTCCACGATCGTCCGGCAGTCGGTTTCCGTAGACAGGTAATTCGGGAAGATTTTGACATATTCAGATGGATCGGGCCCATTTAAATGCAGCTCGCCTCGGCTTTCCGGGCGCAATTGGCAAACCGACATGGTAAAGGCAGAAAACGGGTGTACCCCCTCGCCAGGACTGTCCGCCGACCACGGCTGGACGTGGAACTGGATATCGGGCGTTTGCACTTCGGGGCGCGTTTTCAGAAACCCGGTGGCAAGGCTAGCGGCCATGGTCATGGGACCTGCGCGGAACAACGCATATTTTAGCGCAATCCGGGCCTGATTGAACAGGCTACGCACTTCGTCATTCAGCGTGGGCTCGTTGCATTTGAATACAAGTCGCGCCTGCAGGTGATCCTGCAAACCTTTGCCAACGCGAGGCAACGCGTGGATCGGCTCAATCCCGTTATCCTTCAAGTGATCGGGATCACCAATGCCCGATAGCATCAATATCTGCGGCGAGTTGATTGCTCCGCCGGACAGAATGATCTCGCGACGAACGGTGATTTTCTGCACAGCTCCAGATCGGTCGCGATATTCCAGTCCGGTCGCTTTTTTGCCGTTAAATGTGACGTGCGACACCATAGCGTGGGTGATGATATTCAGATTGGTGCGGTCGCGGACCGGCTTGAGATAAGCCACCGCAGCGCTGCACCTGCGACCGTTGCGCGTCGTCAGTTGAAAATACCCGACGCCTTCTTGTTCCGCACCGTTGTAGTCCGGGTTGAACGGATAGCCCGCGGATTGCGCAGCGGCGACCCAGGCGTCGCAGATCGGACGTTGTATACGCATATTCGATACTGACAGCGGGCCGCCTGTGCCGTGAAAGGCATCCTCGCCGCGTTCCTGATCTTCGCTGCGTTTGAATAGGGGCAGCAAATCTTCCCATCCCCAGCCGACATTGCCCATCTGGCGCCAGCGGTCGTAGTCCTCTTTTTGTCCGCGTACATAAAGGAGACCGTTTAGCGAGGATGATCCACCCAGTACTTTGCCGCGCGGCCAGTCGATGGAACGACCGTTCAACCCTGGGTCGGGTTCGGTGCGGTAGCACCAGTCGACCGACGGATTGTGCATGGTTTTGAAATACCCAACTGGGATGTGAATCCACGGGTTCGTATCTGGCCCGCCCGCTTCAAGCAGGGCGACTTTGGTGTTGGGATCAGCGCTTAGGCGGTTGGCAATGACACAGCCAGAAGACCCCGCCCCGACAACCGCATAATCCACTTCCATGACCGTCTCCTCCCAAATTCGTCAAAAAACTCTATGCAAATTGCCAGAACTATACTAGCATTTTTTGATACAAAACGTCTCAATAATTGCGAAACGGGAGGATAGCAATGGAGATCGGACGGAAACTGAGTGGCATTTCACGGCGGGATTTCTTCCGTGTGGCAGGGCGCTATGGCATGAGCTCGACTCTGCTGGCAGCTGGTGGGTTTGGCGGCGCGATGAGCCTCGCCAATCTGGCGCAAGCCGCTGAGTCAAATTATGAAAAGAGGTTTTCGAAGGAGCCCAAACACACGCTGAAATTCGGTGCGGCCGGCTTCAATACCCGCAACCTTTTGATCGAACGGGCCGGTGCCATCGAGTTCGCGCGCGACCTCGAAGAGCGTACAGACGGTGAGATTCGCATCGAGTTCATCGGCGACAACCAGATCTGCGGTCAGCTGAGCTGCGTCGAGAAGACTCAGCAGGGAATCGTCGACATCTATGCCGCTTCAACCCAGAACTCGGCAGGCGGCGCGCCGTATTTGAACGTGTTGGACTATGCCTATATGTTCCCCAGCCGCGCAGCGCAGTATCATTTCTTTTACAGCCCCGCCAGTCAGCGCATCTTACGAGACCCCCTTGAGAAGCGCCATGGGCTGAAGTTCTTGTTCACCCATTGTGAACTGCGTGGCCTTCAGATGGGTTCTAACTTTGCAGACAAACCAACTGTTACAAAGCTGGAAGAGTTGTTCGGTACTAAGAACCGCGTGACCGGCACACAACTTGGTCGGATCGCAATGCAACTGCTGAACCTGAACCCAGTGCCTGTCGCGTGGGAAGAGACGTTGGATGCGTTGAAAACTGGTCTGATCGATGGGGCCGAGACTTGGGCCTCTGCCGTGGCTTATGCCAACATGGCCCCAGTTGTGTCGCAGTCGGTGAACCTCAAGTTCTTCTGTGGTACCGAACACACCTCGATGTCAGCAAAAGTGTTCGACAGCCTGAGCGGAGAGCTTCAGGATGCCGTCATGGAATCCTCGTACTTCACACAAGCGCTCATTCAAGGTGCGAACGAGGCTGCGTTGCTGAACACCGTGGGCTTCTCGGACCCGCAACTGCCGAACACGATCTTTGCCGAAAACGGTGTACGGGCCGCGTTCCTGGCTGATGATCAGATCAAATTGGCCGAAGAAATGTGTGCGCCAAACTACAACCCTGAACCCTGGGCGCAATGGCGTGAGCGTCTGAACAACTGGGCAGGTGGCATCGATACCTATCAGGAAATCTACGACATCGCGCGCGAGATTCCGGCGGATATGCTGCCTGAGAATGTCGAACCCCGCCGTTGGTGGATGGGCACTGCCTAATTAAACTGAACGAACCGGTCCTTTCGCGGGCCGGTTCCACTAAACACCGACTGGGAGGACGGGGTTCATGTCGCTGTGGGCAGATATTGGGGCAATTTTCAGCGCCTTACTCAGCCGGGATTCATTCGAGATTCAAACCGCACTGCGGTCTGACGCGGCTTGGGTAGTCGGAACGGTGGTCGCCGCGCTCGGCGGTTTGCTAATCATGATGATCTACCGAAAAGTACCGTTCATCGAGCGCCAGCTTGAACGCTCGGTCATGGTGTACTCCTATCTGGCCATCGCGCTGATCATCTTTTGGGGTGTTATAGACAGGTTTGTGTTCAACGATCAGGAACCGTGGTCGACGACCATCCCGCCGTTGTTGTTCATGGTGATGGCCTGGTTTGGCGCGTCTTACAACGTGCGCCTGCGTACACATCTGAGCTTTACTGAATTTCGCACGGGGATGCCGCGCGGCGCGCAGCTGGCCTGTCTGATATTGGACGCTGTTCTTTGGTTCATTTTCGCAGTCATTGTCATCGTGACAACGACACGTCTGGTGGCGCTTTCGGCTTCGAATTTTCAGATCGTGCTCGGAACCGACAACATCATGCAATGGTGGTTCCTTCTGGCCGCGCCGCTGTCGTTCTTCCTAATGGTTGGGCGGGTGTTTCAGAACCTGGCAGATGATTTTGACAACTGGAAAACAGGTAAGCCACTGCTTCAGCAGGCGGTGATAGGATCGGACTGATGGCGGACGGAACCTGGGTAACTCTGATCTCGATAGGGGTCACTTTTCTGTTCATGCTGGG
Source organism: Ruegeria sp. N8 (assembly GCF_056531325.1). Taxonomy (NCBI): domain Bacteria; kingdom Pseudomonadati; phylum Pseudomonadota; class Alphaproteobacteria; order Rhodobacterales; family Roseobacteraceae; genus Ruegeria; species Ruegeria sp. N8. The sequence continues at coordinate 744,690 of NZ_JBQFLQ010000001.1, read as the reverse complement.
CGTGCCGGTTCTGCTGGTCATCAGCTATTGGGTGATCGGCTGTTCTTTTGTCCTTGGCCTGACGCTGGACAATATGGGAGCGGAACTCTTGAACGTGTTCAACAAGGGCTTCGCCCTGTTGGCGATGCCATTATTCATTCTGACCGGTGACCTGATCAACAAATCCGGTATTGCGCGCCGGCTAAGCGACTTTGCCTATGCCTGTCTGGGCTGGATACGCGGCGGGCTTGCGATGGCCTCGCTGGGGGCGTGCGGGTTGTTCGCGGCGATTTCCGGCTCAAACTCGGCCACCACCGCGACGATCGGGTCGATGCTGCACCCGGAAATGGTCAAGGGCGGTTATGACGAGCGCTTTAGTGCCGCAACCGCTGCTGCGGGTGGCACGGTCGGCATCATCATACCGCCGTCCATTATTTTCATCGTCTACGGGTTCCTGATGAACCTGCCAATCTCCGAGCTGTTCGTGGCCGGCATTCTGCCCGGCGCGCTGATGGTGATGGGCATGCAACTGGCCTGTTGGATCATCTGCCGCGTCAACGGTTGGGGCTATCTGATCCCGTTGCAACTTAACCGCATCCTGAAAACCGCCTTTGGCGCTTGGCTTGGGTTCTTTGCCATCGGCCTAGTACTGTGGGGCATCTACACCGGCAAGTTTTCACCCACCGAAGCCGCCGGCGTGACTGTCGGATTCTGTGTGATTGCCGGGCTGGTCAGCTATCCGATTAACCGCATCATGGGCGCGCGCAACAATATTCCGCCGACCGAGAAAACCTATGCCGAGATGTTCGTCGTTGAAGGGTTTACCATCCCCGAGATCCCCTCGATCGTGATCCGATCTGCGCAGATCACTGGTATCCTTGCACCGCTGATTGCAGTGTCTGTCGTGATGCAGCAAATCCTGTCGTTGCTGGGGGCGCAGCAGACGATCGGTGATTTTGTCACCTCAATGGGCGGGTACCACGCCGTGTTGTTTACCTCGATGGTGATCGTATTCTTTTCCGGCATGGTGTTGGAAAGCCTACCTGTCACGATCATTCTTGCGCCGATCCTGGCCCCCATAGCAGCGTCTGTTGGCGTCGATCCAATCCATTTCTCGGTGATCTTTCTGGTTGGGGCATCCATCGGTTTCATCACCCCGCCCTATGGATTGAACTTGTACGTGGCGTCCGGCGTGACCGGCGTGCCCTATTTCAGATTGTTGCGCTACACGGTGCCGTATCTAGTGGCTTTGCTATCAGTTTGGATACTGGTGTCACTGGTACCTGATCTGGCCTTGATCCTGCTGCCAAACAACTAGAATGTACCGGGATGGCCTATACTGATGCACCCGAAAAAGAAACTCAGATACCGACAAACCTGCGCCTATTGGTGATCCTTGAGGAAATCGCCCGGCGTGGGGTCGCGGTAAAGCCATCGGATTTAATCGAAACTCTGGGCTTGGCAAAACCGACGATCCATCGCCTGCTGCAAACCGCCGAAGCTGAAGGGTTTCTGCAGCGCGATCTGGATGGGCGGTCTTTCGGACCGGGGCCTCGCCTGCGCCAGCTTTCCGTGAATACAGTGTCATCGGAACATCTTCGTACCGCGCGACTAGCAATTTTGCGCAGCGTGGCGGATGAGATCGGCGAAACGTGCAATCTGGCGATCCCCGACCGCGAAGGGATGATCTATCTTGACCGGGTCGAAACAAAGTGGCCTTTGCGCATTCAATTGCCGATCGGGACGCAAGTGCCGTTTCACTGCACCGCTAGCGGCAAGATGTACTTGTCGACGCTTAGGCAACAAGTTCTGGACGGTTATCTGGCCGCTGGAAGGCTGGACGCCCAGACGCCGCATACACTGACCGAACCGGAGGCATTGCGGGCCGAAATGCACCGGATTTCTGCCAGAAATTATTCGACTGATGACGAAGAATTCATGTCCGGCATGACCGCTGTTGCCGTGCCAATTCAGGACGAGACGGGCAGGTTGGTCGCCACTTTGTCGGTTCATGCCCCAACGCAACGTCATGAACTGCAAGGGTTGCTCGAATTCCTTCCTGTCCTGAATGGTGGAGCCGAAAAGTTGTCGAACCTTCTTTGTTCCTGATTGGCTCTTTGCAGTGCTGTAGCAAATTTTTTTGCCTACACCGGTATTGTTCGCGCCCCTATCTATTTTCCAGATATCAACAACCTTCACCCGCTTACGCGGGCTCAAGGAAAGTCGGTTGTTTGAATGTATATCGCCTCTGAGAGTCCCGAAATTTCAGCCGAATTGCCGAGTTAAGTTTCCGTGGGCGTCGGTTGGAATTTCCAAATCGTGAGTTCCGCCCTTCTTTTTGCTCTCTACCTAGCGCGTAGACGGCTCATCGTAACGGGCGTGATCCCCAAAAAGGATGCTATCAACGAATGAGTGAAAATGTCTTCATAGCTAGGGAAGGCTTGGCGGAACCAGTTCAGCCGCTCCGCCCCGTCAAGAGCGGCGAGACACCATTCGCGTTCCGCCTTTTCACTCAATGCGTCTCGTAGAATACCATTTGCCCAGTTTCGGATTGGTTCAGACTCAATCATCAGGTTCGTAAGCCGATCAGTATTGATCCAATAAAGCGAGGCGTCTTTGGTTGCCTCGATGGACACAAGGGACACTCCATCCCGCGTTCGCGCGATATTCGGCGTGACAACGCAAGGACCTACATGGAACCCAACGCATACTTCCTTGCCTTCTTGGTCACAAATGCTGCTGGCTAGGCACCCATCCAAAAGAATGAACTCATCTGATTCAGGTTGTTCTTGGTGGGCAAGGCGCGCGCCCTTGTTCAAACGCTTACTTCTCCACTGAGACGCAAAACCGTCTGCAAAACTCATATCAGGCAGGTCAAGAGACTGTGCGAGAAATTTCCGTAGATCCATCTTGGTTTGCCTTATCAAATGATAATGCGTGTGGCTTCACCCAAGGGCAACTTGGCACAGATCAAGGAGTTCCCAAAATGATTCACACAATTCTTTCAAGGTACATCGGTTTTGCCGCCGTTGGCTGCGGGTTGACTGCTTTAGTCATCTACGTGCTGATGATCAGCGTCACGCTTGCTCACATCGAAGCTGTCTCGGGGCACGTCCCATTCGACATGCGTCCGCTCGGCTACACTCCCAAAGACGCCGCGTCGCTTCTTGAAGCCTTAAGAGCGGAAGGGCGCGAGTATTATCTCAGTTACCAGCTCTCTCTGGATACATTTTACCCGGCTATGCTCGCGCTGACTTTGATAACCACGTTTAGCTGGTTCGGGCGACGTATGCCCGACAGCAAGCTTGTTCGCTCTGGCATAATTCTCTCGGTTGGCTGCGCCTTGTTCGACTATTTCGAAAACATTGGAATCGCGGCCATGATTTGGAGTTGGCCAGAGGTATCAAGTGCACTGGTGTATGCCGCCAGTACAGCCACAATTGTTAAATCGGCCCTGACAACTTTGGCTGTATTGCTTTCGCTTCTGACTGGGTTTCTCTGGGCGCGTCTCCCCAAAGCGGACCTTTGTCCCCAGGCGGACAATGGCGACTTCGTCCGCACAGCGGACGCTCACTGAATTCTGCTGAACGTCTGCACCGAGCCCAAAGCAGGCGCTCATTGCATTACCCTGAACAGCCAGTTTGCGTGAGTATCTGAATTTGCGAAGGGGCGCACGATGACAGAGAATGACTGAATAAATACCTATCAGGCGTTTGCGCTGATCACGGCTGAAACCTTGTGATAACAGCGGTTCCTGGGGAAGTTGGTCCATTCATTGCGCGGAGTTCATTGCTGGCTTCTTCCAATCGGACCTCTCTGGCGACCATTGGCTGGATATCTACTTCGCCACGCTCGATCATTCCTAGAAGGCGTGGGTATTTCCACGAAGGCATACCACGAGTGCCGAAAAACGAGAGTTGTTTGGAATAGATTGCACGCATGTTTACCTGCATCTGGCCGTCGCCCGAAGGCATACCAATTTGCACGTGTCGACCAAGTATGGCGAGACACTCTAAGGATGCGTTCGTCGTTGTTTCGATCCCCAGCGCTTCTATGGAAACCTGTGCTCCTCCATCCGTGATATCTAGGATCGCTGCTGCGGCGTCTTCTTTGCTGGCATTTACTGTAGCGTCTGCGCCGTTGAGCTTTGCATGCTCAAGTTTCTCATCGACCACATCCACTACGACAACTCGGCATCCAAGCATTTTTGCCAATAGAAGAACGGACAAGCCAATACCTCCTGTACCGTGGACAGCCACCCATTCACCAGCTGCGACATCTGCGCGGTCTGTCAAAGCATGCCAAGCAGTGGTTACACGACACCCGAGCCCTGCCGCCAAGGAAGGAGAGAGCGTTTCTGGCAAGTGAACCAAGTTATGGTCAAACGGCACAGCGACATATTCTGCGTAGGCACCTGGCGTTCCAAATCCTGGAACGATTTGGTAAGCACAAGTGTTTGATACGCCTGTTTGACAAGCGTTGCAGCTGCCGCAACCCAAGATGAATGGCGCTATGAGGCGGTCACCAACACTGTGCTTCGCTTGAGGCCCTGCCTCTACCACAGTTCCACAATATTCGTGCCCTAAGATGGAGCCATTTTGAACTTTGGGGTGCGCGCCAGACCATCCATGGTAATCCGAGCGGCATACTCCACAGGCTGCGACCTCCAGGACCACTCCATTGTCTGGGCAGGTTGGATCCGGGACCGTCTCAATCGAAAGATCTTCACAAAACTTTCTTACGACTGCAGCTCGCACTTATCGCTCCTAAAGATTCGGTTTCTTTGATCCAGCAATTCGGTTCGGTCGAGTCTAGACAGGCCTATCGCCTTTCACGGTCACACGTCGCCCTTTTCTCTCAGCGGGCCAATAGTCCCAGATCGCACGATGCATACAGCACCGGTTGTCCCAAAAGGCCATGTCGTTAAGTGACCACCTGAACCGGATTTGATAGTTGATCTGTTCCGCATGCTCGAAAAGCATGTTGAGGATCGCGTCGCTTTCCTTTTCCGACAAGCCCAAAATCTTTGTTGTAAATGTTCGATTCACAAACAGCGACTTTCGGCCCGTTTCCGGATGGGTCCTAACGATCGGATGAACTGCTTCGGGACAGTCAATTTCGCTGTCTTTTTGCCCCCGGTCGCTATAGCGGCCTTTGTAGATATGCTCGGAACTATGAAGTGCAGATAACCCGTTGATCATATCTTTTATCGGTTCCGAAAGATCATCGTAGGCCGCATACATATCACTGAACATGGTATCCCCGCCACAGGGTGGTGCAATATGGATTTGCAGCATAGTTCCAAGGGGCGGTGTCTCATCGCAAGAGACGTCAGAGTGCCAGAACTCACCGTTTGCTACCTTGGAATTCTTAGTTGCATGTATTTCGAAAATCTCCGGATACCCGTCCATCGTTGGGGCTGCGGGGTGTGCGTGAAGCGGCCCAAAGCGTTTCCCAAATTCAATGTGCTGCGCAGGTGGTATTTCCTTCTGCTCTTTGAAGAACAGCACCTGGTAGGTGTGAAAAGCGTCGCAGATCTCTGCAAACTGGTCGTCAGGCACAGGCCGGCTTAGGTCGACTCCGTAGATCTCAGCCCCGAGGTTTGGAGCGAAGGGTTTGGCGACGATGGAAGTATAGGCGTTGGATTTGGGAGCAACCATAAGCACCTCTGGGTTTGGTTTCATAAGGCGTGCTGTGTGCATGGTACACATCAACAAAAATGAACAAAAACGAAAAATCTTTGACTAATAAGTGAAAAAATTTTCACATAATGAACACGGTTTTAGCGCTAGCGAGGTTATCGGGATGAGTATTCGGGCACTGCGAACTCTAATCGCAGTTCATCGACATGGTAGCTTCCGTGCCGCGTCTGAGGCGGAGCATCTAACTCCGTCGGCGGTCAGTCACCAGATGCGGAATCTGGAGGTCGCGTTGGGGCTCGAATTATTTGACCGATCATCCAAGTCGCCCAAACTTACTCATACCGGGCTAACGTTCGTCGGAGAGGCTGCTGCGGTGGTGGCCGCATATGACGGTTTGGCGGAAAGGGTGAAGTCGAACAACGAACTCTCTGGTGAAATAACTTTGGGGGCCGTTCCAACGACCCTGACTGGATTAGTGCCAACTGCGTTGGCGAGGCTAAAGTCCGTGCATCCGGACATCCTTGTACGGATTGTTCCAGGTTTGACCAATCAGCTTTTGCTACAGTTGGACCGCGGGCAGATTCAAGCGGCGATCATTTCCCGACCAGATGTTCTGCCAAACACATTGGAATTCTCAGAAATTGTATCTGAAAAATTGGTCCTGCTTGTCTCGGAAAACACCCCAGATTTACCTTCGAGAGAATTGCTTGGTGCGTCACCGTTTATTCGCTTTACGCGTGATGCGGTTGTAGGAAGGCAAATCGAGACTTGGCTGCAAAGAAAGGGCATTGAAGTCAAAGACGCGATGGAGCTTGAGAGTCTTGAAGCAATCTCCAGTATGGTGGCCGCTGAACTTGGCGTGTCAATCATACCAGACAACCGTTTAACGACATATGACCATCTGCGGCTCAAAAGGATCCCCCTTGAACAGAAGGGACCAGAACGCATTGTTGGCTTAGTAAGCATGACGGCATCGCCTCACACCAAAATGATCGACGCAGTTACAGCGGCGCTATTGGAAGCAGCAGATAGTCAACGGGTTTGTATGTGAGTTGGCACTCCAGTAGGTATCCACAAGATGTTTTCGACCAATTGAACTAAGAAAACTGGGAGTCAAAACTGGGCTTGGGTCAGTCATTAGTATGCAACGTGGAGAAAAACGGCTTCGAGCCCATATCGAATACTCATCCGATGTCGTTTTCCCAGACCAGATTAGGGAAGGTGAGTGTGGTCGTCATAACGCCTGCCGTGCTGGCACTAGCGAATTCCTTTTGTTTGTCTGTGAGGAACAGTGAGATAAAGAAACCCGCCATGCTGGCCACGCCGATACCGATGATGCCTGGAAAGTTCGTGTCACCAGCGTCGGGCACGCCTACCATGTGGTATTGAATGTAGCGTGTCAGGAAGACGGCGAATACTCCCAGAAAGAACGCCCCGACGAAGGCTCCGGGATAGGCGAGGCGTTGCCAGATTGTATTTGTGCGAAGTTGGGGTGCCAGGCTGGCGGCCTCTTGGCGCGATGTTCGATGCCAGCGATCCAGTCTGGAAAGGACTTTTGTTCTGCACTCGTAACTTGCCCGAAAATCGAAAATGATATCCCTTAGGGGTGGTCCCCGTCCTAGAGATTGGCAATTTATGTGCAATCCTTGCGTGCGAATTTTAACCAGCCTTTGACGATTGGCAACGATCGCTCCGGTTGTCGGCCCTCCGTGAATCAGAATTCAAGTGGTTGTCGTTGAAACGGATTGTGTTTGCAGCGTTATCCGCTTAGTGATTTCCTCAGCCCAATTGGGAGCGGAATACGCCGTGCGGGCGTGATGGAATGGTAGACATATCAGACTTAAAATCTGAAGGGCTTATGCCCGTGTGGGTTCGAGTCCCACCGCCCGCACCAGGTATTTCACAGCCGATGTTGTTTGGCGTGCAACCCGTTCCACAGTCGTTGCTTTTGGTAGAATCGCTACGCGGTGTCAGTTGCCCGTGACGGCGTGCCTGTTCACTGCTTACACAACCTCTACGCAACAAAGCCATTCAAGGCTTCTGTTCTCAGGCTCAAGTTAGGCGCGCACTGGGGGGCTAGATAAAAAGGAAGCCGACAAGCAGCCCGGTTGCGACCCATATCAAAGTGGTAGAAGTTGTCAGAACATAGTTGAACATCGAAAGACCCTGATCGGGTAGCAAGATAATGTCGCAGTTAAAGCGACACTCGCCACTATAGATCAAGTCAGGTGAACGTGAAGGAAATGGCCTGTTTATGTTCTGTTAAACCTGACCACCCGCACCACGTCGCCTTTAGACCGGAAAGCCTAACCTTGTGATCAACTGCCAGATATCGCGGTTGGCGTCCGAGAGTTTTTTCACTACGCCTTCAATCTCGGTCAGCGCTGCGGCGTCAACGGTGTCTTCGCGTCCCAGCTTGATGTCGGTTTTCCGGTCTGAAATCCGCATAAGAATCGTCTTGGGATTTCCACTGTCAGGGTCGAAGGAATAGATGCAGTGATTGTACTTGTTGCGAATGCCCGAAAGTTTCGACAAGCGCTGGGTGTGCTCCAGAATCGCATCCCTCAGATCGGGGGGGCGACCGTCCATCTTTGCCAGCCGTTCCACCAGATCAATGCGTGCACGGGTGGTGTTGAGGGTCAGAAAAATGATGACCGCTACATCCTTGTTGGTTCCGCTCAGCCCGGCGATCAGGTGGATCAGCAGGCTTTCTGTATTGGTCCACATATAGTTCAGCTTGCCGACCAAAAGGATAAGACGGTCAAAGCGGGTTTCGAAATCCTCAGTCGCTGGCAAGTTCATGGGCTTCGTCCGGGGCGACTTCGAAAAAAAACTGTGCGGCGGCGGTTCTGTTGCTGACGCCGATCTTTCCGGCGACATTGTGCATGTGCAACTTCACCGTGTGTTCGGTTATACCAAGATTGGCCGCGATGATCTTGTTACTGTGCCCTTTTGATACCTGTTGCAGGACCTGCTTTTCCCTCCGGGTCAGTTTGGAATAAAGCGGGTGCGGTTCAGGCGCGGCAGGCGTAGAGCCTGCGTGCTGCTTGGGTGGGCTTTGCAAGTTGGAGACGCTGTCTGCAAGAAAGCCGGGCAGGTATAGTTCCTCATGCAGCAACAATCGAAGGATCGCGCGCCAGACATCGGGACCGACATTCATTGGCAGAAAACCGATATCTCCATGGCGAGTCCGGTCCCATTGCTCAAACAGAATGCGGGCGGATTCCTCTTTTCGATACGCGTAGGCCAAGCTGCCGCTGCCCACGCAATCGCGATAATGTCTGGGACGGGCCAGAAGATCTTCCAGAATCATCTGATCGACGATCACGATCCTACCGGGGCCGGTGGTAGGGTCGCCATATGTCGGCAGGGCTGAGATTGAATCGTAGCGGTGTGTGGTGACACCAAACTCTGTTTCAACACCCGTCAGGGTCTGGTCCGAGTAGAAAAGCTCTTTACCAATAAAATTTACCGAGAATTCGTCAAAACCAAATTGGTTTTGCGCAGCATTGTCCCGAAACGGAATGCTCATCATTCCCCCCTTGTCAAAACCTGCACCGCTATGCGGCGTAATAGCAAACTGGCACTTCGAAAAATATTAACTGAACATTAACGTACTTTCGGTGCAGACTATAGGGAAAAGTGCAAATTTCCTGGTTGCACGGTCCTTAACGCGCAAACAGTTCTAGAACTTAAGTTTAGGATTGAGGGCGTTTCACCCGCTTAAGTAGAGGCAATTTAACGAGTTTTCTCGATATGCGATTGGCTAAAAAATCAGCAACCGAAAAAGTCGCGCATTGTTCGTGATTTGGAAATAATCAATCCGAATCAGGTGATTACCCGTTCTAGTGCTTCCGGCTAGCTATTCAGACTGGTTTCCTCCTGCAACCATGGAACGGCTCCAATTAACGGGGCGAAAGATCCGAACGTGTCTGCGAATCGCGCATTTCCGCGAACGTCTTAAGCAGATGCAGGACCGGCTAAGCCGGGGAAAGGAGGGTGGAGGACAATCTCACTGTGAAATACGCATCCGCGCGGGTTTTGCGCGAGTGCGCTGTTTGTTTCAACCGCGCCCGTAACCGTTTTTGAAAGAGTGACGGTCAGTGCGCTTAATAAGTGGAAATTGATATGTCAAAACGTCAACAACCCCATAACAGCATTACCGATATTGACGAGGTGAACGTGGATACGATCATCGCGCCAATCGACGCAGATATCCATGTGGATGACGCCTATGTTGATGCTGACCTGACGTCGCAAGAGACGGATGTCGACAATGATGTCGACAACGAACAGGGCCAGGGTCAGGACCAGGCGCAAGCTCAGGCGACGTCTGTTGAAAATGGTCAGGGTCAAGACCAAGCCCAAGGCCAGGATCAGGGCCAGGGTCAAGATCAAGGTCAGGGTCAGTCGCAAAGCAATGGCGACAATGACAACTCGAACAGCAACTCGGTCACGATCGACTTCGGCGACGGAGAAGGCTTGCCGAAAGACAATGACACTGTCGATATTGACGCGTCAGGTTCGGCTGAGCTGGGCGATGTCATCACCGTTGCAGGCGATATGGACTATGACCCGGGCGACGACCTGAATCTGGACATCGACCTGAGCGGTGAAGGCAATGACATGTCTTCGATCAGCAGCCAGGTCGCAAACTTGTCCGACAATGACCATCTGGGTTCGGCCGCCGTTCGCAACGAAGGCGAATTTGACCAGAGCGGCAATGCTCATGGTGGCACCGCGACGGCCCATGAAGGCATCGGCTCTTCAACCGATGGTGGCAACTCCGGCAGCGGTGGCAGCACCGATGGCGGCGCGGCAAGTGCCCAAACCCATGGCGCTGACGCGCTGGCCTTTGGTGGTCTGACCGGCAACGCGGATGGTACAGGCGTTGGTGGTGACGGCGGCTCGACCGGTTCAGCATCCAACATCGGCCTTGGTGTCGGTGTGTCGGGTGCCGAGTCCAACGGCAGCAGCAGTGGCGGTGAAGGCGGAGACGCCGGTAGCATCTCTGGAGCAAGCAACACAGGTTCATCCGACACCGACGCAGACGGCACCAGCGGTGAAGGCGGAGACGCAAGCTCGTTTGGGCTGGGTTTGGGTCTGGGCCTGTCGAATGCCGACAATGATGGCCAGTCTTCCGGTGGCAACAATGCTTCGGTCGCAGAGGCGCTTGGCGCGGGTCTTGGCGCGAACGACTCGTCCGCGCAAGGCGCAGCCGGTGGCGACGGTGATGCGGATGCGGATGGTCAGGCCGGCAATGGCAGCAGCAGCGACACCGACGCCAACGATGCGGCGGCCGGGAATGTCGGTCTGGGTCTGGCTGGCAGCTTGGCAGGCAGCGACGCTGATGCCGATGGTGGCGAAGGCGCGGGTGCCGAAGGCTCTGGGGCCCAGGGCAACGGCGCAGAAGGCATGGGCGGTACCGGTGATGCTGGCAACGGCACGGGTGGTGCAGGCACGGGTGCTGAAGGCACTGGTGGCACTTCCGGTCAGGTCGATGCAGCGCTTGCAGCTCTGAACCAGCAAAACGGTCTGTCCGGGCTGAACGCAGGTCAGGCCGGTGCCGGCAACGGCGGTGGCGACACCAATGGCGGCAATCCGGGAACTGGCGGTGACGGAACCGGCGCGTTTGGATCTGGCGGCGACGGAATCGGAGGCTTTGGCTCGGGTGGCGACGGCACCGGCGGCTTCGGCTCGGGTGGCGATGGCACCGGCGGTAGCGCGACAGGCGGTACAGCCGGAGCGAACGCCGGCGCGCAGGGTGTCGGCGATCAGGCGACAACCGGTCCGAACATCACCCAGTCTCCGGGTGACGTGAACGGGTCGGCCAGCAACTCGCAGAACACCAGTGGCGATGGCGGAGCAGGTGGCACAAACGACACCGACGGCTCGGCCAGCGGCACCGGAACCGGCACCTCGACCGCCGATGGTTTCGGCGGCGGTGGCGGCGCGATCCAGCAAGGCGCGACGTCGGATGGTTCGGGCACCGGTTCGGCCGATGCGATGAACACGGCCGGAGACGGTGGTCTGGTGGATGTGTTTGCGCAGGCAGACACAGATGGCTCGGCGGACAGTCTTGCCGAATCCATTGCCGGATACGGAGGTGACGCGTCTTCAGACAATGATGCCACCTCTGATGCATCCGGTTCGACGGACGGGTCGGCGACCTCAGGCTTTGGCGGCGGCGGCGGCGCCGGGGCCGGTATGGGCGGCACCAGCGGTGAAGCAATCGGTTGGGCGACTACCGGCCACACAGCTGGTGGGATAGTCACTGGTGGCGATGCTTCGGGTGCGAACTCAGGCGCAGGTGGCACCGGTGGCAACGCGGGTGTCTGGGGCTCGAACAATGCTGGTGACGGCATCGTATCGGGTGAATCCTATGCTTCGTCTGCCGCAGTTGTGGACACCACGGCCTTCAACCAGTCGATCGTCATGGGTGCCAACGTGCTTGGCAACTCGGTCGATACGACCATGGTTGGTGGATCGATGACTTCGTCCTACTCCAGCGACGATACCGACGTATAAGCCGGTGTCCCAGCCGGAGATCGGCTAAACCCCCACGATCTCCGGCAAAAACATGCTGAGGCCGCATGGTGCGGCCTCAGCCCAACTTAACCCAAAACGGAAATTTCTGGCCGGGATGGGGAAAGGAACAGTGTTATGTCGCTCGACAGTATCAGTGAAACGATTGCTCATTTTATTGGAACATTTGAACTTACCAGCGAACAGGCCCGATGGCGGGATCAGTATGACGAATTTGTCGCATTCAGGCGCAAGGCGGAACTGGAAGAGCTTGAAGATGCGACCGTCATCAAGGTCAAGGCGGGGTTGAAGCTGGATCCGGGGAAATATGATGCCCTGCCATTCAGAACGGATGCGCCACAGGCTGATATAGCCCCTGCACCCGTGCAGGCGATGTCCGTGGCGGCCCCGGTTCCGGGTTTCGGTCTGGTGCCGAATGCCGATGATTTCATTTCCGACGTGCAGCTTCCGGCGATCTCATTTCAGACCGTAGTTCTGCAACCGCAATTGATCCCCGAGCTGATCGGGTCGGCCGTGACCTATACCGTTCAAACTCTGCGTCTAAGCGACAATGACACCCTTGGACAGGCCGAGTTCCGCGATGTCGAAACCTTGATGGCGCAGGGCGACGCCTTGGCGGCGGTTGCGGAGTCGCTGCACGCGGTATCGGCCCCGTCTCTGAATATCGCCGATTATCAGTCGGTTGAACACATTCAAGCCCTCGTCGAAGAGGTGCAGCAGACCATCGAGGTCGAAGGCGCGACGGTGCATCAGTTCCAGGGCGAAGACGCGATGGGTACCATCGTGAACGGCGTACATGTCGATGAGGCCCCTGACTGGAGCGAGCTTCTGCCGCAGCATCATCAACCCGATGAGGACCAGACAGAGGATCTGCCCGAAGAACTTCTTCCCGCCGAGTGGGACCAGTCCGAAGACTCGGAATTTGGCGAAGGGCATACCGTTTCCACCGGTGGCAATCTGGCCGTCAACGAAGTTGCCGTCACAGTGGCCTGGGTCGACGCGCCAGTGATCGCGGTGGGCGGGCAATCGGTCAACGTGACCGTCGTCAGTCAGGTTGCGGTAGTGTCGGACATTGACACCGGCGATGCCGGTGCGCAAAGCGACACGATGGTCGTTCAAACCTCGACCATCACCGTTGAAGGCAACGAGGCCCATTGGCTGGATGACAACGTCGCGGCCGAGGGGCAGGATCCTCTGGTCGCTGTGACCTGGATTGCGGGCGATCTGGTGGTCACGAATTTCATCCAGCAAGAAATCGACGCCACCGATATCGACCATATCGAAACCGAGATCACCGCATCGTCCAGCCTTTACGTGATGGGTGACAATGTTCTGATCAACGTAACCGAGATTCTGCAACTTGGCAGCTATTACGACGTGATCCTGATCGGCGGGGACATGATTTCGGTGGATATCGTTCACCAGACAATCGTGTTCCTCGATGATGACGAGATCAACGGTGGCATTCCGGATGAGGATGATGACAATCTTGTTGTCAATCAGGTGGCGCTGACCACGATGGGCGAGGACACGCATGAGGAGTTGGACGCCAGCTTGGCGGGTGTTCTGCCGCTTGAGGAAATGGACACCGAAGCGCTGGAAGACGCCTTGCTGAACAACCCGGACTTCGCGGGGATGGAACAGATCCGGGTCCTCAAAATCGACGGCGATCTGGTGCAGGTTAACGCGATTGAACAGATTACGATCCTGCAAGACCAGGACGACATCAACCTTAACGGGGATGCCGGTGCAGTGGCTTCTGCGTTGGGGGCTGGAAATGCGGTTCTGAATACCGCGGGTGTGGTAAAAGCCGGCGTCGATTCCGTGGTCATGACCGGTGAGGGCGAGTATTCCGACCTCGTGCTGCATCAGGCCAGTCTGATCGACACGCCGGACGATGATCTGGATGTTGAGATCGGAAATGATGCCATCGCTGTCCTTATTGACACGGTGGATGGACCCGGAAACTCGGAAAACGCGCCGGGCCACAACAAGATGACCCCGTCCGAGATGGCCGAAAGCTTCGATGATGGTCTGCAAACCATGCTGGCCTGATTTCCCTGTTTGATACGAGTGTTTCGAAAGTTTGAGTATGTCGATTTTGTTCTCGTCGCGCCGATCCCTGTTCGCCAGCCCGCTGGACGGACGCGGTGGTGGTGGCCCGACCAAGGCAACTGCAGATGGCCCCGTGACCAAACCCGCCAAAATGGCGAGCTTGCGGTTAAGCCAGGATCTGCGTGTGCATAATCCGGTGACGTTTCCACCCAAGGCCCCAAAAGTCTCTGAACCGCAACCTTCACCAAAGGGCACGCAAAGTGCTCAAGAAACGACATTCCTCCGTCACCCCGAGAAATCCCTTCGGCGTGACGTTCCGCAGCCCGTCAACGACAAACTCCAGAAGGGCCGCGAAGCTGGGGTGGCCGATGCCAAAGGCCCCGATCCGGAAACCGCCAGGGAGAAGACCGACCGGACGCCCCCCCCGGATCGCTCAAAAGGCGGTGGACAATTGGGAACCACGATCGAGGCCAAGGCGAACCAACCTCTGCCGCTCCGGAAAGAGGGCGGTGGGGATGGCAAAGGGCCACCCCAGACCTTTCACAAACGCACTCCGCCCGAGGACTTTCAGCAGACGCTGCGAATTTCGATGCGGGCAATCTTACGCAATCTGGCTTTTGTGCTGGTGCTGACTTGCGCAACCAACATCCTGATCCTGGCCATCCCGATCTACCTGTTTCAGATCAGCGACCGCGTATTGACCAGCCGGTCTCTGGACACGTTGATCATGCTGACCGCGATTGTGGCCGGGGCGGTGATCTTTCAATCAGCCTTTGATGCGGTGCGCCGATTCATGCTGATGCGCACAGCGGTCGAGGTAAACGCCCGGTTGGGTGCGCCCATCCTCAGCGCGGCGGCCCATGCCTCGCTGCATGGGACCGGACGGGAATATCAGACGCTGGGCGATTTGCAGCAGGTCCGCGGATTTCTGGTGTCGGGCACGTTGATCTCATTTCTGGACGTGCCGTTCGCGCCCTTGTTCATCCTGATGATTTTCCTTGTGCACCCGCAACTTGGCACAATCGTGATCGTGACTGCGCTGCTACTGATGATCATCGCTCTGATCAACCAGCGCATGACCGCCAAGCCCTTTGCCGAGGCGAACCGGGCTCAGTCCATGGCCAACCAGCATCTGGATTCGATGGCGCGCAACAGTCAGATCATCAACGCTTTGGCGATGATCCCCGAGGCGGTGCGCATTTGGGGCCGCGACACCGCGCAGTCGCTGACATGGCAGGTGCGGGCGCAGGATCGGAACGTCATCTTTGCTGCGATTTCGCGCGCGGTGCGCTTACTTACACAAATCGCAATTCTGGGCTGGGGCGCGTATCTTGCCCTGCAAGGTGAGATCACCGGCGGCATGGTCATTGCAGCCTCGATCATCGCCGGGCGCGCCTTTGCCCCGATTGAAGGATCCATCGAAGGGTGGAACACCTTCCTGCTGACCCGCGCTGCCTTTGGTCGGATCAAGACCCTTTTGACCAAGTCCGAGTTGCAATACGAAAAGCTGCGCCTGCCGCGCCCCGAAGGCCGGTTGGATGTCGAACGGCTTCTTTACGTGCCCGGCGGGACCAAGCGCGTGGTGCTGAACGGGATCGGGTTTTCGCTCAATCCCGGTGAGACACTGGCCATTATCGGCAATTCCGGGGCGGGCAAGACGACGCTGGGCAAGACACTGGTGGGCTCGATCCTGCCAACGTCGGGCAGCGTGCGACTGGACCTGATGGATATCCGCAACTGGGACCCGCGCCAATTCGGTGAGAGTATAGGTTATTTGCCGCAGGACGTGCAGCTGTTTCCCGGCAGCATCAAGGACAATATCGGCCGCATGCGTGAGGACGCGACGGATGAGCAAATCCACGACGCCGCCGTGCTGGCCGATGTGCACAACATGATCGCCACGCTGCCTCAAGGGTATGAGACTGTTGTCGCCGCCGATGGCTCTCCGCTGTCCGGCGGTCAAAAGCAGCGCATCGCGCTGGCGCGCGCGTTCTTTGGTAACCCACGTATGGTGGTTCTGGACGAGCCGAACTCGAACCTGGACGTGGCCGGGGATCAGGCTTTGGCACGGGCGATTGCGCAGGCCAAGGCGAACAAGATCACGGTGGTGGTGATCACGCAAAAGCCGACTTTGCTGAATGCGGTCGACAAGATCATGCTGCTGACCGACGGGCGGGTCGCCCTGTTCGGTCAGCGCGAACAGGTGCTGCAACAGCTGAACGGGCCGCGTAAACAGCCCGGTATCGAAGGCCAGAAGGGGAATGCGACATGAATGATCTGGTGCCCGTCAACAATGATCCCAAAGACCCCGAGGTGTGGTATGCCGAGGTTCCACGCTCGATCAGCAAATTCGTTGTCGTCGGAATGGTGCTGCTGGTTGTCTGTTTCGGCGGGTTCGGCGTGTGGTCCTTTCGCGCGCCCTTGGCTGCCGCCGTGATTGCGCAGGGCAGCTTTGTCGCCACTGGACGCAACAAGATCGTGCAGCATCTGGAAGGCGGCATCATCGAAGATATCAAGGTCATCGAAGGTCAATCGGTGCAGGCCGGGGAGGTCCTGATGACATTGGACCAGACCTCTGCCGAGGCCAATGAGCGTGAGCTGTTCATCCGTAAAATCCGCCTTCAGGCGATGAGCCAGCGCCTGTTGGCCGAGTATGAAGAACGCGAGCGGCTGGAATTTTCGCCCGATCTGATCAAGGCCACCGATGACGTCGAGGTGATGACGATCCTAGACGGCCAGAAGATCAGCTTTGACGTCTCGCGCAAGACCCTGCTGAACGATATAGCTCTGCTTCAGCGCAATATGGAAGCGCTGCGCATCCGCTCCAGCGGGTTTGAGGCGCAGTTGGACAGTATGCGGGTGCGCTCGGCCATTTTGCAGGAAGAGTATGAGACCAAAGAGGCGCTGTTTGAAAAGGGTTTGGTCCGCAAAGGCGAGCTAAACACGATCCGCCGCGTGCAGGCCGAGGCCGATGGTCAGCAGGCGCGGTTGGCGGCTGAGACCGCCGAGGTCAACCAGATGATGCTGAAATACGAAGAACAGATCACCCGAACGCGGTCGGCCTACCGCGAGGCGGCATTGGACGAGCTGGGTGTGATCGAGGCCGATCTGGAAAGTGTCCGCGAAAAAGCCCGTCAGGCCCGTAGTGTTCTGGACCGCGCCGTTGTGCGCGCGCCGGTTACGGGCACAGTCGTGCGGCTGCATTATCACACGCCGGGCGGGGTGATCGAAACAGGTGAACCCATCGCCGAAATCCTGCCCGCCGACGCGCCCCTGATCATCGAGGCGCAAATCCCGCGAACCGAGATCGACAGCGTCGTGACGGGACAGGACGCCACCGTGCGATTGGTCGCCTTGAACCAGCGCACGACTCCGGTGCTGAGCGGCGAGGTCTTTTACGTCTCGGCCGATGCCCTGCTCGAGGACTCGGCGGGTGCCCCGCAAGAGGTCTATTTGGCCCGAATCTCGCTGCCGCCGGAGGAGATTGACCGCGTGCGCGGCTTTATCCCCACGCCAGGGATGCCAGCCGAGATCATGATTCAGACCGAGGAACGCACTTTCGCGGCC
This sequence comes from Ruegeria sp. N8, assembly GCF_056531325.1. Classification (NCBI taxonomy): domain Bacteria; kingdom Pseudomonadati; phylum Pseudomonadota; class Alphaproteobacteria; order Rhodobacterales; family Roseobacteraceae; genus Ruegeria; species Ruegeria sp. N8. The sequence goes on along the minus strand of NZ_JBQFLQ010000001.1, from coordinate 726,901 downwards.
TATATCGCCAAGCCGGTGACAGACAGCATGTCGCGTGCCTTCCGCGAACATTGATCGCCCGTGTAGGGCGATCCCACTACACCTTCCAATTTTCGCATGTTACCCTGTCGGCAGCACCAACAGGAGAGATACAGATGCCCTTGACCGTGAAAGAGATGATGGAAGCCGCCAATGCCAGCGTGGAGCGGATCGACATGGCCCGCGCCGCCGAGATTCTGGGGCAGGGCGGTTTACTGCTGGATGTCCGCGACGGGGCCGAGTTGCAGAAGACGGGCCGTGCCAGTGGTGCGCATCATATCTCTCGCGGGTCGCTTGAATTCAGCGCAGATGAGGCGCTGAAGTCCCATGACCCCGAGTTGCGTAAGGATCGCCCCATTGTTTTGTATTGCGCTGCCGGGGGACGTGCTGCCCTAGCGGGCAAATTGCTCAAGGATATGGGCTATGCTCAGGTCTACAATTTGGGTGGCTTTTCCGATTGGGTGAACGCAGGCGGTGAAGTGTCAGAAGAATAGAAAAATTTTTCACCTGACGCATGTCAAGGTCTGCGGGAGTGTACCGCGTTACAGTTGTGGTCAGTTACATAACAAAGGGCAACTGACCATGTTACGTCTTGCGACAACTCTTTATGCCATGATTTCCACTGCACTGGCCGGAACGGCTGTGATCGCGGTTCTGGTTGCGGGCACGAATTCCGTGGCCACCATCGTATTGGCAGCGGCATTGGGATTTGCGTTGGCGGCACCGGTCTCGCGGCGGGTAGCCCGAGACCTGTATAACGACGCAGCCTGATCAGGCGTTCAGGAACGCCCGGACCGAGGCCTCGAACTCGCGCGGTTTTTCAGCGTGTAGCCAATGGCCTGCGCCGGGGATCTTGGCAAAGCGCGCGGTCGGGAACAGGGCCCGGATCGCGGGGCGGTGTTCGGGCAGGACATAATCCGACGCGCCCCCCGACAGAAACAGGGTCGGTTTGGTGCATGTGCCGGTGATGTCAGGAAAGCTCATGATCTTGGGCATCTCGGCGGCCAAAACGTCCAGGTTCAGCAGCCAGCGTTGGCCCTTGATGTCCAGCGACTGGGTGAAAAAGCTTTGCAGGGCTTTCTCAACCCCCTGATCAGCCAGCTGCTGTTCGGCGTCCGAGCGGCGTGTGACAGAGGAAAGATCCACGGCCCGCATCGCCTCGATGAACTGGATCTGGCTGTGGGTATAGGTCACGGGTGCGATGTCGGCGACTACCAGCTTGCGCAGTTTCTCACCATGCAGCAGGGCCAGCGTCATGGCCGCCTTGCCGCCCATCGAATGCCCCACCACATCGGCCTGTCCGCCGAAATGGTCAATCACCTCGGCCAGATCATCCGCCATGCTTGGGTAATCATGCTGCTGGGTCCACGCGCTGTTGGAATGGTTGCGCATATCGACGGCAACGACTTGCCGCTCATCCGATAATCTGCGCGCAATTACGCCCCAGTTGCGGCCAGAGCCATAGAGCCCATGGGCAATCAGCAACGGGGGGTTTGAAGTTGGCTCACCATGGACAATCGTATTCAGCATTACCGAGTGATACCCGTCACCGGTCCAAACAACCAGCCCCATTGTCGTGCTGGCGCCACCCGGATATGGTGCCGCGCCAGGAGGCCCCAATATGGCGCAAAACCCCGATATTCAAACTCAAATCGCGCAGACCGTGCAGCTGATGCGCGACAAGCTGGGTGTGCGGGATAAGACGCTGACGGCCTCGGTCAGAAAGGCCAAACGTCAATTGCCCCGACGCATCTATAAGCAGGCGCTGCTTTTGGCGAATGCCGAACAGATGGCAGCCCATCCCAAGCTGAGGCTGGTGCTGGATACGCCCAAACTGGCTCGCGCGTCAGAAGAGGTGCAGGATCATCTGACCGGCATCAATTTGGCCGACCGCAGGTTGGGCTGGTTTCTGGGGATGTTGGGTGGGTTGGCTTTCAACCTGCTGGCGTTGTTGGTTCTGCTGCTGGTGTTTTTGCGCTGGCAGGGCTTCATATGAAAAACGGCGCCGCTTGGGGCGCCGTTCAGCCTGTTGATATCCTGAAAAATTACAGGTTCGGGTAGATCGGGAAGCGGGCGCACAGCTCGGCCACTTCGGCTTTGACCTTGGCTTCGACCTCGGCATTTCCGTCTTCGCCATTGGCGGCCAGACCGTCGACCACTTCGATGATCCAGTCCGCGATCTGGCGGAACTCGACCTCGCCAAAGCCGCGGGTGGTCCCGGCGGGGCTGCCCAGACGGATACCGCTAGTGATGGTCGGTTTTTCCGGATCAAACGGCACACCGTTCTTGTTGCAGGTGATGTGCGCACGACCCAGGGCCTTTTCGGTCGCGTTGCCCTTGACGCCTTTAGGGCGCAGGTCAACCAGAACCACATGGGTGTCGGTGCCGTGCGTAACTGTGTCCAGACCGCCTTTGATCAACTGATCAGACAGCGCCTGTGCGTTGTTGATGACCTGCTGGATGTAGGTCTTGAACTCGGGGCGCAGCGCCTCACCAAAGGCAACGGCTTTACCAGCGATGACATGCATCAGCGGACCGCCCTGAATGCCGGGGAAGATGGCCGAGTTCACTTTCTTGGCGATCGCCTCGTCGTTGGTCAGGATCATGCCGCCGCGCGGGCCGCGCAGGGTCTTGTGGGTAGTGGTGGTCGCGACATGTGCGTGCGGGAAGGGGCTTGGGTGCTCGCCTGCGGCAACCAGACCGGCAAAGTGTGCCATGTCGACGTGCAGATAGGCGCCGACCATATCGGCAATCTCGCGCATGCGGGCAAAGTCGATCTGGCGCGGAATGGCGGAACCACCGGCGATGATCAGCTTGGGCTGATGCTCTTTCGCCAGCGCTTCGACCTGATCGTAGTCCAGCATGTTGTCCTGCTGGCGCACGCCGTATTGAACGGCCTTGAACCACTTGCCCGACTGGTTGGGGGCCGCGCCGTGGGTCAGGTGGCCACCTGCGTCCAGGCTCATGCCCAGAATGGTGTCGCCGGGTTGGATCAGCGCTTGGAACACGCCTTGGTTGGCCTGCGAGCCCGAGTTGGGCTGCACGTTGGCGAATTCACAATTGAAGAGCTGCTTGGCGCGGTCGATGGCCAGGTTCTCGGCTATGTCGACGAACTGGCACCCGCCATAGTAGCGGCGACCGGGGTAGCCTTCGGCGTATTTGTTGGTCATCACCGAACCCTGAGCTTCCATCACGGCGGCAGAGACGATGTTCTCGGATGCGATTAGCTCGATCTCGTCGCGCTGACGGCCCAGCTCGGATGTGATCGAGCCGAAAAGCTCGGGGTCACGATCCGCGAGAGACTGGGTGAAAAAACCTGTGTCACGAAGGTTGGCGTTCATTGGGGGCTCCGCATGGCTGGAATTATCTTGCGGATTTCCTATCGGAAACGGCAGATATGCAAAAGCTGTAAAGCGACGATTTGGCCCGCTGCGGCGTCAAGACTGGCCTATCGGGGAAAGGTATGGTTGTTTCGGAACCAAATGTTCAGCACCGGAAACTGCAACCGATGATTCAGAGAATCGCTTTTCTCGCCAGCGACGCCAAGGTGGCCCAGACCGCCCGTGATGCGCTGGTGCGGCGCTATGGCAATGCGGCCCCGCGCGACGCGGATGTGGTTGTCGCTTTGGGCGGTGACGGTTTCATGCTGCACACGCTGCACAACATGCAGCATCTGGATACGCCTGTTTACGGGATGAATCGGGGCACGATCGGCTTTCTGATGAACGAGTTTCACGAGGCAGATCTGATGGAACGCCTCGCCGATGCAGAAGAAGAAGTCATCAATCCGCTGGCCATGCGCGCCATGGATCAATCCGGCAAGATGCATGAGGCTTTGGCGATCAACGAGGTGTCGCTGCTGCGGGCCGGTCCGCAGGCCGCCCGGCTGAGGATTAGCGTGGATGGGCGTGTTCGCATGGATGAACTGGTGTGCGACGGGGCGCTTTTGTCTACGCCAGCGGGGTCGACGGCTTATAACTACTCGGCACATGGGCCAATCCTGCCGATAGGATCGGATGTGCTGGCATTGACCGCCATTGCCGCCTTTCGCCCCCGACGTTGGCGCGGGGCCTTGCTGCCCAAGATCGCAAAAGTGCGGTTCGATGTTCTGGACGCTGACAAACGCCCGGTGATGGCAGATGCCGATTCGATCTCATTCCCGGATATCGACTGGGTTGAGATTCGGTCTGAGCCTTCAATTCAGCATCGCATCCTGTTCGATCCCGGCCACGGGCTGGAAGAGCGGCTGATTTCTGAGCAATTCACGTAGTTTCCACAGTCGACCACGGTTTTTTCGCGCTTATGTGAACCAGTTCACAGGAGTTTGATTAACCTCGGGTTAATGTGAACTTGCCCGGAGACACATCCAAGGCGGGAGTGAGTGGCCGCCGACGGTGTTTTCGAAATGACCGCGCAGTTTAGGCGCTGACAAGGGTAGGTGGTGCTACGCTTGTTATCGGATCTCCGGGCATATTTTAGAAAGTGGACCCCGGGCACAAAACCCCGGGGTCAATTTCTTTTGTCGGGGGTTATTCTGCGGAACCCATCTTATCCCACAGTGGCAGACACATCTGCCCAACGCGCGCCTCAATGGCCGCGGCCGCATCAACCGCCATGTCCTCACGCCAGCGCGGGGCTGCGATCTGAACATTGATTGGCTGCGCTCCTTTTGGCAGTTCTGCCAAACGCGCCGGAACGCAGGCTGCGGGCAACCCGAGGAAATTCATCGCATAGGAATAAACCGCGCAGCCCAGCACCTCATGCACGCCTTCAGGGCCTTCTGTATCGCGGTCGGGTCTAAAGAATGGTTGCGGCAGGAAAGGCGACAGAACCAATGGGTAGTCCTGCATGAACAGAGACCATTCGCGGGCATAGTGTGTGCGCTTGGCCAGCATCTCAATCAGCTCTGTACCGGTGATCGGCGGGAACTCCTGAAAATACACGTCGAATATATCGCGGATGGTCTGCGACCCCGCTGCCTCGATATCAGTTTTCAACAGGGTCAGTACTTCGCCCATCAAAGCGCGGTATCCGTTGCGCCCACAATCAAAGACATCAGGCGGATCGACCTCTGTTACCGCATATCCTGCGTCAATCAGCGCGTCACGGGCAGTATCTAAGGCCTTTGCGACTTCTGGATGCAGATCATAGCCGAACGTGTTCTTTGTAAAAGCAACCTTGATAGGTCCGTCATAGGCGGCCCCACGCCATGGCATCGGCACATGGAACGGATCGCGCGGGTCGGCGGCGATCAGGCTGGGCATCGACAGGTGCAGATCGGTAGCTGAACGGGTGATCAACCCCTGCACCGACATGGATTGCGCCAACAAGCCGCGTTCCACCTTTTGACTCGGGTTCCACGCAGGCACGCGGCCCAATCCCGGCTTTACGGTCACGGCCCCGTTTGCCGCCGCCGGAAACCGCAGACTACCGCCAATATCATTGCCATGCGCCAAGGCCCCGATCCCAGCCATCACCGCCGAGCCGGCCCCGCCCGAGGACCCACCAGGCGAGATATGCCGCCCCCAGGGGTTATGTGTGCGGCCGTGCAGCTCGTTGTCGGTATCGGCGCGAAAGGAAAACTCGGGCGTATTCGTGCGCCCTAGGACGACGGCGCCAGCATTTTGCAGGTTTCGCACGATGGGCGCATCGTCCGGCGCGATCACGTCTTTCAAAGCCACGACCCCATTCGTGGTCGCGTGTCCTTTTTGGTCGACATTGATTTTGATCGTCACGGGCACACCGTGCAGCGGACCGGGCTCCGTGCCCGCAGCCACGGCCTGATCCAGCGTATGCGCGTGCGTCAATGCCTCAGTGCTCAGGTCTTCGACCACGGCATTCAGGGCTGGATTGACTTGATGCAGCCGGTCAATCGAAGATTGAACGGCCTCCACCGCGCTGATCCGCTTGCTGCGGGTCTGCTTCGCCAAGTCCGTGGCGCTTAGTCGCCAGATGTCATTGTCGCTCATGCTCGTCCTCCGGGGTTCAACCTGAGGCGGAAGACGGCCGATGGCAAGAGGTTCAGTCCCATTTCGGGGATCCTCTTTCATCTGGCCAGAAATATCCCGGAGCGCGAGGCAGAGCCTCGCATTCGCGCGTCAGCGCAAATCGGGCGCGCCGACAGGCGCACCCTTGAGTTTCCCGTTGTTATTGTGCGTAGCCGATGGTCTTCAGCGCGTCCGTGATCTCGTCCAGAATGGCGGGATCGTCGATGGTAGCAGGCATTTTGTAGTCTGCACCATCGGCAATCGACACCATGGTCCCCCGCAGGATCTTGCCTGAACGCGTCTTGGGTAGGCGGTCCACCACAACAGCCTGTTTGAACGCCGCAACCGGACCGATCTTTTCGCGCACCAGCTTGACCACATCCTGCACGACCTCAGCATGATCGCGGTCGCAGCCTGCGTTCAGGCACAGGAAACCAACCGGCATCTGGCCCTTCAACTGGTCGGTTACTCCGATCACAGCGCATTCGGCAACGTCGGGATGGGCGGCCAGAACCTCCTCCATGCCCCCCGTGGACAGGCGGTGGCCCGCAACGTTGATCACATCATCCGTGCGCGCCATGATGTAAAGATATCCGTCCTCATCAATCATGCCTGCATCGCCGGTCTCATAGTAACCGGGGAAATGATTGAGGTACGAGCTTTTGAATCGCTCTTCCGCATTCCACAACGTCGGCAACGTACCGGGGGGCAGGGGCAACTTCACCGCAATCGCGCCCAACTCGCCGGGTTTCATCGGATGGCCGCCTTCGTCCAGGATCTGCACGTCATAGCCCGGCATTGGCTTCGCTGGCGAGCCCAACTTGGTCGGCAGTTCCTCGATCCCCAGCGGGTTGCCAGCGATGGTCCAGCCGGTTTCAGTCTGCCACCAATGGTCGATCACCGGCACTTTCAACGCGTCCTGCGCCCAGACGATCGTGTCCGGGTCTGCCCGTTCACCAGCTAGGTAAAGCGCGCCCAAATGGGACAAGTCGTAATTGGCGATCAACTCACCCTGCGGATCCTCGCGTTTAACCGCGCGGATCGCCGTCGGGGCAGTGAAAAAGCTCTTGACCTTATGTTCCGAAATCACGCGCCAGAAGGTCCCCGCATCCGGGGTGCCCACCGGTTTGCCTTCGAACACGATGGTGGTGTTGCCATGGATCAGGGGCGCGTAACAGATGTAGGAGTGCCCTACGACCCATCCCACGTCGGATGCCGCCCAGAACACGTCACCAGGGTCGACATTGTAGATATTCTTCATCGTCCAGTTCAACGCGACCAGATGGCCTGCCGTGGGGCGCACGACACCTTTGGGTGAACCGGTCGTGCCCGAGGTGTAAAGGATATAGGCAGGATCATTACCATCGACCGGGACACATTCAGCCGGTTCGACGCCGTACTGGAAGCCGTGCCAGTTAAAGTCGCGCCCTTCGACCAGCTGGGCGACTTCCTGTTCGCGTTGGAAAATAACGCAGAAATCGGGTTTGTGCTCTGCCAGATCAATCGCGCCGTCCAGCAGGGGTTTGTAGTGAACCACGCGGCCCGGCTCCATCCCGCAAGAGGCGGCGATGATCGCTTTGGGTTTGGCGTCGTCGATCCGCACGGCCAGTTCGTTGCTGGCAAAGCCACCGAATACCACCGAATGCACCGCGCCCAGACGCGCACAGGCCAGCATCGCCTCAAGCGCCTCGGGGATCATTGGCATATAGATGATAACCCGGTCGCCCTTTTCGACACCCTTGGCCCGAAGTGCACCTGCCAAATTGGCTACGCGGTTGCGCAGCTCGACATAGGAAATCTCGCGCTTGGTATGCGTGATCGGGCTGTCATAGATGATTGCAGTCTGCTCGCCCCGTCCGTTTTCGACATGGCGGTCGACAGCGTTCCAGCAGGTGTTTACGCGGGCGTCCGAGAACCACTCGTATAGCGGCGGGTTGTCATCGAACAATGCTTTGGTCGGGGGGCTTACCCAGTCGATGCCCTTTGCGGCCTCCATCCAGAAGCCCTCGGGGTCGGATTTCCAGCCTTCGTAAACGTCCTGATATGCCACGGTGTTCTCCTCCGTCAATTCCTGGGCATGTGTGTAAGGGGCAGGGCGGCCACAGGACAAGCAAGCGGCGTGACGGAGCGTCACTTTATCGCAAAAAATTTGCAGAATTCGCCGAATTGACTTGCAAATTTTTGCAAATGCGCGACTGCATGAGGGTTATCTGGCGATTGATGGGTAAATTTGCAAATCTGCAAATTCAGGCGTGCAAACAGATAGGGAATCGGCCGGACGCCGTTTCAGACGTCCGGCCGCAGTTTATCCGTAGTGCGTGACCGGCGTACCGGCGATGGCGGCCATGTTCAAAAGCCCTCGTGCGGTGATCGAGGGCGTCACGATATGCGCTTTGTTGCCCATCCCCATCAGGATCGGCCCGACCTCTAGCCCGTCGGCCTTCATCTTCAGAATATTCCGCACACCGCTGGCTGCGTCCGCATGAGCAAAAATCAGCACATTGGCCGAACCTTTCAGGCGCGAATTGGGGAAGATCCGCCCGCGCAGTTCGGGGTCCAGTGCCAGATCCAAGTTCATCTCGCCCTCATAGGTAAAGTCACGCGGCTCGGAATCCAGAATATCCAGCGCGGCCCGCAGGCGTTTGCCGGACCCTTCGGACTGGTTGCCAAACTGCGATTGCGAGCAGAATGCGATCTTGGGCTCTAGCCCAAAGCGGCGCACGTGACGGGCGGCCCCAATGGTGCTTTCGGCGAGTTCCTCGGGCGAGGGCAGTTGCCGCACATGAGTGTCGGCGATGAACAACGGCCCGTCTTCCAAGATCATCAACGAAAGAGCACCATGCGGGCGCAGGTCGCCGTCCGCCAACACTTGTTCCACATAGTTCAGGTGCCAGCGATATTCGCCGAAGGTGCCGCAGATCATACTGTCGGCGTCGCCCCGTTGCACCGCGATGGCGGCAATTGCGGTGTTGTTTGTCCGCATGATGGCCTTGGCCAGATCAGGTGTGACGCCGCGGCGCTGCATGAGCTGGTGGTAGGACGTCCAATAGTCGTAGTAACGCGGATCGTTTTCCGGGTTCACGATCTGAAAATCCGCACCTGGCCGCACCGTCAAACCCAACCTTTCACAGCGGGCCCCGATCACGTCTGGTCGACCGATCAGAATGGGGGTCTCGGTGGTTTCTTCCAGAATAGCCTGAGCAGCCCGCAACACCCGTTCATCTTCACCCTCGGCAAAGACGATCTTGCGGGAAGCGGCTGCGGCGGCCTCGAAAACCGGGCGCATGATTAGGGCGGATTTGAAAACGGTCTGGTTCAGTTGTTCCTTGTACGCCTCGATATCTTCGATGGGACGGTTGGCAACGCCGCTGTCCATTGCGGCCTTGGCCACGGACGAGGACACAACCCCCACGAGGCGCGGATCAAAGGGTTTGGGGATCAGATAGTCCGGCCCAAAGGTCAACTGTTCCCCTTTATAGGCGGCTGCGGCCTCGGCACTGGTAGTAGCGCGCGCCATCTCGGCGATGCCGTCCACGCAAGCGATTTGCATCTCGTCGTTGATCTCGGTTGCGCCTACATCCAGCGCGCCCCGGAAGATGAAAGGAAAGCACAGGACGTTGTTGACCTGATTTGGAAAGTCACTGCGGCCTGTGGCGATGATTGCATCCGAGGCCACTTCGCGCGCGGCATCGGGCAGGATTTCCGGCGTCGGGTTGGCCAACGCGAAGATGATCGGGCGGCTAGACATTTTCGCGACCATTTCGGGCTTGAGCACATTCGGCCCGCTGAGGCCCAGAAACAGGTCCGCGTCGCCGATCACATCATCCAATGTACGCAGGTCGGATTTCTGCGCAAACTGATCCTTGTGCGGATTCATATCCTCGGCGCGGCCCTCGTAGACCAGCCCGTGAATATCGCACAGCCAGATATTCTCGCGCTTGACACCCAGTTTGACCAACATGGACAGACAGGCAATCCCGGCCGCCCCGCCGCCGGTCGAGACGACTTTGATATCTTCGAACGATTTGCCGGCAACGTGCAGCGCGTTCTTGGCCGCAGCGCCCACGACAATGGCGGTGCCGTGCTGGTCGTCGTGAAAAACGGGGATGTTCATCCGCTCGCGGCAGATTTTCTCGACGATGAAACAGTCGGGGGCCTTGATATCTTCAAGGTTGATCGCGCCAAAGGTCGGTTCCAGCGCGCAGACGATATCAGCCAGCTTCTCGGGGTCGGGCTGGTCGACCTCGATATCGAAACAGTCGATACCGGCGAATTTCTTGAACAGAACGGCCTTGCCCTCCATCACTGGCTTCGAGGCCAGCGCACCGATATTGCCCAGCCCCAGAACAGCAGTGCCATTCGAGACCACTGCAACAAGATTGCCGCGCGCGGTGTAAAGCTCGGCATTGTGCGGGTCGGCCTTGATTTCCAGGCTGGCTTCGGCCACGCCGGGCGAATAGGCGCGGGCCAGATCGCGGCCATTGGCCATGGGCTTTGTGGCCTTGATCTCAAGCTTTCCGGGTTTGGGATGGGCGTGGTAATCAAGCGCGGCCTGCCGCAGGCTGGGTGTGTCCGACATCGACAAATCAACTCCGTTCCAAGATTTGGTTGATCGTTAAACCATTTTCCGAGGCTTGGCTACGTTGCGTCATTTCATTGCGGGTTTCCGACCTCATGGGGGTGCTGGTTGAATTCTGCCACGAAACATTTACGGTCTGCCGCGTTCGTGAACCCCAATGAATACGCGCAGCGATGAAGGTCTGATATGAGCTTGAAAGACGAACGCAACCCCGGCTTGGTCCTGCACGGATCGTTCGGTGTGCAATCCGTGGGGCTGCGGGCGGTGCTGGCTGTGATGGCCTGGATTCTGGTCGTGATTTCGATCTGGCCTGTTCAGGCCTCGGCCTTCAACCAAGAAGGCGGGCTGATCGAAACCGGCTCGGCATTTGCGCTGCTGATGGCTGGGGTGATCGCGCTTTATCGCTATCGTGGTGTGTCGCGTTTGTATATTGGCGTTGTCTGCCTGCTGCTGGCCGAGCGCGAGCTTGAGGCCGATATCTACGCCATTGGCACTTGGCAGCATACGATCCTCAGCGGGTTGGATACAGCGCTGGACATGACCCTTGTGCGTTTGGTGCTGGTTGCAATCGTGCTTGGCGGGCTGGTCTGGCATGGCATTCCGTCTGGCTGGCGCGCGTTCAAAGCTCGCGCGCCTTTTTTGCTGGTGTTTTTCCTGGCGGGCATGTCGGCGGTGGTCGCGCAACTGCTCGAAGAGGTGTCCGGGATGATGGGTTCGGATATTTCGCAAACCATGATGCTGCGCCTGTTTGTGCTCGAAGAAACGCTTGAGATGTTCTTTTCGATTGGCATTCTGGCCGCTGTTCTGATCGGATGGCCGAAAGCCAAGACCGAAGAGACAGTGAATGACCAACAACCAGACCAAAGCTGAGATTCGCCTGCCCACGCAGGAGCTGCGCGACGATATCCCGTTTTATACCAAGGTGCTGGGGATGCGGATGGATATGATTTATCCCGCCGATGATCCTCGGGTGGCGGTGTTTTCCGGCCACGGGCTGCGGCTGCGGATTGAAAAGGACGCGTCGGAAAGCCCCGGCACGTTGCGCATCCTGACCGATGACCCCGATAGCTTTGCCGACGGGCAGCGCAGCCTAGTGGCCCCGAACGGCACAAAAGTCGAGATTGATGAGCTGAATCCGCCCATGGTCATGCCCGACACCGTTCATTCCTTCGTGGTGCGCAGGCTCAAGGATCAGGCCCCGTGGATCATTGGCCGTGCCGGAATGCATTACCGCGATCTGGTGCCCGACCGGCTGGGCGGGTCCATCATTGCCAGCCATATCCGCATTCCGGAAGGCGGCCCGGTGCCGGATATGGTGCATTTCCACAAGGTCGGGTTCCAACTGATCTTCTGCATCCATGGCTGGGTGGATGTGGTCTATGAGGATCAAGGCGAAAAGATGCGCCTGACGGCGGGTGATTGCTTTATCCAGCCACCCGAAATCCGTCACCGCGTGCTTGAGGCATCGGACAATGTGCAGGTGATCGAGATCGGCGTGCCTGCCGAGCACGTCACCGAGATTGATCACGATATGGACCTACCCACCCCGCACTACCGCCCGGATCGGGAATGGCAGGGGCAGAAGTTCGTCTTCAATCAGGCCGAGGGCTCGGATTGGGTGCCGTTCCGCCTGCCGGGCTATATCTGCCGCGACACCACGATTGCGGAAAACACCAAGGGCGTGGCCGGGGTGCAGGTCGTGCGCAAAGGGCAGGGTGATCCGCAATGGGCTGCCCATGACACAGATATCCATTTCACCTTTGTAATGAACGGCGCGGTCACATTAGAGGGTGAAGGGCGTGAGCCGTACCCGCTGGAACAGGGCGACGCGTTTGTGATCCCTCCGGGGATGCGGACGCGCCTGTCGGACCCGTCGGATGATGTGGAACTGCTTGAGGTCACACTGCCCGGTACGTTCAATACGCGGGTGGGATAAGAATTGCGGCGCGCGGGGCTTCACCTTGGCGCGCCGTTTCACTAGAACAGTATTTTTCTGACCAGATGATCAAAAATCGGGGAATCGCCATGAGCCTGAAAGACGCAGCCCTCTTAGTTCGCGAAAACGCCTATGCGCCCTATTCGAACTTCAAGGTCGGGGCGGCGGTCCGATCTGCCTCGGGCGTGATTTATTCCGGATGCAATGTCGAAAACGTGGCCTATCCCGAAGGCACCTGCGCTGAAGCAGGGGCGATTGCCGCCATGGTTGCCGCAGGTGAGCAGGAACTGACCGAGGTTTATGTGGTTGCCTCATCGCCTCAGCCCGTACCGCCCTGTGGGGGGTGCCGTCAGAAACTGGTTGAGTTTGGCAAGCGCGAGGTCAAGGTGACGCTGGCCTCGGTCGAAGGGGCTGAGATGGAGACCACCATCGGCGATCTGCTGCCGGGGGCCTTTGGCGCCTCGCATATGGAGTGAGCCATGGACGCCCGTTCGATCAACGCCAAGCTGCGCCGCGGTCAGGTGCCCACGGCCGAGGAATTGAGCTGGTTCGCGCAAGGTCTGGCCGATGGTGGCGTCAGTGACGCGCAGGCCGGGGCCTTTGCAATGGCCGTTTGCATGGGCGGTCTGGGCGCGCAGGGCCGCGCTGACCTGACGGTTGCAATGCGCGACAGCGGCGACGTTCTGACATGGGACGTGGATGGCCCGGTGATCGACAAGCACTCGACCGGCGGGGTGGGCGACAGCGTCAGCCTCGTGCTTGCGCCTGCACTGGCCGAGATGGGGGCTTATGTCCCGATGATCTCGGGTCGTGGGTTGGGCCATACCGGCGGGACGCTGGACAAGCTCGAGTCGATTCCGGGCGTGACCACTCAGATCAGCGAAGATCGTCTGGCGCAGATCTTGCGCGAAACGGGTGCCGCCATCGTTGGCGCAACGGGGCAGATCGCCCCTGCGGACAAGCGGCTATATGCAATCCGCGATGTGACGGCGACGGTCGAAAGCCTCGACCTGATCACCGCCTCGATCCTGTCCAAGAAACTGGCCGCCAGCCCTGATGCTCTGGTGCTGGATGTCAAGGTGGGCAGCGGCGCGTTTATGAAAACCCACGAAGATGCACGCAATCTGGCACAGGCCCTAACCCAGACCGCGAATGCTGCGGGATGCCGCACCTCGGCGGTGATCACGGATATGAACCAACCTCTGGCTCCGGCGCTGGGCAACGCGTTAGAGATCTGCGAGGTCATGAAGGCCATGACCAACGGGCACAATTCGCCCTTGGCCGAAATCTCGGTCGAGTTAGGCGGCGTGCTGCTGGTGGATGCCGGGATGTGCGCAACCGTGGATGAAGGTCGCGAGAAACTGGCCGAAATTATCCGCTCTGGCCGCGCGGCCGAAAGGTTCGGGCGCATGATGGCCGCCGTTGGCGCGCCACTGCATTTCGTCGACAACTGGTCGCGGTACTTGCCCGAGGCCAGCGTGATCCTTGAAGTCCCTGCGCCAAGTGCGGGCTATGTGACCGCGATGGACGGTGAGGCGCTGGGTCTGGCCGTTGTCGCGCTGGGCGGTGGGCGGCAAGTTGAGAGCGACCTGATTGACCCTGCCGTTGGCATCTCGGACATCGTGCGGCTGGGTGATAAGCTGGACAAGGGTGCGCCGTTGGCCGTGATCCACGCCGCCCGCGAAGACGCGGCGCAACAGGCGGCGCAGGCCGTCCTGCAAGCGATCAGTCTCGGTCCGGCCAGCCCCGCGCTGCCGGGGATCGTGCATGAAAGGATCACCGCATGACCCGCGCGTTTCTGGTCGTGATGGACTCGGTCGGCATCGGCGGCGCGCCGGATGCGGATCAGTTTTTCAACGGCACGGTGCCCGATACGGGGGCTAACACGCTGGCCCATATCGCACAGGCCTGCGCTGAGGGGCGGGCCGAGGATGGGCGCTCGGGCCCGCTGCACCTGCCCAATCTGGAGGCGCTGGGGCTGGGGGCGGCGACCCGTCTGGCCTCGGGCGCGGATACGCCGGGGCTGCGGGCGGAACCGACCGGCCTATGGGGCTGCGCGCGGGAACATTCGCCGGGCAAGGACACGCCCTCGGGCCATTGGGAACTGGCGGGGCTGCCGGTGCCATGGGATTGGCACTATTTTCCGGACACGCGCCCGTCTTTCCCCGCCGATCTAAGCCGCGCTGCGGCGCAGGCTGCGGGAACCGATGGCATACTGGGCAATTGCCACGCCTCTGGCACGGCGATCATCGCCGATCTGGGCGCCGAACATCTGCGCACCGGCTGGCCGATTTGCTACACATCCGCCGACAGCGTGTTCCAGATAGCGGCGCATGAGGAACATTTCGGCCTCGACCGCTTGTTGGAAATGTGCCGAACTCTGGCCCCACGCCTGCACGAGATGAAAGTGGGCCGGGTTATCGCGCGGCCATTTGTGGGCTCGCCCGAACAGGGCTTCACCCGCACCACCAACCGCAAGGATTTCGCCATCCTGCCGCCCGCGCCGGTTCTGACCAACTGGGCGCAGGACGCCGGGCGGCGCGTACATGCGGTCGGCAAGATCGGCGATATCTTCTCGATGCAGGGAATCGACACATTGCGCAAAGGCTCGGACGCGGACCTGATGCACCACCTCTCCAATCTGGTCGATGAGGCGGAAGAGGGCAGCCTGACCTTCGCCAATTTTGTCGAGTTCGACAGCCTCTACGGCCACCGCCGCGATATCAGCGGCTACGCTCGCGCGCTGGAATGGTTCGACCGTGAAATCGGCGCGATTATCGCCCGTCTGCAGCCCGGAGACCTGATGCTGCTGACCGCAGACCACGGCAATGACCCCAGCTGGATCGGAACCGACCACACCCGTGAACAAGTGCCGGTTCTGATCGCCGGGCGAGGCGCGGGCCAGATCGGCGCGGTGAATTTCACCGATATTGCGGCTAGCATCGCACACCACCTGAACATCCCGGCGCAGGGGCCGGGGCGGAGTTTTCTATGAGCGTCGCAGACCTTCCCAAAATCGAATTGCACCTGCACCACGAAGGCGCGGCCCCGCCTGCCTTTATCCGGCAGTTGGCCCATGAAAAGCGCATCGACCTGAGCGGGATTTTCAAACCCGACGGCAGCTATGATTTCCGCGATTTCGCCCATTTCCTCAGCGTGTATGAGGCCGCCTGCGAAGTGCTGAAATCGCCCGAGGATTTCCGCCGCCTGACACTGGCCATCCTCGAAGAAAGCGCGGCGAACGGAGTGGTCTATTCGGAAACCTTCCTCAGCCCCGATTTCTGCGGCGGCGGAGACCTGCATGCCTGGCGCGACTACCTGACCGCCATTCAGGATGCGGCGGATGAGGCGGAACGGAAATACGATATCACTCTGCGCGGCGTCGTGACCTGCGTGCGCCATTTCGGGCCGGACAAGGCTAAACTCAGCGCCTATTGCGCGGCGGAAACGGCGGGCGAGTGGATCACTGGGTTCGGTATGGGCGGGAACGAGGCTATGGGTGCTCAGGGGGACTATAAGTGGGCCTTCGATTGCGCGCGTGAGGCCGGTCTGCGCCTTACCACCCATGCCGGAGAGTTCAGCGGCCCCGAAAGCGTACGTGAAGCCATCCGCGATCTGGGCGTGGAGCGTGTGGGCCACGGAGTGCGCGCCATCGAAGACCCTGACCTGATCCGCGAGATCATCGACCGCGACATCACGTTTGAAGTCTGCCCCGGCTCAAATGTGGTACTGGGGCTTTTCCCCGAATTCGCGGCCCATCCGATTGCAAAACTGCGGGATGCCGGTGTCAAAGTCACGGTTTCCACCGATGACCCTCCGTTTTTCCACACTACAATGCGGCGGGAATATGAGATGCTGGCGCAAGCCTTCGGCTGGCAGGCCGAGGATTTCGCGGCCCTGAATGAAACCGCCCTTGCGGCCGCCTTTTGCGATGACAAGACCCGTGAACGGGTCAAGACAAGACTGGAGAGAACATGAGCGAACACCTGACCGTCGTTGACCACCCGTTGGTGCAGCACAAACTGACGCTCATGCGGGACAAGGGCACTTCGACCGCCGAATTTCGGCAGTTGCTGCGTGAGATCACGCTGCTGCTGGCCTATGAGATCACGCGCGAAATGCCGTTGACCACCCGCCATATCGAAACCCCGATGGAGGAAATGGACGCCCCTATCCTAGCGGGCAAGAAACTGGCGCTGGTGTCGATCCTGCGGGCCGGAAACGGGATGCTGGACGGGGTGCTAGAACTGATCCCCTCGGCCCGTGTGGGTTTTGTCGGCCTCTACCGCGATGAGGAAACGCTCAAGCCCGTGCAGTATTACTTCAAAGCGCCCGAAGGGTTGAAGGACCGTCTGGTCATTGCCGTTGATCCGATGCTGGCCACCGGCAACAGTTCAGCCGCGGCGATAGATCTGCTGAAGGAGGCTGGCGCCACTGATATTCGCTTCCTTTGCTTGTTGGCCGCGCCCGAAGGGGTCGCACGCATGAAAGAGGCGCACCCGGATGTGCATATCGTCACGGCCTCGCTGGATCGCGAGCTGAATTCCAAGGGCTACATCATGCCGGGGCTGGGCGATGCGGGCGACCGGATGTTTGGCACGAAGTAAGCTGGTCTAACCGCCGCAGATATTTTGCAGCCGGACCCAATCGCGGTCCGGCAGAACCTGCTGCTGAGGACGTCCGGCCATAGGGTCAGCCTCGATCAACCCCAGCACGGTTTCGCCGGTCACATCCATGGCATAAGCAAACGGGGTCGAGGGCAGGGCGGTCTGCGCGAACATCTCCAGCAACGCGTCATCAGGTAGGGACGGGCGGGGTTCAGACAGAACCTCTTCGGTATAGGCATCGACGATGCCCGGTGTCAGCTCCCCGGTTGTCAGCAGGCGAAAGGCGGTTGCAGCACCTGTGCGGTTCAGCAAATCGTCCAGCGGGTCCTGTGCCTGTGACCGGGCGCGTTCGGCGACGATATAGCCGGCGGCGACCGAAGGGTCCTCGTGATCTTCGACCAACGCGCGGTTTAGCAGGATAATGCCGCCCGGCAGGCTGAGGCTCGTTTGCACGCCCGCAGGCAGGATAACCACCTCACGCACACCGGTACGTGTGGCCAACTGTTTCAGCGCGTCCTGTGCGTCGACCGAGGCGCAGGCGCGGCCTGACACGCGCTCGATCCGTTCAAGAATTGCGTCGCCGATATCGTGGCGTTTGATCTCGGGCACCACCGAGACCACGTGGTTTTGCACGGCGGCGGGCACCCAGAACACCAAAAGGGCCACGACGGCGGCGGCAACACCGGCGACGCTGAGCCAGCGCAATCGCCCCGGATGCGGACGGCTGCGGTCAATGGCCCGTTGCAGGCGGTCGATTGCCTCGATCATGGTGGTCTCGGTTTCGGCCAGCTCCAGCGTTTCGTCCGGGTCGCCATCGGGGTTGTATATAGCTGGATACGCGCCGGGGTTCTGCCGCTCCAACGCAGCCAGCGACCAATGGGTCAGCGCGTTGTCGTTGAAATCCGAGATTGTCATCGTGGCTTCGCCAATCGACACCACGACCTCGCGCCGCTGCACATCGGGCGATGGGCGCCACAGACCGGTTGCTTCGATCCGTTGGTACTGTTTAAGGGCCGTCATCACGGGTGAGGTCTGCTCATTCTTGATTGGCGGCAGTTTAGCACGCAAAAATCCAGCGGCGCAAACCTGTTGCGCGATGTCGGGGAATTGTGCTGGATGTGACGACGCATCCGGGCGCAGGCGTGCCCCGGTCGGTTTCTGCAATAGGGTCAAACATGTCGTCTGGTGCGCAAACTTCTCCGATCCTGGCCTCGGTTCTGATGGTCAGCGCAATGGCGATCATCGGGGTGATCGACAACGTAGTGATCCTGCTGGCCGACACGGTCGGGCTGTGGCAGTTCCACCTGAGCCGGTCCACCCTGATGCTGCCGCTGATCATCGGCTTGTCCTTGTTGGGCTTCGGGCGCTTGCGTCCCGTCCGGCCGGGTCCGGTGATGCTACGCAGTGTGCTGATCACGCTGGCCATGCTGTTCTATTTCACCTCGCTGGCGCTGATGCCGATTGCGCAGGCGCTGGCAGGTCTGTTCACCTCTCCGATTTTCGTGCTGCTGATTTCGACGCTTGCAATGGGGCAGAGGATCGGGCCATGGCGCATTCTGGCCGTCCTACTGGGGTTCGCTGGGATTCTATGCGTGCTGCAACCCAATCCGCAGGATTTTGATGCCCGCACCCTGCTGCCGGTGGCCGGAGGGTTGTTCTATGCCCTCAGCGCCATCATCACGCGCAGCCATTGCGCGGGTGAAAGCACAGTCGCGCTGTTGGCGGCGATGGTGATCACACTGGGGTTGACGGGATTGATCGGAGTGGGGGTTCTAACCCTCTTCCCCATGATATCGCCCCCAGGGCCCGACGGGTTTGTCACGCGTGGCTGGGTGTGGCAGATGCAAGACGCTGTGCCATGGATCATCGTGCAGGCTGTAGGGTCAACAATCGCGGTTTTCATGCTGATCAAAGCCTATCAGGTAGGCGAGCCATCCTATGTTGCAGTGTTCGAATACTCGGTCATGATTTTTGGCCCCCTGTTTGCGTGGGTCGCCTTTGGTCAGTCCATCGGGCTGATGCAGATCGGAGGGATTGGTCTGATCGCGACCGCCGGAGCGCTGCTGGGCTGGCGGGCCGGTCGCGCGCCCGCCGAGCGGGCGGCGGCATGATCATCTCAAATGGCCGTAGATACGTGTTTGTCCACATCCCCAAAACCTGGGGAACGTCGCTGTCTCTGGCGTTAGAGGCGCGGGCTATGAAGGATGATATCCTTATAGGCGATACGCCCAAGGCCCTACGGCGGCGCAAGCGGCAGAAGGCTTTGACAGGCGTTGGCGCTTTGACGAAACACGCACCGCTTTCTGCGCTGGACGGATTGATGACGCCGGATGCGTTGCGCGGCGTGTTCACGTTCACGCTGGTGCGCAACCCTTGGGACAGGATGGTCAGCTACTATCATTGGCTCAGAACCCAAAAGTTTGACCACCGGGATGTCACCTTGGCGCAAACCCTTTCATTTCAGGATTTCGTCTTGCACCCGCAGATTGCACGATCCTTCGCAGCCAATCCCGCAAGGCGCTATATGACGCTGACCGACGGAACCGAACATTGCAGTGCTTTCATCCGGCTGGAGTATTTTGACCGAGACGCCGCCCCGCTATTCGACCATTTGGGATTTCGGGTGGCATTGCCCCTGAGCAACAGGTCCGAGCGGGCGCCGGATTATCGCAGTTACTATTGCGACAAGACACGTGCGGCTGTGGCCGAGGCTTGCGCCGAGGATGTCGACAGGTTTGGGTATCGCTTTGATTAGCAGTACGTTCCGTTTGGAATCTTGAAAAAGTGCAAATGGGAAAGCTGGCGCAGGGGGGCTGCGCCAGCTTCTTTGACTTTTAGGCCGCTTTGGCTTCGGGGTCGAAACGCCCGTAGAAGCTTTGACCCTTCTCCGCCATTTCCCGCAGCAGCGGCGGGCAGGTGAAGCGTTCACCGTAGGCTTCGGTCAACTGATCGCAACGTTCAGCCGCATAAGGTGTGCCGATGATGTCCAGCCAGCTCAGCGGGCCACCGGACCACGGCGCAAAGCCCCAACCCAGGATGGCGCCCACATCACCTTCGCGGATGTCTTCCAGAACACCTTCCTCCAACGCGCGGACAGCTTCCAACACCTGCGCGAACATCAGGCGTTCCTGTACTTCGATCAGGTCGGGCTGCTCTTCGGCATGCGGGTATTTCTCGGCCAGGCCGGTCCAGTATGCGACGCGTTTGCCCTTTTCGTCATAGTCGAAGAAGCCTGCATTGGCCTTGCGGCCCAGACGGCCTTCGCCTTCCATCCAGAAGATCAGGTCATCGGCGGGGCTTTCGGGATAGGCGTTGCCCATCGCAGCTTTGGTCGCCCGCGCGATCTTGGCACCCAGATCAATCGAGGTTTCGTCATTCAACTGGATCGGCCCTACGGGGAAGCCCAGCTGACGCGCGGCATTGTCGATCAGCACCGGGCTGACGCCTTCGGTGATCATCCGTAGACCTTCGTTGATGTAAGGGATGATGCAGCGGTTGGCGTAGAAGAAGCGTGCATCGTTGACCACAATCGGCGTCTTGCGGATCTGGCGCACATAGTCCAGCGCCTTGGCAACCGCACGATCGCCGGTTTCCTTGCCCTTGATGATCTCAACCAGGAACATCTTCTCAACCGGCGAGAAGAAGTGAATGCCTATGAACTGTTCGGGCCGAACGCTGGCCTTGGCCAGATCGGTGATCGGCAGGGTCGAGGTGTTCGAGGCAAAAATGCAATCCTCGGGGATGATCGCCTCGACCTTTTGGGTCATCTCGGCCTTGACGGAAGGGTCTTCGAACACGGCTTCGATGATCAGGTCGCAGCCTTTCAGGTGGTCCAGATCGGGCGTTGCGGTGATGCGCGACAACATCGCCTGTTTCTTGTCTTCGGTGACTTTGCCGCGCTTCATGCCCTTGTCCAGATAAGCCTCGGTATAGGCTTTGCCTTTATCAGCAGCCGCCTGATCACGATCGACCAGAACAACCTCCATCCCGGCCTGGGCCGAGACCAGCGCGATGCCCGCACCCATCATGCCCGCACCCAGAACGCCGATCTTCTTGACCGACTGATCCGGCACACCGGCTGGACGTACTGCGCCTTTCTCAAGCGCTTCTTTGTTCAGGAACAGCGACCGGATCATGGCACCCGAGGACGGGTTCATCAGGACTGAGGTGAACCAGCGCGCTTCGATCTTCAGCGCGGTGTCGAAGTCAACCAGAGCCCCCTCATAAACTGCACTCAGCAACGCCTTGGCCGCCGGGAAGGCGCCTTGGGTCTTGCCGTGTACCATCGCCGAGGCGCCAACGAAGTTCATGAAACCTGCAGGGTGGTACGGCGCACCGCCGGGCATTTTATAGCCCTTGGCATCCCACGGCTTGACCAGATCGGTGTCTTTCGCGTTCAGCACCCACTCCTTTGCGGCTGCCACCGGATCTGCAGCGATCTCATCGATATAGCCTGCGCCTTTGGCCTTTTTGACGTCCAGCATCTTGCCTTCCAGCAGCAGCGGTGCCGCTGCAATCGCGCCCACCTTGCGGACCATCCGCGTGGTGCCGCCCGCGCCGGGGAAGATGCCGACCATGATCTCGGGCAGGCCATATTTCGCCTTGGGGTTCTCGGCGGCGAAAATGCGATGCGTAGACAGCGGCAACTCCATGCCGATGCCTGCGGCAGTGCCGGGCAGGGCGGTTGCGATCGGCTTGCCGCCTTTCTTGGTTTTGGGGTCCATGCCGGCCAGCTCGATCTTGCGCAGAAGGGCGTGCATTTGCATCGTGCCGTCAAACAGACCTTTGGCCGGGTTGTCGCCTGCCTGTTCCTTCATCACAGCCAGCAGGTTCAGGTCCATGCCGCCCGCAAACGACCCTTCTTTGCCCGAGGTCAGGACGATCCCCTTGACCTCCTCATCCGCCAGTGCCTGATCGATCAGGTCGCTCAGCTGGGCCAGCCCGTCAAAGGACATTACGTTCATCGTCTTACCTGGAACGTCCCAGGTGATCGTGGCGACGCCGTCTGCGTCTTTGGTCAGGGTAAACTCGGTCATTTGTTTGTTCCTTTACTTAAGCCCTGCTCCTCAAGGAAAAGTCGCAGATCTTTACTCATGCGATCTTTCTTCTTTGTTCCTTTCAAGAAAGAGCGAAGGTCTATCAGTTCGAAGTTCGTCCACACATGGTCGACTTTTCCAGGGCCGTTGTGCTTTGCTACAGTGGCCCATAGGGAACTCATGCACTCACTCATTTCATCGAGGGTACAGTTTATGTTAATCCATGATCCCGTGCCGTGTGCTCCGGGATCGTTGATGAAGCCATTTGGTTCAAAAGCAAGTTTCTTGAGCTTCCCGCGCAGTTTACTTCCGGTATCTCCGTTTAAAGATACTCGGATTGATGCGCGATAGATCTTAATGGCATGTTTGGGTTTGCGCTTTTTAATAGGCATCAGACCCGCTCGATGATGGTCGCGGCACCCATGCCCGACGCAATGCAGAGCGTGGCCAGACCGGTTTCTTTGTCCTGACGCTCCAGTTCGTCCAGCAGGGTGCCGATGATCATCGCGCCGGTTGCACCCAGCGGGTGACCCATCGCGATCGAGCCGCCGTTGACGTTCACCAGCTCGGGGTCCACATCAAATGCTTGCTGGAACCGCAGCACGACCGACGCGAATGCTTCGTTCACTTCGAACAGGTCGAAATCCGAAATCTGCATGCCGTTGTCGGCCAGGATTTTCTGGGTCACCGGAACCGGGCCTGTCAGCATGATCGTCGGGTCCAGACCGATCTTGGCGGTGGCTTTGATACGCGCGCGCGGCTTGATGCCGTGCTTCTCACCGAATTCCTTGTTGCCGATCAGAACGGCCGCTGCCCCGTCCACGATGCCCGAGCTGTTGCCCGCGTGGTGGATGTGGTTGATCTTTTCCAGGTGCGGGTATTTCAGCAGGGCGACCTTGTCGAAGCCCGGCATCTGCTCTCCCATCATCTGGAAGGCTGGGTTCAGGCTGCCGAGGCTCTGCATGTCAGTGCCGGGGCGCATGTATTCGTCGCGGTCCAGAATGGTCAGGCCGTTGCGGTCCTTGACCGGAATGATCGATTTTTCAAAGCGGCCTTCGTCCCAGGCTTGCGCCGCGCGGCGCTGCGATTCCATCGCCAACTGGTCCGCCTGATCGCGGCTGAAGCCGTATTCGGTGGCGATGATGTCCGAGGAAATCCCCTGCGGTACAAAATAGGTATCCATCGCCAGGGTAGGGTCAACGGCAATAGCTGCGCCGTCCGATCCCATGGGTACACGGCCCATCATCTCGACGCCGCCGGCGATATAGCCGTCACCGGCACCGCCTTTGATCTGGTTTGCGGCCAGGTTCACGGCTTCCATGCCGGAAGCGCAGAAGCGGTTGATGGCCAGACCCGGGATCGATTCATCCAGATCCGAGGCCAGCACGGCCGAGCGCGCCAAACAACCGCCTTGCTCCATCACCTGCGTGACGTTGCCCCAGATCACGTCCTCGACGGCGTGACCTTCCAGGTTGTTGCGCTCTTTCATGGCGTTAAGGGCGACGGCGGACAGTCGCACCGAGGTTACCTCGTGCAGGCTGCCATCCTTGCGGCCCTTGCCACGCGGGGTGCGCAGGGCGTCATAGATATAGGCTTCGGTCATGGGTCTTCTCCTCAAGCTCGATCCGACGGATTGCCGGGCATCAGGTCATAGGGGTGTTTCCAGCCGGGCTGTTCGCTGAGGCGCGCCAGCCAGGCGTCGATATGGGGCCAGTCGGCACGGTCAAAGCCGAATGGTTCAGGGTAGTACAGGTATCCGCAGCAGCTGAGGTCGGCGTTGGTCACGCCGTCGCCCACGATCCAGTCGCGGCCCTCAAGGTGGGTATTCAGAATTTCGTAAGCGGCCTTCAGGCGTCCTTGGTTGAACGCAATGACATCTGGGTTGCGGTGCTCTTCGGGCAGGAAATTGCACAAAAACCGGGTCATCCCCGCATTCGAGCTGAGCTTGTGATTGTCCCACAGGACCCAGCGAAAGATGTCGTAGTTTTCGTCGCGGTCCTTGCCGCCGAACTTGCCTGACTTTTCAGTGATATAAGCCTGAATGGCACCGGATTGACTTGTGCGGAAATCGCCATCGGTCAGGACTGGCACCTCGCCCATTTCATTGACCTCGGCGCGATATTCGGGGGTGCGCGATACGCCTTTGAAAAAGTCCACAAAAACGGGTTCCCATTCCAGGCCCGACATCTCAAGCGCAAGCGCGGCTTTGTAAGAATTTCCGCTTTCTCCGAAGCAATGCAGTTTGATGGTCATGTGCGCGCCCCTCCCGTGGCGTGTGCGGCTATGTCGATATTTCCGAATTTTTGAAGAGAAGAAGTCCGCAGGGTTTTCCCTTCTCCGTAACGGTTCTTTAACGTCAAAGCGGCCTTTTCATGCGTGCGGTACAGGCTGCCGAGCCGATGTCCGCACGATGAAAAGCCTCGCCGTCCTGACTGCGTGCCCAAAGGTGCGATCATAACCCGGATGTCGGGGGGGAAGCGTGCGTTTGCCTTCTTCTCGCTCCAAATACGTCCGCCGGAGGCGGACAGAGTATCTGCGATTTGCCAAAGTTGTCTGGTCCCCGCATCATTCACCGTTTTCGCGCCTCTAGTTCCGAGTTGAAGATGCGCAACT
Organism: Ruegeria sp. N8; assembly: GCF_056531325.1. Lineage (NCBI taxonomy): Bacteria > Pseudomonadati > Pseudomonadota > Alphaproteobacteria > Rhodobacterales > Roseobacteraceae > Ruegeria > Ruegeria sp. N8. The sequence goes on along the minus strand of NZ_JBQFLQ010000001.1, from coordinate 702,125 downwards.
TATGCGTCAGGTTGTCGTGATCAATCACGCTGTTGAAATTTTCGAATAGAAACGACAGTGCCTCACCTTCATCCAACCCGGCTTCGGCAGCGAAACCGCGCAGTTTGCGATAGCCATCTTCGGTCATTGCAACCGGAAACCGGCGGGTCAGGCGAAAGCGTTTGGGCATGTCGGTCCTTTGCGAAGTCCGGCTGCAAGACAAAATCCTGCAGCCGGTTTTGGATCAGAAGTTCGCCGCATCCAGAGCCATGACAGTGTCAGCACCGGTCTGGATACGCGCCAGATGCAGGCCGGTGGCCGGCAGGCGACGCGCCATGTAGAACTGGCCGGTGGCAATCTTTGTCTGGTAGAACTCGGTATCCGACGCCCCGCCGTCAAGGGCCGCATAGGCTGCTTTTGCCATTTGCGCCCACATCAAGCCCAGGCAGACATGGCCGAACATGTGCATGAAGTCGTTCGAACCAGCCAGTGCGTGGTTGGGGTTCTTTGCACCGTTCTGCATGAAGTACATGCCAGCCGCCTGCAGATCCTTGGACGCCGCCTTGAGCGGTTCGATGAACGCCTTGTCAAAGGCTTCGTTCTGGCCACCGTTTTCCTTGCAGAAATTCTTGACGATGTCGAAGAAGGCCATGACGTGCTTGCCGCCATCGGTAGCAAGCTTACGACCCACCAGATCCAGCGCCTGAACGCCGTTTGCGCCTTCGTAGATCATGGCGATACGGGCGTCGCGGGTGTATTGCGACATGCCCCATTCCTCGATGTAGCCGTGGCCGCCGTAAACCTGCTGAGCTTTGACAGTCATGTCATAGCCTTCGTCAGTCAGGAAACCTTTGATGACCGGCGTCAGCAGCGAGATCAGGCCGTCTGCATCTGCATCGCCAGAGCGATGTGCTTGGTCGATCAGTGTGGCACCCCACAAGATGAAGGCACGCGCACCTTCGGTAAAGCTTTTCTGATCCATCAGGCTACGGCGAATATCGGGGTGGACGATCAGCGGATCGGCCGGGCCATCGGGGTTTTTCGCTCCGGTCACGTCACGGCCCTGCAGGCGGTCCTTGGCGTATTCGACAGCGTTCTGATAGGCGGCCTCGGCTTGTGCCAGACCTTGCATACCCACACCCAGACGCGCTTCGTTCATCATGGTGAACATGGCGCGCATACCTTTGTGCAGATCGCCCAGCAAAAAGCCGGTGGCTTCGTCATAGTTCATCACACAGGTCGAGTTGCCGTGGATGCCCATTTTCTCTTCGACCTTGCCGACCGAAACGCCGTTGCGTTCGCCCAGCGAGCCGTCTTCGTTGACCATGAACTTGGGCACGATGAACAGCGAGACACCCTTGATGCCCTCGGGGCCGCCGGGGATTTTGGCCAGAACCAGGTGGATGATGTTGTCGGCCATGTCGTGATCACCGGCCGAGATAAAGATCTTCTGACCTGACACCTTATAGCTGCCGTCGTCCTGCGGTTCAGCCTTGGTGCGCATCAGGCCCAGATCGGTGCCGCAATGCGGTTCGGTCAGGTTCATGGTGCCGGTCCATTCACAGCTGACCATGTTGGGCAGATAGGTGGCCTTCTGCTCGTCGGTGCCGTGGGCGAGAATGGCCGAGGCCGCGCCGTGGGTCAGACCCTGATACATGGTGAAGGCTTGGTTGGCGGACTGAAAGAACTCGCCCACCGCGCTACCCAGGACATAAGGCATGTTCTGACCGCCGAATTCCTCGGGCATATCCAAGCCGGTCCAGCCGCCTTCTTTCATCTGCTCGAAACCGTCTTTGAAGCCGGTCGGCGTGTAGACGACTCCGTTTTCGTGGCGCACACCTTCGGTGTCACCCACAACGTTCAGCGGGTGCAGGACGTTTGTTGCGATTTTGCCGGCTTCCTCAAGAACGGCACCGGTGAATTCGGCTTCCAATTCGTCGTAACCGGGGATTTTCGACCCCGAAACGTTGAGGACTTCGTGCAGAATGAACTGCATGTCTTTTGTTGGCGCGTTATAGACGGGCATAAGAAGCTCCCTTTAATCTCAAATGTCCGGAGGTGGGGCCGCAGGGCTACTCGGCGGCTTTCTTTTCGTTCTTCATCGAGGCGATCACTTTCTCGCCCCAACGCAACTGTTCCTTCAGATCGTCGATGGCCTGCGTCAGTTCTTCGCGGCGGGCCTCCATATCGGTCAGACGCTCGCGGGCGATCTCAAACGTGCGGGTCATCTGCGTCATCTGCTGATCCCCCACATGATACAGATCCAGAAGTTGCCGGATTTCTTCTAAGCTAAAGCCAAAGCGCTTGCCGCGCAGAATCAGTTTCAGGCGCGCCCGGTCGCGTTTGGTGAACAGGCGTTTTTGCCCCTCGCGGATCGGGAACAAAAGTTCTTTGGCCTCGTAAAACCGCAATGTGCGCGGCGTGACGTCATAGGTCTCGCACATTTCACGAATGGTCATCAGATCTTCGGTCATGGTTTCAGCACTCTTGTCACTGGCGTCTATCAAGTACAGTTGCGCAGTCGATGCGCCACTTACAACACGGAGATGACGTTCACGTAATGCAAACGCTACGTCACAACTTTAGTTGACGTAACTTCCGTTTGCGTCAAGTCCGTTTGAGGGTGAAATCCCCAACGTCACGTCACGTTATTTTCAGATTTCGACAGCTGGCCAACACCCAATTGAAACGGGAATTGCAACAGCAATCCCTTTTGCGGGGCTTCAAGAGGGCCGCAATAGGCGTTGAGGTCAATCCAGCGACCTGGCGGTCTGATCGCGCATGGTTTTCAGAGCGTCGATCGCCTCATCCAGTTGCTGCTTTTGCTTGTGTAGTTCAACTAATTGGACATCGGCCAAGTCGACAAAAGCCTTCATCTGCGCCTGGTTGCCCTGATCTTCGTATATCAGCAGCCATTGGCGGATGTCTTCCAAGGGAAAGCCGTATTTGCGCCCCCGCATGATCAGCGTCATGCGGGCGCATTCGCGTGGACCATAGAATCGCGCACGGCCTTCGCGGTCGGGCTGCAACAGCTCGATATACTCATAGTAGCGCAGGGTGCGCGGTGTCACATCGAACTGGGCGCACATCTCTTTGAATGACAAACGGTCGTCGGGCATTCCTGATCTCCTCTGGCGCAGCCTATGACCTACGCCTGACAAGCGCAACAGGTGGGCTTGCTCTTTTGCGGGCCACGCGCTCATAAAGGGAGAAACCAAGAAGGTACAAATAGATGGTCGACAAAGCTGCTATCGCGCGTCAGTTCATCGAGGCGATCCCACATGCCAGGGCGCTGGGCATGACGCTGACTGAAATCGGTAACGGAGAGGCTGCGATTACAATGCCCTATAACGTGGAATTGGTGGGCGATCCGCGAACTGGGGTCATCCATGGCGGCGCTGTATTTGCCGTTCTGGACACCTGTTGCGGCGCCGCTGTCATGAGCCACCCGTCCGCGCCCGGTGGCACGGCGACCATCGATTTGCGCATCGATTATATGCGCGCGGCAACCCCGGGTCAGACCATCACCACGCGCGCGACCTGCTACCACATCACCCGTAACGTGGCCTTCGTACGCGCGACCGCGATGGACGAAAATCAGGACCTGCCGGTGGCCACGGCCTCGGGCTCTTTCACGGTGGAGGGGCTCTGATGGCGCGCAAACGTCCCGAACCCGTGCAAGTGGTCAAACAGCGCCGGGACGCGGCGCTGAACGCGATTGTCGATGGAGTGCCTTATATCCGATTCATGGATTTCAGCTTTGACCGGCGTGGGGATGAGCTGACCGGGGTGTTGAACTATGACGAAAAGCTCATCGGAAACCCGATCCTTCCCGCCCTGCATGGGGGCGTCACCGCAGCCTTCCTTGAGGTCACGGCCGTGATCACCTTGAGTTGGGAGTATTTCCTGCCCAGCATCGAGAGCGGTGAGCTGGATGCCGAGCAGATCGCGCGGGATGAGACGATCCGCTTTCCCAAGACTGTGGATTTCACGGTCGATTATCTGCGATCCGGTCTGCCGCGCGATGCCTATGCGCGGGCTATCATCAGCCGGTCGGGGCGTCGCTATGCCTCGGTCCGGGTCGAAGCATGGCAGGACAATCATGCGCGCCCTTTTGCGCAGGCCACGGGTCATTTCCTGATGCCACAACCTAAGACCATGGATAGCTAGCCTCCATGCAGGACGCTTCGGCGCCAATAACGCATGGACGGGTGCTGAAGATTGCCCTTCCCATTGTGTTGTCAAACGCCACCGTTCCGATTTTGGGCGCGGTCGATACCGGCGTTGTGGGCCAGATGGGGCAGGCGGCCCCCATCGGAGCCGTCGGCATGGGCGCGGTGATCCTGTCAGCGATTTACTGGATTTTCGGGTTCTTGCGCATGGGCACGACCGGTCTTGCAGCGCAGGCGCGCGGCGCAGGCGATACAGCCGAGACCGGTGCGCTGTTGATGCGCGGCCTGCTACTGGGCGGTGCCGCTGGTCTTGTATTCATCGCTACGCAAGTATGGGTGTTCTGGGGGGCCTTCGCGCTGTCCCCGGCCAGTCCCGAGGTCGAGTCCCTGACCCGCGCATACCTTGAAATTCGTATCTGGGGCGCGCCCGCGACGATTGCGCTTTATGCTGTGACCGGGTGGTTGATTGCTATCGAACGCACCCGTGGCGTGTTCCTTCTTCAGATCTGGATGAACGGGCTGAACATCCTGTTAGACCTTTGGTTTGTTTTGGGGCTGGGCTGGGGTGTCGAAGGCGTCGCCATCGCCACTTTGATCGCCGAGTGGACTGGTCTGGCGTTGGGTCTGTGGCTGTGTCGCAGCGCGTTCGGCGGCAATCAGTGGCGCGACTGGCCCCGGATATTCAACGCCGCACGTTTGCGGCGGATGGTGCAGGTGAATGCGGATATCATGATCCGGTCGGTGCTGTTGACGGGCTCATTCACCACCTTCTTGTTCGTGGGTTCCGATCTGGGCGACGTCAATCTGGCGGCCAATCAGGTCCTTCTGCAGTTTCTGGAGATCACAGCTTTTGCGCTGGACGGATTCGCCTTTTCAGCCGAGGCGCTGGTGGGCGGCGCAGTGGGCGCACGGGACCGGTATCAGGTGCGGCGGGCGTCGGTCATGGCGTCGCAGTGGGGTGTGGGCGGAGCCTTTGCCTTGGGTGCAGTGTTCTACCTTGCAGGGCCTGCGCTGATCGACCTGATGTCTACCTCGCCCGAGGTGCGTCTGGCCGCGCGCGAGTACCTGATCTGGGCGGCGCTGGCTCCGGTGATCGGGGTGGCAAGCTGGATGTTTGACGGCATCTATATCGGGGCAACCTGGACGCGGGATATGCGCAACGCGATGATCCAGTCGGTTGCGATCTATGTGGTCGCCCTGTTCTTACTGGTGCCGACGCTGGGCAATCACGGCCTTTGGGCCGCGTTGATGGTTCTGAACATTGCGCGGGGATTGACCTTGGGCTGGCGCTATCCCCGGCTTGAGGCGCAGATCGCTTAAAGCAGGTCCAGCAGTTTCTCGGGCGGGCGTCCGATAGCGGCCTTGTCGCCATTGATCGCCAGAGGGCGCTCGATCAGGATCGGGTGTTCCGCCATTGCCGCGATCAGTGCGTCCTCTGACGTGGTTTTGGTCAGCCCGAGTTCCTTGAACTGTTTTTCACCCGTCCGCATCATGTCGATGGCGGGTACGCCCAAAAGGGCCAGTGTCGCGCGCAACTCATCCGCCAAGGGCGCGTCTTCAAGGTATTTCCGCACCTCGACCTGCGCGCCTTTTTCCTCAAGCAACGCCAGCCCCGCGCGGGATTTGGAACAGCGGGGGTTGTGCCAATAGTTGATCATAACCAGTCCTCTCGTTTGCTGCCCACGGCTTGCGCGACCGTGTCGAACCCGTCGCGCGCCAGAAGTTTATCCAACCCCTGCGTGATCTCAGCGGCCAATGAGATGCCGCCATAAACCATCGCCGTGTAGAACTGCACGGCAGAGGCTCCGGCGCAAATCTTGGCATAGGCCTGTTCCGCTGTGCTGATCCCACCAACACCGATCAGAGGGATTTGACCTTCTGTCAACTGGCTCAGCCGGGCTAATACGCGGGTGGATTTCTCGAACAGAGGTGCGCCGGACAGACCTCCGGCCTGATCCTTATGCACACTTCGCAGCCCGTCGCGGGACAGGGTGGTATTGGTGGCGATCACCGCATCCACGCCGGTTTCCCGAGCGACATCAGCAATGTCTTGCAATTCGTCTTCGGTCAGATCGGGGGCGATCTTCAGGAAGACAGGCAGGGGACGGGCCAGGGCATCGCGGGTTTCGATCACTCCGCCTAGCAACGCACTGAGCGCAGCCTTGCCCTGTAGGTCGCGCAGTTTCTCGGTGTTAGGGGACGAGACATTGACCGTCGCGAAATCCAGATGTGCCGCGCAATGGGCCAGCACCTTGGCAAAGTCGCCGGGGCGGTCGTCGCTGTCCTTGTTCGCACCCAGGTTCAGGCCGATCACAGCGTCTTTGGGGCGATCCGCCAGACGAGTGGCCATGACCTCCATGCCTTCGTTGTTGAAGCCAAAGCGGTTGATGGCGGCCTTGTCTTCGGACAGGCGAAACAGGCGTGGTTTGGGGTTACCGGGCTGCGGGCGTGGGGTCACGGCACCGACCTCGATAAACCCGAAGCCCACGCGGGACAGAGGTGTCAGAACCTCGCCGTTCTTGTCGAAACCAGCGGCCAGCCCAACCGGGTTGGGCAGATCAAGCCCAGCCACCTGTGTGCGCAACCGGGACGAGGTCACAGGACCGGGCGCGGGGGCTAGCCCCGCTTTCAACGCCGTGATCGACATCCCATGCGCGGCTTCCGGATCCATCCGGTGCAGGGCGGCAAGGCCCAGTTTCTCGGTCAGTTTCATCCGAAGCTCTCTCTGCCTTGGGTCGGCGCGCACCGGATAAGCCGCGACGTGTCCACCGCTGCCTGACGATGCACGACCGCTTTTTGGTAATCCGGGTCCGTGACCATTTCCATGAACGCATGAGCGGTGGGATAGCTGGCGATAAAGACTGCGTCCCAAACCTCGTCCTGCGGGCCGATCAGGGTTGTTTGAAACGCGCCGCTCCATAGAATATGCGCGCCGATACGAGCGATGATCGGGGCGGTGTCGCTCCCGTAGTTGCGATAGGCCTGCGCGCCGGTCAGACCGGCAGCGGCCAGATCGTGGTCATCCGGGTACGCGGCCTTGGCGCGGAATTTCACCAGATTGAGCATCTCGATCGGATGATCGCGGTCCAGATCCTTGAACGCCGCGAACTGCGCGCGATCTGGGTCGACGTAGCGGGTCATTCCATCTCCTCGGGGAACTGGTGGGCCTGTCCGTCAAAAGGCAAAGGCTTGGCCCAATGCACATCCGTCATCCTGATCTGCCGGTAGAGATGCGGAAACAGCGCGCCCCCGCGCGAGACCTCCCATTTCAGGTCGTCGCCCATCGCGTCGGCGTCGCAGGCCAACAGGGTCAGACCGTCGATCCCGGCGAAATGCTTGGCCGCTGTCTCGGCTGCTTGCTCGGCCGTCGAAAAATGGACATAGCCATCCGCCACATCAATCGGAGCACCATCCGTCGCCCCATCGGACTGCAACGCGGCCCATTCGTCGGCCCGGAAAATCTTGTAAATCAGCATGGGGCCGTGATGCCCCGCACGGCGGGTAGAATCAAGCTGGATTTCCCCCTTTGACTCTTTGCGCGGCACGGCGCACGATCACGACAAATAACAATTGGGAGTTTGAACATGTTCACCCGCTTACTGACATCGGTCGCCGTTCTGGGCCTGACAGCAGGCATGGCCGCAGCCGAATATAAGCTGACGATCCTGCATACCAACGATTTCCACGCCCGGTTCGAACCGATCAACAAATATGACAGCGGCTGCAGCGCTGAAGACAATGCCGAAGGCGAGTGCTTTGGTGGCTCTGCTCGTTTGGTAACGGCAGTGAACGATGCCCGTGGCCGTGCCGAGAACTCGATCCTTGTGGATGGCGGAGACCAATTTCAGGGGTCCCTGTTCTATACCTATTACAAGGGCAAGGTCGCGGCTGAGTTCATGAACAAGCTGGGTTATGACGCGATGACCGTGGGCAACCACGAATTCGACGACGGGCCCGAGGTTCTGCGCGGGTTCATCGACTCGGTTGATTTCCCAGTGCTGATGTCGAACGCCGATGTCAAAGACGAAGAGTTGCTGACCGACAAGATCAAGAAATCGACCGTGATTGAAGTGGGCGGCGAGAAGATCGGCCTGATCGGCCTGACCCCGGAAGACACCCATGATCTGGCCTCACCTGGCCCGAACATAACCTTTTCGGACCCGGTCCCGGCGGTGCAGGCCGAAGTTGACAGACTGACCGGCGAGGGGGTGAACAAGATCATCGTACTCAGCCATTCGGGCTTTGGCGTGGACCAACGCGTGGCCAGCGAAACAACTGGTGTCGATGTGATCGTGGGGGGACATTCCAACACGTATCTGTCCAACGTCTCGGACAAGGCGGCGGGTCCCTATCCAACCGTGGTGAACGGGGTCCAGATCGTTCAGGCCTATGCCTATGGCAAATTCCTGGGTGAGCTGAACGTGACCTTCGATGACGACGGCAATGTGGTCGAAGCCGCGGGCGAGCCGCTGATCATGGACAACACTGTGACCGAGGATCAGTCGGCGCTGGATCGCATCGCGGAACTGGCCGTGCCGCTGGACGAGATTCGCAACAAGGTTGTGGCAAGTGCTGCTGACGCGATTGAGGGCGACCGCGCTGTCTGCCGAGTGCAAGAATGCCAGATGGGCAATCTTGTAGCCGATGCCATGCTGGCCCGTGTTGCCGATCAGGGTGTGCAGATTGCAATTGCAAACTCGGGTGGTTTGCGTGCCTCGATTGATCCGGGTGACGTGACCATGGGCGAAGTGCTGACCGTGCTGCCGTTCCAGAACACGCTCTCGACCTTCCAGATCAGCGGTCAGGGCGTCATTGATGCGCTGGAAAACGGTGTGAGCCAGGTGGAAGAGGTCAAGGGCCGTTTCCCGCAAGTGGCCGGCATGACGTTCACATGGGATCCTGCGGTTGCGCCGAATGAAGGGCGTATCAGCGATGTGATGGTAGCCAAGGATGGGGGCTTTGTGCCGATTGACCCGGCGGCGACCTATCTTGTCGTGACCAACAACTATGTCCGTAATGGCGGCGACGGCTATGACATGTTCGAAGGCGATGACAAGAACGCCTATGATTATGGCCCGGACCTGGCTGACGTGACGGCCGAATATCTGGCCGCCAACGCGCCGTACACCCCGTATCTGGACGGGCGCATTAAGCAGAAATGACACCTTAGGTGCAGAAAACTGATAGGCCGCATCGTACGGATGCGGCCTTTTTCTATTGGGATCAGTCGAATTCGTACTCAGGCCAAAGCGCGGGATCGATACCGTCCAGCATTGGCTGAAGATGGTGCCTGACGCTGCGCCATCCGCCGACAGATTTGGTGGAGATTTTGTTGCGCACCTGGTCGATGCTGGCCGTTCTAACCTGTTTTTTGTTCTCTTCCGGATGCATCATCGCATCGGACCATTCGATGCCGCAGAACGCAGCGACCTTCTTGCTGTAGGTCTCGGGATCGGCCACGAGTTTTTCGTAAGGAACGGTCAGGATGCGATCCCCGAACACTTTTTCCCAATGCGCCATATAGCGCCGGTACAGGTTGGCCGTGTGTGCAATAGCCTTTTGGTTTGACGCATAGCGCATCCCGCCTGCGGGAAAGCGCCGGATCCATTTCGACAGCCCTACATCGCGTGGATCGCGCTGCATGTTGATCACCCGCGCATTCGGGAAGGCGGACAGCAAATAGCCCACACGTTGGAAATTATGGGGCATCTTGTCGACAAAGGCTATGGACCCTTCAGGGATCGGAGGCATCAGTTTGCGAAATTCCTGCGCGAACTGAGCGGCAGATGCCGTATCGAAGGTATCCTTGCCTTGCCAGAAGTTAACCGAGAGGTCGGACCCGAGCATAAGTTCACCACAACCAGCAATGTTGGGGTCTGAACTCAGCATCATCTCCATCAAGGTCGTGCCTGAACGCGGTTGGCCGACGACGAATATTGGCAAGGGTCCTTCGCTTACGTCATTTGCCAATATTTGATTGCCTTCAGAAAATTGACGTGTGACCGTGCCCAGTTTTTCCTCTTCGGATTCAAAATTATATGGATTGGAATCGTGCTGAACCGCGTTGGCCTTTTCGAATTGCGGCATGGCCGCGTCCAAGCCATCGATTTTGTGTGTCAGATGCGCCTTGGCAAATTCCAATTCGGATAGCTTGTGTTCCGATCTCTCAATCGCGCTTTCAACGTTTTTGAGCAAGCTTCCGGCTTCCGCACCACCTACCATCGTAGAAAGTTGCAGCAACGAATTGATGTGGTCCGGGTTTTCGTTCAGAATCCGCTCCAGGATAGCCTTGGTTCCCGCCTTGTCACCGCCTTGATGCAGGTTGACTGCCTTTAGTAACGCGACTTTGTGGCTTTCCGGTGCGATCCGGTAGGCATGGTTAATATCGTTTGAACTGTCCTCGTCGAACCCGACCCGCCCATAGGCCCGCGCTCGTGTCGAAAGAAGGTCGACATTGTCAGGGTCTGCGGCCAGCTTTTTGGTTGTGTGATCAATGATCTGACGCCAGTTGTTACCTTTCAGGTAGATTTCATCCAGAACGCGGTTGAGCTCTTTGTTGTTGGGAAAGATCTCAAGTTTCTGTTCGGCATAATCCAGCGCTTTTGGAATCTGGCCGGTTTGCATCAACGCATTGGCCAAATTCTCTACGAATTGCGGGTCTTGCGGCTTCATCCGCGCGGCTTCCACGAAATGCGGGATCGACTTCCTATATTGCTTCATTTCGGTCAGGACAAAGCCTGCGATGGCGTGAAAATCGCTGTCTTTTGGAAACTTCTTCAATCCCAGTTGAGCTTTTTTTAGCGCCTGGTGCGGCTTGCCGGTCTCCAGCGCTGACAAAGCCTTGCTTTTAAGGGTATTGGCTGTTTGGTTTTGCATATGACCCGGTGCCTGTAAGAAGGAAATATAGGTGGTTCATTACCCATGTGCGGACGGTTTGCAATAACTCTTCCGAATGATGCGATGGCCCAGCTTTTTGCCGCGCGGCCGTCCAACAGCTTGCCGGCTGTGCCCAATTTCAATGTTTGCCCCACAAATCAGGTACATGTGGTGCGCGCGAGCGAAAACGGGCGGACCCTGGATCCGATGCGCTGGGGGTTCCTGCCGCATTGGTACAAGACCGAAACCGCTGGGCCCCTGCTGATCAACGCGCGTGCCGAGACCCTGGCCGAGAAACCAGCCTTTCGCGCGGCCTGCCGCGAAAGGCGCTGTCTGATCGTGGCGACGGGGTTTTATGAATGGACCAAGACCGAACAAGGCAACAGGTTGCCATGGTATATTCATCGCCTCGATCATGCGCCCATCGCCTTTGCTGGTGTCTGGCAGAACTGGGGCGCTGAGGAAGCCCGGCAGCCGACCTGCGCCATCGTCACGACCTCGGCCAATGACACTCTGAGTGCGATCCACCATCGAATGCCGCTGATCCTTGAGCCACAGGACTGGCCCTTGTGGCTGGGGGAGGCAGGGAAAGGTGCCGCCCGTCTGATGGTACCGGGGCCTGAGGGCTTGCTGAGCTATTACCGGGTCGATCCCGCCGTGAACTCCAACCGGGCCAGCGGAGCGAGCCTGATCGAGCCCGTCGCAGGTTGAGCGTTCTTCTTTGCAATCCAGCTTGCGCGCGATAGACCTTTGACATGGTTTTGAAATTTTACAGCCTTCCTGACCTTTATGCGCATGGGTTTGACACCGTGATCGACGTGCGCAGCCCTGCCGAATACGCCCAAGATCACCTTCCGGGCGCGATCAGCTTGCCGGTTCTGGACAATGAAGAACGCGCCCGGGTCGGGACGATCTATGTGCAACAAAGCCCATTTCTGGCCCGCAAGTTGGGTGCAGCGCTGGTGTTTCGCAATGCCGCCAACCATATCGAAAACAGCCTGGCGCATCATGAGGGCGGGTGGAAACCTCTGGTCTATTGCTGGCGCGGTGGGCAACGCTCGGGCTCATTCACCTGGATGCTGCAACAGATCGGTTGGCGGGCCGAAGTGGTCGAGGGCGGCTATCGCACCTATCGCCGTTTGGTGAACCGATATCTCTACGAGGACCCTCTGCCGCATCGTCTGTTCGCGCTGGATGGCTACACCGGAACTGCCAAGACTGAATTGCTGGCCCGTCTGAACATCCGCGGTGTTCAGGTGCTGGACCTGGAAGGGTTGGCCAATCACCGCGGCTCGCTGCTTGGGGAACAGCCCGGAGGTCAACCTAGTCAGAAAGCATTTGAATCCGCGCTTGCGGCGGCGCTCTGCGCCCTTGATCCCGCACATCCCGTGGTGGTCGAGGCGGAATCTTCCAAGATCGGGTCTTTGATCCTGCCGCCCTCACTGTGGACCGCGTTATGTGCCGCGCCGCGCATTCACATCTGCGCACCGCTTGAGGCGCGCTCGGCTTATCTGGTGCGGGCCTATGATGATATTTTATCTGACACAGCTCGATTGCGGGACAGGCTGTTTCCGCTCCGGTCTCATCGCGGGCATGAGGTGGTCGACGGTTGGCTTACCCTGATCGAGGCGGGCGACAAGCTGGCGTTGACGCAGGCTTTGATGCAGCAACACTATGACCCGGCCTATGCGAAATCCAGCCGTGCCCGGAAGGCGGATGTGATTGCGCGGGTTGATGTGCCGACGCTGGATGCCAAGGGGTTGGAGCAGGTCGCTTCTCAGGTGCAGACGGTTCTGGATCAGTCCTGAAGGCGCAGCCCTGCGGCTTCGGTCATATGGCCGATCACCACAGCTGGATATCCGGCTCTGTGCAACCGTTCGCAAAGATTGTGAGCCTTATCCGCCGCGACCGCGGCCAAAAGCCCACCTGCGGTTTGCGGATCGAACAAAAGATCAGCTTTACCCCCAGACGGCAGGTCCGGTGCGATGGAACGATTTTCGTCGAAAATCGTGGACCGGACCCCCAGCTTGGCCAAATCGAGCGCGCCGGTCATCAATGGAATCGCATCCAGATCCAGCGTTGCGCCACAGCCCGAGGCCTGACACATGCCCATGAGATGCCCCGCCAGCCCAAACCCGGTGACATCCGTCATCGCGTGGGCATCGGCCAGAATCCGAGACGCTTCGGCTTGCGGGTGGGTCATCTGTTCATAGGCTTTGGTGATCCAGTCCCCGTCGGCTTGGCCGGCCATTTCAGCAGCCATTAGAACGCCGCTGCCCAAGGGTTTGGTCAGGATCAAAGCATCGCCCGTATGCGCCCCGGACAGGGTGATCGGCGCGCGCGAGCACAGTCCGGTCAGGGTAAACCCGATGGTCATCTCATCCCCCATGGAACTGTGACCGCCCACGATCTCGGCCCCGGCTTGGCGGATGACCTCACTGGCAGTTGTCATGATTTCGGCCATCGTTCTGCGCTGCAATTCAGGCATCATGCGGGGTAGGATGATGGTCGCCGTAGCGGCCTGTGGCGCAGCACCCATTGCCCAGATATCACCCAAGGCGTGAACGGCGGCGATGCGTGTCATCTGTACTGGATCATCTGTGACGCTGCGCAGATGGTCCGAGGTGATGACCTGCCGCACGCCACCAGTATGAACCAGGGCGGCATCGTCGCCGGGCAGGGAATGAATGTCTTCTCGCTGTACCTCGGGCAGGTGTTGCAATGCAGCGTGAAGCGCACTGCGCCCGACTTTGGCACCGCAACCGCCACAAATGGGTTTGTTGCCCAACGCTTTATGTAGACCGCTGGCGTGAAGCCGTGGCACCGCAGGCGGTTCCATCTGGGGCAGGTGGCGAAACTTGTTCATAAAGGTCTGATCAATGTGGTTTTTCCAACGCCACATCAACGGGCCACTGAACGAGGTTCCAAGACGTTCACCCAAGGCTGATTTCTCGCCCAGCGAGATTAGTTTCAGATAGTCTTTCTGCGGCTGATACCTGCGCATTCGGCCCGCCCCCAACATGGCCCGCAGGTTGTTGAACAGGATCGGTGCCTCGCGCACCGCGTAAACGCCCGCTTTGGGGCGCGGGTTTTCGGACAGATGCGCGCAATCTCCAGCGGCGAAAATCGCGGGATCGCTGGACTGGAGGAAGCCGTTCACCCGGATAAAACCATCCTGCATCTCCAGCCCGGTATCGACCATCCAGGCATAAGGGCGCGCTCCGGCTGCGCCTGTCACGAAACTGGCAGGGATTTGGCGGCCATCTTCCAGCACGACGGTTTCGCTGGTGATCTTTGCAATGGTCGCGCCTTCGATCACGTCAACCCCAAGCCCCTCCATGGCCTTGCGGATGGTTGCAGCGGCCTTGTCCGCTGTCGCCGTCAACGCCTGCGCATTGTCGATCAACGTGACCTGCGCCACACGTCCCTTGGCGCGCAGGGCGTGGGCCATGGCCATCACCAACTCAACCCCGGCCACTCCGCCGCCAATCACAACGACCGAAGCAGGGCCCGTGCGTTCAAGATATTCGCCCCATCTGGCGGCAAACGGACCCAGAGGTTTAGCGGGCACCGCGTGATCAGAAAATCCGGGCAGGGCGGGCATGTCCGAGGTGATGCCAATGTTAACCGAGGCCACGTCAAACGCCACGGGAGGGCGGCCTGGTACGCGCACGCAACGGGTATCCAGATCTATTCCCTCGACCTTGCCCAAAATGACCCGCGCGCCAGCGAACCGGGCCAGCCTCACCAGATCAATATCCAGTTCTGCGCGTTGGTAATGCCCGGCCACAAACCCCGGCAACATGCCGGAATACGGCGCGGTGGGGCCGGGGTTGATCACGGTCACGCGTGCGCCGGGCAAAGGATTCATGCCCCATTTGCGCAGCAGAAGCGCGTGCGTATGGCCGCCGCCGACAAGAACCAGATCGCGGGTCAGGGGCAGCGGAGAAGTATGCATCAGGGTCAGTTCGCTGTGTGGTCAGGGACGTCCTCGACCTGCTCGACCGCGTGGGTGGCCCAAAGCTCATCCTCGCCCGCATCCGGCAGATCGCTTGGCTTTTCATGGCGATGAATATGCCATTTGGCAATGAACAGGGCCGTGATCGGCGCGGTCAGGAACAAAAAGAGCGTGATCAGAAGCTCGTGCAGCGAGAGCTTGCCTTCGAGCAGAACCGAATGGCCGATCGACGCCAGCAGCACCCCGCCTACGCCCAGCGTGGTGGCCTTAGTGGGTGCATGCAGGCGCGACATCGGGTCCTTCAGCTTGATCATCCCATAGGACCCTACAAAGCCGAAGATGCCCGAAACGACCAGAAAGAAAGCAATCAGAATTTCGAAGATAATCGTCATGCCGCCCTCACTCGATGATATTGCCGCGCAGCATGAAGCGCGCATAGGCTACGGTCGAGACAAAACCCAGCATGGCAATGATCATGGCGGATTCGAAAAAGATCTCGGTCCCCAATGCAAGCCCGTACAGGATCATCAGCGCGATGGTGTTGATCACCATCGTGTCCAGCGCCAGAACGCGGGTGCCGACCCCCTCGGCCGAGATGATCCGGTAGAGACACAGCATGATCGCCGCGCCGAAACAGGCGAAAGCGAACCAGATGGCATAGGTGACAATCATTCGAAAATCTCCTTCAGGCGGCGCTCATAGCGTTGCTTGATCTCGTCACGTACCGCCTCTGGGTCGGGGGCGTCGAGGCAGTGAACCAGCAAGTTATGGCCTTGTGCGGACAGATCACAGCTGACTGTGCCGGGCGTCATGGTGATCGTTCCGGCCAGCACGGTGATCGCCTCGGGGGTGCGCAGTTCCAATGGGATCGAGACCCAGTTGGGTTGCCGGTCGGCATCGCGTTTGAACAGGATGATCCTGGCCACGGTTATATTGGCGATCACGATGTCCCACAGCACGACCAGCATGTATTCGGCGATCATCGGCCAGTTGCGCAGTTTCGGCCGGTCGGGCCAATAGGGTTGCGTGACAAAGGGGATGATGATCCCCAACAACAACCCGAACACCACCGAGTTGAGCGAGCCGGTATTGGCCAGCAGCACCCAAACCACCGTCAGCAGGAAGGTCAGGTGCGGGTGCGGGAATATCCGGTGCAGCAATCTGATCATCCGTTCTCTCCCAATACGGCAGCGATATAGTTTTCTGGGGTAAAGAGCTGCTCAGCCGTGTTGCTGGCATATTTCAGCGCCGGACCCGCAAAGAGTGTCAGCAGGACCAGACCCAGAACTGCCGCAAAGACCGATGTAAAGGCCAGTCCGGGGTGGGGCTCGGGGGCAGGGCTGGCCAGCGCCTCTTCTTCTTTTTCAAGGTCGGTTGCAGGATTGTGCTGGATGTCGTGGCTTTTCCAGAAGATTACCGTACCCGCGCGGGCCAAACCGACGATTGTCACGAAGGACCCGATCAGGACAACCGCCCAGATCGCGTTGGCGTCAGGCGCATCTCGCGCGGCATCCAGCACCAGCAACTTGCCGATAAAGCCTGACAGGGGTGGCATCCCAGCCAGGGCGATGGCCCCTACAAAGAACAGGGCCGAGATCAGCCCGCCCTGCGGCATCGGCGCGGTGGGAGCGATGGACCCGCCGCGGCGTTCGACCACCATATCCGCGATCAGGAACAGCAGCGCCGTGGCAAGGGTCGAGTGGTAGATGTAATACAGCGCCGCAGCCGTAGCGGTCTCGGTAAACAAAGAGATTGCGATCAACAATGTCCCCATCGAGGCGATGGCGCAGAACGCCACCATCCGCGCGATATGCTGTGCGCCCAAAATGCCGATGGTTCCAATGGCCAGTGTCACCAGAGCCGCTGGTTGCAGCCAAGAGCCCACCAGGCCTTGGGTGGCCTCAACCTCGGGACCGAAGCCCAGCGTGTACATCCGCAGGATCGAATAGGCCCCAACCTTGGTCATGATCGCAAACAGTGCGGCCACCGGTAACGGCGCGTTGGCATAGCTGGCAGGCAACCAGAAGTGCAGCGGAAGAACGGCGGCCTTGATACAAAAGACCAGTAGAAGCAGCACTGCACCGACCCGCAGCAAGGCCGTATCTTCGGCAGGCAGTTCAGCCACGCGCACCGCCATATCGGCCATGTTCAGCGTGCCTGTGACGGCATAAAGCGTACCCAGAGCAAACAGAAACAGGGTAGAGCCCAGCAGGTTATAGGCCACATATTGCACGCCTGCTTTCAGGCGGGTTGCGCCGCCTCCATGCGTCATCAATCCGTATGAGGCGATCAGCAGCACCTCGAAAAACACGAAAAGGTTAAAGGCGTCGCCTGTCAGGAAGGCTCCGCACACACCCATGAGCTGGAAGTGGAACAGGGCGTGGAAATGTTTGCCCCGGTCGTCCCAGCCCGAGGCGATGGCGTAGAGCACGATAGGCAGGGCCAACAGCGCGGTCAGTAGCACCATCATCGCAGAAAGCCGGTCCAGTACCAAAACGATGCCGAATGGCGCAGGCCAGTTGCCCAACTCATAGACCAGAATATCTCCGCCAGCGGCCTGCGCGGTGATGGTCAGGGCAATACCCAATAGGCCCACCACACCAGCGACCGAGAAGATGCGTTGCAGGTCCAGATGATAGCGCAGGACCATGATGATGAACGGGGCCAGGATCGCGGGCAGAACGATCGGAGCGACGATCCAGTGGTTCATGCGTCTTCTCCCGGCGCATCGGTATTGTTTTGTCCACGCATGTCGATGTGATCATCCTTGGCCGACAGATAGGCCGAGAGGGCAATCATCACGATCACTGCCGTCATCCCGAACGAAATTACGATGGCCGTCAGCACCAGCGCCTGCGGCAGCGGGTCGGTGTAGGGCACGTCCTTGTATTTGTTCAGCACCGCAGGTGCATCCAACGCCAACCGGCCTGTGGCAAACAGGAACACGTTCACCGCATAGGTCAGCAGGGAAAGGCCCAGGATGACGGGAAAGGTTCGGCGGCGCAGGATCAGGAAGATCCCGGCAGCGGTCATGACGCCTACGGCTGAGGCTACGAGCGCTTCCATCAGGCCTGCTCCTTCTCGTTATCGTCTTTTGTGTCGCGGTCCCGCAGCGGGTTGATATCCATCGGGAATTCCTGCGCCATGCCCGGCTGCCACGCAAAGCGCGACAGGCTGTCCAGCGCCAGCATCACCGCGCCAAGCACGGCGAGGAACACGCCAGTGTCAAACAGGATAGCTGTGGCCCATTCGAACTCTTCCAGCGGCGGCCAGTGGATATAACCGAAATCGCTGGTCAGGAACGGACGCTCATTGAACCATGCACCGATCCCTGTTGCAGCGGCGATCAGCACGCCCCACCCGATAGACCCATGGTAGTAGAACCTCTGCCGTTCAATGGCCCAGGTATAGCCGCTGGCCATGTATTGCATCAGATAGGCAATGGCGACAATCAGACCGGCGATGAACCCGCCGCCGGGCTGATTGTGCCCACGGAAAAAGATGTATGCTCCCACCATCAGCGCGATCGGCATCATCATCCGGGTCACGACGACCATCATCAGCGGATGCGAGTCCCCCGACTGTGGCCAATGTGGTTTGCGGTTCAGCAGATAGGCGCGCACATTCGTGCCCAGAACGGACTCGGTCAGGGCAAAGATGATCAGGGCGGCGATGCCCAGCACGATAATCTCGCCGAATGTATCAAAGCCTCGGAAGTCCACGAGGATTACGTTCACCACATTGGTGCCGCCTCCGCCCTTATACGAATTGGCCAGGTGGAAATCCGAGATCGTGGGGAAGGCAAAATCCCGCAACATCAGCGCATAGATCAGGGCACCGGATCCGATCCCCGCTACGACCGAGATCGCTGCATCCCGCCAGCGCCGCGCGGCGCTGCTGTCCCAAGGCGTATCGGTGGGCAGAAAGTTCAGCGACAGCAGCAACAGGATCATCGTTACCACCTCGACCGAGATCTGGGTCAGCGCAAGGTCGGGGGCCGACAGATAGTTGAAGGCCATCGAAACGATCAGACCAACGACACCGATCAATACAAGCGACAATAGGCGGTTGCGGTGGAACCACATGATGGCCAGGGTGGCTCCCACCAGACAAATCCAGCCGATCACTGGGATCACCTGCAGCGGCAGGGGATCGCGCGTCTGCGCGCCGATAGAACCGGTCGCATAGGCGTAGTACCCAAGCCCCACGGTAAAGGCGATCAGGATGATGGCATAGCGGCTGATCACGCCATTATGCAGTGTGTCGGTGATCCAGCGGCTTGCCGAAGTCAGCGCACTGATCACGGCCTCGAATATGGTTTTCGCCTCGGGGCGGGGCAGGGCGTTCCAGAATTGCTCACCCCGGCGGTGCTGGGACAGCAGGAACAGGCCACCCAGTGTGGCGACAACCGACATGTAAAGCGCGGGCGTAAACCCGTGCCACAGTTTCAGCGAGTAATAGGGCGGCTTGCCACCGCCATAGACCGCATCCGACACAACCGCGACCAGCGGGCCGACGATAGCGTTGGAATAAAGGCCGATGAGCACGACCAGCACGACCAGAAACGCCGGGGCCAGCCACAGCCCGACCGGGGGGTCATGCGGATGATGCGGATAGTCGTGACGCTCGGGGCCAAGAAACACGTGGCTGATGAAGCGGAATGAATAGGCTGCCGAGAACACTGCAGCCAACAGGGCTAGACCCGGCACCAGATAGTGCGAATGCAGCCAGGTGGTGTGGACGGTTTCTTCCAGCATCATCTCTTTCGACAGAAACCCGTTCAGTGGCGGCAGACCCGCCATGGACAGCGCTGCGATAGTGCCGATGGTAAAGCTGATCGGCATCAGGTGGCGCAGCCCGCCCAGTTTTTTTATATCCCGGGTTCCGGTCTCGTGATCGACGATCCCGGCGGTCATGAACAGCGCAGCCTTGAATGTCGCGTGGTTGATGATGTGGAACACGGCGGCGACAGCGGCAAACTTGGTGCCAAAGCCCAGCAGCATGGTGATCAGGCCCAGATGTGACACGGTTGAAAAGGCCAGCAGCGCCTTGAGGTCGTCTTTGAAAAGCGCAATCACCGCACCGATCAACATGGTCACCAAACCGGTGGTCGCCACAATATAGAACCACGCATCCGTGCCCGCCAGAACTGGCCACATCCGCGCCATCAGGAACAACCCGGCCTTCACCATGGTTGCCGAGTGCAGATAGGCCGACACAGGTGTCGGAGCCGCCATTGCGTGCGGCAGCCAAAAGTGGAACGGGAACTGCGCCGACTTGGTGAAACAGCCCAGCAGGATCAGGATCAGAGCGGGCAGATAATAGGGCGACGCCTGAATCATCTCCTTGTTGTGAAGGATTACGCTCAGGTCGTAAGACCCCACGATATTGCCCAGAATCAGCATCCCCGCGATCATGGCCAGCCCGCCAGAACCGGTCACGGCCAGTGCCATGCGCGCGCCCTGACGGCCCTCAGGCAGGTGTTTCCAATAGCCGATCAACAAGAATGAGCTTAGAGACGTAAGTTCCCAGAAAATAAGAAGAAGTAAAATGTTGTCAGACAGAACGATCCCCACCATCGCGCCCTGAAACAGCAGCAGATAGGTGTAAAACTGTCCCATCGGGTCCTCGCGCGACAGGTAGAACCGCGCATATAGGATGATCAGCAGTCCGATCCCCAAGATCAGCAGGGCAAACAGAAAACTCAGCCCGTCCATCATGAAATTCGCGTTCAGGCCCAGGATGGGGATCCAGTCGAACCGGGCGGTCACGACCTCGCCGCGCATGATCGTGGGGATATGGATCAAGACGCCCATCAGAGCCAGGAATGTGGTGAGGCCCGCAGCCGAAGCAGCTGCATTTCGTCCTGCCCTGATCAGTAGAGCTGGAAATACAGCGCCAAGAAAGGGAAGGGCCGCGATGAGGAATAGGGACAAGTGCGATACTCCGGTCTGGGCGGTCAAGATAACCCTGATTTTGTAAGGATAATTTTCGAACTGTCCAGCTATTGCAAGTACCGCTGTTTGACCTACTGATGTCGCCAAATTGCGGTTTTTGAAAAAATCCTGACATGAACTTGATCCGGCTCTCTGAATTGAACGCGGATTTGCGGTGTTCAATATGGTAATACGTATCTGACCACACAGGAGGGCACGACGTGCCAGACAAGACGATCCGCACCCGCAGGTGGATTCTTTTCGGCGGCGGGGCCGCCGTTGCAGCGGGTTTTGCGATCCGGGAATACCGGTTGATCCCGCCCAGCTATGCGGGTGAGCATCTCAGTGTGCAGGCGGCGCATGAACAGGCCGTGTCGGGCGACGTGCTGTTGCTGGATATTCGAACCCCGCGCGAGTGGGATGCGACAGGCGTGGGTGAGGGTGCCTATCCATTGGACATGCGCCGTGATGATTTTGTTCAGGCGCTGGATCAACTGACCGACGGCGACAGGTCTGCGCCTATTGCTCTGATCTGCGCGCGCGGGGTTCGGTCCGCGCGGCTCAGCAACCGGCTGAGCGAAGCAGGCTTTACCAATATCATCGATGTACCCGAAGGGATGCTAGGCTCGGCCGCAGGGCCCGGTTGGGTCCGGTCGGGGTTGCCGGTTGGAACTTATGAGGAGGCCGTTCAATGATCCGCGCCGCCATGCTGGCTGTCGTGGCCACAATCGCCGGGCAGTCGGCCCATGCCGCCTGCGCTGATCAGGACGGTGCCTGTAGCACTGAAATGGGCGAATACCACATCGAACTGCCTAAGGCGGAAAATCCGCCGCTGGTAGTTTTCCTGCACGGCTATGGCGGCAGCGGAACCGGTACGATGAAGAACCGCGGCATGGTCAAACCCTTGTTGTCGCGAGGCTATGCGGTGATGGCGCCCGAGGGGCTTGAGCGCGCCAATCGCCCCGGTGTCAAAAGCTGGAACTTCTATCCCGGCTTCGGCGACAGGGATGAAACCGCCTTCCTGACCGAGGTTGTTCAGGACGCCGCTGACAAGTTCGGGATTGATGCCGAGCGGGTTATTCTGGGTGGTTTCTCGGCCGGTGGGTTCATGGTCAACTATCTGGCCTGCGATGCGCCCGAGACGTTTTCGGCTTATGTGCCCGTATCAGGCGGGTTCTGGCGACCTCACCCTGAGGCCTGCGAAGGGCCGATCCGAATGTTTCACACCCATGGCTGGACCGACAATGTGGTCCCGCTCGAAGGGCGTTTGCTGGGCGGTGGCCGGTTCCATCAGGGTGATATCTTTGCTGGGCTGGAAATCTGGCGCATCGCCAATGGCTGCGTCGATACCAAACCCAGCGGGTTTTCGACGACCGGCCCTTTTATGCGCCGGTATTGGAGCGGCTGCGCAGATGGCAGTGCACTGGAATTTGCGCTGTTCCCTGGCGGACACACGGTGCCCAAAGGGTGGGCGGACATGATGGTGGACTGGTACGAAGGCCTGCCCGGCGGCTGATCACTCTGCCGGGGTCATTACGCCGCGCCCTTCGATCAAGCGCTTCAACTCGTCTCTGTGACGGCGGGCCGAGCGTGTGATCGCGGGCTCCTTCACATCCTCTTTCATCCCGACCATGCGGCGCGCAGGGCCCGAAGACACTCCGCTGAGTGCAGAAAGCGGGATCGCGAAGGCTAGGCTGATCGCTATCGGGGCCAGCCAGATCGAAACCAAGCCGGACAGTATCCCGACGCTCAGGGCGACGCCGCTCACGGTCTCTACCACGTGGCATAGGATCAGAGTGCGCAGCCCATAGCTGCCCCCGTCGCGTGCCTGCGGGGACCAGCCCTTTTGTACACCGAATGCGGTGCGGAACACGGCGATCATCTGTTGCACCATCAGGATCGGCGCGTAGAGGATCGACAGAATAACCTCGGACAAAAACGAGGTCAGGAATTTGAAGCCGCCGCCAAAATCCGAATAGCGCACACCGCTGAGCGGCAGGGCTAGAACGCCCAGCACCTTGGGGGCCAGCAACATGGCATACATAACGAGAATGATCAGCACATGGCGGGTTTCCGACATCTCGGGCCATTGCGGGAACAGTGGATTGTCGGGGCTGAAATAATACAGGACCGAGGCGTCCTCACCCTGACCGATCAGCGCCCACATCACCAGCAGAGCAAACCATAGCGGCGACATCAGATACCCGACCGCACCGTGGAACATGTGGAAACGAGACACCGCACGAAACCCGGTCGAGCCCAGCAATTTCAGGTGTTGCAGGTTGCCCTGACACCAGCGCCGGTCCCGCAGTGCGTGGTCGATCAGCGTAGGGGGCGTCTCTTCATACGACCCGCGAATACGGGGCAGGAAGCGCACGGCCCATCCGGCACGGCGCAGCAGGCCTGCTTCGACGAAATCGTGGCTCATGATCAGCTTTTCCTGACCATTGAAGGCGCGCAGCTTGGGCAGACCCGCGCTGGACGCAAAGGCACGGGTGCGGATGATGGCGTTGTGGCCCCAATAATTGCCTTCTTGCCCGCACCAACGGGCCAGACCTTCGGCAAAGGCGATGCCGTAGACGCCGTTGGCAAATTGCTGCATCCGGGCAAAGACCGATTGCGCGCCGATTAGCTGCGGGTAGCTCTGGATCAGACCGGCACCGGGGTCGCGTGCCAAAGCGTCGGTCAGGCGGGTGATGGCACGACCGGTCATCAGACTGTCGGCATCCAGCACCAGCATCGCATCCCAATCAGCCCCCCAGCGGCTGACCCAATCGGCGATATTGCCCACCTTGCGGTCAGTGTTTTCAGGACGACGGCGGTAATACAGCTCAAGACCCGGCGCTAGGGTCGTGCGCAGAGCCTCGACACTGGCCTGTTCTTGCGCGGCGATCTCGGGGTCACGCGTGTCGGACAGGATGAACATGGCATAGTGATGCTGTCCACCGCGCTTGCGCAGGTCTTCCAGCATGGTGCGGGCATTGCCCAGCACGTTCCACGGCACCTCGTTATAGACCGGGGTCAACAGGGCGACGCGCAATGGCTGTGGACGGCCTTCGCGTTTCGGCTGTTCCTGCCGCGAAAGGGACACCATGCCCAGCAGCACGGTGCAGACCGTGAAAGAAATCCAGAAGAAATTGAACGAGATCAGCGCCAGCAGGATGCCTTCGATCAGATTGATCCCTTCGGCCCCGAACCAGTCGGACATCACCCAAAGCAGCCCCAAAGTGGCCGCCATCGCAGGCGAAAAGGCCAGCGCGCGCCAGAACCCGGCCGAGGCGCGCTTGCCATTCGGTACCTGTGCATCCCGAAACCCGGCGCTGAAATCCTGCGCGGGCATCGCCAGAGGGGCCTCGGGCGGCATGATATGCAGATCGCGGCTCATGTGGTCCAACGGTAGAGCCACACCTCAGAGGCGGGCTGTTTGTCCTTCAGAAGCTGTGCGCGCAGCTCCACGTGGTTCCGCTCGCCCGGCTGGAACGAGAATGCCAGCCGCAAGCCGCCGGTATCGGGATTGCGTTGCAGCACGCCGTCTGAGGTCTCGGCATGGGGCGAGTCAACAAAGATGGTCATCGCATCGGGGTCATCGAACAGGTCCGAGGCCTCAAAATCGATCACTGCCAGACGTCCTTCGCCGAAGGTATTGTCGCCCATCGCGGTGTTGATCACGCGTGGCATGGGTGTGCGCTGGGGTTCTTCGCCCCAGATCAAACGATAGGACATGTCGATCTGGCTGCCCGCGGCATAGGGCTCGGCCGGGCGCCAATAGGCGACGATGTTGTCGTAGATTTCCTGATCCGCCGGAATCTCGACCAGCGTCACGGTGCCTTTTCCCCAATCGCCCTTTGGTTCCACCCACAGGCCGGGGCGCTTGTGATAATTCGCCTCAAGATCCGCATAGTCCGAGAACTTGCGTTTCCGCTGCATCAGGCCAAAGCCGCGTGGGTTCGTATCCACGAACGACGAAATCTGCAGGCGGGTAGGGTTGGCCAAAGGCCGCCACAGCACCTCACCCGCGCCATTGCGAACCATTAAGCCATCGCTGTCATGAACGGCGGGGCGGAAATCGTCAAACCGGCTGTGGTTGGTCTGGTCAAACAGGAACATCGAGGTGCCGGGCGCGATGCCCACATGGGGCAGCTCTTCGCGGGGGAAAAGTGTTGCTTCGACATCCATGATGCAGTCGGCCCCGGCGGTGACGTTGAACCGATAGGCCCCGGACACGCTGGGGCTGTCCATCAGCGCGTGGACGACCATGTTGCGCTGGCC
This sequence comes from Ruegeria sp. N8, assembly GCF_056531325.1. NCBI lineage: Bacteria > Pseudomonadati > Pseudomonadota > Alphaproteobacteria > Rhodobacterales > Roseobacteraceae > Ruegeria > Ruegeria sp. N8. Next base: position 676,935 of record NZ_JBQFLQ010000001.1, on the reverse strand, counting down.
GGGTTTGGGGCGTTCCAGCCAGAAGCGGATAAACTCCGGGAACTCCTCCCCATCCGGATCGCCGGTTTTCAGGGCCAGACCACGCGCGGACAGCCCGTAAACCTCGTGCAGACCAATGGCGCGGAAATAGCTGGCGCCTTGCCAGACGCAGAACTCATCGGTCTTACCGGGGCGGTGCATTTCGGTGCGAAGGCGCAAGCCCGAGAACCCCAGCGTGTCGTCGATGGGCAGGGTCGGCACGTCTTCGGATTTGTCGAACATCGACAGATCGAACGTAACCGGGGTGGTCATCCCGTCCTCGACCGTTGAAACCTTAACAGTGCGCGGGAAGTACAAGCCCGGCGTAAAGAAATCGACATTGAACGGCGTCTGGGTTTCGTACCACAGCGCACGGTCCAACCGGAACCGGATCGAGCGATACTGCTGATACGTCAGGTCCTGCCATTCCTGCGGAACCATCTCACGCTCAGCATAGGGTTGGCTGGCCAGTTCCCGAGCCAGCGCGATCACATCGTTGCGGTCAAAGGGGACCTCGCCCCCGGCTGCAAAGGTGGCCGGAGCGAAAGCAAGCGCCGAAGTTGAGGCCAGAAATGCGCGACGTGTGAAATTCATTTTTTAGACTTCCAAGGCTGTGACTTGAACCAACCGGCCAGATAGGCCACGCCGATGATCATGGCAAAGCCAATCATGTTGGCGATGAAGACGCTGGCAACATCCCGCCCACTCAGGTCCAGTCCAACGCCGATCAGGCGCGCTGCTGCCATGGAAAAGACGAAAACCGCCAGCGATTGCTGCCCGACCTTGGTGATAACGGTCAGCAGGAATTCCCACACTTTCGCAGCTGCACCCTGACCGGTTGCGATCAGGCGATGGCCATGCTCACCCGCGACGACCCAGCCCAGATAGGCCAGTGAGAGGAAGTGGACATAGCGCAGCAGGCCAAACTCGGTCTTGCCCCGCAGTTCCGAGGTCAAGGGCCAGCCCTTGCGCAGCACGGCACCCAATTCAGGCGCGGCATTGTTGATCCAGGTAAAGACCTTCCAAGATCCAAACGGGGCCGACAGGATCAGGAACAGCACGGCAGCCCAGATCAGGGTTTTCGATACGGGCGGGGCAGGGATCCACCCGCGCATGAAGGCAAAGCCGGTAAAGAACAGCAACTGCCAGCCGAAGGGGTTGAAGAACCACTGACGGTCCGACCAAGGCTCGGCCGGTAGGGCCAGCGCGCCAGTTTGTGCCACCAGCCAAATCGCAATCGACGTGGCGGCCACGGCCCAGAACCCGACGCGGTATAGGCCCATGTAAACGGGCATCAGCGCCAAAACCACCAGATACATTGGCAGGATGTCAAAGTAGTTCGGCACGTATGTCAGCGTGAACAGACCGACCATCTGTGGCGCAGGATCGTTGAAGAAATGCTGGAGGTTCAGCGAGGAAATATATGTTTTCTCGAAGAAACCTGTCTGGTCCAGCGCCGCCATCGACATGGCCACAAAGAAGAACAGGCAGATATGCGCCCAGTAGACCTGCCAGATGCGGAACGCCACGCGAGCCGTTCCCATCCACCAACCCTTGCGGGCAAAGGCCCCACCAAACGCAATGGCCGAGGCCATCCCCGAGCAGAATACGAAAATCTCGGTTGCATCCGAATAGCCGAACCGCGCTGGAATCCATCTGGCCCAGGGGTCGTTCGGGATGTGTGCGATCAGGATGATGAACATCGCGATGCCGCGATAGAAATCCAGCCGTGGGTCGCGCACGCGGGCAGGGGCGGCTACTTGAGCTGCCACAGGCGCAAAATCAGAAGCGGGCGATGCTGTCGCCATACGTGTTCTGTCCTTCTTTGGTCTTTTTGTTTTTGTTATTCAGCCGGAACGCTTTGTGCGTCTCCGTCATCGCGTGCCGCGTCGATCAATGCGCGGCGCGCAAGGGCGTAATTGTCCTCGCCACCGGCTCGTTTTGCGCGGCGGTCATCTAGGATGCGCTCGACTGCATCCAGACGCCCGGCGCGCAGGCCGGAATCAATTGTGATGCGCTCGAATACATCACGTTGCGCGTGACTGCCACCTGCAAGTTGCATTCCGTCACGTGCTGTAGAAAGGAAATCAAAGGCTTGGCCGTACAGGCCGTCGCCAAATGCTTCCAACCCTTTGGCTGCTGCAACGCCCGGATCGGACATGCGGATCGGGGTGTCGCCCTGATTACGCTGGGCGTCTTTCTGGATGCGTTTCAGCATCTTTCCGGTCGCCTCGTCCCGGTTATCGCCAGTGAGGGCCAGGAGATAGTGCAGGTCGGCAAAGATCAGGCAGCCGTCTTCGGTGCGATTGGCGCTCAGGTCGGCCAGTTCTTCCCAACGATTGCCGACATTTACCCCCTCAAGCTCCAGACGGGACAACAACGAGGTCGCGTTCGAGATATCGCGGTAATCGTCGGTCTTGTCCTGACGGATGTAGTTGTCATAAAGCTCCATCACCTGATCGACCTGTCCCAGATCCAGATGCATCAGTGCTTTGTGCCACCAGACATGATAGCGAAAGTTGTTGCAATGCGCCCAGGCGTCCTCGCGCCCGGCCAGCCAATCCAGACCCAACTGTGCGTTACCGGTCATCTCATGCACGTGGGCCACCGCGTGTAGGCCCCATGCGTCATCTGACACCATCCACAGCGCCTGACGGCCTGCAATCTCGGCCTTCTCATAGGCGCCGGTTTCTTCCAGCGCGAAAGAATGGCAGCCCAACAGATATCCACGGCCCGCGTGATCAGGCTCATACGCCGGCATCACACGTTCGATCGAGCGACGCATGCCTTCGGCGTCGCCCAGAACAAAGCGGGTGGCATGGCTAAGCTTCATCGCCAGCGAGTCTTGCGGATGGGCGCGCAGGATTTCCTCGAATTTCTGAACGGCTTGCGAGGGCAGATCGGCCAGATACAGCTCCAACGCCTGCACATAGAGGCGTTCGCGTGCGGTTACCGGTTGACGCTCCATCGCGGCATTGGCCGCGGCCAGAGCTTCGACGGCGACTGGCATCATCTCGCGGCGGCCCAGCAGAACCATGAACAGACCTTTGATCGCATGGCCCAGGGCAAAATCGGGCTCAAGCTCCAAGACTTTTCCCAGATGCTGAGGCGTCACCGCCGCATGCGCCATGAACCCGAGCAGCACGCCATCCCATGCCTCGGCGCTTGCCGAATGGCTCAGGGTGTTCATCTGTCCGAAAACGTCTTGTTTCATGCTCGTGGTCCGATCCGTTGAGAATTAGTACATTATTCGACTTACCAGAGACTCTAGCGGGGTCGTATCAGTATCGACCGACCTCTCGAATTGGTGAAATGCTGTGTGTGCAAAACGTGAAAAAAACCGCCGATTCAACGGCATGTTTCAGCAACATGCCGCCGAATTAGGCATTGTGTTTCAGTCTTCAAACGGGTTTTCGGCGTTCAGAACGGCCTGAGTGTCCGCGCCAAAGGTCGGTGGAGCACTGCGATATGTTACAGGCGTTTTGGACAGTTTCAGTGGATTTCCGATCAGATTCACCTGTGCCGGGTCGGCTTGCATGGCGATCTGCATCTGCCTTGCGGCGACCTGATCGGTGGCAAAAACCTGATCCAACGTCTGCACCGGGCCCACAGGCACTTTGCGCGCCTCAAGCTCGGCAATGACGGTTTCAGTGTCATAGTTTTGCACGGCTGGGCGCAGAATTGCATTCAGCGCATCACGATGTTCCAGACGTGATGGGTTGGTCGCGAAACGGGGATCGTCCGCCAGGGCAGGCTGCCCGATGAAGTCACAGAACCGTCTAAATTGGCTGTCGTTGCCAACCGCCAGGATCACGTGCCCGTCTGCCGTTTGATAGACGTCATAGGGCACGATATTCGGATGCCCATTTCCGCGCCGTTGAGGGACGTCGCCAGAGGTCAGGTAATTCACGCCCTCATTGATCAGCCATGCAATTTGCGCGTCGACCAACGCAAGGTCGATCTGCTGGCCCTCACCTGTTTGATCCCGGTGACGTAGCGCGGCCAGAATACCGACGGTCGCGTACATGCCGCACATCACGTCAGCGATGCCCACGCCCACCTTCATCGGCGCGCCTTCGGGGTCGCCGGTCAGCGACATGATCCCGCCATAGCCCTGCGCCATCAGGTCATACCCGGGTTTCGATGCGTTCGGCCCATCCTGCCCATAACCCGAGATCGAGCAATAAACGAGGCTGGGAAATTCCTGCGACAAGGTTTTGTAATCCAAGCCGTATTTCGCCAGCCCGCCGGGTTTGAAGTTCTCGATCAGAATGTCCGCGTGCGAGGCGATGCGTCGGATTTCCGCCTGACCCTCGGGGGTGGTGATGTCGATGGCAACAGATTTCTTGTTGCGGTTGGCCGACATGAAATAAGCGCTTAGGTCCGATGCATTCCCATCTGCGTCCGTCACATAAGGTGGACCCCACTGCCGAGTATCATCGCCGCCGGTTGCCGGGTTTTCGATCTTGATCACGTTGGCGCCCAGATCGCCCAGCAATTGCGTGCAGGTCGGTCCTGCCAGAATGCGGGACAGGTCCAGAACCTTGACGCCCGTCAGCGGCCCCTCAGATCCGGCCATCATAGCCTCCACGGTCGATCTCGGCGGCGATGACGGTAAAGCTGTCGGCCTTGACCGCCGCGTCCAGCGCCGCGCGCAGCTCCTCGCGGTTGCGCACCGTGAGGCCGTTTCCGCCGAACGCGCGGCCCATGGCGGCAAAGTCGTGGCGGTGGAAATCCACGCCCGTATTGCCCATCTGGCGCTGGCGCTGTTTCAGCTCGATCAGCGCAAGGCTTGCATCGACAAAGACCAGAAAGATTGGGTTTCCCCCCATCTCGGCTGCTGTCGAAAGCTCTCCGGCAACCATCAGGAACCCGGCATCACCCGAGAAGCTGATCACAGGGCGGTCGGGTTCGGCCAGTTTCAGGCCAATCGCCATCGGCACGGCACAGCCCATGGTACACAGGGCCGAGGATTGGATCAGACCGCGTTCCTCGGAGCAGTCCCACATCTGGCTCAGCAAAATACGATGCGCGCCGCTGTCGGCGGTCGCCAGCGTGTTGGCGGGCAGGGCAGCACGGGTTTCGGCGATCACCGCCGCGGGCCCCCAGTCGTCATCCGTGGGAAACGCCTGCGCCAAAGCGGCTTTGACTTGTGCGGGCTCGCCGCCCGGCCATGTCTTGCGCGACGGGGTGCCTTTGGCAATGGCCTCCAACGTCTCGCCCGTGTGCGCGACCAGATTCAGCCCCGCCTGATGCATGTAGTGGTCATTGGGCACGGCCGAGACGTCGATCACACGCTTTTCCTCAGGGTCCCAGATCTCACGCCAGCCGGGGCGCATTTCGATCGGGTCATAGCCCAGACACAGCACCAAATCGGCCTGTTCGACCAGCGGAACCAGATGTTTGTCAGCCAACGGCGACAGGCCCGCGCCGCCCAGGCACAAAGGGTGATCCTCAGGCACCACACCCTTGGCCTTGTAGGTCGTCACGAAGGGGATGTCGAAGTGCTCCAGAAATGCCTGCACCACATTGCGCGAGTCGTCATAGAGAACATCCAGCCCGACAATTGCGATGGGCCGTTCGGCCTGAGACACCCAACGGCGGGCTTTCTCGACGCAGTCGCCTGCGGGGGACACAGTGGCAATCTTGGCGCGGCGGCGCGGTTTCACGCCCGACACGCGGGTATCCGCGACCGAGATCGGCACGTCGATATGCACCGGACCGGGGCGCGGCTGATTGGCCAACGTAACCGCCTTATCGGCAATAATGTCTGCGCCTTTGGCGGTCAGTGTAAACGTCCCCTTGGTGATTGAGCGATAGACCTGTGCGTGATCCATTACCTGATGGGTATAGGTCAGCGCTTCATCGGCATCGACGCATCCGGTCAGCACGATCATCGGCACACGGTCTTGCAAGGCATTGGCGACCACGTTGATCCCGTTCATCGCACCGGGGCCAAGGGTGGCAACCAGAATGGCAGGCGCGCCATCGCGGTGATGCACGGCCTCGGCCATGAAACCGGCGGCGTTTTCATGCTTGGTCAGGTGAAAGGTGATCCCGGCCTGTTCCAGCGCATCGACAAGGGTCAGAACCTCACCACCGGGCATTCCAAAGGCGTGGCGACATCCGGCCTCGTACAAACGTTGGGCCAGAAGGTCCGCTGCGCGGGGCGAGAGGTCTTGCATAAGTCATGCTCCGAAAAACTGTTTCACAGCAGATTGCGGAGGACGGCCCCAGACGCAAGGCGGATCACGCCAGTGTGACTATTTGACTGCTGTTTCAGCCACAGCCTGAAACTTGCCATCCAGCTCCTCAGCGATCTCGCGCAGGGGGTCTCCGCCCTCATAGACATAGGGCGCGAAGACAAAGCTGGGAGTCTTGTAGGACAGGGTGGCGGTGCCGTCCTCGTTCTCGGTGACATAAAAGCGGATCGGCGCCTCGATCATCGCGTTCACTGATGTTTCCAGCACGCGCACCGCATAGTCGTTGTTGAAGGCACCAATGACCCGATTGCCGGGGATAGTGATCCCGCGCGATGCGGCGGCGTTGGTCGGGCCTGCCTGCGTGACGACGATCAGACCATTGGCTTTGATGGCATCCTTGGTGTCGGCAACCAACGCGTCGTAACTTTTGTCGGTTGCGTAGCTGGCCCAGCCCGACAGGGGCTCGTCTGACAAAGCAGGGGTCGCAATCAGGGCAATCGCAGTCCAAAGGGCTTTCATCTGGGCCTCCTGTTTCGGGGTTGCGACAGTGATGCCAGAAAGCGGGACAGGGCGCACTCACAATCTTGTGCGTTTTCTCGATTGCGCCTGCGGTTGGAAACCCTCAGAAACAGGCAAATGCCACCCGATGAGTTCCGAATTGGATCAGATGCGCCTGTTGATATGTTCGTCCTGTGCCGGTGCCCGCGATTGCGGAGCCGAGGTCAAAGCTGTCGAATCCGCCCTGACCCGCGCGGGGATTGAGGGGCGGGTTTCGGTCGATCAGCACGCCTGTTTCAGCGGATGTGCAGAACCCGTGGCCATCGCGCTGCAGGCCGATGGCGGGGCGACATATGTGTTTTCAGGGGTCGATGTCGCTTCGGACGCCGATGATATCGTGGCGACCTGCCGGACCTATCTGGAAAGCCCCAAAGGCTGGATCGAAGACGCCCGGCCTTGCGGGCGGCTCCGGATGTGTTTGCGGGCGCGTATCCCGGCGCTTTAGTCGACCTGTAGTGTGACCGCCGCGCTGACGGGGATGTTGTCGACCATCAGCGGGCTGTGGCTGTTTGCGTTCAGAGAGACCGAGACTTCGACTTCGCCCTGCGGCAGATGGTCGATATGCATCCAGTTACCGTACAGCCGGGCCAGTTTCTCTCCATTTACGTAGACATGTGCATGCCCCTCGCCGTCGACATCGGTCTTTGAGGCATTTTGTGGTGAGAACCGAAAGTTCTGCGGCATGACATGCAGGTTCCAACCCGCCATAGGATCGGGCGTAAGAGCGATCTCAAGCCCCGGAGCATCAGCGCCAGCAGGCAGGTTGATGGCAGTCGAATGATCGTGTGCGGCTGCCTCGGCGTGAGATGAACTGTGATGTGCAGGATCGCCATGGTCATGGCCGTCGAAAGTAACGCCATTTGCAGCCGCAACCACAAATCCTGCACCACTGCCAAAAACTATGCCGATTGCAAACAGGGCAAGTGAGCGTGCCATTTTATGTTCCTTGATGGTAGTAGCAAACACGCCGAGCTGGTCTCGGCGTGTTCATAAGCGTGCTTGTCAGGCCGCAGCTTCGGCACGCTGGCTTTCATATCGCCAGAAGTACCCGGCGAATGCCCCGACCAGAACCCAGGCTACCAGTCCGATGCCAAAAGCGCGTGCGGCAAACAGCGCGCCGATCTCGGTCGGAACGGGGCCGGTGAACACGTCCGGCTCGGGCGCGCCGATCAGATGTGGGGCCAACAGCAGAGCGGCTGCGATCACATAGCTGATCAGGGTGCCGCCAAAGGCAATCAGCCACATGGCAACACCTGCTGCTGCGACGGTCGCAAACCACCAGATTTGACGCGCAGCGACATCGGCTGCTGCCACGCCGGGCACTTCTGGCGCGAGCGAGAATCCGGGTGCGAGGTGCACGGCAACGAACCCCGCAAGCCCCCACAAAACGCCGGTGCGCCCGTCAATCTTGTGGCCGTTGCCCTCAGCCACGGACATCAGCGCAATCATCATCAGCGCGTAACCGGTATAGATAAGCATCGTGAAAATGACGCTCAGCGCATCGCGGAACAGGTCTGAGAACATTCCCGGCAGCTCGGGGTGAGCACTTACGACGTCACCGCCGAAATGGACCAATTCGCCTGATTCATACAGTTCCGCGTGCAGCAACACAGGTTGCACAAAGACCAACTGCAGCAAGGCGGCAATCAGCCCCGCTGCAGCACCAGCGAACAACGCGCTGGTCAGGATACGGCTAAACATGGGTTTAGTGGCAGGGGAAGCCGGTTGCGTGACGCACGTCATGGGCTGCGTCATGCAGGGCAGCGGCCTGAACGTGGCCAGTCACCGAAATGATGCCAAGACCCAGAACCACAGCGAACATGACCGGCAGGATACCAGCGCGCGAGGCGGTTTGTGTTTGTGTTGTCATTTTCAATTCTCCTGTGCCGTCGCACCCGACGGCCGGTGTTTCAAATCACGCCTGGCAGGTCTCCTGGCTTGCGGGTCAGGGCCTGTGCTCGCCTTCCCCCTGAAAATTCAGGAGTGGCTGGTTGAGCAAGACTCACCGCTTACAGTCGCGGGGGCGGCTGTGGATTGGATCAACTCGGATCGCACCACATTCCCTCTTAGCTCGTCGCTGTGAACGACGGGACCAGACGGGTTCATCTAGCCTTCAAAACCCGCGTGGCGCAATCACCATTCGCGACCAATTTGGTCAGTTCACGCACTTTTTGAGAAGATAAATATCCATGATCCACCCGTGATCGGCGCGCGCAGCTGCACGGGTGTCCAGAATCTGCTGCGCAACCTCAGCCAAGGGCCCCTTGATCAGAATTTCCTCTTTCATGCCCACGTACGCCCCCCACCAGATGTCATAATCTGCCATCTGAAGATGTTGGAACGAGCACTCACCATCCAGCATTACCGCCACGTTTGACGCACCGTCCGGCCACCCTTCGTCGCGAATCCGCCGCCCCGTGGTCACGATGTAGGGGGCACCCAGATCGTTGATCGGAATCACGTGGGCAGCCGTCAACGCCTGCAGCGCTGTAATGCCAGGGATCACCCGCGTCGTCGGTTGAGGGTCCAGCCGCTCTGCAATCCGCAGTGAACTGTCATAAAGCGACGGATCGCCCCAGATCAGTAGAGCTACATGTCGTGCTCCAGGATGGGCGGCGATTGCCTCGCTCCAGCGCAATACAATCGCGTCGTGCCATTCATCCACCCCGCGCAGATATCCGTCGTCGGACCGGCGCTTGGGGATGTCGAAATAGGCGATCTGCGGCGGCGTGTCGGTCACCTGCGCAATGATCTTTTCGCGCAGCCCGGCCAGATCGGCCTTATTCTCGCCCTTGCGGGGGATCAGGATCAGGTCCGCCGAGCGGATCGCCTGCGCGCCCTGAAAGGTCACGTGGTCAGGGTTCCCGGTGCCGATGCCGATCAAGGTCAGGTCAAACATCGTCAAACTCTGCCAGCGGGCCGTAAAGGATCAGCGCCGGGGCGGTGCCTATCTCGTCCGCCAGTTTATTGGACAGCGCGCCTACAGTACTGCGATGCAGCTTCTGCTCGGGGGTCGAGACGGATTCGGCCATCAGTGCTGGCGTTTCCAGCGGCAGGCCATGTGCGTGCAGCGTTTCGACCAGCAGAGGAAAGGTGCGCTTGCCCATGAAGACGACGGTGGTCGCATCCGGGTCGGCCAGCGCGGGCAGGTTCAGGTCCTCGGGCAGTTTGCCGCTGACATCATGGCCGGTGACAAACTGCACCCGTCGCGCGGTTAGCCTACGGGTCAGCGGGATGCCAGCCGCCGCCGCCGCCGCTACAGCTGAGGGGATGCCGGGGATGATCTCGTATTCGATCCCAGCCGCGCGCAGGGCAACCAGTTCTTCTTCCAGACGTCCAAACATGCCGCCATCGCCGGATTTCAACCGCACGACCCGCTGCCCGGTCAGGGCGTAATCCACCAACAACCGGCTGACATGGTCCTGCTTGGGCGAGGGGCGACCCGCCCGTTTGCCCACGCCCACCAGATCGGCATCCTCGCGCGCATGGGTTAAGATCGGCCCGCTGCTGAGGTCATCAAACAGCACCGCATCCGCCTTTTGCATCCGATCTACGGCCTTGAGCGTCAGCAATTCCGGATCGCCCGGACCTGAGCCGATGAACGAGACAAACCCACTCATACTGAGGCCTCCGCGATCAGGTGAAAGAACGTGCCGGTCACGTTGCCACGCACCGATCCGGTCTGCGGCCCTTCGGCCCCTTCTGCGTCAAACACACGGGCCAAAGGCGCGTCAGGTTGCTCGATGATTGAGGAATAGTGGAACTCATGCCCCCGCAGGCCCGTGCCTACGGCAAAGCCGGGCATCGGGGCCAGCAGTTCGGCGCGACGATAGCCCAGATTGAACTTGCGCTTTTCATAGGACGTCACCAGCCCCAACAACCCGGCCATCTGATGCGAGACACCCTCTTTGTCGATCAGAGCCTGTCCCAGCGCCATATAACCCCCGCATTCTCCATGCACGGGCTTGGTTTGCGCGTGGTTCCGCAACCCTTCCTGAAAGTCGGATGCGGCGGCCAGAATGCCTGCGTGCAGCTCAGGATATCCGCCCGGCAACCAAACCAGATCGGCATCCGCCGCAGGGGCTTCATTGGCCAAGGGCGAGAACGGCAGCACCTCGGCCCCAGCCGCGCGCCAGCCTTCCAGCAAATGCGGATAGGTAAACGAAAACGCCGCATCGCGGGCCAGCGCGATCCGTTGTGCAGGAGGGCGCGGCAGCGCGGCGGACGATGGCCCATTCGGGCCTGAGGACGCCGCCCGCTTGATCGCCTCAAGATCGACATGTTCGCGCAGAAACGCGGCATAGCCCACAATTGCGCTTTCCAGATCGGGATGTTCAACGGCCTGGATCAGGCCCAGATGCCGCTCGGGCAGGGTCAGGTCTCCACGACGGGGCAGCACGCCCAGAACCGGCAGGCCCGCGCGTTCCATTCCCAACCGCGTCAACCGCTTGTGCCGGGGGCTGGCGCAGCGGTTTAGAATCACGCCCGCAAAGGGCAGATCGGGGTTATACATTTTGAAGCCCAGGGCCGTCGCCGCCGCCGATTGCGCCTGACCGCCCACATCCAGCACCAGCACCACCGGCCAACCCATCCGTAACGCGGTTTCCGCACTGGACCCATGACCCAGTTCACCGGGCTTGGCGACGCCGTCGTACAGCCCCATTGAGCCCTCGGCGACCACGATATCCGCGCCTTCGGCCTGTGCAGAAATGGCGTCCAACAGAGGCTCTCCCATGGCCCAGCTGTCCAAATTGAACGAGGCACGCCCCGCAGCCGCCCGGTGAAAGGCCGGGTCGATATAATCTGGTCCGCTTTTAAAAGGCTGAACGGTCAGCCCATCCTCGGCCAGCGCACGTAATAAGCCCAGCATGACCGTGGTCTTGCCGGTGCCCGAGGACGGTGCAGAAATCAGAAGGCCCGGAGGGTTAGTCATCGCGTCATTCATCCTCGGGGCTCCAGCTGGACCACGGGCTGTCGGCGCTTTGCGGGCGATAGCGGCGGTCGTAATCCTTGGAATACAGACAGCTTTCGTCGAACCCTTCCCCCGCAAGCGCTGGGCCGACCATGATCAGCGCGGTGCGGGCGATGCCGTCGTCCAGCGCGTCTTTCAGCGTCTCCAGCGTTGCACGGATGATGCGTTCATCGGGCCAGCTGGCGCGATAGACAACGGCCACCGGGCAATCGGCCCCATAGGCCGGGGTCAGGTCGGCGATGACCTTGTCTAAATTGCCGATCGACAGGTGAATGGCCAGCGTTGCGCCGGTGCGGGCGAAGTTCTCAAGCGTCTCACCCTCGGGCATCGAAGACGCGCGGCCCGGCGTGCGGGTCAGCACCACCGATTGCGCGAGGCCGGGTAGTGTCAGTTCCGTGCCCAAGGCCGCGGCTGCCGCGGCAAAGGACGGCACGCCGGGCGTGACGCTGACCGGGATACCCATCTCTTTCAACCGGCGGATTTGTTCGCCCATGGCGGACCAGACCGACAGATCGCCCGAATGCAGGCGGGCCACATCCTGACCAGCCTTATGGGCGGCATCGATCTCGGCCATGATCTGATCCAGATCCATCGGCGCGGTGTTGATGATCTTGGCTCCCTCGGGGCAGTGGCCAAGGATTTCCTCGGGCACCAGCGAGCCCGCATAGAGGCACACGGGACAGGACGCGATGATTTCGCGCCCGCGCAGGGTCAGCAGGTCGGCAGCGCCCGGTCCGGCGCCGATGAAATGAACGGTCATTTTTGTCCTCCGATGGCGATGGCGCAGGTGGCCAGCCGGTCGTCTGATATCTGTCGTGGTGAAAGCAGCCGCGCGCCAGATCCAGCGGCGGCAAGGGCGGATGCTTCGGCCACACTGCCGGTGCCATAACTGGCGCGGCTGCGGGGCGAGCAGGTGAGCGTGCGCTGCCCGGCCAGATCGGCGGGCGCGATGAAATGCAGGGGCAGGGCGGTTACGGCTGCGAATTCTGCAAGCGCAGCATGGCCCTCTTTGTCCGCGACGGTCGCCAAGGCGCTGACGGGGTGGTCAGAGGCGGCAGCCGCAAAGGCCGCGCGCAGACTGTCCACCGTCGCGGTGGAGGAAAAGCCAAGGCCCGCGACGATCATAGCGTGACGCTCCACTGCACCACCGGATAGCCGGATTTCCAACCCCGGCGCGGCCCCAATGGCGCAGCCTGCGCCAATTCAATCCGCAAAAGATCGCCGCCGCGTTTCTCATGCCACTGCGCCAGCAACGCCTCGCTCTCCAGTGTCACTGCATTGGCGACTAAGCGGGTACCAGCGGGCAAAGTGGCATACAGCCAGTCCAGCAGCGCGGCGCTTAGACCTCCACCGATGAACACCACATCCGGCAGGGACAACCCGTCCAGCGCATCGGGCGCAGTGCCGTGGATGACGGTCAGCCGATCCTGACCCAGCGCATCGGCATTGCGACGAATCCGCTCGGCCCGGTCCGCGCGGGGTTCAATCGTGGTGGCCGTGAGGGTCGGATCGCACATCAACCACTCGATACTGATCGAGCCGGTGCCGCCTCCGATATCCCACAGATGCTCACCGCGATGCGGGGCCAGCGCTGACAAGGTCAGGGCGCGGACAGGGCGTTTGGTGATCTGGCCGTCGGTCTCGAATATCTCATCCGGCTTGCCTGAGGATTTGGGCAGCGCGCGACCCTCGCCTGCGACTTCAAGCGCGACGCAGACCGGGTGATCGAACCCGCCCAGCAGCGCCTCGGTCAGGGACACACTGCGGGAACGTTCACGAGGGCCGCCGAGCGCTTCCATCACGTGTAGGCGGGTGTCGGCAAAGCCGGTTTCGGTCAGGTAGGTCGCCAGTTCCGTCACCGCAGCCCCGTTGCGCAGCAACAGAATGGCGCGCAGGCCTGGCGACAGATGCGGTCGCAGCCGCGTCAGGGGGGCGGCGTGCAAGCCGAAAGTCAGCGTCGCCTCCAGCGGCCAGCCCAGCCGCGCGGCGGCCAAGGAAAAGGTCGACTGGCCGGGCAGGGCGGTCCATTCCCCAGCCTCGAAATTGCGCGCGATGACCGATCCGGCACCAAACCAGAACGGATCGCCCGAGGCCAGCACGACAGTGGGCCGCCCCCGGAACCCCGTCAGCACGGGCAGACCATCGGCAAAGGGCACCGGCCATTCGACCCTCTGGGCCGTACTATCGGGGATCAGCGACAGATGGCGCGGTGGACCCATGATGATTTCGGCGCGCTCCAGCACTTGACGGCTTGCGGGCGACAGGCCATCAAGCCCATCCTCACCCAGGCCCAGAACGGTCAGCCACGGAGCTTCATGCATGACACACCTCCTGATCCTTGGCGGCACGACCGAGGCCAACGCCCTGGCTAAAACCGTGGCCGAACGGGGCATCCAAGCGACCTATTCCTATGCGGGCCGCGTTGATAACCCGCGCCCGCAGCCGTTGCCGATGCGCGTGGGCGGGTTCGGAGGCGTGGACGGCCTGACCACCTACCTGCGCGATCACGCGATCACCCACGTGATCGACGCCACGCACCCCTTTGCCGCCCAGATGAGCGCCAACGCGGTGGCCGCCTGCCATAAGGCCGACGTGCCTCTGGCCGCGCTGACCCGCCCGGCATGGGTGGAACAGGATGGGGACGACTGGCAGCATGTTCCGGATATCGACGGCGCGGTGGCCGCCCTGTCCGGCGCGCCACAGCGGGTGTTTCTGGCCGTGGGCCGGATGCATCTTGAGGAGTTCGCCGCCCAGCCTCAGCATCGTTACTTGTTGCGGCTGGTCGATGAACCGGGTGCTCTGCCGTTGCCGAACTGCGACGTGGTTGTCTCGCGCGGGCCATTCACTCTGGCCGATGATCAGGCGCTGATGCAGCGCCATGGGATCCAGTTGGTCGTGTCCAAGAACGCAGGCGGCCTTGGCGCGCGCGCCAAGCTGGACGCGGCGCGGGCGCTGGGCCTGCCGGTGCTGATGATCGACCGTCCGGCCCTGCCGCAGCGGGTCGAATTGTCGAGCGTTGCTCAGGTTCTGGACTGGCTGGCTCATTCTGGCGTGAACCTCGGCGTGTAGACGATGGGCGCGCCGTCGCGTTCGATCACGCGGGTGCGGGACGAGCCGACGATGACCACCGTCTGCATATCTGCCATCTCGGGTGTGGCCTCCGCCAGTGTCGAAATCCGAATGGCCTCATCCGCGCGGGATACGGCGCGGGCGAACAGGATCAGCCGTTCGGGTTCGCATTCTTCGCGCAGGATTTCCAGCGTCTTTACAAAGCCCTCGGGGCGGGACTTCGAGCGCGGATTGTAAAACGCCATCGAGAAATCCGCCTGCGCGGCCAGCCGCAGACGCTTTTCGATCAATGACCATGGCTTGAGGTTGTCACTCAGGTTGATGGCGCAGAAATCATGCCCCATTGGCGCGCCCGCACGGGCCGAGGCCGCCAACATCGCCGTGATCCCCGGCAGCACATCAATCTGGATATTGCGCCACTCGGACGGGCCATCTTCTAGCGCCTCAAACACAGCCGCCGCCATCGCAAACACGCCGGGATCGCCCGAGGACACAACGACCACGCGTTTGCCCTCAGCCGCCATTTGCAGCGCGTGCTGCGAGCGGTCGATCTCGACGCGGTTGTCACTGGAGTGCAGTGTCAGGCCGGGGCGCTCGGCCACGCGGGCCACGTAGGGAATATAGCCGACCACATCTGTGGCCTCGGCCAAAGCGGCAGTCACCTCGGGCGTCACCAGCGCCTCATCCCCCGGTCCAAGACCGGCGATCTTGACCCAGCCGCTCATGGCCTGCGCCCCTGACCGTGCACGATGATGATCGAGAAATAGGGTGTGACCTTTTCACAAGCCTCAGACAGTTTCGTCACCGTCTGGTTCGGCATTTGCGCAAATTCCACGATCCACGCGCGGTCATAGAGGCCCGCCGTTTTCAGCGCGCGCTTCACCTTGTCGATATTGCGCCCGATCTTCATCACGACCAGCGCGTCTGTCTGTGCCATGCGCTGCGCCAGATCGTCCTCGGGCAGAGTACCCACCAGTACGGTCAGCACGTCATCACCCCAGGTGATCGGGTCTCCGGTCGCTGTCCACGCGCCCGACATGCCGGTGATGGCAGGCACGACTTCGACATCAGATTCGTCGCGCAACCGGTTGTAAAGATGCATGAAAGAGCCGTAGAAAAACGGATCGCCCTCGCACAAGACCACCACGTCTTCGCCCTGTTCGGACAGAGCCTTCAGATGCGCGGCGCAGTCTTCGTAAAACGCCGAGAGCAGCTCGTTATAGCGCGGATCGCTCACTGGGATCTCGGTTGTGACCGGGTACTCCATCGGGAATTCGACGGCATCTTCAGGTATCATCCCATTGACGATCTTGCGCGCCTGTCCACTGCGGCCGGGCTTGCGGAAAAACGCCACATGACGCGCGTTGCGCAATAGGCGGTCGGCCCGGACGCTCATCAGGTCGGGATCGCCGGGGCCGAGGCCCACGCCATAGATTGTGCCGCTCATTCCGCGCGGCTCGCGATGGCGTTGATGGCGGCGACGGTGATGGCGCTGCCGCCCAGGCGGCCCTTGACGATGCAGGAGGGCACTGGCTGTGCCTCCCACAGGGCGTCTTTGGATTCGACCGCGCCGACAAAGCCCACGGGGCAGCCGATAATGGCGGCGGGGCGTGGGCAGTCGGGGTCTTCCAGCATGTTCAGCAGATGGAACAGCGCGGTAGGAGCGTTGCCAATTGCGACAACGGCGCCGTCCAGATGAGGACGCCACAGCTCCAGCGCAGCGGCGGAACGCGTGTTGCTCATCTCAGCGGCCAGCGGGCGCACGCGTTCGTCATGCAGTGTGCAGATCACCTCATTGTCGGCGGGCAGACGGAACCGGGTCACGCCCTCGCTGACCATGCGCGCATCGCACAGGATGGGTGCGCCGGCTTCCATTGCAGTGCGGGCGGCGGCCACAAAACCGGGCGAGAAATGCACGAACTCTTCAAGCCCCACCATGCCGGCCGCGTGGATCATGCGGACGGCGACCTGTTCCTCGTCGGCGTCGAACCTGGCAAGATCAGCCTCGGACCGGATGGTGGCAAAGCTTTCCTTATAGATCGCAGCGCCATCGGTTTCATAAGTATAGGGCATCAGGTGAAGTCCATATTCATCAGTGTTTCTTCGGTCAGGCCGGTCTGGCAGGGCTCATCCCCCGCGCGGCCCTGTTTGACAAGATCAAATCGTCCGGCATTGCCGATCAGCGTCACATCGGCCAGGCCCATGCGCGCGCATCCTTTGGCGCAGCCCGAGACATGCAGGCTGCCCGGTACGCGTGCGGCCAAAGCACGGGCGACGTCGCGGGTTTCCACCTGCGCTTGCGGGCAATATGGCGCGCCGGGGCACGCGTCGGTGGTCATCAGCGGATCGGTGCCGTCTGTGACAAAGGCCGGGGCGGGTATCGCCGCCCCGCCTTCCAACAGGATCAAGCGCCACGGGGTGACGCGCAGGGCATCGGCCCCGCTTTGCGCGATCAGGCCTTTCAGGGCCCGCGCAGGCAGTTGCCCAAAGGCTGCACCATAGAGCGCTCCCTGATCGCAGAGGCCGGGTTGCAGCGGCGCGCCAACAGATCCCGGAACTGCGCCCTGCCACTCCGGCGGCAAGTCCGCGACCACTCCGGCCATGCGCCTGCTCTCGGGCGTGTAGTTTTGGGAGAACCATGCGGCCAAGGCGATCAGCAGGTCGATGGCTTCCGATTCCTGGACCAAACGTCCGGTGTTTGCCCCATTGGCACGCAAGATCAAACCCTCAGGGCTTATTTCCAGCCGGATGTCGGCTGAATCCCCCGCCAGCAGGCGCTCAGGTCCGGTGTCGATGGCAAAGCCGAACTTGGCGGGCAGGGCGGGTAGTTCGGCCAGCCGGTCAATAAGCTCTTGCGCCAGCCGAGCGGTCAGGTCTCCGGCTAGGTACAGAGGTGAGACCAGAATGTTGCGGCGCACCTCGATCCCCGGCTCTGCATCCAGCAGGTTCAGCGCGGCCAGTTCGGCCAACATGGGCTGATGATCGCCCTCAGCCACGCCCCGCAATTGAAGATTGGCGCGGTTGGTTAGGTCGATGGTGCCATTGCCAAAATGCTCGGCCAGATCGCACAGACCCATGGCCTGCTCAGCTGTCAGACGGGCCAGCCTCGGCCGCACCCGCACCACCAGCCCGTCGCCCGACATCATCGGGCGGTGCGCACCGGGGCACCAGCCCTGAACGATGGGCGCACTCATCGCAGCCCCTCCAGATCGGCGCGAATCGAGTTGCGGCGCGTGTTCCACAACCCCGCCTCAAGCAAGGCGCGGAACCGGTCCTGCATGGCCTGATGCGCCTTGGGGTTGGCCTCGGCCAGAAAGGCGTCGACCTCGGCGTCGCCCAGCGTGGCATCGTGGTAGAGGTCGAACAGATGCGGTGCGACGGTGCCCGACAAATGCGCGAACGAGGCCATGTGATCCAGCGTTGCGGCGATCTCGGCCGCGCCCCGGAACCCGTGGCGTTGCATCCCGGCGATCCAGCCGGGGTTGGCAGCGCGGGCGTGGACCACGCGGCTGATTTCCTCGGGCAGGGTCCGCGCGCGCGGGGTGTCGGGGTTGGTGTTGTCCAGATGATACAGCTGCGCCGAGCCGCCTGTGATTTTTTTGGCGGCGGCAAATCCGGCTTCATGCGTGGCGTAATCATTGGCCAGTAGCAGGTCGGTCTCGGTCAAATCCTGCAGGTGGACGAAACTGTCGGCGCTGGCGACGCGCTGGGTGATGCCGTCCTTGTCCTGCGCGATATGCTCGCCTTCCAAGGCATAAGAGCTGGCGTCCAGCCATGCCTCACCTGCCTGCGCGCGCGCCTCGTCGGTGTAAATTTCGGACAATTGTGTCATGTTCACGCCATAGCTGCCGGGGGCTGGGCCATAGACGCGGGCGGCGGGTTCCTGACCGGCATAGGGGTTCCAGTCGGCCGCCTCATCGCGCGCCGACAAGGCCCGGATCGCCTGACCGTATAGCGCCGATAGCGTCGGAAAAACGTCGCGGAACAGGCCCGAGACCCGCAGCGTCACATCCAGACGCGGGCGACTGAGGTCGGTGATGGGCAGAACCTCGATGCCTGAGACCCGCTCTGACCCCTTGTCCCAGACGGGTTTGACGCCCAGCAGGTGCAGCGCCATGGCGAATTCCTCACCCGCCGTGCGCATAGTGGCCGAGCCCCAGAGGTCAACGATCAGCCCTTTGGGATAGTCGCCTTCCTCTTGCAGGTGACGCCGCACCAGTTCTTCGGCCAGTTTCACGCCTTGGCTATAAGCCGCGCGCGTGGGCACGGATCGCGGGTCGGTGGTATAGAGGTTCCGTCCGGTAGGCAGTACGTCCGAGCGGCCACGATAGGGCGAACCGGATGGCCCGGCCTCGATCCGCTTTCCGGCTAGTGCGTCGATTAGGGCGTTGCGTTCAGACTGGGCGGAAGGCGCGGGGTCGAAATTGCCGGTCACTTCTGGCACCCGGCCAAATATGTGCAGCCCGTCGCCGAACTGGCTTTCCTTGATGTCACAGACAAAGCGGTCGATGCGGGTGATCGCCTCGGCGGTGCAGGTGGCCTGATCCAGACCCAGATCGCTTTCCAGCCCGATGGCCTGAGCCTCATTCCGGATATCCTCTTGCAAACGGTCGCGGCGCTTGGGGTCCAGACCATCAGCGTTCGAGAATTCGTCCAGCAGGGACTCCAGCCGTACCATCCGATCCGGTGTACCGCTTTCTTTCAAAGCGGGCGGGATGTGGCCCAGCGTGACCGCGCCGATCCGGCGCTTGGCTTGCGCCGCCTCGCCGGGGTCATTGACGATGAAGGGGTAGATCACTGGCAGGTCGCGGATCAGCGCCTCGGGCCAGCAACCGGCTGAGAGCGCCACGGATTTGCCGGGCAGCCATTCCAACGTGCCATGGGCTCCGATGTGGATCAGCGCATCGGCATTCAAGCTTTTACGCAGCCAAAGGTAAAAGGCGACATAGCTGTGGCGCGGGGTGCGCGACAGGTCATGATAGTCGTCATCGCGTAACTCGGGCGTGCCGCGTTCAGGTTGCAAGGCGACCAGAGCCTTGCCCCGACGCAGGGCGGTGAAGTGAAAGGCACCATCGGTGTAAGCGGGGTCATCCTCGGGAGCGCCCCAAACCGTATGCAAGTCGGTGCGCAGCTGTTCGGGCAGGTCCGCAAGCGCGGCCTGATACTCGGCCAGCGGCCATGCGATCCGGGCGTTCAGCAGCGTATCAGCGATTGGTTTGGCAGGGGCGGTATCATAGCCCCCGGCTTGCAGGTCGGACAGCATCGCCTCAGCCGAGGCCAGAGCGTCGAGGCCCACCGCATGGGCCATCTGCCAGTCTTTGCCGGGATAGGTGGACAGAACCAGCGCGGGCACCTGATCGGATTTGGGTTTGCCTTGCAAGTTCAGCCAGCCGGTCACACGGTCAAGGATGGCCTCGATCCGTTCCTCCTCGACCCGGTGGGCAAAGCGGGAATATTCCAGATGCGGGTCGCGTTTGCCCGGTTCCTTAAACGAGGCGATGCCCGCTGAAATACGCCCGTCCACCTCGGGCAGCACCACATGCATGGCGAGGTCGGTGGGGGAGAGGCCGCGTTCTGCCTCGGCCCACGCCTTGCGGCGCGAAGTGGCCAGTGCGACCTGGAAGACGGGCACATTTGCAGCGTCCAAAGGCGAGGTACCCGACGCGCCTTTGCCCGAGAAGGACGTGGCGTTGATGATCGCGGACGGGGCCAGCGATACGATGGTGTCGCGCAGCCAGTCGGCGGCGGATGGCGCTTTCAGGGAAGGGGCGAACAGGCCCACGGCCTGAAAGCCGCGCGCGCGCAGGCTACGGATCAGGGCGGCCACGGGGGCTGTGTCGGCCGAGGTCAGGTAAGCGCGGTAGAAACTGACCACGACGCGTTTTGAGTCACCGGAAAACGCCTGTTCCGCCGGAATCACTCCGCGATCGGGGCACCATGCGCCGCAGTCGGGCAGGGATTTAGCCCCCATCACCGGACCCGCATAGAGCCCCGCTGCCAGTGCCATCTGTGCCAAAGCGGCTTGTGCTGCAACCTCGCCGCCGGTGTCACACAGGTGCGCTAAGCGGCGCAGGGTGGAGACGGGCAGGGTGGAATACTCATCCAGTCGCGTATCCTCGCGCCCGTCGGCGGGCAGCACGGCCACAGCAATCCCTTTGGTCTGCGCAAGCGATAGAACCTGCTGCAGTCCGTAGGACCAATAGGGCACTCCGCCGATCAGACGGATCAGGATGCCTTTAGCGCCCTCCAACGTCTGTTCCACATAGGTGTCAACGGACAGAGGGTGTTTCAGCGCCGTCAGATTGGCCAGTCGCAGGGTCGGCATCCGACCGTCAGGCCCGCCACCGCGATGCCAGCCTGCCGCGAAAGCACCAAGGTCGCTGTCCGAGAACGACAGCACCACCAAATCCGCCGGGCTCTGGCCCAGATCGGTTGGGGTCTCAGATTCCTCTAACCCGTGGCTTTCGCGGAAGACGACGTGCATGGTTTACTCGGCAGCCTCGGTGACGCCCACGAAGATGTCGCGGATTTCAGCCTCTTTGATGTCGTCATGCTCGGCAATCACCACCAGACGCGAACGGCGCTCTTCGCCGGGCTGCCACGGACGGTCGTACTGATGACGCACGCGCGCGCCCACAGCCTGAACTAGAAGGCGCATTGGCTTGCCCTTAACAGCGGCATAGCCCTTGACGCGCAGGATGTTCAGTTCTTTGGCAAGACGTTCGATTTTCGCGACCAGATCGGCCGGGTCGGTCTGTTCCGGCAGCTCGACGATGATGCTTTCGAAATCGTCATGTTCATGATCGTGATGACCGTCATGATGCGAAGGCCGCGCCTCCATGTCATCCTCGGCGGCAGCCTCAAGACCCAGCACGACGCGCACGTCCACCACACCTTCGGCCACTTCGACCACGGGCAGAGGACGCGGGGCCTCGGCGGCGATGATCTCTTTGGCTTTGGCGACACCTTCGGGGCCGGCCAGATCAGGCTTGGTCAGAAGGATGATATCGGCGCAGGAGATCTGATCTTCGAACACTTCGGACAGAGGGGTTTCATGGTCGATGGAATCGTCGGCCATGCGCTGGGCATCCACTGCCTCGACATTCGGCGCGAACCGACCAGCGGCCACCGCCTCGGCATCGGCCAGCGCGATCACGCCATCCACGGTAATTTTCGAGCGGATATCGGGCCAGTCGAACGCTTTCAGAAGCGGTTTCGGCAGCGCAAGGCCCGAGGTTTCGATCAGGATATGCTCGGGGCGCGGCTCCAGCGCCATCAGCGCCTCGATCGTGGGGATGAAATCATCGGCCACGGTGCAGCAAATGCAGCCATTGGCCAGTTCCATGATGTTTTCCGCCGGGCAATCGGGAATGGCGCAGGACTTCAGGATATCGCCATCCACGCCGACATCGCCGAATTCATTAACCACAACGGCCAGACGCTTGCCCTGCGGGTTCTGCATCAGGTGCCGCACCAGCGTGGTTTTACCCGAGCCCAGAAAGCCGGTGATCACAGTAACGGGGAGTTTTTCGAGGGTGGACATGTCAGGCTCCAATCGGGGGAATGCGCGAGGCGCAGTTTTTGCGGAAATGTTCGGGGCGCTCGCGCCATTTGACCAAGCCGTCCTCGGTGGCCAGATACTTGGTCGCGCCGTCGACGATCACGTCGACATGATCGACCTCGTTCAGGTTCTCATAAACAAAGGTCCAGCGCTCGGGTCCGCCGCGCAGAACGATGGAACAGCCCTGATCGCAATTCGACAGGCATTCGACGGCTCTCAGCGTTACGCCTTCGGGCAGATCGGCCTGTTCCAGCGCCTTGTGCAACAACGTGCCGGGGCGGTCTGCGTCATCTTCAACAGGTAGGCCGCGGCGGCAGGTGGTGCAAACCAGCAGCTCGACCGGAGCGGTCTCGGTCATGTCTCTCATCCCCCCAAATCCTCATCGTGGGGGACGGGGTTTCAAGCGGGTCGCATTTGACCCGACACCGGAACACCCCGTCCGGTTTCAATCGCGGGTGCTGGCAGGTCTCCCGGCTTGCGGATGTCAGGGCAATTGCCCTGTCGGATGTCCCGCCTTCCCGGCCTGTTTGGCCAGTGGCTTGGGCACCCTCTCCGGTCACGGTCGCGGGGGCGGCTGCGTTTGGCGGATGATCCGTTGACGCATTCCCTTTTCATCCTCGTGCAGAGGACACCAACGGATCGGACATGCGGCACCGGGCAGGGGCTTGTCAAGCGAGTCGCAAGCATCTGTGAAGCAACGGTGGAAAAGCGACCTGTAAGCGTCGCTGGGCGGCATGACGAAGCCCGCAACCCCGTGCTGCCATGACCGAAACGGCGCAAACAGGGAGACGTGTCGCATGAGAGTGGGCTTTATCGGACTGGGCAATGTGGGCGGCAAACTGTCCGGGTCTTTGCTGCGCAACGGGATCGACCTGACGGTGCACGATCTGAACCCTGATCTGGTCGCGGGCTTCGTGGCGCAGGGGGCCAAGGCCGCCGAAAGCCCGGCCCAGCTGATGCGCGATTGCGACGCGGTGATCACCTGTCTGCCATCGCCTGCTGCCTCGGACGCCGTGATGCAGGAGATGCTGCCCGAGGTCGGCCCCGGCAAGATCTGGATGGAGATGTCCACCACCGACGAGGCCGAGGTCAAGCGGCTGGGTGCGCAGGTCATCGAACGCGGAGGGGCGGCAGTAGACTGCCCCGTCTCGGGCGGGTGCCATAGGGCGGCGACGGGCAATATCTCGATCTTCGCGGGCTGCGACCGCGCGACGTTCGAACGTATCCTACCCTTTCTGACCACGATGGGCCGCCGCGTGCTGCACACAGGCGAGTTGGGCTCGGCCTCGGTGCTTAAGGTGCTGACCAACTACCTGGCGACGGCAAACCTGATTACCTGCGCCGAAGCGCTCGTGACCGCCAAGGCCGCCGGGATGGACCTGAACACGACTTATGAGGCGATCAAGATTTCATCAGGTACTTCCTTTGTGCATGAGACCGAAAGCCAGGTGATCCTGAACGGATCACGCGACATTTCCTTTACGATGGACCTTGTGAAAAAGGATATCGGGCTGTTTCAGGACGTCGCTGACCGCGCCGGTGTACCGCTGGAGATCAACCCGGTCATGATCCAGATTTTCGAGGACGGAATTGCCCGCTATGGCGAGCGTGAATTGTCTCCCAACATCATCCGACGTCTGGAGGATGCAACCGGTCTAGACATCACAGCCTCCGGTTTTCCGCCCGAGATGGAGGACGACGAACCGGAAGAGCCCGGATACGAGGTCATCCCTCAGGGGCGTGGGGCCGAATGACGCAAGCCGCGCGTCAGTGGAATAATCTGTTTTGTAGAGAGAGTGGAGGCGAGTACCGGAATCGAACCGGTGTACACGGATTTGCAATCCGCTGCGTCACCACTCCGCCAACTCGCCTTTTCAAGTAAAATCAAATACTTGCTGTGGTGTGACAGGCGTTTTAACAGCTTTCTTCTGGGGCGTCCAGAGGGTTGCGGCGAAAATTCAGCAAGCGCAGGCGTGCCGTATCGGAAACAGGTTCACTTTCTTGTTCTGCAACAAAAGTTTCGATGCCTGAGCCGTTGCCGGTTTTATCCGGATATGGCACAAGCCCAGCATCCAAGGGAATAGAACGAGCGATCCAATGACAGATTTCGCAGCCCGGCGCCGCACTATGGTCGATACGCAAATCCGGCCTTCTGATGTCACGAAATTTCCGATTATCGATGCGATGCTTAGCGTCAGGCGTGAAAATTTCGTGCCCGATGCGCAGCGCGAGGCAGCATATGTTGAAGGGCTGCTTGATCTGGGGAACGGTCGCTGCCTGCTGGAGCCTCGGACGCTTGCCAAAATGTTGGATGCGCTGAATATTTCCAATGATGAGGTCGTGCTCGATATCGCGCCGGCGATGGGGTATTCTACTGCTGTTGCCGCAAAGATGGCGCAGCTTGTGGTTGCGGTGGAAGAGGATGAAGAACTCGCCACCGAGGCCCAAACCGTTTTGATGGAAGCAGACGCAGATAACGCAATCGTGCATGTCGGGCCTTTGGAGCAGGGTGCAACCGAACATGGTCCCTACGATGTCATCCTGATTCAGGGCGGGGTCGAGCATGTGCCTGACGCGTTGCTCGCGCAGCTCAAGGATCATGGCCGGATCGCATGCCTTTTCATGGATGGTGAATTGGGAACTGTTCGGATCGGCCACAAATCCGGCGAACGCGTGACTTGGCGCCACGCGTTTAATGCCAATGCCCCGGTTTTGCGCGCTTTTTCCACGGATCGTGTATTTTCGCTATAATTCCGGGACAGATTGTCCTGCCACCTTGATTAGTTGAACATAAACGCGCAAACTGTCCGCAGGGCTGCGTAATTTTGGTTTGAGAGGATTTCGTGATGAGTTCTACGGCGGGAGGAAAACTGGTCAAGGCGTTGGCGCTGACGGCTGGTATCGCGCTTAGTGTTGTGCCGGGTCGGGGCGCATGGGCAGACAATCTGACAGACGCGTTCATTGGTGCTTATAACACCAGCGGGCTGTTGGAACAAAACCGGGCCTTGCTGCGTGCTGCCGACGAAGATGTGGCGATCGCATTGGCCGCGCTGCGTCCGATCATCAACTTTGCCGCTCAGGTCAGCCAGGATTATACCCGCTCGACCATTGACGATGTGACGGTCCGAAATGAACCTTCTACGTTCTTTGCTGGTCTGACGCTTAGTCAGCTGATCTACGATGGTGGCTTTTCGGTTCTGGGCAAGCAATCGGCGCAAGAAATCGTTCTGTCCACACGTCAAAGCCTGATTGATGTGGAACAGGCCGTGCTGTTCCGAGCCGTAAATGCTTATTTGGCCGTTGTTCTTCAGGAAGAAACCGTTCAGATTCAATTGAACGATGTGGAAGTTTCTGCCGAGGAACTCCGCGCTTCGCAGGACCGTTTCGATGTGGGCGAGGTGACGCGCACGGACGTGGCGCTGTCGCAGGCGCAGCTTGCCAGCGCTCAGGCGGAATTGTCCGTTGCGCGCGGGAACCTGAGCACGGCGCAGGCCGAATACGTTAACGCCGTAGGTAAAGCGCCGGGCGCGACGGCTGGTCAGCCCAGCCTGCCCAACCTGCCGCGGTCAGAGGCGGAGGCGATTGCCCTGGCTCAGCGCAACCACCCGGCGATCCTGTCATCTCAGCATGAGGTTCGTGCCTTTGATCTGGCGGTTCTTCAGCAGCGTGCAAACCTTGGCCCGAATGTTACTTTGAACGCGGATGCCGGGATTACCGAAAGCTACGACAACGACGATTCAATCGAAGACGCGACGGTCGCTTTGACCTTCACTCAGCCGATCTATGCTGGTGGCGCCTTGGCCGCGCAGGTCCGTCGTGCAATGGCGACCCGTGACGCGTCCCGCGCGAACCTGCTGAACGTACAGAAAGATATCACGCAAGGCGTTTCCGTGGCTTATGCCAACTTCCAGGCTGCATCGGCCAGCCTGCGCGCTTCGACCGAGCAGGTGCGAGCATCTCAAGTGGCCTTTGACGGCATCCGGGAAGAGGCGACCTTGGGCGCTCGGACGACGCTGGATGTTCTGAACGCACAGCAAGACCTGCTGGATGCGCAGCTCAATGAGGTTGCATCGCGCACCGAACGGTCGCTGGCTGCCTATCAGTTGTTGCAGGCGCAAGGTCTTTTGACGGCCGAGCGTTTGGGGCTGGCCGTGCAAATCTATGACCCGACGCTGTATTACAATCTGGTCAAGAAAGCACCGGCACAGGTTAGCAAGCAGAGCAAGGATCTGGATCGGGTACTCAAGGCCCTGCGCCGCGACTAACCCAGGACACAATCTGTTGTGAGGGCCGAAGTGTTTGGCTACACTCGATTCTGAGGAAAGAGTGGTAGAGAAGAATGACGGATAAAGTCGTAGACGGGAGAGTAGAGGACGTTTTGTCCTCTATCAAACGCCTGGTCGGTGAAGAAGGCCGCAAAATCCCCGATCTCGTTCCGTCTTCTTTGGCACGAAAGCCCGGTAGATTGGTTTTGACGGACGCACTGCGAGTCGGGGATAATGAGGACGGTAAACCCATTGCAGACCCGGTGGTGGATGCGTCAGTCAAACCTATGGTTCTGCGCGCCCGGGATGCAGTAGAGAGTGAGGCGTCGCAACCCGTCCCAACCCCAGAGAAAGTTCCGAGTTTCAGCCTGAGTTCCAAGATAGAAGCGCTGGAGGCGGCGATTGCCCGCACCGAGGATCAGTGGGAACCCGACGGTGATAGCGATGACGCCTATTCTGGAACTCCGACCCGCGCTTTGGGTTGGAGCGTCGGAAACGAAGCCAAAGAGGATGAAGTGGTGGAAGAGGGGCTCTCGGACACCAAAGCAACCTTCATCCGTGACCCCGAGGTCATCGCGGCGACCGAGGCCGAAGACCAACCTGAACCTCCCGCGATGGATGAAGACGCGTTGCGTCAGCTTATCGCGCAGGTCGTGCGGGAAGAGCTTCAGGGCGTGCTGGGCGAACGCATCACCCGCAATGTGCGCAAAATGGTCCGGCGCGAGATTTACCGGGCTTTGGCTGAGCTGGAATCCAGCTAGACGCTAGGCCCGGCAGGGCTGTTGCGCCAGTTCCAAAAGCTGATCCAAATCCATATGCTGCTCAAGATGGTCGGCCAATGCGTCCAGCGTCTCGTCCACGCCGTCCTCGTAATTGATCTCTGAGACAGCCCCCAATTCCGACAGGTAACGCGCGCGGAACGCATCGGACGAAAATATCCCGTGCAGATAGCTGCCGCGAATACGTCCAGTTTTGTCTGCGGCACCCTCGGGCCGACCTTCAACCTCCAGCCAAGCGCGGGCGCAGTCGGGGCCCTCGGTCCGGCCCATATGGATTTCATAGCCTGACACCGGTTCTTTGCCGGGAACCGCATGCGCCTGCCGCAACGTGACCTGCTTCTGGCCAGCCATGATGGTATCGACGTCCAGCAAGCCCAGCCCATCGACTGTTCCTGGTCGACCATCGACGCCGCCGGGATCGGAGATGGTATTGCCCAGCATCTGATACCCGCCACACAGGCCCAAAACATGACCACCGCGCCGCACATGGCCATAGAGGTCCACATCCCACCCCTGCGCCCGGAAATAGGTCAGGTCGCCGATAGTGGATTTACTGCCTGGCAGCAGCACAAGGTCAGCATCGCCGGGCAGGGGGCGCCCCGCAGGGACGATCTCGACCGTGATGCCTGGTTCAGCCGAGAGCGGGTCCAGATCGTCAAAATTGGCCATCCGCTCAAGTTGCGGCACCACCACTTTGCAGGTCCCGCCCGCGTGAGAGCGGATGTCCATCATATCCTCGGCAGGCAGTTTCCATGCGTCGTTGAACCACGGCACGACACCCACGCAGGCCCAACCGGTCCGCGCTGCGATATCGTCACGCCCTTCATCGAAAAGGGATACATCGCCTTTGAAGCGGTTCACCGCAAAGCCCTTGATCATCGCTAGATCGCTGGCTTCCAGCACTGCCTGCGTGCCTACAATCTGTGCGATTACACCGCCGCGGTGAATGTCGCCGACCAGCACGACCGGCACACCTGCGGCGCAGGCAAAGCCCATATTGGCAATATCTCCCTTACGCAGGTTGGTTTCAGCCGGACTGCCTGCGCCCTCGACCAGAACCAGATCGGCATCCGCACAGAGCCGGTCAAAGCTTTCCAGCGCAGCCCCCAGCAGCTTGGATTTGTCCTTGCGGTAGTCACCCGCCTTCATCGTTCCAGCCCGCTGCCCCTGCACGATGATCTGCGCCCCCGTGTCGGTTTCGGGTTTGAGCAGAATCGGGTTCATATCCGTATGCGTCGGCCTGTTCGCTGCCCACGCCTGAAGCGCCTGCGCGCGCCCGATCTCGCCGCCGTTTTCGGTTACGGCGGCGTTGTTTGACATGTTCTGCGGCTTGAACGGAGCCACGCGCAGCCCGCGTCGTGTATAGGCGCGAGCCAGCCCGGCCACCAAAACCGATTTACCCACATTGCTGCCGGTACCCTGAATCATGATGGCGCGAACCATGCTTGTTCTCCTATAACCTGACGGGCACATGACCCGATTTGACGGCAGAGGAAAAGCCCCCGATGAACACGCCAGCCCATCTTTTGATCGGAGCCGCCGCCTTTGCGCGCCCGTCCTATGGCCGAACTCTGCGTGCCGTTCTGATTGGGTCGGTGCTGCCGGACCTGTCGCTCTATCTGATGGCGGGGGTGTCGCTGTTCATTCTGAACATCCCCGAGCAGGTGGTGTTCGAGCAGCTTTATTATTCCGACGCGTGGCAGACCGTTTTTGCCATCGACAACTCGTTTCTAGTCTGGGGGCTGGCACTGGCCATCGGGGTATTGCTGCGCGCGCGTTTGCTGGTGCTGGGCGCCTCGGCCGGGTTGCTGCATCTGGGTACCGATATTCTGCTGCATGCAGGGGATGGACGGGCGCAGTTTTGGCCGCTGAGCAATTGGGTCTTTCACAGCCCGATCAGCTATTGGGACAGCGCCCATCACGCACAATGGGTCGTGCTTGTGTCGATCACAGCCTGCGCGGTGTCATATATCGCGCTGTGGCGGCGCGGGTTGACCCTTCCGACAAAGATCTTCTTCGCAGCTTTGCTTGCAGCCGAAGTCTGGGTCGCTCGGCAGTGGCTGTTGTTTTTCTGACGTTGGTTTAGCCAAAAGAAAAGCGCGCTCTGGCAGTCAGAGCGCGCTTTTTCTCAAAGGCAGCAGTTCAGATCAGGCGGCTTCGGCCTGCTGAGCAGCGTTACGGCGTTCGCTTTCCTCGCGCGACAGCGCGACCGAGGTGCGCACACCGCGCCCCACGAATTCCATCAGGCCGCTGACAACCCGCTCATTGGGGTCGATACCCGCGCAGGACAGCACCTCGCGGCCATCGCGAGAGCGGGCCCAGCGGGCGATTTGTTCGGGGCCATTGCCGTATTTCTTGTCATCGGCAATTGCATCATCCAGCGCAGCCAGAACGACGGCTGCAAAAAGTTTGCGCGCACGGTTGCCTTGCTCATTGTTAAAGGCGGTGCCGTCAACGAAATCTCTCATCTCGTCTTCCTTGTTGTTCTTGCTCTTGCATTTTCGGCGTGACGGTCCTTATGACCTATAAAGTGTGATTCGGATACAGCTAATATGCATAGTTGCGTTGCGTCACTCGCATAGCTTGCTGCATGTGCAGCACTAGGTCTCGTTGTCTTGCCAGGTGTGGTCACGCCAGATATAGGAAGCGCAACTGACGCATCAACCGTTTGTGAAGGATTTATGTCATGCCCAAGATAAATGGGAACGAAATTCGCCCCGGCAATGTGCTTGAGCATAATGACGGCCTGTGGGCAGCCGTAAAAGTCGATCACGTAAAGCCCGGAAAAGGCGGTGCTTTTGCGCAGGTCGAACTGCGTAACCTGCGCAACGGGTCGAAATTGAACGAACGGTTCCGCTCGGCGGACAAGGTCGAGCGTGTGCGGCTGGAACAGAAGGATCAGCAGTTCCTCTACGAATCCGACGGCATGCTGGTGTTCATGGATTCCGAGACCTATGAGCAGATCGAACTGCCATCGGAACTGCTGGGCGAACGTCGCCCGTTTCTGCAGGACGGCATGACCATTGTGGTTGAGTTCTACGAAGCGGAGGCCCTGAACGCCACGCTGCCCCAGAAAGTGACCTGCAAGATCGTCGAAACCGAGCCTGTCGTCAAAGGTCAGACCGCTGCGAACTCGTTCAAACCGGCCATTCTGGACAATGGCGTCAAGGTCATGGTGCCGCCCTTCATCGGTCAGGATGAGATGATCGTAGTGAACACCGAGACCATGGAATATTCCGAGCGCGCGTAAGCTGCACTGAAATCACCAAGAGGCCGCGTTAGCCAAGGCTACGTGGCCTTTTTTATGTGCGGCGCTTGATACGGCGGTATTGCTCGGGGTGGGGGCCGAACAGTTCCAGCATCAGCTCATACTTGATGCGGTTGGCGCTGACCTGGCGGTAGAAGGCGATCAGAAACGCGGTCGGTCCCTGGATCCGGGCCAGCCCGCTTGTTGCGGCAACCACGGTGCCGACATCGGTGCGCCCTTGCAGAACCAGCCAACCGCCCAGCATCAGTATGCCAACGGTGCCTGCGCCGTTGATGACGCTGAGCAGGAATTTGGCAGAAAGCTTCCAGAGAAACATCCGGCGGCGGGTTTCATAGATGTCGTCGAACTGCGCCTCGACCTCACGCGCAGCGGCGTCGATCTGGGCCGAAGTCAGCCGGTCCGTGGCGCTGCGCAGAATGCGCACGCGTTCAGCCACAAAGACATTCACTTTGCGTTGCGACACCAGCACGATGACGATCTGCGGCACGATCATCGAAAAAGCGATCAGTCCCAGCCCCGGCTGTGTGGAGGAAATATATCCTATCACGCTGATCAACGTTCCGATCTGCACGACCGGGTCGGAAAACGCACCACCTGCGAATTTGCCGAGCTCTTCCGCTTCGGCCGAGATGGCAGTGGTCATGGTCCCCTTGCGCACGTCTTCGCCCGTTTCGTTCAGATCAGCAGACCTGACCAGCAGCCGCTGACGGATAAGGCGGATCATGTCTTCGCCCAGCGTGCCCGAGCGGTATCCCAGCACCCATTTCAACCCGAGGCTCAGCAGGATAACCCCCATCATCCCCGCGCCCAGCAACATCAGGTGATCGGCATCAATATTGGCCGAGGTCAGGTGGTTGACGATATCGCGTTGAAATTCCAGTGGGACGGCGGCAAGGGCGGCCACCGCAATGGACAGGGCGATCAGGATGATCTGTCGCCCGGCGCTGGCGCGCCAGATCGCTCTGTATAGCTTGAACATACCCGCACCCGTGTTGGTCCCGTCGGTATTGTGACAGCGCCAGGGTAGGGGTGGCAATCTTTACTCGCGGTGACGGGGATCAGCCGTGCCGATTGCGCAACAATTCAATCGCTTAGCCGAACTGTCGCTGTGTCGGCCTGCATATCGCCGATGGCGCGATCCAGCCGCAGATACGCGATGGCAGCGCCGCCAGACTGAGTGAACAACGTCCCAACAGATTTGCCACCCGCGTTGATTTCCGTTCCGACCGGGGCGCTGCCGTCGATCAGCACCCGGCGCAGACCTTTGCGCAGCTCGGTCTTGTGCTTCATGCGGGCGGTGACCTCTTGCCCGACATAACAGCCCTTCTTGAAATCGACGCCGTTCAGCGCTTCGAACCCGGATTCGAGGATGTAGCTGTCTGGGGTCAGCTCAACGCCCGTCTCAGGGATGCAATTTCGCACACGGATGGCGTCCCAATCGGTGCCGTCGTCGCTTTCAGAAGCAGCGCTATACGTCCGCCAGCCCATGTCATTGTGGCGTGGGTCGGGCAGGGCGCCGTCGGGCGCAGGGCCGGTGCCGCGTTGCAGATTCAACCCGCTGTCCGCGATCGTGACGTCCGCGCGCAGCTTGTACATGCTCAGACGCTTGACCAGCCCGTCCGCCAGAGTTTCTGCCACGTCCAGCAGGACAGCGTCGCCCCGACGCGTCAGAAAGAAATCGGCAAGGTATTTGCCCTGCGGCGTCAGCAGCGCTGCATAGACCAACCCGCCCTGCATCCCGGCGATATCGTTTGTCACCAGCCCTTGCAGGAAACTGTCAGTGTCGGCGCCACTCAGGCGCAGGATGCGGCGATTGGGCATGGGGGTGTCCTCGTGCTTTCCCTCGGCTTCGTGATATAGGAGTTCGCGCCGACAAGACCAGAGGGTAATCCACGTGCCAGCACCGATCTCGATCGTCATCCCAACCCTGAACGCGGCTCAGACCTTACCCGCAACGCTTGAAGCGTTGATGGAAGGGCTACATACCGGCCTGATCCGGGAGTTGATCGTTTCGGATGGTGGATCGACGGACCAAACCCTAGAGATCTCGGATGAGGCCGGGGCTGAAATCGTGTCCGGTGCCGCGTCGCGCGGTGGTCAGTTGCGCCGGGGGTGTGCCGAGGCCAAGGGCGAGTGGCTGCTGGTTCTGCACGCCGATACCGTATTGCAGCAGGGCTGGACTAAAGTGGTTGGGGATCATCTGCGATATGGCACCCCGGGGGTCTTCCGGCTGGCGTTTTCTGCCTCGGGTTTTGCACCGACATGGGTGGCGGGTTGGGCCAACCTGCGCAGCCGGATATTTGGCTTGCCCTATGGCGATCAGGGATTGCTGGTTCCGCGCCGCCTGTATGAAAAGGCCGGAGGGTTCCCGGATCAGCCATTGATGGAGGACGTGGCGTTGGTGCGTCGCCTTGGCCGCATCACTCTGTTGCCGGTCCGGGCCTTTACGAGTGCGGACCGATACCAGAAGGCGGGTTGGCTGCGTCGAGGGACGCGGAACCTTTGGACTCTGACACGGTATTTTCTTGGCGCGGACCCGAAGCGGCTGGCTCAGGCGTATCAGCGCTGAACGCGGTGCGTAGTTCTACAAGCGATTTGCCCAGACGGAACGGTGCAGCAAAGCTGACCAGACATAGGGCAATGATCTGCAACACCAATATATGCGCGTTGGCTTGTAGATATTCCCATTCGTCCTTCAACTTCCCGACTTGCGCAATCAGATCCTCATAGCTTCGGGCAAGGATCAGATAGTCACCGGCAATCGCAGGCACCTTGCGGCGCATATTGTCGATGGCAATCTGGGTTTTGTCGTCCACGGTCGTAAAAACCAGAAATTGGTCGATATCGAAAGCGCTGGCTTTTTCGGCCATCGCGCGTGCGTCGTCCATTTCGTCCTTGGCCTGACGTCCGAACAGGAAGTGCAGTCCTTGCAGCGGCGCGACCTCGTTGGTCACGGCGATAAACAGGGGCAGGTCAGCGTTGCTGGCCGTAGACGCTGACAGGAATTCCACCTTTTCGCACAGAACGCCAATGTCATCATCATAGGCCGGGTCGCAAAACCGCAACCGAAAGCGCGCAGCGTCCCGGTCAAAGGCCAGTGTAGCGGCATAGGCCACGTCGATTTGTCGGTCGAGACGAGAACTGTCTGCAGTGTAAAGACCTGCCAAAACGGCAACCAATGCGCCGATGCCACCCAACACGACCCAGACCAGATCGGCCAGTTTCCACGCTCGATGCCCCGCAGGTTTGCGGAACAGAAACCCGGTGCCTACGAGTCCGATCAGAAAAAACAGGATCAGAAGCGGCAGTTGATTATCGGCGACAAAACTCATGCCCATAAAGTGAACGCGCGGCCCCGAAGTGGCAACACTGATCACGGGCAGTTGTAAATTATAGCAATTTCAGATGTTAAGAACCCGAGCTTTGACCGAACTTGCGGAACAGCTTGGTACGGTCAAAGGCGGCCTCAAGTTCGTCGGTGCGGTCTTTGACCGAATCCCAAAGGCGTTCCTGAACCTCGGCGATGGCGCACTCCATCAGCGTCAGGATCGACGCCATCGAATCCCACGCTGACGGTACCGCAATCCGTGCGGCAAAGGTATGTTTGGCCAGTCGGTGAATGGGCGAGCGCCACTGGTCTGTGAACAGCACAATCTCGGCCCCGCGTTCCTGACAGAGCTGCCCGATCAGCATGGTCGAGTTCTCGTAGCGCCGTACGTCCAGCGCGATTAGGACATCATCTTTGCGTACATCCAGCAGATCATGTGTCCACGACGCAGCCACCGGTAACATTCGGACGTCGGGACGGATCATTTGCAAATGCAGGTACAGGTACTGCGCCATTGTACCTGTGATGCGTCCTCCGGTGATGAAAATACGTCGGTTGGGATCGGATAACAGGTTGCAAAAACTGTCAAACTCGGCTGGATCGACCTCATCAATCGTGCGCTTTTGGTTGGCGAGGGATTGCTGGGAATAGCGGTTGAGGATGTGTTCTTCGGGCAGATCGTTTTGCCAGACATCACGCTTGGCGATGGGGCCCGAGATCATCTCTTTTACTTCGCCCCGCAGGGCGGCCTGAAATTGCGGATAGCCGTCAAATCCAGTCTTTTGCAGCATCCGCGCCACCGTGGTGGTCGAGACCGAGGCGGTGCTGGCCAGTTCGGTAATGCTGCCCAAGCCGGCCATGGGATAGTCATCCAGCAGCACACTGACCAGTTGCCGTTCCGAAGGCGTCATCTTGTCCCGATGGGCCAGCAGCCTGTCCGTCACCCGCACTAAACGATCCTCCTGTATGCGACAAAGGCATAATGTGAATAATTTTTCATCAAGATCAAGTCTGGAGAAAATTGTACAGGAAAATTATTGACAGGTGATCGACGTGTGTGGAAATTTTTCCACAAAGAAGATTCTGGGAATCGCGGGGCGATAAGTTGGATTTCGGCACAGTTGTTCACACTGACTTGGCAGGCAACGCCCCGAAGGTGGTGTTGGTCTGCGAACACGCGTCGAACCGCATCCCTGCGTTTCTGGGCGACATGGGCTTAGGCGCCGAGGCGCGCGACAGTCACATCGCATGGGACCCCGGGGCATTGGCCGTGGCCCGGATGATGTCTGCCGAACTCTCGGCACCGCTGGTTCATGGTGGTGTGTCGCGGCTGGTCTATGACTGCAACCGCCCCCCCGAAGCGCCGGGCGCCATGCCCGTCCGGAGCGAGGACTACGACATCCCCGCAAATGCCCAGATGTCGGATGAAGAAAGGCAGGCCCGTATCCACGGGGTCTATGACCCGTTTCGACAAGCCTTGTCGGCTGTGATTGACCGCAACCGCGCCTCACTGGAGTTGCTGGTGACGATCCATAGCTTCACGCCAATTTATCACGGACAAAAACGTCAGGTCGAGCTTGGCATCCTGCACGGGGTCGATGATCGGTTTGCCACCGCGATGATGGCAACGAAAGCCGTTGAGAACCCGTATATCACGCGACTGAACGAGCCGTATTCGGCCAAGGACGGCGTGGCCCACACATTGGATGTGCAGGCATTGCCCAATGGTTTGCTGAACGTGATGATCGAAATCCGCAACGACTTGATCCGCACGCCTCAGCAGCACGCAACCGTCACCAACTGCCTTGTACCGTGGATCAAGCGGACCTTGGCGACCTTCGAAGAAAGGGCGGCCGAGTGATCCGGGCGATGAGCATATATGTCCGCGTCGTTGACGCGCTCAATTACCGGATCGGGCGGGTGATGATGTGGGGTCTGTTCGCGATGATGGGCATCCTGCTGTGGTCGTCGATCTCGAAAACTTTCTTTCTGCCGTCGCTGTGGACCCTGGAAATGGCGCAGTTTGCCATGGTGACCTATTACATCATGGGCGGGCCGTATTCGATCCAGCTGGGTTCGAACGTGCGGATGGACCTGTTTTATCACAACTGGAGTCACAAGAAGAAAGCGTGGTTCGACGCCTTCACCGTGCTGCTGTTGATTCTGTATCTGGGCGTGCTGTTCTATGGCGGCTTGGGCTCGACCGCCTACAGCCTTGGGTATTGGGGCACTGAACCCGTGGCTTATTTCACAGGTCTTCTGACCGGCAGTGAAGAGGTTGGGCGGCTCGAGCGTTCCTCGACCGCGTGGCGACCTTATATCTGGCCGATCAAATCGATTATGACGCTGGGCTTCTTCCTGATGCTGCTGCAGGCGATATCGGAATTCTTCAAAGACATAGCCCGGATCAAAGGGCAGGAAATCGGGGTCGCTCGGGCATGAGCCAGGAATATATCGCCATTTTCATGTTCGCCTCGATGATGCTGATGCTGTTCACAGGTCAGCGCGTCTTTGGCGCGATCGGAGCGGTCGCAACTGTTGCCGCGCTGGCCCTGTGGGGAACAGGCGGGCAGGACATCACATTTTCAGCCGCGATGAAGCTGATGAAGTGGTATCCACTGCTAACGCTGCCGATGTTCATCTTCATGGGCTACGTGTTGTCAGAAAGCCGTCTGGCCGATGACCTCTATCGGATGTTCCATGTCTGGATGGGGCCTGTGAATGGCGGGCTGGCAATTGGCACAATCGGGCTGATGGTGCTGGTTTCGGCCATGAACGGGCTCAGCGTGGCGGGGATGGCGATTGGCGCGACCATTGCGCTGCCGGAATTGCTGAGGCGGGGCTATGACAAGACGATGGTCACGGGTGTCATTCAGGCGGGTTCCAGTCTGGGAATTCTTGTGCCGCCCTCGGTGGTTCTGGTGCTCTATGCGATGATCGCGCGGCAGCCGGTAGGGCAGTTGTGGCTGGCCGGGATCGTGCCCGGCCTGCTGATGGCGGGCATGTTCATTCTGTATATCTGGATCCGCTGCCGCATTCAGCCGCATCTGGGCCCCGCCATGGAAGATGCGCATGAGGTCCCGCGGGCCGAGAAGATCCGCCTGCTGGGCGCGGGTGCGCTGCCATTGATCATCTTTGCCGCCATGATGGTGCCCTTTGTGAATGGCTGGACCTCGCTGGTCGAAAGCTCGGCCATTGGGGCGCTGACGGCGCTGGTCGTGTCGGTGGTGAAACGGCGCATGACGTGGAAGATTTTCGAGGACTGCACCAAGCAGACGCTGGCGATTTCGTGCATGTTCATGTG
Source organism: Ruegeria sp. N8 (assembly GCF_056531325.1). NCBI lineage: Bacteria > Pseudomonadati > Pseudomonadota > Alphaproteobacteria > Rhodobacterales > Roseobacteraceae > Ruegeria > Ruegeria sp. N8. Next base: position 639,610 of record NZ_JBQFLQ010000001.1, on the reverse strand, counting down.
GATCATTCTCGCCGCTCTTGGCTTTGGTGCGGTGTTTGATGGCTTGGGCGCGGTGAAGGCCATCGACAACCTGTTCACCGATCAACTTGGCCTGTCGCCATGGATGATTTTGATCCTGATGCAGCTTAGCTTTATCGTGATGGGCACGTTTTTGGACGACACGGCGATGCTGGTGATCGTAGCCCCACTCTATGTGCCACTGGTGGGGGCGCTGGGCTTTGACCTGATCTGGTACGGGGTGCTGTATACGATCACCACACAGATCGCATATATGACGCCGCCCTTCGGCTATAACCTGTTTTTGATGCGCGCGATGGCCCCGCCCGAGATCACGCTGCGCGACATCTACCGCTCGATCTTCCCGTTTGTGGCGGTGATGGTGCTGGCGCTGACGATTATCATGATCTTCCCGGAACTGGCCTTGTGGCTGCCCGGATATGTTTACGGAAACTAACAAGAATGCCGATGAAAAGGCACGAGAAGAACTGCAACAGAGAGGAAATGACATGACAACAAGACGTAAGTTTCTGCAAACCGCCGGGGTGGGCGTTGCCGCTGCCCCTCTGGCCGCGCCCGCGCTGGCGCAGAGCACGATCACATGGCGGATGCAGACCTATGCCGGTCCAGCTTTGGCGGCCCATGTGATCGACCCGGCCATCGAGATGTTCAACAAGATCGCTGGTGACCGGATGCAGATCGAGCTGTTCTATGCTGATCAGCTGGTCCCGACCGGAGAGCTGTTCCGCGCCATGCAGCGCGGCACCATCGATGCGGTGCAATCAGATGATGACTCGATGGCATCTCCCACCGAAGTCACCGTGTTCGGTGGCTATTTCCCGTTTGCTTCCCGCTACTCGCTGGACGTGCCGGTGCTGTTCAACCAGTACGGCCTGAACGAGATCTGGGATGAGGAATATTCCAAGGTCGGCGTCAAGCATATCAGCGCGGGCGCTTGGGATCCCTGCCACTTTGCCACCAAAGACCCGATCAACAGCTTGGCCGATCTGCAGGGCAAACGCGTCTTTACCTTCCCAACGGCGGGCCGCTTCCTGAGCCAATTCGGCGTTGTGCCGGTCACTCTGCCGTGGGAAGACATCGAGGTCGCGGTGCAAACCGGCGAGTTGGACGGCATCGCTTGGTCGGGCATCACCGAAGACTACACCGTGGGTTGGGCTGATGTGACCAACTATTTCCTGACCAACAACATCTCGGGCGCATGGGCAGGATCGTTCTTTGCCAATATGGACCGCTGGAACGAACTGCCGGAAGACCTGCAGACCCTGTTCCGCGTTTGCTGCGACCAATCGCACTACTATCGCCAGTGGTGGTATTGGGGTGGCGAGGCCAGCCTGCGCGTGAATGGCGATAAGATGGAACTGACCTCAATCCCAGACACCGAATGGGCGCAGGTCGAAGAAGCAGCCGTTGCCTTCTGGGATGAAATCGCAGCCGAGTCCGAGACCAAAGCCAAGGTTGTCGAGATCTTCAAGCAGTATAACGCCGACATGCTCAAGGCCGGACGGCCTTATCGCTACGGCTAATTTCAATGCGATTACGGCGCGCGGCCTCGGTCGCGTGCCGGTATTGGACCTCTGGAACCCCGATCCCCGATGCTAGGCTTGCCTCTGAAACAGACAAGAACACTCTGGTCGCGCCTTGGCGTGAACCGGGTCAGAGGGGTATAGGCCAATGGCTATTGCGGGGTTCCTGATCGAGATTTTTGCGGCGACCATGTTGCTGCTGTTTGCGGTGCGGCTGGTCCGCACGGGCATCGAAAGACGCTTTGGCGCATTGTTCCAGTCGCTGTTGACGCGACACTCGAACACCTTTGTTGCCGGTGGGGCCGGTATGGTTCTGGCCACGATCCTGCAAAGCTCGGCGGCGGTAACGGTTTTGCTGACCGGTTTTGCCGCGGCAGGCATGGTCAGCTTTGGCCTTGCGTTGGCTGGGGTGCTGGGCGCGGATCTGGGTGCAGCGCTTGTCATTCAGGTTCTGTCTTATGATCTGGGCTGGCTGCAGCCCGTGCTGCTGGCGCTGGGCGGGTGGCTGTACCTCAAGTCCGACCGCGCCAATGTGCGGCTGATCGGGCGCATTGTTCTGGGCATCGCGTTCATTCTGGTTTCATTGCAGTTCTTGCGCGATGCGGTTGATCCGATCCGCGAGAGCGCCTTTTTGCCCGCCATCGCGGGCTATCTGGAAAGCGACTATTTCAGCGCCTTTATCGTGGGCGCGGTACTGGCTTTTGTCATGCACAGTTCGGTTGCGACGATCCTGATGTGCGTGACACTGGTTCAGATCGGAGCCATCCCTTTTGCTGCCGGGCTGTCGCTGGTTCTTGGGGCCAATCTGGGCTCGGCCTTTATTCCGATCTGGCTGACCCGTGACCTGGCGGTTTCCGCGCGTCGTATTCCACTGGCCAACCTTCTGCTACGCGGCAGCACGGCGCTGGTGATGCTGATTGTGGTCAACGTGACCGGCACGCATCAGACGCTGATGGTGGCGGGGGCAGGGCAGTCGTTGATCTTGGCCCATATCGGGTTCAACCTTGCCGTTTTTGTGCTGGCCACAGGGTTTGTGAACTGGATGGAGCGTCCGGTGACACTGCTGCTGCCCGAGCCCGAGGTTAAGGCGCACGCGATGGACCACTTCTCGGACGCGCTTAGCCCACTGAACGATCCAAGCGCGTCGGGGGCGAACGTTGCGATGTCCTCGGTCCGGCATGAGCTGTTGCAGATGGTCACACAGGTTGAGCGCATGTTCCGCCCGGTTCTGGATATTTATGAGCAGGACGACAGCGATGCGATTTCGGCCCTGTGGCAGCAGGATGAACGGGTGAATGCACAGCTGACCGAAATCCGACGCTTTGTCGCCCGAATGCCGCGCCAAAACATGAGCAAGGCGCAGATCAAGGCGGCGCGCGGCCTGGTCGAATACGCGATCCGGCTTGAGGCGGCGGGCGACGTGGTGTCAAACCGCATGACCCGAACCGCGCAGATCAAACACACTGAACGCACCGAGTTTTCCGCGCAAGGCTGGAAGGAACTCAAGGACCTGCACGCGGCTGTACTGGCCAGTTTCTCGCTGGCTCGTCATGTGCTGCTGGTGAATGATGTGGACTGCGCCCGCCGTCTGGTGCTGGACAAGGCCGAGGTCAAGCGCCTGTCACGGCATAGCCGCAAGGCGCATCTGAAACGGCTTGAGAGGGGGCAGACCGAGAGCTTTGCCTCAAGTGATCTGCATCTTGAGACGTTGCGCGCCATGCGTGACCTGCACGGGCATATCGCCGCCATCGCCTATCCGATCCTCTACCAAAGCGGGCAGGTGCTGGAGACACGTCTGGTGATGGAAATGGATAGCGAAACGGTCGAGGACTAGGGCCGCTGGGAATAATTTGGGACGACGGTCCCAGAAGAGGACAAAGGATGAACGGGATGGGCAATGAAGCAAGATTGAACGATCTCAAAGCCAAGGCCGAAGCTGGTGAGGTCGACACCGTGCTGGTCTGCATGGTCGACATGCAGGGGCGTCTGATGGGTAAGCGGTTCCACGCGGGTCATTTCGTGGCGGGCGCTTGGGAAGAGACCCATTGCTGCAACTATCTGTTGGCCACCGACCTCGAGATGGCGACGCCCGATGGCTATGCTGCCACCAGCTGGGAACGCGGATATGGCGACTATGTGATGAAGCCTGACCTAAGTACTCTGCGCCCGGTTCCGTGGCTTGAGGGCACTGCCATGGTGATGTGCGATGTGTTGGATCACCATACGCATGAGGAAGTGCCCCACGCGCCTCGGTCCATCCTGAAAAAGCAGGTGAACCGGCTTAAGGCCATGGGCTATGACGCCATGTGCGCTACCGAGCTGGAGTTTTTCCTGTTCGAGAAGAGCTTTGACCAGATCCGCAAGGAAGGGTTTCGCGATCTGGAGCCGATCTCGGGCTATAACGAAGACTATCACATCCTGCAGACCACCAAGGAAGAGCATGTGATGCGCCCGATCCGCAATCATCTGTGGAACGCGGGGATTCCGGTCGAAAACTCGAAAGGTGAGGCTGAGACCGGGCAGGAAGAGCTGAACATCAAATACGCCCCCGCGATGGACACGGCCGAGTATCACTCGATTGCCAAGAACGCAGTGAAAGAGATCGCGTGGCAGCATGGCCATGCGGCGACGTTCCTGCCGAAATGGCATCATGAGAAAGTGGGAAGCTCGTCCCACGTGCATCAGTCGCTTTGGGCAGATGGGGTGCCAATCTTTTTCGACGAAAAAGATCCGCTCGGGATGTCTGATGTCATGAAGAACTACATGGCGGGTTTGCTGAAATACGCCGCCGATTACACCTATTTCATGGCTCCCTACATCAACAGTTACAAGCGGTTCATGAAGGGCACGTTTGCGCCAACGCGGATCATCTGGTCGGTGGACAACCGCACGGCGGGGTTCCGTCTGTGCGGGGATGGCACCAAGGCAGTTCGGGTGGAGTGCCGTATTCCAGGCTCGGACATGAACCCGTATCTGGCGATGGCAGGGATGCTGGCCGCTGGGATTGCCGGGATCGAGGAAGCGCTGGAATTGCAGCCTCCGACTCAGGGAGACGTCTATCAGGGCGAAACAGGTATGATCCCCGGCAACTTGCGTGCGGCGCGGGATGCGTTGCATGGGTCGGCCATGTTGCGCGCGGCCATGGGGGATGATGTGGTCGATCACTATGCCCGTGCGGCGGAGGTCGAGATCGAAGAGTTCGAGCGTGTAGTGACGGATTGGGAAATTGCGCGCGGGTTTGAGCGGGCTTAGAGGGCGGGAGCGAGGGGCCAGCCCCTCGCGCTCCCCGGGATATTTTGGGCCAGATGAAGCAGGGATCCTGTTTCTTTCGAAAATGGAGTGAAGATGGGGCAGGTGTTGCAGTGTGTCTCGCCGATTGACGGATCGGTTTTTGCGGAGCGTGAAGTGTTGTCGGCTGAGGCGGCTTTCAAGTCCGCCGCGCGGGCCCGTGCGGCGCAGGTGGAGTGGGCGGCGCGGCCGTTGCAGGAGCGGATTGATCTTGTAATGGCAGGTGTGGCCGCTGTGGGGGCGATGAATGACGAGATCGTGCCAGAGCTTGCGCATATGTTGGGTCGGCCGGTGCGCTATGGCGGTGAGTTTGGCGGGTTCAATGAACGTGCAAGTCATATGGCCGAAATTGCCTCAGACGCTCTGGCCGATATCGCTGTGGGTGAGGATGAGACCTTCAAACGCTATATCAAGCGTATTCCGCATGGGGTCGTTTTTGTGGTGGCGCCTTGGAATTACCCCTATATGACGGCGATCAACACGGTGGCACCTGCGCTGATTGCGGGCAATGCGGTGGTGCTGAAACACGCCACTCAAACCTTGCTGGTGGGTGAGCGTATGGCGCAGGCGTTCCATGCGTCGGGAGTGCCCGCGGATGTGTTCCAGAACGTGTTCCTCAGCCATGACGTGACCAATGATCTGATCGCTGGCAAGGCGTTTGATTTCGTAAACTTTACCGGCTCGGTCGGCGGCGGACAGGCGATGGAACGCGCTGCGGCGGGCACCTTTACTGGCGTTGGTACCGAGTTGGGTGGCAAGGATCCGGGCTACGTCATGGAGGATGCCGATCTGGATGCGGCGGTCGATACGCTGATCGACGGGGCCATGTTCAACTCGGGCCAGTGCTGCTGCGGGATCGAACGGATTTATGTGCATGAAAGCCTCTATGACGCCTTCGTTGCCAAAGCGGTTGAGGTGGTGAAAGGCTATAAGCTGGGCAATCCGCTTGACGCTGAGACGACGATTGGCCCGATGGCCAACGTCCGCTTTGCTGATGAGGTGCGCGCGCAGATTGCCGAGGCTGTCGCGGATGGTGCCGTTCCCCATATCGAGACCTTCGCTGAGGATGATGGGGGAGCCTATCTGACCCCACAGATCCTGACCAATGTCACCCATGACATGCGCGTGATGCGGGATGAGAGCTTCGGCCCGGTTGTGGGCATCATGAAAGTGTCCTCGGACGAAGAAGCCATCGGGCATATGAATGATAGCGAGTTTGGCCTGACTGCCAGCCTCTGGACCCGTGACGTGGATCGCGCGGCGCGGGTGGGCGACCGGATCGAAACCGGCACCGTGTTCATGAACCGGGCGGATTATCTGGACCCGGGTCTGTGCTGGACCGGCTGTAAGAATACCGGACGCGGAGGCGGATTGTCGGTCATCGGCTATCACAACCTCACACGTCCAAAATCCTACCATCTGAAAAAGGTGACATCATGAGCCTTGTTGGAAACTGGTCCTACCCGACCGCGATCAAGTTCGGCGCTGGCCGGATCAAGGAATTGCCCGAGGCCTGCGCGGCGGCTGGGATGAAACGCCCCTTATTGGTAACGGACAAGGGGTTGGCCGATCTGCCAATCACCACGGCCACTCTGGATATCCTCGAGGCCGCAGGGCTGGGACGAGGGCTGTTCAGCGAAGTGGACCCGAACCCCAATGAAAAGAACCTCGAAGCAGGGGTTGCCGCCTATAATGCGGGCGGTCATGACGGGGTGATTGCCTTTGGCGGTGGCTCGGGGCTGGATCTGGGTAAGATGGTTGCCTTCATGTGCGGCCAGATCCGCCCTGTTTGGGATTTTGAGGATATCGGCGACTGGTGGACTCGCGCCGATGCTGACGCCATCGCACCGATCATCGCCGTGCCGACCACCGCCGGGACAGGGTCCGAGGTGGGCCGTGCCAGCGTTATCACCAACTCGGAAACGCACGCGAAGAAGATCATCTTTCACCCCAAAGTTCTGCCTGCGGTCGTGATCTGTGACCCTGAATTGACCGTGGGGATGCCCAAGTTCATCACCGCAGGCACCGGTCTGGACGCGTTTGCGCATTGCGTCGAGGCGTTTAGCAGCCCGCATTATCACCCCATGTCCCAGGGCATCGCGCTGGAGGGGATGCGGCTGGTCAAGGACTACCTGCCACGCGCCTATGCTGACGGTACCGACATCGAAGCCCGCGCCCAGATGATGAGCGCAGCGGCAATGGGCGCCACGGCGTTCCAAAAGGGCCTCGGCGCGATCCACGCGATGAGCCATCCAATCGGCGCGGTGTTCAACACCCATCACGGCACCACCAACGCGGTCTGTATGCCCGCCGTGCTGGATTTCAACGCGCCCGTTATCGCGGACCGGTTCCAGCAGGCCGCGGCCTATCTGGGCATCGAAGGCGGCTTTGACGGCTTCCGTGCCTTTGTGCAGGCGTTCAACGACAGCTTTGCCATCCCGCGCAAACTGTCCGATCTGGGCGTGACCGAGGCGTCGATCCCTGAACTGGTAAAAGGCGCGATCATCGACCCGTCTTGTGGTGGCAACCCCATCGAACTGACCGAAGACAACCTGACCGCGCTGTTCAAAGCCGCGCTGTAACAGGGTTGCGGACCCGCTCCCTCACCCCGCATACTGCGCGCAGGTGAGGGAGATTTTCATGACCAAAGAGATTGTTCTGATCCACGGGGCGTTTGCCGGGCCGTGGTGTATGGAGGATTACGCGGGCTTCTTCCGCGCGCGCGGCTGGAGGGTTCACACCCCTGCGCTGCGCTACCATGATGGCGACCCCAAGGCCGAGCCCGATCCCGGCCTGACCGACACCAGCGTCATGGACTACGCCGATGACGTTGCCGCATTCGTGCAGGGGCTGGATAGCAAGCCGGTGCTGCTCGGCCATGCCATCGCCGGGGTGGTGGCACAGCAGGTGGCGTCTCGGGGCCTGGCCGGCGCCATTGTCCTGATCAACCCGAATGCGGCCTGGGGGACGCTGCCCGAAACCGACGACGAACGCGCGGTACCGCGCGCACTGATGGAGGGCGGGGCGTTCTGGAAACAGCCCATGCGCGTCGATTTCGACCTGATGGCCCCTTTTGCGCTGAACAAACTGCCCGAGGCACAGCAGCATGAGGTATTCGACCAGCTTGGCCCGGAAAGCGGGCGGGTGATGTTCGAGATGTTCTTTTGGATGTTCGACGACCAGCACGCGATGAAGGTGGATATCGACAAGGTCGACTGCCCGGTGCTGATCGTATCCGGAACCGAGGATCGGGCCGTGAACCCCAACACCTGCCGCGCGCTGGCGGAACTTTACGGCGTGCGAGCCACCTTCCTGCCAGCCGAAGACCACGCCCATTTCCTGTTCATGGAGCCCGGCTGGGAGGGGCCAGCAGGTCAGATCGCGGATTGGCTGGAGCAAAAGGTGGGCTAGAACGCCCACCCAACGCGTTCAGTTGTTGGTCGAGAATGTGCTCTGCGGTTTCCACTTCAGCGAGCCATCCTCTTCACGATGACAGCGCAGCAGGCGTTCCTGAACGGTACTGACGGTGCTGGTTACAGTGTTGTCGCCGACCATCAGAACAAATGCGTCTTCGGAATAGGCCATGCCTTCATAATAGCAAAACCGCTTCTCGGCACCTTCCGGAATAGGCGATGCGGTGCTGAGCATTTGCTGCGCTGGGGCTTGTGTGGCCAGCAGGGCTAAGGCCAGTCCGAGGGGTAGTGTCTTCATGTCGTCCTCCCGTTGAGAAATCAGTGAGTCAAATGGGTCGTGGACGCTCGAGAACCTCAAATATCGTTCTTGAATGACGGGTTGAGGGTAAGTGTGAACGGGATCAACGGGTTAGGCAAGGGGGGGTGTCCATCGTTCAAGGAGGTTGTTGGTCCACCTTGAATCGCTGATGTAATTTTAAAATTAGCGAATGCGCTCTAGCGTGAAGGCAGACGGCTATCAGACGCTGAGAAAGGACTGACCACCGGACGGTTGAGTATTGCTATTTTGGCGTTGTTTTTTATTAGGAGGGCTGCAAACATAGGTTGAGATTATTTTTCCAGATACACCTAAGGTTGACAATGAGTAACTATTCACATGGCGGCCCAGAGTTGGGCAGAATTCACAAACGCAACAACGACAAAAAGTTTTTCTGCCACTTTACTGGTTTTCTTGAGGGCGTGGCGGCAAGTGGATACCTAGAGGTTGGCGAAATTGAGCCGTTGATTGCAGAATGCGAAGAGTTCGTTCGGCACGTAACGGACGGCGATGCAAATGATATTATCGAAGATTTTGGAGTCGATCTTTTGGATCATTCGTCCATCGACTCGGTTGTCGAAACACGTATGAAGGAAATCGAAGAATCCTGCGAAAAGAGCCAACTCAACCGTTTTCTAGGATTTTGCCGGGGCATTGTGTGCGATGGGAAAATCACTTTGGCCGAAGCGGAAGCAATAGTATCGTTTATCGATCGAAACCCATCATTACAAGATACGGTTGGGGTTAAGCAGATCCTTGTTTCATCCGTAGATGCAATTGCCGACGGCATTGTTTCAGAAGAAGAGTCTAACGAACTCTGCGAAGTCATCGGGCATGTAGTGGGTGATTGCTACGGCGATACGGGAATCGCACAAACTACCGGAGTTGCGAATTATCAGGAAACGCGCCTTGAAAGCATCGAAGCAGATTTGGACGGGGCAGTTCTCGTTTTGACGGGAAATTTCAAAGCGAATCCCAGATCAATCTTCGAGAAGCAACTTGAGGCTTACGGCGCCCGAATGGCTCGAAGTGTTTCGGGTAAAGTTGATTTCTTGATAATCGGAGGTGAGGCTTCAAGAGATTGGATAGAGCTAAACCGAGGCACCAAGATTCGTAAAGCACAAGAATTGCGTCTAAAATCGGAGCGCCCGTTGTTTATTTCTGAAAGCCAGTTGCTGCGACTAATGGCACAATAACCCTATCTCAAACATCCAACTCCTCCACAAACCGCGCGTTTTCCTGAATGTACTGAAACCGCAGTTCGGGCTTCTTACCCATCAGGCGCTCGACCAGATCGCCGGTTTCGCCGGGTTCGTCCTCGTCAATCGTGACGCGGATCAGTTTGCGCGAGGCCGGGTCCATCGTGGTCTCTTTCAGGTCCTTGGCGTCCATTTCGCCCAGCCCCTTAAAGCGGGATACGTCGATCTTGCCCTTGCCACCCAGACCTTTCTCAAGCCATTCGTCGCGCTCGGCCTCGTCCAGACAATAGACGCGTTTGGCGCCTTGGGTCAGGCGGTACAGAGGCGGGCAGGCCAGATACAGGTGGCCTGCGTCGATCATGGGCCGCATCTGGGTGAAGAAGAACGTCATCAACAGTGAGGCGATATGCGCGCCGTCCACATCCGCGTCGGTCATGATGATGATCTTGTCATAGCGCAGGTCGTCGACGTTGAACTTGGTGCCAAGGCCCACACCCAGCGCTTGGGTCAGATCGTTGATCTCGGCGTTTGTGCCCAGCTTGGAACTGGCCGCGCCCAGCACGTTCAGGATCTTGCCGCGCAGGGGCAGCAGGGCCTGTGTTTTGCGGTCGCGCCCCATTTTCGCGGACCCACCGGCCGAGTCGCCCTCGACGATGAATAACTCTGTCCCGTCGCGTGTTGAACTAGAGCAGTCCACCAGCTTGCCGGGAAGACGAAGTTTTTTAGTGGCGGATTTGCGTTGTGTCTCTTTCTCGGCCCGTCGGCGCAGACGTTCCTCGGCTCGGAGTATCACAAAGTCGAGTATCGCGCCGGCGGATTTCGTGTCCGCGGCCAGCCAGTTATCGAAATGGTCGCGGACCGAATTCTCGACCAGCCGTTGGGCCTCGACCGTGGCAAGACGGTCTTTGGTCTGGCCCACGAACTCGGGCTCGCGGATAAAGCAGGACACCAGCGCGCAGCCGCCGGTGATCAGGTCATCGCGGGTGATCTGCGCGGCTTTCTTGTTGTTGATCAACTCGCCATAGGCCTTGATCCCCTTGAGAATCGCAGCCCAGAACCCCGCCACATGGGTGCCGCCTTCGGGCGTGGGGACGGTGTTACAGTAGGATTGGATGAACCCATCGCGCGACGGTGTCCAGTTGATCGCCCATTCGACCTTGCCGGGGGTGCCGAATTTCTCGGTGAAGTCCACGGTGCCCGCGAAAGGTTGCTCGGCATATGTGGACGAGCCGTTCATCGTCTCTTTGAGGTAATCGGACAGGCCGCCAGGGAAATGGAACGTGGCCTCTGTCGGAGTTTCGCCATCGTCGATGGCGGACTTCCAGCGGATTTCCACGCCTGAGAACAGATAGGCCTTGGACCGGATGGATTTGAACAACCGCGCCGGTTTGAACTTGTGGTGGCCAAAGATTTCGGCATCGGCGTGGAATGTCACGGTGGTGCCGCGCCGGTTGGGGGCCGCGCCGACTTTTTCGACCGGACCCAGCGGGATTCCGCGGGAGAACCGTTGTTCGAACAGCGTCTTGTCCCGCGCCACCTGTACGACCATCGAATCCGACAGAGCGTTCACCACCGAGGCACCAACCCCGTGCAGACCGCCCGAGGTCTGATAGGCCTTGCCCGAGAACTTACCGCCCGCATGCAGAGTACACAGAATGACTTCCAGCGCGGACTTGTCCGGGAATTTGGGGTGCGGATCAATCGGGATGCCGCGCCCGTTGTCGCGCACGGTCAGGGCGTAATCTGCGTGCAGTTCCACCTCGATCCGGTTGGCGTGCCCCGCGACCGCTTCGTCCATCGAGTTGTCGAGGATCTCGGCCACCATGTGATGCAGCGCGCGCTCATCCGTGCCGCCGATATACATGCCGGGGCGTTTGCGAACGGGTTCCAGCCCTTCAAGCACCTCGATCGAAGAGGCGTCATAGGTGGAGGTGGCGCTGGGCGTCAACAGATCGTCTGGCATCGGTGCTGCTCTTGTTTTTGGGTTTTACCCATTATGGCAGGTGATGTGGTCCGGGGGAAGAGGGGCGCGAAGTGTTGTGGGCGGATTGCGGCGTGCGACCAAGGTTGGATCAAAGCGAAAGCCAGAGTTTTTCGTTCTTAAAACCGCCCCGTATGGTGTGTTCAGGTTGCAGAATTTGGCTGAAATCCTCAGCCCAGTCGCGGAATCTGTCATTGGATACGACGAATCCCCGATAGTCGGTAGCCGCCTGTAGAACCAGCGGGTCTGCCGGTGTGCCGCTGGGGGCAACCAGAACGCGGTCTTTGGGCAGGCTCAGACGTCGGGCGAGGGCGCGGTGATCCAGATAACGGTCAGATATTTTGTAGCCCACATTGGCATCAAAGACGACGCCGGGCGTATATCCGGCCTGCGACAGTTTCTCGACAACATCGCGCACCGTTTCGAGGCTGGGTTCGCCATCTTTCAAGTGCATGACGTTTGATCCGTCAATAACCGCCCATTTTCGCGGGGTGTGGAGGCGTTGCAGACCGCCCCAAAGGATCAATATCGCGCTGCCGAAAGCGCACGGGGCGGCCAGCAATACCCAATCCGACGCGGCTGGGTCCAGCGCTGCGTAGAGGGCCGCGATGGTGGAAAGCAGAAAACAAGTAATAAGCAGGCGCATGTTAGATATCTGAGAGGCGTTCTTGCAAGACGAGAAAATGGGTTTTGGAATTCAATCTATCCAAGTCTCTTATCAATACCGGTTGATTGTTGATAGGGAAATCAGCAACTCTGGCCGCAGCCCGGTGGCTGTCAGGAAAAAGGACATCGTTTCAATGAGCTGGATCAAGACCATACCGTTCGAGGACGCCTCGGGAAAGCTGAAGAAACTGTATGAGCGGGTGACGGGGCCGGGCAATAATGTGGACAACATCATGATGGTGCATTCCTTGCGCCCGCATTCGATGGAAGGCCACATGGCGATGTACAAGAATGTCTTGCACCATTCGGCCAACACCATCCCGAAATGGTTTCTTGAGGTCCTGGGCGTGTGGGTCAGCGCGCTCAACCGCTGCGACTATTGTGTCGAGCATCATTTCAGTGGCCTGCAGCGGCTTTTGGCTGACCCTGACCGAGGCAATGCTATCCGTGCCGCGATTGAAGCCCGGACACCGCAGACAGCCCCTCTAGATCCGGCGCAGATCGCGGCGATGGGCTATGCGCGCAAACTGACCGAGGCGCCTGCGGAGCTGACAGAAAGTGATATTGAGGCTCTGCACGCTGCAGGGTGGGAGGATGGAGAAATCCTCGAGATCAATCAGGTCTGCGCCTATTTTTCTTACGCCAATCGCACGGTTCTGGGGCTGGGCTGTTCCACCGATGGGGATATTCTGGGGCTGTCCCCCAACAACTCGGACGATCCGTCAGACTGGGGACACCGTTAAGGCTCGGGTCCAGTTCAGAATGGCCTGCGCCAGCGCCTTGGGGCGTTGATGATGCAGCCAGTGGTCCGTGCCGGGAATGTCAATGCGGGTCAGGTCGGGGGCGAACTCTTCCAGCCCCTCAGTGGCCTCGGGTAGCAGGGCCTTGTCCTCAGATCCCCACAGCAAAAGATGCGGGCAGCGGACCAAAAGGCGCTCGACCGGCAGCTCGGGCAGATTCGTCAGCGGTTCGCCGGGTTTCGCCACCACCAGCGGAGAGGCGCGGTACCAGTTCAGCATTGCGTCCAACCGGCCGGGCCGGGCCCATTCGGTGCGATAGGCCTGCATTTGTGCATCCGACAGCCAATCCAGCCCCATCCCGTACCGAAAGAACCTCTCGAGCCGCGCGGAATTGTCGGCAGAAAATCTTTGGGCGGCGTCTTCGGCCCTCAGATCGTTGATATATTGCGAGGCCGCTGATTGCGCGCCGCCCGACGCCATCGCACGCTGAAACGGCACCGGGTGGACGCCATTGGCGATGATCAGACGGCCCACCAGCTCGGGCTGGAACATGGCCAGCCCATAGGCGACGGAGGCCCCCCAATCATGGCCCAGAACCGTGACAGGTGCGCCCAGCATATCGATCAACGCCGCCATGTCCCCGACCAGTTTTGACAGGGTATAGTGCCCGACCCCCTCGGGCGCCCAGCTTTGGCCATAACCACGCTGATCCGGGGCAATACAATAGAAGTGTTCAGCTAGATGCGGGGCCAGATCAGCCCATGTGCCACCATATTCAGGAAAGCCATGCAGCATCAGCAAGGGCGGCAGGCTGGGATCGCCCCAACTGCGTAGAAAGAACGGCTGTCCGTCCAGTTCGACAAATCTGCTGTCCACGCGTTAACCCTCTGCTGCCATAGCTAAAAACAGAACCACAAGGTTACAGCAATTTGATACCAATCAAAGCGCGAAATGGCGGTCTCTGCTAGTCACTGGGTCAGACAGCTTTTCAAGGAGAGATTGCATGGAAACAGCGGCGCGGATCGAAAAGACACAAGCCTCCGCCAACGGCGTTCCGGTGCCCACGACCGGCCCGGCTGAGCCCAGCCCCGAGAAAATTCGCCACGCGTTTGAAAGCGGCAAGTACCCTTATGGCCGCAAGATGGCGCGCAAGTTCTATGAGGCGCAAAAGGCCGAGTTGCAGGCTGAGCTGCTGAAGGTTCAGATATGGGCGCAAGAAACCGGCCAGCGGTTCGTGTTGCTGTTCGAAGGCCGTGACGCTGCGGGTAAGGGCGGCACAATCAAGCGGTTCATGGAGCACCTGAACCCACGTCAGGCCCGAGTGGTTGCGTTGAACAAACCCACCTGGGAAGAGAAGGGTCAGTGGTATTATCAGCGCTATGTTCAGGAATTGCCCACCGTTGGTGAAATGGTGTTCTACGACCGGTCCTGGTACAACCGCGCAGGCGTGGAACGGGTGATGGGCTTCTGCTCGCCCAACGAATATCTGGAATTCATGCGCCAGACTCCGGATCTTGAGCGGATGCTGGTCCGCTCGGGCATTCAGCTTTACAAATACTGGTTCTCGGTCACGCAGCCCGAACAGCAACGCAGGTTCAAAAGCCGCGAGACGGACCCGCTGAAACAGTGGAAACTGTCGCCGATCGACAAGGCCAGCCTTGACAAATGGGACGACTACACCGAGGCGAAAGAGGCGATGTTCTTCTATACTGACACCGCCGACGCGCCATGGACCATCATCAAGTCGAACGACAAGAAGCGTGCGCGCCTGAACACAATGCGGCATTTCCTGTCGACGCTGGACTACCCCGGCAAGAACCATGATGTGGTCCGCGAGCCTGATCCCTTGATCGTTGGACAGGCGCATCACGTCATCCATCGGTCCGAGCACATCCTTGGCAGCGCACTGCACCCTGATGCGCGTTAGGGTCATCCGGGGCTGTTGATTAGCCCCGGACTGAGAGTCTCACCCTGAAATTTCGCTGATCTGGTCTTGTCCCGGCCTCGGGCCGGGCATAAGGCTGGGGCGATGAACAAGGTGATGACATATCGCGGCCATTTCCGGGCCATTACCGTGCTGGGCCTACCGTTGGTGGGCGGGCATCTGGCGCAGTTTGCTATCGGTCTGACCGATACCATCATGCTGGGCTGGTACGGGGTCGAAGCTCTGGCGGCTGTAACCCTGGCCAGTAGTTACTACTTCGTGCTGTTTCTGTTTGGGGCCGGGTTCGGCTGGGCGGTGATGCCCATAGTCGCCACCGCCGCCGCCGAGGAGGATGAGACCAGCATCCGCCGCTCGACCCGCATGGGGCTGTGGTTGTCGCTGATCTATGCGGCGTTGATGATGCCACTGCTGTGGTGGTCCTACCCGATCCTGATTGCGTTGGATCAGGACCCCGAGGTCGCCCGGACCGCCGCGCAATATCTGCGGGTCGCGGGCTGGGGCCTGTTCCCGGCGCTGATCGTGATGGTCCTGAAATCCTATTTGGCGGCCTTGGAACGCACGCAGATCGTTCTGTGGATCACTGTGACGGCGGCTGTGGTCAACGGTTTCACCAACTATGCGCTGATCTTCGGCAATTGGGGCGCGCCCGAGTTGGGCGTGATCGGTGCGGCCATCGCTTCGGTCGTGACACAGGTTGTCTCGCTGGTTTTCGTGGTCATCTACGCCGTGCGTGTCTTGCCCGAACACAGCCTGTTTCAGCGCTTTTGGCGCCCGGATTGGGAGTTCTTCTTCAGCGTCCTGCGTCTCGGTGTGCCCATCGGTCTGACCACATTGGCCGAGGTCAGCCTGTTTGCCATGTCGGCAATCATGATGGGCTGGCTGGGACAAGTGCCGCTGGCGGCGCATGGTATCGCGCTGAATCTGGCCTCGGCTACGTTCATGGTGCATCTGGGTCTGTCCAACGCGGCCACGATCCGCGCAGGTAATGCGCTGGGCCGCAAAGACCGGGCACATCTGGAAAAAGGCGCGATTGCTGTGACGGCGATGTCGCTGGTGATGTCGGTGCTGACCGTGATCCTGTTCCTGACCTGCGCCGAGCCGCTGATTTCCCTGTTTATGGAGGCGGATGACCCGCAGCGGTCGCAAATCCTGCTGATCGGAACCGGGTTGCTGGCCATGGCGGCGCTGTTCCAATTGGTCGATGGCGCGCAGGTGATTGCGCTGGGCCTGTTGCGTGGATTGCAGGACGCCAAAGTGCCAATGGTGATGGCAGGACTCAGCTATTGGGTCGTGGGGATTCCGGCCTCGTATTACTTCGGCTTTGTCCAGGGGATGGACGGGATCGGCGTGTGGCTGGGCCTTGTGCTTGGGTTAGCCTTCGCAGCGGTGTTACTGATGGCGCGGTTCTGGATGCGGTCGGTCCGCTCGGTCCCGGTGGCAGGTTAGTCTTTGGTCAGACGATCCGCCTTTTTACGCACCAGAACACTGCGCAGATCGTGCATCGCCAGTAACAGCCGGTCGGTGACATCCTCAAGCTGCGCGTCTGTCGCTTTGGACTGCGCCCACTGAGTCGTCAGGTTTAGGTAGTCCACGGCCCGGTGAATGTCATCCATATCACGCTGTGCCAAAAGGGCTGTGCGGTCCTCGATCCAACGCGTGATAGCGGCCTGGTCGGTCTCGGTCAGGGTGCGCTGTCCCTGCGGCTTGACCTCACCGTTGCGGATGTTGATGACCGCGATCTGGTCCATCTCGATCCGGCGTTGGCGGTTTTCGGTGTCGATCCGAAAAACCGCCGCCCCATTCTCGCGCACGCGAAAGTAATATTCGGGCAAATCCACGGCTCAGAGCCTCCGATCAGGTCAGTGCGGCGCAGAACCGCTGAATGCGGGTGCAGGCCTCGGTCAGCGCAGCGTCCGAGGTTGCGTAGCTGACGCGGAAGTTTGGGGACAGACCGAAGGCAGCCCCGAAAACGACGGCCACGTCGGCTTCTTCCAACAATGCCGTGGCAAAGGCTTCATCAGATGAGATCACCGTGCCTGCCGGAGTAGTCTTGCCGATCAGCCCTGCGATCGAGGGGTAGACATAGAACGCGCCTTCGGGAGTGGGGCAGGATACACCGTCAATCTCGTTCAGCATCCGCACTACCAAGTCGCGGCGGCGTTTGAATGTCTCGGCATTGGGGGCCAGAAAGTCTTGCGTGCCCTCCAGCGCCTCGACTGCCGCCCATTGACTTACGGAGCAGGGGTTTGAGGTCGACTGAGATTGAATCTTGCGCATCGCGGCAATCAACTCGACCGGACCCGCCGCATAGCCGATCCGCCAACCGGTCATGGCATAGGCCTTGGACACGCCGTTGCAAGTCAGAGTGCGCTCAAAGAGGCCGGGTTCAACCTCGGCCGGGGTGCAGAACTCGAACCCGTCATAGGCCAGGTGCTCATACATATCATCAGACATGATCCAAACATGTGGATGGCGCATCAGCACATCGGTCAATGCCTTCAGTTCGGCCCGGCTATAGCCCGCGCCCGTTGGGTTGGACGGAGAGTTGAAGATGAACCACTTGGTGTTTGGCGTGATAGCGGCCTCAAGCTGGTCGGCGGTCAGTTTAAAGCTGTTCTCGAGCGTCGTTTCCACCACAACCGGCGTGCCTCCGGCCAGTAGCACCATGTCGGGGTAGCTGACCCAATAGGGCGCAGGGATGATCACTTCGTCGCCGTCGTTCATCGTCGCCATCAGCGCGTTATAGAGCGTTTGCTTGCCGCCTGTGCCCACCGAGATCTGCGCAGGCGTATAGTCCAGCCCGTGATCGCGCTTCATCTTCGCGCAGGCGGCCTGTTTCAGCTCGGGGATGCCATCGGGCGCGGTGTATTTGGTTTTGCCCGCGGCAATGGCGGCAACGGCGGCATCCTTGATGTTCTGCGGCGTGTCGAAATCGGGTTCTCCGGCGCTCAGGCCGATAACGTCGCGTCCCGCGGCCTTCAATTCGGCCGCTTTGGCCGTCATGGCGATTGTAGGCGACGGTTTTACGCGTGACAGTGTCGCAGACAGGAAACTCATAGGGGCCCTCGGTTTGAATGATCAACCTGTCTGTCATAGGGTGCGCCCGAAAGACGATCAAGCGATATGAATTGTGGAATTGGAGACCCCGATGAACGACGAAAACGACTGGTACGGCCCGGATTCAGCGACATTCGGCGACCGTCTGGCAGGTGCGCGTGAAGCTGCGGGGATGACACAGTCACAACTGGCCCGCAGGTTGGGCGTGAAAAAAGCAACCCTCGCGGATTGGGAAAACGACCTGTCCGAGCCGCGCGCCAACCGCCTGTCGATGCTGGCCGGGATGGTCAATGTCTCGATCATGTGGCTGCTGACCGGGGAAGGCGAGGGCATGGATGCGCCCTCGGAAGCTGAAGAACCCATGCCCGAACTGGTGGATATCGTGGCCGAGTTACGCTCGATCCGGGGCGAGATGCGAGCCAGCGCGGAACGAGCCGCGAAACTGGAAAAGCGTCTGCGACAGATGGCTGAGCAAGTCCAGTGACCGAGCAGCGGGACACGCGGATCAAGCGGTTGAAAATGCGTTCGATGCGCCGGGGCATCAAAGAGATGGACCTTATCCTGTCGGCCTATGCCGATCGCAATCTTGGCAGCATGGATGAGGCGTTGCTGGACCTGTACGACGCCCTGCTGCACGAGAATGATCAGGACCTGTATCAATGGGTGACAGGACAGGTTTCCACGCCCGATCCCTATGCAGATCTGATTGTGGAAATAGCGCAAACCTTTCAAAAGTAATAGTAAAATCTGCTTAACAGAATATTCGGTTTTTCGATTCATGCTGCCTGAAACGGCGCGATTGAATCGGAGGATCGGATGAGTATGGAAATGCAGGTCTCCGCGCACGGGGCCAAGGGCTTCATGACCAGCTATCTTGAGGCGCTTGCGCTGGTGGAACGGCTGCACCGCCTGCTGCTGGACGTCATCAAGGACGAGTTCGAGCGTGTCGGCGTGCTTGAGATCAACGCCGTGCAAGCCTTGTTGCTGTTCAATATCGGCGATCATGAGGTCACGGCGGGCGAATTGAAAAGCAGGGGCTACTATCAGGGCAGTAATGTCAGCTACAACCTGAAAAAGCTGGTTGAGATGGGCTATATGCACCACCAACGCTGCGAGATTGACCGCCGCTCGGTGCGCGTGCGTCTGACGCCGCGGGGGCGTGAGATCCGCGATATCGTATCCGAACTGTTCGCGCGCCACGCAGGTGGGTTGCAATCACGTGGCGTATTGGAGCTGGAAGGGATTGAGGACATCACCACTTCCCTCCGCCGGGTTGAACGCTACTGGACGGATCAGATCCGCTATATTTACTGATCAGGGCCGGGTGCAGGGCCCGGCATCGGACAGGACCAGGCCTTCAAGCTCGCGGATCAGCTTGCGGGCCATCGCGTCCTCATAGGCTTCGAACCCCACGGCGACCTCGACAAAGGCATCGGGGCCCAGAGTGACCCATGCATTGTAGTAGGCAGACAACTCGCTGATCTGCACGTCGCGCTTGTCCCCAACATTGGCATCATCAGGGCCGATCACCAGACCGTTGATAGTGATCCCGCTGGCTTGCAGCGCCTGTTTGGCCTCGCGGGGATGGGGTCCAATGTTATGTTTGCCGTCGCCAGACAGGTCCAGCGTGTGCTTCCAGCACTCAGGTTGTTGCCACAGCAGACCGGCGCCAAACTGCATCGCCGATCCGACCGCCGTTCCCTGCGGCGCCGAGCTGCGCGTCACGGAGTTCAACAGGGCTGAAATACCATCCAATTGTTCCTCGGATCGGATTTCTGTCCAGTCTAGCAACATGCGCTGATGACTGGGCTCACTCCATTCGAATACCGCCAACCGCACCGCAGGGCCAAGGCCCGAAAGAAGCAGTTGCTTGACCTCGGGTCGTCGTAGGGCAGCGGCCAGACCACCAAGCTGCAACCGGTATTCGGTACTATCGACCGAACCAGAGACATCCAGCCCAAGGGCCAGCGCTTGCCTGCACTCAGACATCGCAGGCGTTGCCAAAAGGGTTGCGGCAGCGGCAAGGTAGCGGATCATTTCAACGCATTACCAGATAGCGCGCCGATTTGCAGGCCCTGCAATTCCCGCTCAAGTTTGCGGCGCATGGCGCGCTCGAAATCCTCAAACCCTTGCGCAACTTCCAGAAAAGCGCCGGGGCCATGCAGCACATTGTTCTCAAAAAACGGGATCAGGAACAGCTCACCCTCGAAATCGGCGGCGTTGATGACCAGCCCGTTCACCACGATGTCCTGAAATGGAAAGTGGCGATAGGCCGAGTCTGGTCCGTACCCGTCATTGTTCGACCCATCCCCAGACAGATCGATGGTCTGGAACAGGCAGGGCGGGGCTTGCTGCATCAATGTCGCGCCAAAGGCCAGCGCATATCCCATCGCGGTGGCTGACCCGCTGTCGGACCGCACCGACTGTTGCACCGTCGTCGCCGCTGCCAGCAAGTCTGCCCGCGTGCGGATCATCGACCAATTCAGAATAACGCGTTGCGTGCTGCGCCCGCTCCATTCATAGACGGTCAGCGCGACGGGCATGGGGGACGAGAAAAACGCCTCGGTCACCTCGGGTGCGACGAGTGCTGCGGCCAAGCCCTGCCGTTGCAGCGTGTCTTCGGTTGCGTCTACCGAGGTCGATATGTCCATCGCCAAGGCAAGCGCCAGCCTGCAGGTCTCGGCCCGCAGGGGGCTGGCCAGAGCAGCCAGTCCCAGGATCGTCAGCCAGCGGATCACCAGTGGCCGGTGCTTTCCATACTGGCCCAGGGTTCGGCCGGATCAAGCGCGTCACCGTTTTGCAGCAGCTCGACCGAGATATTGTCGGGCGAGCGCACAAACGCCATGCGCCCGTCACGTGGCGGCCGGTTGATCACGACGCCATTGTCCTGAAGTAGTTGGCATATTTCGTAGATATTATCGACTCCGTAGGCCAAGTGACCGAAATGCCGGCTATCGCTAGGCAATCCGTCGTCGCCATCCCAGTTATATGTCAGTTCGATCGGGCGATCTTCTTGCCCCGGAGGCGCCATGAAGATCAGCGAAAACCGGCCCTGTTCACTGTCATACCGGCGGGTTTCTTGCAGCCCCAGCAGTTCGTAAAACGCCATGGATTTCTCAAGATCTTTCACACGGACCATGGTGTGGAGGTATGTCAGCCCCATTGCGGTTTCCTTTTTTTGTTCAGGTGATGACAAGCACCTTAGCGCGCTAACATAGTGTGTCGAGAGGCGCGGCGGACACAATTTGGAAAATGCACAAACAAGCGTACATATCGCGGTTCCGGTCGCTGCATTGCCGAGATATAGTGGTCGCCGACTCATTCGATGGAAAGGAAATTTCATGCCGCTGTCCTCTGACCAACTGGCCGAGATCGAAGCGCAACGGGCGCAATCGCATCAAACGCGTCGTGTTGTGGCTCCGGGGATGGAAGATCATCTGTATACTGCGCATCAGGTGCTGGACCACGGCTTTGTGCGGGTGATCGACTATATGGGCGATGACAACGCGATCTGTCAGGCGGCGCGGGTGTCTTACGGCAAGGGCACCAAGTCGGTGCAGAATGACGAGGGGCTGATCCGCTATCTGATGCGTCACTGGCATTCGACCCCGTTCGAGATGTGCGAAATCAAGCTGCATGTGAAGCTGCCTGTCTTTGTGGCCCGTCAGTGGATCCGGCACCGGACGGCGAATGTGAATGAATACTCCGCGCGCTACTCAATCCTGGATCGGGAGTTCTATATTCCCGCGCCCGACCATGTGGCGGCGCAGTCCGAGGTGAATAACCAGGGTCGGGGCGAAGCATTACAAGGTGAAGAGGCCGCGCGGGTTCTGGAGATACTAAAGGCTGACAGCGCCCGGTGCTATGACAATTACGAGGCGATGATCAGTCAGGACGGTCAGCAGGGTCTGGCGCGTGAACTGGCGCGAATGAACCTGCCGGCGAATATCTACACCCAGTGGTATTGGAAGGTGGACCTGCACAACCTGTTCCACTTCCTGCGTTTACGGGCCGACCCGCATGCGCAGTACGAAATCCGGGTATATGCCGATATGATGTGCAAGATCGTCGCCGATTGGGTGCCATTCGCTTACAAAGCCTTTGAAGATTATCGTCTGGGCGCGGTGAATCTGTCGGCACAGATGGTCGACAGCCTGCGGCGGATGCTCGCCGGAGAGGCCGTGACGCAGGAAACCTCGGGCATGACCGCCCGCGAATGGCGCGAGTTCGAAGCGGTCATTCGCGAAAACTAAACGCATATCGTTTGTCTATACGTACTGTCATGAAGCTGTTACACTGGCTTCATGGCTTTTCTTTCCTTTATCCGATACGCGTGCTTGATGTCGTTGCTTGGCGCTCCGGCTTTGGCCAAATCCCCTATTGCTGAGGTGCTGTGTGAGCCGACGTCCCGGTTGCATGACAAGCTGGAACGTCAGTTCGACTCGCAACGCGCAGCCTCTGGGGTGCGCAGCCCTGAGCAGATCATGGAAGTCTGGACTAGCGAGAAAGGTGATTGGACGATGGTTGTCACTTATTCGACCGGCACGTCCTGCATCGTTGCGATGGGTCAAGACTGGTTCACGCACGTCGACGCAGATCCGGCGCGCGGTTAACATTGGTCGAACCATTATTGGTCAACGGCCGGAAATTGGCCGTTGCCCTGCTTTGTCTTCCCGTCGGGAGGGGGCCTTACAACGGTTTCAAATCGGCGGCCATCTGGCGACCGTCGCGTCCGTCCTGCAATTCGTATGAGACTTTCTGATTGTCTGCGAGCCCGGTCAGACCTGACCGTTCAACAGCCGAGATATGTACAAATACGTCCTTGCCACCTTCATCAGGGGCAATAAACCCATAGCCTTTAGTGGTATTAAACCATTTCACGGTGCCAGTTGGCATTTCCCGTGTCTCCTTCTACTTACACGTTGTCCCACAAATTGGTGGGGGAAGTGATTGACGCCACCGCCTTTCGTCACCGCCGCGCCCACACGCTTCGGCCCGAATTGCGTATTTCGTCTTTTTCAACATTGCACGGTGAAGTAAAAAATCAAGAATTACCGGAACACGTTGGCGAAATTGCCTAAAATTCGCACAAGCACAGGAAGCCCCCGAAAATGCGTCTATATGGACTTAAGAACTGTGACACCTGCCGTAAGGCATTGAAGTCATTGCAGGATGTTGAATTCATCGACGTCCGCGCTGATGGCGTGCCTGAAACAGTGCTTTTAAAGGCTCTTACACATTTCGGCGAGGCTTTGCTCAACACCCGGTCCACGACTTGGCGGGGCCTAAGCGAAGACGAACGCGCGCGTGCACCGTTGGAGCTGTTGCGCGATCATCCGACCTTAATGAAACGCCCGCTGATCGAGCGTGACGGGGAGCTTTTTCTCGGCTGGACGGTGGCGACGAAGGCGGCTCTTGGCGTCGGCTGAGCGGATGCTTATCTGCAAGGGCGCAAGCAAGAGGGCGAAGGATGCGTAACGCAGCGATGATTTTGGGTGTGATTGCCGGGCTAATCGGCATGTTGGTCGGCTTTGTCGGCTATGGCTATGTCGAACTGATCGACCGGTTCGGTGAGATCGACGGGTTGGCCGAGCAGGTCGACAACGCGCAACTGATCCAGACGGCCTCGATCCTTGCGCCTCTGCTGGCGATTGCCGGTGGCGCCATGGCCAAGGCGCGGGCACTGGTTGGGGGGCTATTGTTGCTAGTCTCAGCAGGCGGCATGTATTACGCGTTTGGTTTCAATGCCTTTACCATGTTCCCCGTCGCATTCGCTGGGGTGGCAGGGGTCCTCGGGCTGGCCGCAGGTAAACCGGACGAGCCCAAGGCGCATTTCTAGATCATTTTAAGCGCAGGACGCGGTCGATGGAAATCGGGCCTGCGCCGTTGATCACGATGACCAGGAACAGGAAGGTCCACATCACACGCTGATCCATCAAAGTGATGGCGTTGTCGAACAATCCACCCAGTTTCACGCCGTGACCGGCGACATCAACGATGGTCTGGACCCAGACGAACCCGATCATGGCCAGGGCAGCAACGCGTGTCAGAAGACCAACCAGCAGAAGCGCAGGCAGGACGAATTCGGCCACGGTGCCGAAGAAGATCACGATGCGCTGGAAAAAGGTCATCTGGGTCACGTCGTACAAAACGGCTTCAGCCGCTTTGGGGAAGATCTGGCCAAAGGCACCGGCTGACGCCGAGAAGATCGACCCGTCAATCTTCAGAGTGGCCGAGTTCCAGTAATACACAAGCAATACAGCAACAAAAACAAGCCGCGCCAGGGTCGGGGTCAGCCAATTGGCCGAACTGTCGAGCCGTCCCAGGACGTTATTGTGAAGAGAGATCAGGGCAGTCATTATGCCAGCCTTTCGATAGTCACAGAAGTAAGAGCGCCGCCTTGAAGCAGCAGCGCCAGAGTAGCCCCAAGGTCAAACTCGGGGGTGGTTGCAGAGGTGTTTTCATACGCCTGACCGATCGTCTGACCGGCCATCATCTCTGCAATCCAATCCGCACCACCGGCAGGCAGCAGATGCGGAGCGGGATCATATTCCGGTCGTGTTACTAACACGCCTTCGGCCCCAGCCTGTGGCTTGGGTGCGTTTTCTTGCGTGTTGAAACGCCAGATCGAATAAATCGGCCATTCCGAGCGGATCACCCGCATCGACGGCGCAAATTCAAGCGTGGCCTGCATCACCTCATCAGGCGCAACTGCCAGCGCATCCGCTGGGGCTGGGGTGCTGTCGGCGGCGTGGTAAGACTGACGCAGAGCCAGTTCCAGCCGAGCGATGTCGGGCAGGTAGCCCAAATGCGAAAGCTGCGGCATCCCGGCCAGAAACTCGGGGAATGCCTCGCCATAGAACATCATCATGGGCGAGGTCGGAGGATGCTGACGTAGGAAAATACCCGATAGACCATCCATATTCTGCGTGCCCAGCAGTTTGGTAATCACCGGAAAGGCCTGATACATTGCCTCGGTCAGCGACACGGCGACGTTGTTGCGATAGACGCTGAAACGACGTCCCGCAGGGTGTTCAGACGCGTCCACAAGGCCGTCGGGCACCGCCTGTGACGGGTCCAAAAGCGCCGTGTGGAAGGTTGTCTGAGAAACGCTCATGCTGGAACGCGGTCCAAAGCCGCCTGAGCCCTATCGGCCTCGGCGCGCAGTACAGGCCAGTCGGGAACGTCGGTATCCCATTCGATCAAGATGGGCTTGGGGCCGGACTGGTCCAGAGCGTAATCTAACAGCGTCCATACAGGGTCCACAACCTCGCGCCCATGGCTGTCGATCAGCAGGGGGCGACCGTGGTCGTCTTCATCCTCGTCGTGGCCGCCCAGATGAATCTCACCCACTTTGTCCAGCGGATAGGCGTCGATATAGCCTTGCGGCGAGAAATCCAGATTGGTGGCCGACACGAACACATTATTCACGTCCAGCAACAGGCCACAGCCGGTGCGACGCGCGATTTCACGCAGGAAATCAGGCTCGGACCAGGTGCTCTCCTCGAACGCCAAATAGCTGGAGGGGTTTTCCAGCAGCATCTGCCGTCCGATAACCTCTTGCACCTGATCAATATGCTCACAAACCCGGTCCAAAGTTGCGTCGGTGTAGGGCAGGGGTAGCAGGTCGTTCAGGAAATGGCTGTCATGGGTCGACCAAGCCAGATGTTCCGAAAAGCTGGCAGGGTTCAGCCAGCCAACCAAATGTTTCAACCGGGCCAGATGATCGGGGTCCAGCGGGGTTTCGCCGCCAATGGACAGGCCGACACCGTGGACAGAGATAGGGAATTGTTCGGACAAATGGCGCAGTTGCGCCAGCGGGCGTCCGCCATCGCCCATGTAATTCTCGGCATGGATTTCCAGCCATGCCACCGGGTGCGCGTGATCCAGAATTTGCTGAAAATGCTGGGGCTTATATCCGACACCCGGCGCGGCGGGCAGTCTGTTTGAACGAATAGCATTGTCCAGCATCGTTATAGTCTCCGGTTCACGACAAAGAGGCGGGCGACAAGGCCCGCCCCTTCGGTTTTCCTAAGCGCGGGCTTATGCCGGCAGATCGCGGTCCAGCGGCTCCAGCGAGCCTTTGCGGTCCGAACCGTCTGCGGTTTTAGGCAGCTCGATATCGGCGCAAGTGCCTGCGTCGACCAGAGTCCAGGCATTGCCCTGATAATCAACGGTCGAGGTACCGGCGCAGGTGGTGCCGGGGCCTGCGGCGCAATCGTTTTCGCCTGCCAGCGAAACGCCATAGCATTTCTCTTTGGCTTGTGCGGTTGCGGTGGTGGCCATGCCCGATACGGCGGCTGCAACGGCGCTTGCGATAACGAGGGACTTAGCTGTGTTCGACATCTCGGTAATCCTTTTGGTGACTGCGTATGTCTGTGTTGACAATGACAAAGGTAGTCGTTCAGAGGCGACAGTTAAATTCACGAGCCCGTGTCTCACAACCCCGTCAGGCACTGTCATGCCCCCTTGCAGGTTAACATATTGTTTTTGAAATCGAAAATGGAAAATATTTCAATCCGGCCCCTGTTTTTGGGCCGGATCGCAGGCAAATTGACGCCGAATGTTACAGCAGATCGGGCGGTGTCGCCTCCTTGGAAAGCTCAATTGTTACAGCCTCAAGTGATTGAACCTGTGTTTGTTTTTCACCCAAACGGCGAACACTGACTGTGCGTTCGTCAACTTCGCGGTGTCCGACGGCCAAGATCACGGGCACTTTACCGACAGAATGCTCGCGGACCTTGTAGTTGATCTTTTCGTTGCGGATATCCGCTTCGGCCCGAACCCCGGCGGCTTTGAGCGTTTCCACCACTTCGGCCACATAGTCATCAGCCTCGGAAGTGATCGAGGCGACAACGACCTGACGCGGGGCCAGCCAGAAAGGCAGCTTTCCCGCGTGTTCCTCGATCAGGATGCCGATGAACCGTTCGAACGAGCCCAGAGTAGCGCGGTGCAGCATGAAGGGGCGGTGTTTCGCGCCATCCGCGCCGATGAAGCTGGCGTCAAGCCTTTCGGGCAGGTTGGGGTCAACCTGCAATGTGCCGCATTGCCAGGTCCGGCCGATGGCGTCGGTCAGGGTGAATTCCAGCTTAGGTCCATAGAACGCGCCTTCGCCTTCGAGGATCTCATAGTCGTACCCGGCCGCCTTGCAGGCATCACCAAGGGCCTTTTCCACCAGATCCCAGCTTTCATCCGACCCGATCCGCTTTTCGGGACGGGTGGACAGTTTGATCGTCCAGTCGTGGAAGCCCAGATCGGCATAGACCTTGGATAGGAAAGCGATGAACTTGGCGGTCTCGGATTCGATCTGATCTTCGGCACAAAAGATGTGGCCATCGTCCTGCGTGAAACCGCGCACCCGCATGATGCCGTGCAATGCTCCCGAAGGTTCATAGCGTGCGCACGATCCGAACTCAGCCATGCGCAGGGGCAGGTCGCGATAGGATTTCAGACCCTGATTGAACACCTGCACGTGGCAGGGGCAGTTCATCGGCTTCAGCGCGTTGATCGCCTTTTCACGGGCATGTTCTTCATCCACTTCGACGATGAACATGTTTTCCTGATATTTGTCCCAGTGACCCGAGGCCTCCCACAGTTTGCGGTCGACAACTTGCGGGGTGTTGACTTCGACATAGCCGTCGCGTTCCTGCATCCGGCGCATATAGTCCTGCAGGGTGGTGTAGATTTTCCACCCGTTGGGATGCCAGAAGATCTGGCCGGGGGCCTCTTCCTGCATGTGGAACAGGTTCATTTCGCGGCCCAGCTTGCGGTGGTCGCGCTTGGCGGCCTCTTCCAGCATATGCAGGTGGGCTTTCAGCTTTTCCTTGCCGGTGAAGGCCACACCGTAGATGCGTTGCAGCATCTGGCGCGAGCTGTCGCCGCGCCAGTAGGCACCCGCGATGGACATCAGTTTGAACGCGTCGCCGGGCAGTTGGCCGGTGTGCTGCAGGTGCGGGCCGCGGCACAGATCCTGCCAATGACCGTGCCAGTACATGCGCAGCGGTTCATCGCCCGGAATGGCTTCGATCAGCTCGACCTTATAGGGCTCGTTATTGGCTTTGTAGAACTCAATCGCGCGGTCGCGATCCCACACCTCGGTGGTGACGGGGTCGCGCTTGTTGATGATCTCTTTCATCTTTTTCTCGATGAGGCCGAGATCTTCGGGGGTGAAGGGTTCCTCGCGGTCAAAGTCATAGTACCAGCCATTGTCGATCACGGGGCCGATGGTGACTTTGGTCGCGGGCCAGATTTCCTGCACCGCGCGGGCCATGACATGCGCCAGATCGTGGCGGATCAGCTCATTGGCCTGATCTTCATCCTTCATGGTGTGGATGGCGATTTGGGCGTCGGACTCAATAGGCCATTGCAAATCCCAGTGCTTGCCGTCGACCGTGGCCGAGATTGCTTTTTTGGCCAGCGAGGTCGAGATATCGGCAGCGACCTGCGCGGGTGTTACGCCTGCGTCATAGGAACGTGCATTGCCATCGGGGAAGGTTAGAGAGACGGATTTCGAATCCAGGGCCATGTTGGCTCTCCTCGTCGGTTTGGCGCCCACTGAACGCCCGGTTGCGGGTTATTTGCGTCTGGCTGCTTTGGCAGGTGGTGGGGATTGTGTCAAGTGCGGGAGCGAGGGACGCTGCCCCTCGCGCACCCCGGGATATTTTTAGCCAGATGAAGGTCGGATCGGGGAATTGCGGTTGGGGTTGGGACGTGCATGATGTTGACAAAGCAAAGAGGGTTTTATGGTAGAGGCTGAATTTCTGGAGACCGCGCAGGGGCGGCGATTGGCGTATCACAAAAGTGAGGGGTCGGGGCCCACGGTCGTTTTTCTTGGCGGGCTGAAGTCGGATATGGAAGGCACCAAGGCGGTGCATCTTGAAGCATGGGCAAAGGCACGTGGGCAGGCGTTTTTGCGGTTCGACTATTCGGGGCATGGGGAGAGTTCCGGTACGTTTGAGGAAGGCTGCATTGGCGATTGGCATGAGGATACCGTTGCCGCGGTCAAGGCGCTGACCGAAGGGCCCTTGATTGTGGTCGGGTCGTCCATGGGTGGCTGGCAGGCATTGTTGTTGGCAAAGGCAATGCCGGAACGAATTGTCGGGATGGTTACAATCGCTGCCGCGCCGGACTTTACCGAAGATGGCTATTGGGCCTCGTTCAGCGATTCACAGAAGGCGGCTCTGGAGACGGTGGGGCATGTGGAATTGCCCTCGGATTACATGGAGCCTTACATCATTACCAAGCGCATGATCGAAGATGGGCGCACGCGATTGGTTCTGCGCGATCCGTTGGCTTTGCCATTTCCCGTGCGATTTTTGCAGGGCACGGCGGATACAGCGGTGTCAATCGAGACGGCTGTGCGGTTGCTGGACCATGCCAGTGGACCGGATATGCGGTTGCTGTTGGTCAAGGATGCGGATCACAGATTCTCGGACGGGCCTTGCCTGGAGATTATCGAACGCGCTGTGCTTGATGTGCTTGCCCCCGAATGACCCGGTTGGTTCTGCGTTTCATTGTCGTGCTGGCAGCTCTGGGCGGCCTGATCTTCTGGTTGGGGCCGCGCGAAGAGGTTGACCTTCATCCCACGTTTGAGCCGCGCAAATTTGGCGAGGGGGTGCAGGTCTATTTCGAGAGTGTCGAATCCGCCTTCGAAGACATCGTTCCCGGTGTCGAAAAGCGGGTGATCTGGCAAGAGGGATTCAAGGAACAGCGAACACCGGTGTCGATCCTTTATGTTCACGGATTCTCGGCCTCATCCGAGGAAATCCGCCCGGTGCCCGATCTGCTTGCAAAAGCGCTGGGTGCCAATCTGGTGTACACGCGCCTGCAAGGCCATGGGCGCGGCGGTTCCGCCATGGCAGAGGCGACGGCCCCGGGGTGGATGGCCGACATGGCCGAGGGCCTCGCCGCAGCACGCGCGGTCGGCGACCGGGTGGTTGTGATCTCGACCTCGACTGGGGGGACGCTGGCCGCGGCTGCCGCGCTGGATGCCGAGATGACGCAGAATGTCGGCGCGATGATCTTTGTTTCGCCGAATTTCGGGGTCAATACGCCGGGGGCTTGGATACCCGGCCTGCCCTGGGCGCGAAATTGGTTGCCGATGTTGATGGGGGAAACCCGCGATGTGTCAGATACCGACCCGGAGCGGAACAAATACTGGTCGCTGAGCTATCCGTGGGAGGCCGTTGTTCCGATGACCCGGCTGGTCGATGTGGTGAACGGGCAGGATTTTGCGCAAGCACAGGTTCCGGCGCTGTTCTGGTTCTCGGATGACGATCAGGTGGTGCGTCCGGATCGGACTCATCAGGTGGCACAGGCGTGGGGCGGGCCTGCGACAGTCAATCTGGTTGCAATGGGCGAAGAAGATGACCCTGCATCGCATGTGGTGGCTGGGCGGCTGATGTCGCCGGGGCAGACCGAAGCCACAGTGGATGGCATGCTCGCGTGGCTACGCTCGGTGGGGATCGAA
The DNA here is from genome assembly GCF_056531325.1 of Ruegeria sp. N8. Classification (NCBI taxonomy): domain Bacteria; kingdom Pseudomonadati; phylum Pseudomonadota; class Alphaproteobacteria; order Rhodobacterales; family Roseobacteraceae; genus Ruegeria; species Ruegeria sp. N8. The sequence goes on along the minus strand of NZ_JBQFLQ010000001.1, from coordinate 608,995 downwards.
TAACGATGCGTAAACCGGCCAGTATGTGGAGCCTTGAGGCGCTGGGCCGGGTGCGCTTGTCGCGGCATTTCTTCATGCGGGACTTCCTGTATTCCGAAATCGGGAATTTTCATGGGATACAGAACATCCCCGAAAACCCTGATCTAGCCATCGAAACGGGGCGCGCTTTTTGCCAAACCCTGCTGGACCCTTTGGAAGAGACCTTTGGGCGCGTCGCCGTGCGCTCGGGTTATCGCGCGCCGTCGCTGAACCGGTTCGGCAACGAAAACAAACTGAACTGTGCCCGCAATGATAACCCGATGGAATGCCATATCTGGGATCGGGGCACGGGCGAGAACCGAATAGCGGGGGCGTCGATCGTGATTCCGTGGTTCGCGGATCAATATGGAACCGGGCGCGATTGGCGCGATCTGGCGTGGTGGATGCACGATCATTTGAACTATTCCGAAATCTGGTTTTTCCCGAAGCTTTGCGCGTTCAATCTGGTCTGGCGGCCCAATCCGCATCGCCGGATCGATAGCTATATCGCTCCACGCGGATGCCTGTTGCGGGCTGGGGCGGAACCTGATGAACCCCGGGAAAAGCGGCAGGCGCGCTATGCGGATTTCCCACCCTGTCGGGGCATCGACTATCCCTGAACTTTCCCTTGCCCGGGTGCTGAAAAACGCTCATCCTGCAGGAAAAGTTGATTATTGTGGAGGCTCTGTGTGATTGAGCCGTTGGTTTTACTGCCCGGTTTCATGTGCGATGCGCGCCTGTTCGGGGCTCAGATTTTGTACCTGTCTCATTACCGCGCGGTGACGGTTGCGCCCCTGTCGGTCGGCGAACGGATAGAAGAGATTGCCTCAGGCTTGCTGGACCAGTTGCCGCATCGGTTTGCATTGGGCGGCTTCAGCATGGGCGGGGTTGTGGCGCTTGAGATCGCGCGCCGCGCGCCGGACCGGGTCTCTCGGTTGTGCCTGATGGCGACCGATGCACAGGCCGATACCCCTCAGATCGCGGCGGGACGTGAAGAGTTGATCGTTGGGGCAAAATCCGGGCGGCTTGAGGATGTGATGACTCGCATGATCGGTTCGGACACGTTGGCGTCGGGGCCGGAGCGGGTGCCCGTCCTGAACGAAGTGATGGCCATGGCCATTGATCAAGGGCCGGATATGTTCGAACGGCAAATGCGAGCCATGCAGCGCCGACCGGACCAGCAAGGGGGGTTGCGGCATATCAACGTGCCAACTCTGGTTTTGTGTGGGGCCCATGACCAAATCACTCCAGTGCGCAAACATAGTTTCATGGCTGAGATGATCCCGAATGCCGAACTGCGTGTGATCGAGGAGGCGGGCCATATGGTGCCGCTCGAGGCCCCCGCCGCGGTGACCGAAGCCTTGGAGGCTTGGCTGAACATTCCGGCGCGTTTGGCCTACTTGTAGAGGGCTGCGCGCTCGGGTTTCGTTAGGACGGTCGGTTTGGCCGACGTTTCCCTGGTGTCGGCATCGAAGAAAGGCGTGTTCTTCCAACTGCCAGACAAACGGGACTTCAGCACGCGCGTCACCAGACCAATTGCCGCAGGGCCCAAGCCTTCATGCGCTTGCTTTCCGCCGGGGCGAGGAACAAAGCCGCGTGTACGTACGGGCCCTAGGTCGCTTGGGTCCGGGATGCGGTTCACGATGAACCCGGCGAAAGGAACTTTCGGTGTACGTGAAGTGGTGGCCAGCGGGGCGTTGCAGCAACTGGCGTACCAGCGCAACATCCCCTTGGGGCTGAGCTGCATCAGCGCAAGGTGTTCTGCGCCGTGTTCAAAAACGATCTCCTCGGGCAGCATTTGCAGCACGTCGACCGGGCCAGGGGCAGGGTCGGGTTGTCCAAAATAAAGCTGCGCGGCCCGGCAATCGTGGCAAAAGCATTCCACATGTGTGGACGAAGCGACCCCTGCGGCTGAAATGCGCCCACTCAAAGCACCGCAGGTGCAGGCGAAGGTAGTGTCCTTGGCCGGGCTTTGAACCATGCGCCTCAGGCGACTTTGTTCTTGTTGGCGGCCCGGCGGCGCGGTTTGCGTGTGTTGGCGTTCATGAAGTCGATCACCAGCGGGCGGATATTGTCGCGCCAGCTGCGGCCCGCAAAAATACCGTAGTGCCCCGCGCCGGGTTCCACATGACTGGCCTTTTTCGCATCGGGCAGACCGGTGCAAAGATCAAGGGCCGCGATACATTGGCCAGGGGCCGATATATCGTCATTCGCGCCCTCAACTGATTTTACCGCGACATCGGTGATCTTGCCTATATCCACCTTGTGCCCGGCCACCACAAATTCATTCCGCGCAATTTCGCGGTTTTTGAAGATGCGTTCGACGGTAGACAGGTAGAACTCGGCCGTCATGTCCATCACTGCCAGATACTCATCGTAGAAACGGTTGTGCGCGTCATGATCCGAGGCCTCGCCCCGCATGACACGCTGGATCTGGTCGGTGAAGGCCTTGCTGTGGCGCTCTCCGTTCATCGACATGAACGAGGCCAACTGCAACAGGCCGGGATAGACCATGCGGCCGACGCCTTTGTACTTAAAGCCCACACGCTGGATCATGGTTTCTTCCAGCTGGCCCATTGTAACGCGGCGGCCAAAATCCGTGACATCCGTCGGAGTCGCGTCTGGATCGACCGGCCCACCGATCAGTGTCAGAGTGCTGGGTTGTGCCTTGGGTTCCACCTCGGCCAGGTAAGCCGTGGCAGCCAGGGTAAGGGGCGCGGGCTGGCATACGGCAACAACATGTGTTTCCGGGCCAAGTTCTTTCATGAAATCGACAAGGTAGAGTGTATAGTCCTCGACATCGAACTTGCCTTCGGACACAGGGATATCGCGCGCATTATGCCAATCGGTGACATAAACTTCGCAATTGACCAGCAGGCTTTTGACTGTCGATCGCAGCAACGTCGCATAGTGGCCCGACATTGGGGCAACCAGCAGAACCTTGCGCGGCTGTTCTTCGCGACCGTTGACGCGGATGTGGATCAGGTCGCCAAACGCACGCTCGACCACCGGCACGATGTCGACAAGATGGTCCTTGCCATCTTCGCAGGTGAAGGTGCGAATGCCCCAGTCAGGCTTGACAATCATGCGCTGGAATGTGCGTTCCGTGACCTCGCCCCAGGCTGCCATCATGCTGAACGCAGGGTTCGGCACCATCGAAAACAACGGGTAAGAGGCCATCGCACTGGCGGTCGCACCCATCCATTGATTGGTGTTGCGCATGGTTTCCATCAGATCATAGGTCATCATGTAGCGCATCGGGCGAACCTCCTGAGTGACAGCCCTAAACTTCGGACCATTCGTCGCTTTGCGCTGCGGCTGCCGCGACGTTATTCTGCATAGCAGCAAGATTACGGGGGAATTGTTAAAATGACAACAAGTGAAGACCAGGCGCAGGAATTGTCCGCAGAACATCTTGAACGGCTTAAAGAAAATATGAACAAAGTCGAAGAGCTGTCGAAGCGGCTGGTCGAGGTCATGGCCGGGAAGAAGGCGCATTCCCCCGCGTTGGACGGCCCGAATCAAGAGCTTTTCGCAAAAGCAGCAACGGCATATATGGCCGAGGCTTGGCAAAATCCCGCCAAGCTGTTGGAACACCAGATTGCCTATTGGAGCAAGTCTGTCATGAACTTTGCCGAAGCGCAGCAGGCGCTGACAACGGGCGAAGTTGAGGGGGCGGCACCAGTAGCCAAAGACAAACGTTTTGCCAATCCGCTTTGGGAGACTAACCCTTATTTCCGCTTCGTCCGCCAGCAATACCAGACAAATGCCGATGCGATTTCAGAAGCAGTGGCCTCGGTCGATGACATGGATGCCAAAGACAAGCAGCGTCTTCACTTTTTTTCGCAACAGATCATCAACATGATGTCTCCGACAAATTTTCTGGCCACAAACCCCGATGCGCTGGAAAAAGCGGTGGAGACTGAAGGTCAGTCGCTGATCAAAGGGCTGGAGAACCTTGTTTCCGATCTGGAGGCCAATGATGGCGAGATGGTTGTTCGACTGGCGGATGACAGCGCCTTTGAAGTGGGCGGCAATATCGCCACGACACCGGGAGAGGTGGTCTATCGCAACCGGTTGATGGAGCTGATCCAGTACAAACCGGCAACCGAGACAGTGCATGAAACGCCGATTGTCCTGTTCCCGCCCTGGATCAACAAATTCTACATTCTGGACCTCAAGGCCCAGAACAGCCTGATCAAATGGGTAACAGAGCAGGGCTACACCCTATTTGTCGTCAGTTGGGCAAATGCGAACGCGTCCCACGCCGAAATCGGCATGGGGGACTATATCGAAGAAGGTTACCTGACCGCGATCGAGCAGGTGAAGGGCATTTGCAAGGTCAAGCAAGTCAATGCGGTCGGCTATTGCATCGCGGGCACCACACTAAGTCTGTCGCTTTCGCTGTTGAAGCAGCGCGGGGACAAGTCGATCAAATCGGCCACGTTCTTCACCACTCTGACCGATTTTGGCGAACAGGGAGAGTTCACCCCGTTTCTGCAAAACGACTTCGTCAACGGCATCGAAGACCAGATCGGCAAGGATGGCGTGCTGAAAGCCTGGGTCATCGGGCGAACCATGTCCTTCCTGCGCTCCAACGACCTGATCTACGGCCCCGCAATCCGCAGCTACATGATGGGCGAAACACCTCCGGCGTTTGATTTGCTGTACTGGAACGGAGATGGGGCCAACCTGCCGGGCCGCATGGCGGTCGAGTATTTGCGTGGGCTGTGTCAAAGCAATGATTTTGTCACGGACGGGTTTGAACTGCTGGGGCACAAGCTGCATATCCGGGATGTCGACGTGCCGTTAATGTCAATCACCTGCGAGACTGATCATATCGCGGCCTGGAAAGACTGTTACCGCGGCGTGCAGCAGATGGGCTCGCGGTCGAAAACTTTTGTGGTATCGGAATCGGGTCATATCGCAGGCATCGTGAATCCGCCCAGCAAAAAGAAATACGGGCATTACACCAACCCGGACATGCAGCTGGACGCTGACAGCTGGATGAAGGATGCCGATTTCCATGAAGGGTCCTGGTGGCCGCTTTGGGAAGCGTGGTTGAGAAAGCGGTCCGGCAAGCAGATTCCGGCGCGTGAGCCGGGCGATTCGAACCACCCGTCTCTGTGTCCCGCGCCCGGTACCTATGTTTTGGCCAAAGCAACTGGTTGATTAATAAGGGAATTCGAAGTTTTTTCTGCGTTGCAGCAAAAAAATCTTGCAATGCTGCGATGCAGCAATCATATTGTCCTCAAGCTGATGAAAACCGGGGCGGGCCCGGTTCGGCAAAAAGGATTTGGACAATGGCAAAGACCCCTGACTTCACCGCGACCCTGAAAGACATCATGGGCGCATTCCCCGTTGACACTTCCGCTCTGGAAGGTGCCTTCAAGTCGACCGCAACCCTGAACGAAAAACTGTCGGGTGTTGCTCTGGAAGCTGCAGAGAAATCGGCAGAAATCTCGAACAAATGGACCAAAGACACTCTGGCCAAACTGACCGAGATGTCGAAAGCAAAGGCAGAGCCTGCCGACTACGCAAAAGCCGCAACCGACTTCGCAAGCGCGTCGGCTGAAGTTGCCGCTGAAAACCTGGCTGCTTTCGCTGAAATCGCGAAAAAAGTTCAGAGCGAAACCGTCGAGCTTCTGATGGCTGCCGGTAAAGACGCTGCAGAAGACGCAACTGCTGCTGTCAAGAAAGCCACCAACGAGGTGACTGCTGCTGCCAAGAAAGCAACAGCTGCCAAGTAAGTAAGGCCGCGAGGCGCACCCATTCCTCCCATCTGGTGCAATCGCGTTGGGCAGGTCGAAAGACCTGCCCTTTCTTTTTGTTCTGCACTCGCATAATCTCTGCTGCAACGCATCATCCTTGGGGAGGGTTAACGGTGTCAGAACAAGAAAAACCGTTGCTGATCAAACGCTATGCTAGCCGTCGGCTGTATAACACTGAGACCAGTGATTATGTCACGCTGGAAGATATCGCGGTATTTATTCGCGACGGGCGTGAAGTGCAGATCATTGATCTGAAAACCGGGGACGACCTGACCCGGCAATATCTGCTGCAAATCATTGCGGAACATGAAAGCCGGGGCGAAAACGTGCTCCCGGTGAACGTGCTGAACGATCTGGTCCGCAGTTACATGCTGCCGGGAGGTGGAATGATGCCGCAGTTCTTGCAAAGCTCGTTCGATATGCTGCGCGAAAGCCAGTCCAAGATGATGGAAAACATGAACGCCATGAACCCGATGTCCCAGATGCCCGGGTTCGAGGCGATGCAGGCGCAGCAACAGGCTTTTCTGAAGGCGATGACCGGCGGATTGTCTGGCCAGTGGTCTGGCCCCGACAAGGAAGATGAGGCCAAATCCGAACCGAAAGAAGATCTGGACGACATCAAAAAGCAGCTTGCCGAGCTTCAGCAGAAACTATCCAAACTGAACTGAACCTGCCATGCGCTGGGTGCTGACGGGCGTTGTGCTGTGTTGGGCAACGCTCGTTTATGCGCAAGGGCAGTTTTCTGAGCCGTGGTCGCCGATCTGCACGCTTGGGTCTGCTGCGGATGATGGTTGCGCAGATATCCGTGCCCGCGAAATACTGGATGCGGCTGAACCGCCATGGCGCGCAATCGGACGAGTCAATTTTGCCAGCAGGGCCCAGCGATTTCATTGCACCGGCGTTTTGGTCGCGGATGATCTGGTTCTGACCGCCGCGCATTGCCTTTACAATGCCGCGCGTCAGCGCTGGATCCCGCCATCCAGTATCCGCTTTGCTGCTGGGTATCAGCGAGGGGAGGCCTCCGCGGTCTCGACCGCCAAGCGCTATGTCCTGCCGGAAGGCCAAGGCACTGCATTCAATGACGGACCTGAACTGGATTGGGCGGTGCTTGAACTGGAGAACCCGATTGGCCGGACGTTGGGTTCTTTTCCTCTGACAGAGCAGGATATGTTGACCGGATCGGTCGCGGGTTATGCTGGGGTGCGGCCGCATGTCCTCAGCCGTGCGAACCCATGTCCGGTTGTTCGGCGGACTGATGCGCTGATGACCGCGCGTTGCCCTGTAATGATGGGGGATTCCGGCGCGCCCTTATTGATTGACACGCCATCGGGGCTGGCTGTGGCTGGTGTCTTATCGCGCGTCGCCGCAACCCCCGAAGGGATCGCGGCGCTGTTTGTGTCCAGTCGAGTTGTCTACGTACCCTCGCGCTGACGCTCAGGTGCCGAACGCCATCTCGGGGGCGGTGACCTCGCCGACCGAGGCCAGCAGGATGTCAGCAATCACGTCCAGCTCTTCCCGTGTCAGGCGGACGGGCAGGCGCACATCGCACGCTTTCATCAGCATCTCGCGTGTTTGGGGAAGATCGACCTGCTCGGGCAGAAACTGCCAGTTCCAGAAGGCGCGGGCGTTGTCCTCGCTCAGACCAAAAACCTGAACCTTGACGCCCCGCGCCTCGGATGCTGCGGCAAAGGCGCGGATATCATCATCGCTCAGGTTCACCAGGTTGAACTGGATCGAATCCGGTGCACGTTGTTCCGGCGCAAGCGGGGCAGGGACGTTGATATAAGGCGAGGTGTTCAATCGGTCGGCCACGTAGTCGTGATTGGCGAGCCCGTCTTTGACGCGGCGCGCCAGCTCAGGGATCTGCGGCCGGATCACGGCGGCGCTGAGGTTGCTCATCCGCAAATTATACAGCGGCAATTGGTTCTGCCAGCGAGAAAAGGCTTGCTCCAATTCGGGCGAGTTGTCGCCATGCGGGCCTTTGTGTTTTTTCCAGTTATGCTCATACGCGCCCGACATGATCACGGCGCGGGCCACCAGGTCGGCGTCGTCCGTGATCAGGATACCACCTTCACCCGCGTTGATCATTTTGTAGGACTGGAATGAGAAACAGCCGACCTTGCCAATCGTGCCGATATTACGCCCATGCCAGGTGGTGCCCAGCGAATGGGCCGCGTCCTCGATCACGGGAATATCGCGCGCATCACACAACGCCATGATTGCGTCCATGTCAGATGTATGGCCGCGCATATGGCTGATGATGACGGCCTGAACACTGTCCAACTTGGCCTCGAAATCGGCCATGTCGATGCGATAATTCTCGCCCACTTCGCACAAAACCGGAATGCAATCCGCATGGACGACCGAGGACGGCACGGCCGCAAAGGTAAATCCGGGGATCAACACCCGCGCATCCCGCGGCAGGCCCAACGCCTTGAGCGACAGGAACAAGGCCGCCGAGCAGGACGATACCGCCAGCGCGTATTTCGACCCCAAGAGGGCCGCGAACTCACTTTCCAGTAGCGCAACCGGCGCATCCTGTGGTGCGGTATAGCGAAACAGGTCGCCCGATTGCATCAAGGCGTCGATGGCCTCGCGCGCAGCGGCAGGGATGGGTTCGGCGTCATGAACGTTAGGAGGAAGCGTCATATTTGATTTTCCCAAATTCTATCTTTGGAAAAGATAAAGCTAAAAAAGCTTCAATCCAAGCCCCTACGTGACCATGCAGCGAAATTTCACCGAACTGTTGTATTTGAGGGCAATTGCATCCCGACCGCCGGATTGCGTCTTGCATCCATAGGGGAATCCGGGTGGCAATGGGACAATCTAAAGATTGCATTTCACGGTCCGGATTTTTGCCACCATGCTTGCTAGGCTTGCTTTTTCACTGTCCATTCTCGCTCTGCCAGTTCATGCGCAATACGTCCTGTCCGACGGAACCGAAGTCGCGCCGCTTGAGATGTTTCAGGAATGCGCCGTCTGCCCCGAGATGATCGTGTTGCCGTTGGGAGAGTTCCTGATGGGTGCGCCACCGGGAGAATCCAAGCGCAACTTCCATTGGGACAAAAAGGGATTTCGCCTTGCGACACCGGAAGAGCCCTACATTGCCCATCACGAAGGGCCGGTTCACCCGGTAATGATCGACATGCCCATCGCAATGGGGCGCAACGCGGTGACGCATGACCAGTGGATGGCATGCGTCAATGACGGAGGTTGCGGGGGGCATATCCCGCGTGCTTGCACACCGCGCATTGATGGGCCGTGCATAGACATTCGTGGTAATTACCCGGTCGTCGATGTGTCATATCTGGACGGGCTTGCACATACAAAATGGCTCAACCAGAAAGTGGGGGCCGAAGTTTATCGCCTGCCAACCGAGGCAGAGTGGGAATACGCGGCCCGCGCTGGGACGCAGACGCCCTTTGCTCAGGGTGAGGAAGTCACCACCGATCAGGTCAACTTCCACGGCAAGCCGACCGAAGAGATGCTGGGTGTGAAGCGCCCTGATCTGGCGCGGCGAGGCCATCCGGTTCGAGTAGATGAGCTCGACGCCGCAAATGCGTGGGGATTCCGGCATATGTCAGGGAATGTAGCCGAGAGAACAATGTCTTGTTGGAGTGACAGGCACAAAACTTGGAACTCGTCCAGCTTGTACCTCGAAATGTCTGCTTCGACGAATTGTGACAAGAGAGTTGGCCGTGGTGGAACGTACTGGACGGCAATAGATTTCTCGCGCGTTGCCACGCGTGGTCCAATTCGAGCGGACGCCAGATCGCAATCTAGCGGTTTTCGTGTGTTGAGACAGTTTACGCCGCCGCGTTTGGCTACTTTTCAATCAAACTCCCAACCGATCCCGCAACGCAAACCACGTCATCGCCAGCACCAGCAGGGGGTTGCGCAGGGCGGGGCCTCCGGGGAAGGGCAGGGCGGGGACGCGGGCCATGGTGTCGAACCCTTCGGCTTGGCCTTGGATGGCCAGCGCCATCAACTGTCCCGCATGGGTTGCCGTGCCAACCCCATGGCCGGAATAGCCCGAGGCGGACAGGATATTGGGCGCAACCCGCGTCAGATACGGCATCCGCCGCATGGTGATCGCCAGTGTGCCGCCCCAGGCATAGTCGATCTTGACGTCGCGCAGATGCGGGAAAATCTCTGTCATCGGTTTGCGGACTTTGGCGGCGATGTCCGCCGGGAAGCGATAGCCATAGCTTTCGCCGCCACCAAACAGCAGCCGGTTATCGGCGCTGAGGCGGAAGTAGTTCACCACGAATTTCGTATCGGCCACCGCCACGTCTCGGGTCAAAACACGGGCGGCATCGGTGCCTAGCGGTTCCGTGGCAGCAATGAAATTGTTGATCGGCATGACCCGCGCGGCGACCTTGCTGTTCAGGCCTCCCAGATATCCGTTACAGGCCAGAACGACGTGATCGGCCGTGACCTTGCCTTGCGCGGTGTGGACTATGGCGGGTGCGGTTTCCTCGACCCCCGTCACCTCGGTGCCCTCATAAATCCGCACGCCTGCCTTGGCCGCTACCTGCGCCAGACCCAAAGCGTAGTTAAGCGGATGTAGATGCGCGGCACCCATGTCCAGATAGCCTCCGCGATAGGCGGGCGAGGGGCACAGACCGTGGCCCGCGCCTTCGTCCAGCAGTTCCATCTGGTCATAGCCATAGCGGTCGGACAAATGCGCCGCGTGGTCGTGCAATTCCTGCTGTTCTCCAGCGGACAGGCCCAGAACGGCGACGCCCGGTTTCAGATCGCAGTCAATCTGGTACTTGGCAATCAGCGATTTGACCAGCGCCTTCGCGTCCTCTGCCAGGTCCCACAGCTTGGCGGCGTCGTCATCGCCAACCAACCGCTCAAGGTCTTCCTGATCCATCCGCTGCGCGCTGCCCAATTGCCCGCCATTGCGGCCTGATGCGCCAAAGCCCACGCGATGCGCCTCAAGCAGCACCACGCTGAACCCGGCCTCGGCCAGATGCAGCGCGGCGGACAGGCCGGTATAGCCGCCGCCGACCACACAGACGTCGGCTTTTTCGTCGCCCGCAAGAACAGGAAAGCGGTCAATCGAATTGGCCGTAGCCGCGTACCAGCTGGCCGGGTATTCAGCCTTACGGTCGTTGGAATAAAGCAGGTTCATCGCGGATCAGACATTCATCAGCAGATGCTCACGCTCCCACGGAGAGATGACCTGCAGGAACTCTTCATACTCGGCGCGTTTGACGATGCCATAGACGCGGGCAAACTCGGGGCCGAGCACCTCGTGCAGGGCGGTCGCCTCATCAAACAGGTCCAGCGCGTTGCCCATGACCTGAGGGATATCGCCTTCGCCTTCGTAAGCGTCGCCATAAAACTGACGGCGTGGGCGTTCCTGTTGGACCAAGCCCAGATAGCCACAGGCCAGTGACAGCGCGATGCCCAGATAGGGGTTGCAGTCCATCCCGGCGATGCGGTTTTCGACCCGGCGCGCCTCGGGCCCCGACAGCGGTACGCGGATGCCGGTGGTGCGGTTGTCGCGCGCCCATTCCAGATTGATCGGCGCGGCGTGATCTTTCACATAGCGGCGATACGAGTTCACATAGGGCGCCATCACAGCCAGACCTGATGGCAGGTGGTTCTGCAACCCGGCGATGAAGTGATAGAATGCGTCCGTTTCACCCCCTTGCGGGCCCGAGAAAATGTTCTGCCCGGTCTCCATGTCGATGATCGAATGATGGATATGCATGGCCGAACCCGGCTCATCCACGATCGGTTTCGCCATGAAAGTAGCAAAACAGTTGTGGCGCAACGCCGCCTCGCGGATCAGGCGTTTGAAATAGAACACCTCATCGGCCAGCTTCACGGGATTGCCGTGGCGCAGGTTGATCTCCAGCTGGCCCGCTCCGCCTTCTTGGGTGATGCCGTCAATCTCGAACCCTTGGTGTTCGGCGAAATCATAGATGTCGTCGATCACTGGTCCGAACTCGTCCACGGCTGTCATCGAGTACGCCTGCCGCGCCGCCGCCGGACGGCCCGAGCGGCCCATCATCGGCTTGATTTCCTGCGCTGGGTCCACATTGGGGGCGACCAGAAAGAACTCCATCTCGGGCGCGACGACGGGTTTCCAGCCTTTGTCGTGATACAGTTGCACCACGCGTTTCAGCACATTGCGCGGGCTGAACGGGATCGGGTTGTCGTCACGGTCATAAGCGTCATGGATCACTTGCAACGTCCAGTCGCCCGTCCACGGTGCAGCGGATGCGGTCGTGAAATCAGGCTTCAGGATCATGTCCCGTTCGATAAACCCATCCTCACCCGCGGCCTCACCCCAATCACCGGTGATGGTCTGGTAAAAGATGCTGTCTGGCAGGTGGAAGTAGGATTGCTTGGCGAATTTCGAGGCGGGCACTGCCTTGCCGCGCGCGATGCCGGGCAGGTCCGAGATGATGCATTCGACCTCATCCAGTCGGTGGCCGTCGAAATAGCTGCGGGCTGCCTGTGGCAGTTGGTCTGTCCAGTCGGCCATCAGGCCCTCTCTTTCTTCAAAAACTCCGCCATGAATTGCCCGATCTTGGGGTTGTCGTCATTGGCAGGCAGGCGGTTTGTGGCCGCTTGCATCAATTCGTCAGGCACAAGGCCCTTGCCGCGTGTCTCAATCAGGCCCTGGATAAAACGGTCACCATATTCGGGGTGGGCCTGTACGGTCCAGATCGTGTCGCCATAAGCCACCATGGCGTTGCGACAGAAATCGTTGGTACCGGTGACGCGCGCGCCGTCGGGTAGGGCGACGACCTGATCCTGATGCCACGCATTCAGGGTAACTGTCTGGCCATCAAGGTCATAGTCGGTGCGCCCAACGGCCCAGCCTCCGGTGAACTTTTCAACCTTTCCGCCCAGCGCCTGTGCGATGATCTGGTGGCCAAAGCAGACGCCAATCAGCGGCTGGCCTTTGTCGCGGATCGCGCGGATCAGATTTTCCAGCGGGGGTATCCACGCGTGATCCTCATACGCTCCATGGCGCGAGCCGGTGATGACCCAGCCCTCAGCCGCATCCGTGCTGGCGGGAAACTCTCCATCAACGACGTTGTAGGTTTCGAACGTGAACCCGTTCCCCCCAAGCAAGGCACGGAACATGCCGTCATAGGTGCCGAACTCACCGTACAGTTCGTCCGGGGGGTGGCCGGTTACAAGGATGCCGATTTTCATGAGTCACCAAATTTGATCAAATTCATTCTAACGAACCCAAAGGGGCCGGGCAAGGGGGGTCAGACGGCCTCGACGTAGCTTAGCCAGTGCTCTTCGGGGGGACGCTCGGCGAAGCGTCGGACTTCCTGCCGTTTGGTCATCGCCAGAAAGCGGATCAAATCAGCAGGGAAGATGCGCGCCACTTTGGGGTCGGATTCGAAGGTAGTGATCGCGGCCTCCCAATCGCCCGCCAGTTGGGGCAGGCCACCGATTTCATAGGCGTTGCCGGTGATCGGGGCGGGCGGCTGAGCTGCGTCCTCGATCCCGTTCATCGCGGCACCCAGAACGGCGGCCAGCATCAGGTAGGGGTTGATGTCGCCACCGGCCACGCGATGTTCAATCCGGCGGGCGGCAGGGGCACCGCCGGGAATGCGCAGGGCAGCGGTGCGGTTCTCGTAAGCCCAACTTGCACCGGTGGGCGCGTGGGCACCGGGCACGAGCCGGGTGTAGGAATTGCCGTGCGGCGCAAAGATCAGCGTGCTACCGGGCATCGCCGCCAGACACCCTGCAACTGCGTGGCGCAGCGTGTCCGTCCCCTCGGGGCCGCCATTGTCAAAGACGTTCCGACCGGCCTGATCCACGACCGAGAAATGCACATGCATCCCGTTGCCCGCATCATCAGCATAGGGTTTGGACATGAACGTTGCGGTAAACCCGTGCTTGCGGGCAAGTCCGCGCGTCAATACCTTGAAAAGCAATGTATCGTCGGCGCAACGCATCGCATCCTGATGGTTCAGGTTAATTTCGAACTGGCCGATGCCGCTTTCGGAAATGGCGGTCTGGGCGGGGATGCCCATCGCGGCGCAGCCATCGTAAAGCTCGGTGAAAAAGGCATCGAACGCGTCCATCTCGGCCATGGACAGAACAGCCTCATCCACCAGCCTGCGCCCGGTAATGGGGTTCATCGGCGGTTGTGGCTGCGCGCCCGAGGAATCGAGCAGAGTGAATTCCAGCTCGGTCGCCGCGATTACCGACCAGCCGCGCTGGGAATAACGGTCCAGTACAGCGCTCAGCGCGTGGCGGGGGTCTCCGGCGAAGGGGGTGCCGTGGTCGTCGTACAGACACATCGGCACCAGTGCGGTGTCCACCTCAAGCCAAGGCAAAGGGACCGCACCGCGATCGTTGGGTAGCAGCACACCATCGGCATCACCGGATTCAAACACCAGCGGACTGCCGTCAATATCTGCGCCCCACAGATCCACATTCAGTGCCGAGAACGGCATCCGCACGGAGCCTTTGTCCAGCTTGTCGGAATACGAGGGCGGCACGCGTTTGCCCCGCAACTGACCGTTCAGGTCACAGGCTGCAACGCGAAAACTGTGCAAGGCGCTCAGGTCCATCGGGGGCTCCATCATTGTGGTTCTCCCGAGGTTTAGTCGACACGGCGCGCCTTGTCACGAAATTTGATCAAATTAAGCCCGCGCCGGGTTCAGGCGGCGCGGGGCAGGGGGTCAGGCGAAGCTGACACCGTTTTCAGCCATCGGATGCTCGGCCACCAGAACGCCTGACATCGCGTGGATCGCATTTGCCAGCGCCGGTGCGGACGGGGGCGTTCCGGGTTCGCCCACGCCAGTCGGCGCCTCGGCGGACGGCACGATATGCACGTCGATGGCGGCGATATCACTGATGCGCAGCGGCTCGTAATCCGGGAAGTTGGACTGATCGACCGCCCCGCTTGTCAGCGTGATCTGGTCGCGCATCACATGGCCGATGCCATAGCCTATGCCGCCTTCCATCTGCGCTTTGACCACGTCGGGGTTCACCGCGATGCCGCAATCCACGGCACAGGTGACCTTTTCGATCTTGATGCCGTTTTCCGGATCGCCCGAGATTTCAACGACTTCAGCCGCATAAGACCCAAAGGATTTATGCACCGCTATCCCCTGAGAGCGCCCCGCGGGTACGTTGCCCCAACCCGCCTTTTCGACCGCCAGTTTCAGAACGGCGGCCTTACGTTGTTGATCGGGGTTTGTGCTGTCGGAGAGGTGGGCCAGACGGAATTCAACCGGGTCACGACCTGCGGCTTCGGCCACTAGGTCCATCATGGTTTCCATCGCATAGGCTGTATGGGTATGACCCACCGAGCGCCACCACAAAACCGTTGTCGCCTTGGGTGTGTCGGTCAGGCCAACGGCCATTCCAGGGATGGCATATGGGCTGTCAGCCACACCTTCGACAGAGCTGTGATCGACGCCGTCATGCACCAGAACGGCCTCGAACGCGGTGCCTTTTATCACCGATTGCCCGGCGATCTGATGTTGCCAGCCAACGATATTACCGTCCGTATCCAGACCCACACGGACTTTATGGCCAAAGGCGGGGCGATAGTAACCGCTGCGAATGTCATCCTCCCGCGTCCAGACCAGTTTCACTGGGCGCGAGCGATCGGTGACCACAAAGGCCAGCGCGGCTTCGACCTGATAGTCCGCATCGGGCGTGGCGCGACGGCCAAAGGAACCACCAGCCAGCATGGTCTTGATGTGGATCTTCTCGGGTGGCAGCTGGAATATCTGCTGATAGGCCATATGAGGGCCCGTCGGCATCTGTGCGCCGTCATGCAGGACGATGTCACCCTCAGCAGTTTGTTCGATGGTGCAGTTCAACGGCTCCATCGGTGCGTGGGCCAGCAGTGGGAAGTAGAAGGTCTTTTCGACCACCTTATCCGCGCCGTCGATGGCTGCCGAAACCGCTCCAACATCCGCCTTGTTCACGTTGTAGGTGGGTTCAGCATCCAGCGCGGCCATGATCTCGGACCTGATTTGATCCGAGTCGCGGGTCTCGGCCCCCGACATGTCCCAGTCGACCTCAAGCGCGTCGCGCGCCTGGATCGCGGCCCAAGTGTTTTCGGCATAGACCGCAACACCCGCCTGATTGGGCAGAACAGCGGCGCTGATATAGCCTTTGACCTCTTTCGATGCGCTGTCGTCGAAGCCAAGCGCGACACCGCCCTTGGATTCCGGGCGCTTGATCATCGCGACCATCTGGTTCGGCAGATGCACATCCATCGCATACATCGCCTGACCGTTGCCTTTGATGGCCGAGTCCTTGCGACGCACGGCTGCGTTGCCGATCAGGCGGAATTCTGACGGGTCTTTCAGGCGTGGCTCGGCCGGCGCTTCTAGCTGAGCAGCGGCTGCCACGAACTCCGCAATCGGAGCGGACTTGTCACCGGCCTTGACAATGCCTTCTTCGATGGTAATGCCCGACGCATCCACGCCCCAGCTTTGGGCGGCGGCGTTGATCAGCATCTCGCGTGCGGCAGCGCCTGCCTGACGATATTGCAGCCAGGAATTCGCCATCGCGGTAGATCCGCCCGTGCCCTGGAAGGGACCGAACAGAAGGTTGTTATAGACATTCGGGTCCGACGGCGCGAATTCATATTCGATCTGATCCATGGTCAGGCCGATTTCCTCGGCGATCAGCGTCGGCAGGCCGGTGGCCGGGCCCTGACCCTTTTCAAAATGCTTTACGATGGCGGTCACGGTGCCATCCGCGTCAATTTTCACGAAGGGATTTAACTGCGCGGACTCGGACGAAGCCGCCGCCAATACGCCATCGGGGCGGGCACCGACCAGCAGCACGGCACCGGCAGCAGCGGCACCTTTCAGAAATGCACGGCGAGAGGTGTTGATGGTCATAGATCAGGCCTCCAGAATCTCGGATGCGCGCTGGACGCCGGCGCGGATGCGTTGATAGGTGGCACAGCGACAGGCGTTGCCATACATGTACTCGTCGATTTCCTCGGCCGAGGGTTTGGGGTTTTCGGACAAAAGCCCGACAGCCGACATCACCTGACCCGACTGGCAATAGCCGCACTGGACCACGTCCAGCTCGACCCAGGCCTGCTGGACTGCGGCGCCGATTTTGTCGTCGCCCACGGCCTCAATCGTCGTGACCTCAGCATCTTCGACGTCTTCGATGTAGGTCTGGCACGAGCGCACGGGCTCGCCATTCAGATGCACGGTGCACGCACCGCAGGACGCGACGCCGCAGCCGAATTTGGTTCCGGTCAGCTTCAATTCATCCCGGATCACCCACAGAAGGGGCGTGCCGGGTTCGGCGTCGACCGTGTGGGTCTGGCCGTTCAGTTTCAAGGTCAGTGACATGAGGGGAGATACTCCATGTTGGGCTGGCTACCTGAATCGGTAAACTTGCGGGTTTACCATAGGTGACGTTCCAATCTCTGTAAACCCATGCGTTTACCTAGTGTTTGACCTTGCTGTGTCAATGGGCTTATAGCTTGCAGATATGAACGACATAAGCGCGCCGAATGCGGCCAAACACGCTCAGATCATCGAAGCTGCCGTCGCCGAGTTCCAGGAAAAGGGGTTCGCGGCGGCCAGTATGGACCGTGTGTCTGCTCGCGCCGAAGTGTCCAAGCGCACATTGTACAAGTATTTCGAAAGCAAGGAAAATTTGTTCCGGTCCATCGTGGTGGAGCTGTCGAACCGGTTCGCCGGTGTGCTGGATATCCGCTATGAAAAGGGCCGCGATATCCGCGAGCAACTGACTGAACTGGCTTGGGCCGAAGGGCGTATTCTGATGCTGCCCGAGGTGATGGCAATGTCGCGTATGGTGATCAGCGAAGTTTTGCGCAGCCCCGAACTTGCGGCGGCAGCGCAGGGCAAACTGGACAAGACCTCGGTGTTCATTCGGATGTTGCGGGACGCGGCAGAGGACGGCCAGTTGCAAATCGACGACCCCGACGCCGCAGGTCAGGAGTTCATCGGATTGATCAAGGCGCGGGCGTTCTGGCCGATGGTGTTCACCGGCAGTGTCCTGAGCGAGGCCGAAATGACCGACACGATCAACAGCAGCGTTGAGATGATCCTGAGCCGCTATGGCCAGTGATCCACAGCGCGGTTGCGGCGTGGCAATCCTGCGCGGGTGTTTCTACCTCTGCTTGCAGGTTTGCCGATGACGCGTGATGACGCATCTTTAACACTTGCGTGAGATTTTCGCGCAAAATCAAAGTAAGCTTTGCTTCTTTTCCGTTCTGAACGGAATACTGTGTCAAACGTTACTTTTTCGGAGCGTTCATGCGACTTAGCGTCGGCATCGCTGTCTCAATCCTGGTTGCCTTCTCGATCGGCGTCTCGACGTTTGTGGTCCATTCCTTGTGGTGGACGACGGCGCGCGATAACAGCCGCATGCTGGCTGCAGAAATCAACACGCAGATCGCCAATACCGTGCGTACTGAGGTGGGCGCGACGCTGGGCTCGGCCGAGGCCGCCTGGGCGGCGGTGCGTACGATCTTTGTGCAAAACGTTATTGAGACCCGTCAGGCCGATAAGCGCGAATTCGTGTTTCTGTCGCAATTGCAGGCACAGCCCAACATCTCGTGGATTTTCTTTGGCTGGCCGGACGGCAATTTCTTTGCCTCGCATCGTCTGGGTGATGGTGGGCTTGAGATGGTCGAAATTGACGACCAAATCCACGACCGCATGTTGCGCAAGGACCAGTATATTTTCATCCCCGGCGACATTCAGTTTGAGGCGCGCACCTTTTCGGAGACCACTTATGACCCCCGTGACCACGCGTGGTTTGGGAATTTCATGGGGCTGAACTCTCAGGGGTGGATCGAAGCACGTGATTTGCCGGGCAGCAACAAAACCGTTTACGCGTTTGCTGGACCTGTCGATGTGAACCGCAGACGCGAAGGTGTCTTGGCCGTCGCGATCGAAACGGACCGGCTTTCGCGCTTTCTGGCCACTTTGAACCCCGGTGAATTCGGGGCGGCCTTTATTCTGGATGCGGATGGCAAGGTCATTGCGGTTCCTGATCAAGAAGCGGATGAGGTGACGCCTGCGCGGATGGGCGAAGGCGAACTTTACGAAGTTGCCATGATCTCGGGCGAACAGCTTTTAGGCGGCTCCAAGGCCAAAGCGGCGGGCAGCCAGAACCAGAGGGTGGTGATCGACGGGGTTCCCTACGCGGTCGCACTGACCCCGCTGGGGTTTTATGGCTGGCGGGTGGCCACGGTGATCCCGGAATCTGCGTTCTTGTCAGGCATCGACAAGACGCTGATCAACCTGCTGTATATTCTTATCGTCGTGGTGACTTTGGCCATCGGGTCGACGATCTGGCTGGCACGCAGCATTGTGGCCAAACCGCTGGCGCGCATCGCCGAAGACCTAAACAAAATCGAACGGTTTGACGTCGAAGAGATCTCGCGCAGGCCCTCAAAGCTGTCCGAACTGGCCAATCTGTCTGCTGCAACTGCGAGCATGGCGGCCGGTTTGTCGGCTTTTCGCAAATATGTCCCGACCGATCTGGTGCGCATGCTGGTTGCCGAGGGCATCAAATCGCAACCGGGTGGGGACATCAAACGGATCTCAGTCCTGTTTTGCGATGTGACCGGCTTCACTGGGCTGTCCGAAAAGCTGGGTCCGCGCATCGTACAATTGATGGAGCCGTTTTTCAGCGCGGCATCTACCGCGATTACTCGCCATGACGGCACCATCGACAAGTTCATGGGGGATGCGGTAATGGCGTTCTGGGGCGCTCCGCGTACCGATGCCGATCACGCCGAAAATGCTTGCCGCGCCGCGTTGGACCTGATCGCCGCTGTCGATGAGGCCGGTATCGTGGACGACGCTGGGCACCCCCTGCGTGTGCGCATCGGTTTGAACAGCGGTGAAGCTCTGGTGGGCAATATCGGCTCAGAGCAGCGGCTCAACTATACGGCCATCGGTGATGTGGTGAATGTGGCCAGCCGATTGGAAGGGGCGAACCGGTCTTTTGGCACTTTGATCCTGATCGGCCCCGAAACGCGGCACGAGGCGGGCGATGCGATTGTCGTGCGAGAACTGGACACACTGACCCTCTTTGGGCGGGATCAGGAGCTGGTGGTCTATGAACTGATCGGCATGCGCGATGGGCGCGACGCCTCTGACGACTGGATTGTGGCCTACGAACAGGGGCTGGCACATTACCGCTCCAAACGGTTCGAGCAGGCGATTGCAGCGTTTGAGGCGGCAGATCAACTGCGTGGCGGCGACCCCGCGTCGGTTGTCATGAAAACCCGAGCGCATGAGTTGCTGAGCGCCCCTTTGCCCAAGGGGTGGCGCGCTGTGACCCATACGGAAAAGTACTGACGCGCTTTTCGCCTGTTGACCGGCCTTGATCGAATGCGGCCGCGTTTCGTCGCCTGCTGCTGTTCGTTTCGAGCGTATGTGATAAAGGGTGCCGCACTCGAATCGGCAATTCGGCACCAAATGTTTTGTAAAGGTGCCTTTCTTGAGCGTGTAAGGCGAACCTGGTGACGAACGAAATACGAAATGCAGCGCGCCTGAGCGTGGCCCCCATGATGGATTGGACAGACCGCCATTGCCGGTATCTGCACCGTCTGCTGAGCGCCGAGACCCTGCTTTACACCGAGATGGTCACGGCCCCCGCTTTGGTACGCGGCGGGGCGCTGCATCTGTTGGACTATAGCCCACAGGAACATCCCGTAGCGCTTCAACTGGGTGGGTCGGACCCCGCCGAACTGGCGAAAGCCGCGCGTCTGGGGGGCGAGGTCGGGTACGATGAGATCAATCTGAACTGCGGCTGCCCGTCGGACCGCGTGCAATCGGGCACATTCGGCGCGGTGCTGATGAAAGACCCGGCCCGCGTGGCCGAATGCGTGGCCGCTATGCGCGAGGCGGTCGATGTCGAGGTCACGGTCAAATGCCGGATCGGCGTTGATGATCAAGACCCGGAGCAGGTTCTGCCCGCCTTTCTTCAGGCCATCCGAGCGGCAGGGTGCGAACGCGTCACCATTCATGCGCGCAAGGCGTGGCTGCAGGGGCTCAGCCCCAAGGAAAACCGCGATATCCCGCCGCTCGATTATGATTTGGTGCACCGGATGAAGACGCAGTTCAGCGATATGCATGTGTCGATCAATGGCGGCATCATCTCGCTGAAACAGGCGCAAGAGCATCTGGATCAAGGGCTGGATGGTGTCATGATCGGCCGAGCTGCCTATCACCAGCCCGCCGATATTCTGGCAGAGGCGGACCCGCTGATCTACGGGACCGGGCGGGCCGCCGATCCGGTCGATGCGGTTCAAAAAATTGTGCCTTATGTCGAGCAACACCTTGCCGCGGGGGGGCGTTTGCATCAGATCACCCGCCACATGCTGGGCCTGTTCGCGGGACGTCCCGGCGCGCGTGCCTGGCGACGGGCCTTGTCCGAAGGGGCCGTGCAGGACGGGGCAGGGCCTGAGGTCATGTTGCAGGCGCTCGACCGCGTTGCGCCTTTGACTGACGCGTGAGAATTCAAAACGCGGCCTTTGGGTCGGGATGGGGGAAAGATGCCAGAGACGATGTTGCTGGTTCAGATGCTGGCACTTTTGCTTGTGATCGGAGCGTTCGCGGGCGTGTTGGCCGGATTGCTGGGCGTTGGCGGTGGGATCGTTCTGGTTCCGGCCTTTTTCTATGCGTTTCAAACGCTTGGTTATGGCGGTCCGCAACTGATGCAGCTGTGTCTTGCAACTTCGCTGGCCACAATCATTGTCACGTCAATCCGCTCGGTTCTGGCCCATAACAAGAAAGGTGCGGTGGATTGGTCGATCCTGCAAGGCTGGGGGCCGGGCATCGCGCTGGGCGCAATCCTCGGCGTGATGGTGGCGTCGGCCCTGCGAACCGAGGCATTGCAGGCGCTGTTCGGCGTACTTGGGATGGTGATAGGGGCCTATTTGGGGTTGGGCAAGTCGGAATGGCGGCTAGGTGACGCGATGCCCAAGGGCGTGCGGCGTGCGGTCCTGTCTCCGGGCGTTGGGTTCCTGTCGGTCCTGATGGGCATCGGAGGGGGCAGTTTCGGCGTGCCGCTTATGAGCCTGTTCAACACGCCAATTCACCGTGCCGTCGCGACGGCTGCCGGGTTTGGTGTAATCATCGCCGTGCCGTCGGTCATCGGCTTTCTGTTTCTGGGCATCGCGCCCGAACACCGCCCGCCGCTGACCATCGGCGCGGTCAATCTGGTTGCTTTCGCTATCGTGGTCGCAATGACCATGATTACGGCGCCTTGGGGCGTAAAACTGGCCCATGCGATGGACCCGAAACCACTCAAAAGGGTCTTTGCGGTCTTTCTGACATTGGTCGCGCTGAACATGCTGCGCAAGGCGGTGGGGCTTTGATGGATTTCCACGAGAGGGGCTGGGTGAAGTTTCCGTATGATCCGGTTTTGGCTGACTGGGTGCGGCACGCTTTACCACAGGCGCGCGCCTCGGTGGCGGATCCGGCCCATGCCCAATGGGTGGATTGCGAGGGCACTTGGTTCATCGGCGTCGATGCGCTGGACAATGATGCGCAGGGACGGGTCGGGCAGTCGGATATCCTGTCCGGGCAGGCCATGAGATTTATTGTCGAACAGTACGGAACGCTGCCGCTGCACAAAGGTCAGGTCTCGATAATCTATCCCGGCTATCCCAAACCGCGCCGGGGCGAGAATGAGGCCGCAGCGCGGTATCGACGCAATCGGGATGCGGCGCATGTGGATGGTCTGCGCCCGACGGGACCGGACCGCCGCCGCCGCGTGGATGAGCCGCACGCGTGGATATTGGGAATACCGCTGACCGATGCCAGTGCTGATGCCTCACCCATGGTTCTGTGGGAGGGCAGCCACAAAATCCTGCGCACCGCTTTTGCAGAAGCGCTGAAGGATCACCCTCGCGACAGGCTGCACGAGGTGGATATCACCGACATCTACCAAACCGCCCGACGCGAGGTGTTCAACACCTGCCCGCGTATCGAACTGCCTGCCAAACCTGGCGAGGCGTATTTGCTGCATCGCCACTGCCTGCACGGGGTCGCGCCGTGGCCGGATGGTGCAAATGCCGGGCCGGACGGTCGGATGATTGCCTATTTCCGCCCCGAATGCGCAGGGGGTGTGGCCGAGTGGATCGAATCTCCGTAACCTGCCGCCATTGTTTTGGTTTGGAGGTTTAGGGGTATGATTACGGTTCACACAAGTTCGGACGGAGCTCAGATCGAAGTCGAGCTGTCCGGCGAAGTCACCAGCACCGATTACAGCGAAACGCTTGTTCCAGCGATCGAAGCGGCGCTGGCAGAGCATGAGACCGTGCGCATGATGGCCGTCGTTCAGCCCGAGTTCAAGGGCTATGACCTGGGGGCGGCATGGTCGGATACCAAGCTGGGTCTCAGCCATTGGCGCGGCTTTGATCGGATCGCCGTGGTGGCTGATCAGGGGTGGGTGCAGACCAGCACTCGTCTGGCCGCGCCGATCATGCCCTGTCCAATGCAGGTTTTCGAACTGGCCGATATCGAAGAGGCGCGGCGGTGGCTGCGCGAATCCCTGGGCTCGATCCATGTGACCGATTTGGGCGGACCCTGTGTTCAGATCAGCCTGTTGGGCAAGCTGGACCCCGACGAATACCAAAAGGCCGGGGCGCATCTGGACGATCTGCTGCGCGACAAAACCGGGTTTCGTCTGCTGATCGACCTCAGCGCTTTTGACGGCTGGCGGGGCCTTACGGCTTTAGCTGCGCATTTCCGACTTGCAAGAGGCCATATCGGACGGCTGGATCGCGCGGCTATCGTGGGCGACAAGGCGTGGCAACATCTGGCGCAACGCGTCGCAAGCCATGTGCTGGGTGCGCGTACCCAGTTTTTCCCGGCAGAAGAGATAGATAACGCAAAGACCTGGCTTGCCGCTGGCTAGTGTCAGGATCGGCGGATTGACGCCAAGTCAGCCCATTTGGCGACATGTTGTTCTTGATTGACCAGTCAGAAAAAATCTAGTGTCCCAATGTTTGCCCCGTCGACCACGCGGGGCAACAAAAATGCCGAAACGCGCCGTTGTGGGTTGCCACTCACTCACAAAATGTCTTCGAACTTGACCCCCTCGGAGTTCAGACCAA
The DNA here is from genome assembly GCF_056531325.1 of Ruegeria sp. N8. Taxonomy (NCBI): domain Bacteria; kingdom Pseudomonadati; phylum Pseudomonadota; class Alphaproteobacteria; order Rhodobacterales; family Roseobacteraceae; genus Ruegeria; species Ruegeria sp. N8. The sequence goes on along the minus strand of NZ_JBQFLQ010000001.1, from coordinate 585,118 downwards.
CCTGCAACGGCGCAGGCGCGGCACAGGGGTCGGGAACCGGGGAGGTAGGGTCAAGATTTGTTCAGACGCGCCGACCGTCCGCCCCGCCGTTTTGCAAGCTGCGGCTTGCGGTCGGGCAGGGACTCCATGATCTCGGCACGTTCGGAACTGTCCATCTTGGACCAGCGCGAGATCTCGTCGATGGTGCGATAGCAGCCGGTGCAGATCCGCTCTGTCGGGTGCACGACGCAAATCTGGACACAAGGGCTTTCGACCTCATTCCGTTTCCAGACCATGTTTGTCATAGGCGTCATCCGTCCTTACAGAAAGCGCAGCCTGTCCAGCGCTCCTTGCAAGATATAACCGGCGGCGACGTGATCAATAACCTGTCCGCGACGTTTTCGTGTCGTATCCGCCTCAAGCAGTGCTTTTTCTGCCGCAACAGTGCTGAGGCGTTCGTCCCAGAACCCGATGGGGACATCGGTCAGACGCATCATATTGCGGGCAAAAGCGCGGGTAGACTGGCACCGGGGGCCTTCGGATCCGTCCATGTTTTTCGGCAGGCCCAGAATAACTCCGCCAATTTCACGTTCTGCAATCAGCTCTAGCAGGCGTGCGGAATCGAGCGTGAATTTCTTGCGTCGAACAGTCTCCAGAGGGCTGGCCACGCCGCGCATCCGGTCCGAGACCGCGACCCCGATGGTTTTTTCCCCCAGATCCAGTCCCATCAGCGCCGTCATAGGCGCTAGGGCTGATGCGAAATCTTCAAACGCGTCGTGGATCATTGCGCAATTCCGGCCTGAAACGCGGCTGCGTCAAGCAGCTCCAGCGCCTCGGTATCGCCTGCAAAGATGTCCACGGCTTCTTTCATGATATCAATCGCGCGCTGGCCTTCACCCAGAACCCCCAAAGCGGCAATAAGCTGCGCCCAATCCTCGACCGGACCGCCTTCGGTGGCCAGACGATCTGACAGCTGGTTGACCATGCCTTGGATCATTTCTTGCCGTTCCTCTGGCGTCAAAGCCGCGGCGGCGTCGATGTCTTCACGGCTAGGGCCGGACGGTGCCGGGATATTTGGCGGGTTAAACACGCCTGCCCGGAAAGCCAGATCGTCAAGCTGGGCGTAGATGGCCTCGACCCAAGGCGCGCCGGGTGGGGCGACGCGCAGGGCGTCGATCCAGATGCGATAGCCGATGTCAGGACGTCCGACCTGAACCATCATTTGCCCCAGATAGTAGTTTGCAGGGCCATGACGCGGATCACGCTGCAATGCCTGCTTCAACGCCTCTTCCGCCTCGAGCGAGACATAGCCATTTGCCGACAGGATCATCATCTCGGCCAGATGCGAATAGGCATCCGCCGGAGCGGCGTCACCGGAAAGTTCGATCACCCGCTGCTGCGCGGCGTAGGCAGCCCGGAAATTCCCTGCGTTTGCCTCATGTTGCGCCAGCAGGATATGGCCTTGCAGGTCGTCGGGGCGTGCCGAGACTGTCTCACGCAATTGCTCCAGTAGGGCAGCGTAGCTTTCGTCCAGTTGCGGCTGCGGAGCGGCGGGTAGGTCGGCCTCGACCTGAGCCTGGCTGGGGCGGTCGGCCCGTAAGGCTTCGGCCATCTCCTTGCGCAGCTCCAGTGGCTGATCCGGTAGTCCGGCCGCGCCCATCTGACGATACATCCAGAATCCGCCGCCTACTAAAACGGCAGCAACGACCGAGATTGCCACGACATTGGCCCAGAGCGGCGGTCCATCCTGATCCGTTTGCGCCTGCATCTGCGCGTCAGCGGCCAGAATGCGGCGCGAGATTTCGGTTCGCACACGTTCTGCGTCCGCTTCGCTGACGACGCCCCGCGCCAGATCGCGATCAACACCTGCCAGTTGCTCGCGATACACACGCAGGTCGTAGGCTGCGGCGGGTTCACGGTTTTTACGCCCCCTGAACATCGCGTAGCCAAGGAACGCGGCAATCAGCAGCGCGGTGAGGATCAAGAGGGCCCAGAAAGTCATGACAGCTCCAGTATAGCTGCCCTGACTTAGACCCGCAGGCGCGTAGAAAAAAGGGACAAATGGCCGCGAGACGATTACAACACGCAATATTGGGCGCTATGTCGCAATAGTGCGATATTACGGCGTTGAACGGCAGGGGTATAATGTCGTTACGCGGCATACCTTCGCACAATCACCGAACCGGATGGATTCGCTTATGAAACACTATTCAGCCTTTGCTGTGGCGCGTGAAGCGCTGCGCTATCACACCGGGTGGGAACGCGCTTGGCGTTCGCCCGAGCCTAAGAAGAAATACGACGTGATCATCGTCGGTGCCGGTGGTCATGGTTTGGCTACGGCGTATTACTTAGGTAAGAATTACGGCATTCAGAATGTCGCCGTGATCGAAAAAGGCTGGCTGGGTGGCGGCAATACGGGCCGGAACACGACTATCATCCGGTCGAACTATTTGCAGGATCCGTCGGCGGCGTTGTACGAAAAGGCACGCAGCCTCTACGAGGATCTGAGCCAGGATCTGAACTACAATATCATGTTCAGCCCGCGCGGCGTAATCATGTTGGCGCAGACACAGCATGAGATCCGCGGTTATCAACGCACGGCCCATGCCAACGCGTTGCAAGGCGTGAAGACCGAGTGGATCACGCCCGAGCGCGTCAAAGAGCTGGTGCCGATCATCAATCTGGACGGGCCGCGTTATCCGGTTTTGGGCGGTCTTTGGCAGGAACGCGGTGGTACCGCGCGTCACGATGCGGTGGCCTGGGGTTACGCCCGTGCCTGTTCGGCCATGGGAATGGACATCATCCAGCAATGCGAAGTCACCGGCGTGCGTCAGGAAAATGGCCGCGTTGTGGGCGTCGACACCACCAAAGGCGCGATCGACTGTGACAAGCTGGGCATTGTGGTCGCGGGCCATTCCGGTCAGTTGGCCGAGATGGCGGGCTTCCGTTTGCCGCTTGAGGCCGTGGCGCTGCAGGCGCTGGTGTCCGAGCCGATCAAACCCTGCATGGACGTGGTTGTGATGGCCAACACTGTGCACGGCTACATGTCGCAATCCGACAAGGGTGAGATGGTCATCGGTGGCGGCACTGACGCTTACAACAACTTCACCCAGCGCGGTTCGTTCCATCATATCGAGGAAACCGTGCGGGCGCTGGTCGAGACCTTCCCGATGATCTCGCGCCTCAAGATGTTGCGCCAGTGGGGCGGTATTGTGGACATGACCGGCGACCGCTCACCCATCCTGTCGAAAACGCCTCTGGGTGGATGCTTTATCAACGCTGGTTGGGGCACGGGCGGCTTCAAGGCCATTCCGGGCTCGGGCTGGGGTATGGCGCAGCTGATGGCCACGGGTCATTCGCCGCTGACCGAAGCCTTCACGATGGACCGTTTTAAAGAGGGCCGCTTCATCGACGAAAGCGTCGCCGCCGGGGTGGCGCACTGATGAGATTTTTCGTCGAAAAATCTTACGCGCCCGACACGCTGATTTCGCAGGACACTGCCGTGTACCTGCTGCCGAAAGGATGACCAGATGCTGATCCTGAATTGCCCATATTGCGGCGTCGATGCCGAAGAAACCGAACTGGCCGCTGGCGGCGAGGCGCATCTCAAGCGCTATGGCCCCGGCTCGTCGGATGATGAGTTCCACGACTACCTGTTCATGCGTGAAAACCCCAAAGGCGTTCACTTCGAACGCTGGCGCCACGCCAATGGTTGCGGAAAGTGGTTCCACGCGGCGCGTGCGACCGACACGCTCGAAGTCTTCGGTACCTATTCCGCTCAGACCACCGAGCCACCGCAAGAAATCCGCGAGGCGATCACCGCCAAGCGCCCCGGCTGGACCTGGAGAGAGTTCGAATGATCCGCCCAGCCACCCGTAATTCCGCCTGCGAAAGGTCCGCAACATGAGCACCCGTCTCGCAAATCAAGGCCGGCTGATCGACCGGTCGAAACAGGTTACATTCAGTTTCAACGGCACCTCAATGCAGGGCTATGAGGGCGACACGCTGGCCTCGGCCCTGCTGGCCAATGATCAAATGATGATGGGCCGATCGTTCAAATATCACCGTCCGCGCGGCGTTGTCGCCAGCGGCGCGGAAGAGCCGAACGCTCTGGTCGGTCTGGGGCAGGGCAACCGGTTCGAGCCGAACCAGCGCGCAACCACGACCGAGCTGTTCAATGGCTTGACGTCGATCTCGCAGAACCACTGGCCGAACCTCGAGTTTGACATCGGGTCGATCAACACCCACCTGTCGCGCTTCTTGCCGGCGGGCTTCTACTACAAGATGTTCATTCATCCCAAGCCGTTCTGGAAACACGTCTACGAGCCGTTCATCCGTCAGTCCGCGGGTCTTGGCAAAGCGCCTGACAAGGACAACCGCGATGCGGACACGTACGAGCACTTCTACCACTTCACCGATGTTCTGGTAATCGGCGGCGGTGTAGCGGGTCTTCAGGCTGCGAAAGTGGCAGCCGCGTCCGGTGCCAAAGTCATGCTGATCGAGCAGACTGCCCATTGGGGTGGCCGGGCTCCGGTTGACGGTGGTACGATCAATAATGAGCCTGTGGATAAGTTCGTGGAACAATTGGTTTCCGAACTCGAAGCAATGGACAACGTCACGATGCGCAATCGTTGCATGGGGGCCGGGGTTTATGACCACGGTTACGTGCTGGGATATGAGCGTTTGACCGACCACAAGCCGGGCACTCAGGGCCCACGTCACCGGCTGTGGCGCATCCGCGCCAAACAGGTTGTAACTGCCACCGGCGCGATCGAGCGTCCGCTGTCCTTTGCGGGCAACGATGTGCCGGGCGTGATGCTGGCCTCGGCCATGCGCGACTATGTGGTGAACTGGGGCGTGACCCCCGGCGACCGCGTAATCGTTGCGACCAACAATGATGACGCCTATCGCACTGCGATCATCCTGAAACAGGCCGGTGTCGAGGTTCTGCGTATCGTGGATGCGCGCACGACAGCCGGACCGCTGGCCGATGAGGCGCGCCAGCTTGGCATTCAGGTCGATCCGGGCAAAGCCATTGCCAAGGTCAAGGGCGGCAAACGCGTCAAAAAGGTCGAACTGTGCAATCAGGAAGGCATCGGCGGTGCACGCGAAGAGGTCGAGTGCGACGCGGTCGCCATGTCGGGCGGCTGGTCTCCGGTCGTGCATATGTGGTCGCATTGCGGCGGCAAACTGATCTGGGATGAGGCGCAGGCGCATTTCCGGCCTGACCCGTCGCGGCCTCCTCTGGGCGCTGATGGTGAAGGGTTCGTGCTGGCCGCGGGCTCGTCGAATGGTCCGCTGGCGCTGGGCGATGTTCTGACCGACGCGGATGCAGCGGGAAAAGCAGCGGCCAAGGCGGCTGGTTTCACAGCGAAACGCACCAAGGCTCCGGTCGGTGAGACCACGGCTGAGGCTCCGATGGCGGCGGTTTGGTTGATGCCCGCCAATGCCGAGATCGGTTTGCGGATGAAGTCTTGGCTGGATTTCCAGAACGACGTCAAAGTATCCGACGTACAATTGGCCGCGCGCGAGGGTTACGAAAGCGTTGAGCACACCAAGCGTTACACAACGCTGGGCATGGCAACTGATCAGGGTAAGTTGAGCAACATCAACGGCTTGGCGATCCTTGCTGATGCGCTGGATTCCGAAATCCCGAAGGTTGGTACCACAACCTTCCGCCCACCCTATACGCCCATCTCGCTGGCGTCGATCGGCGGCGAAGCGCGCGGTGAGGTGTTCCAGCCGATCCGCCAGACTCCGATGCATGATTGGCACGACAAGAACGGCGCTGATTGGGAGCCGGTCGGCCATTGGCGCCGGACCTATGCCTATGTCCGTCCCGGTGAATCTGTGCACGACGCTGTCAATCGCGAGGTGAAGAACACCCGCGAAAACCTCGGCCTGCTGGATGCGTCGACGTTGGGTAAGCTGATCGTCAAGGGCCCCGATGCGGGCAAGTTTCTGGACATGCTCTACACCAACATGATGTCCACTCTGAAGGTCGGCAAATGCCGCTATGGCCTGATGTGTTCGGAAAACGGCTTCCTGATCGACGACGGCGTTGTGGCCCGCATCGATGAGGACACATGGCTGTGCCACACCACCACCGGCGGTGCCGAGCGTATCCATGGTCACATGGAAGAGTGGCTGCAGACCGAATGGTGGGACTGGAAAGTCTACGTCGCCAACGTGACCGAGCAATACGCGCAGGTCGCCGTTGTCGGCCCCAACGCTCGTAAGGTGCTGGACAAGCTGAACGCACAGGCGGGCGGCGGCATGGATCTGTCGAAAGAGGCGCTGCCATTCATGGAATGGCGCGACGGCAAGATTGGTGAGTTCGACGCACGTGCCTATCGCATCTCGTTCTCGGGCGAGCTGTCCTACGAGATCGCGGTTCCCGCATCTCAGGGTCAGGCCTTCTGGGACGCTTTGATGGACGCAGGCAAAGAGTTCGGCGTGATGCCCTACGGCACCGAATGTCTGCACATCCTGCGGGCCGAAAAGGGCTTTATCATGATCGGAGACGAGACAGACGGCACCGTGATCCCGCAAGATCTGGGGCTACACTGGGCGCTGTCGAAAAAGAAAGAGGACTATCTGGGCAAGCGCGCTCATACACGCAGCCACATGGCCGATCCGGACCGCTGGAAACTGGTCGGGCTTGAGACTGTGGATGGTTCTGTCCTTCCCGATGGTGCCTATGCGGTGGGCGAAGGCGTCAATGCCAACGGTCAGCGCAACATGATCGGGCGCGTGACCTCGACCTATTACTCGGCCAATCTGGGCAAAGGCATCGCCATGGGCCTGATCAAGCACGGCCCTGACCGGATGGGCGAGATTGTCGAGTTCCCGGGCACCGACGGAAAAATCTACAAAGCGAAGATCGTGGACCCGATCTTCTTCGACAAGGACGGGGAGAAGCAGAATGTCTGAACCCATCAGCGCACTGAACCACGCCAGCTTTGAGGGCATCGCCAAAGTCGAAGAATGCGGCCTGCAAGGCATGATCACGCTGCGCGGCGATCTGTCCGATAAGGCGCTGGCGAAGGCCGTCAAAGACGCAACCGGGCAAAAAATGCCCGGTCAGCGCGAAGCTTTCGTGGAAGGTGAGTCCGGCGTGTGCTGGATGTCCTCGGACGAATTGCTAGTGCTGGTGCCCTATGCCGAAGTCGACGCCAAGCTGGCGGCCATGACCAAGACACTAAGCGGCACCCATTCGTTGGCTGTAAACGTGTCGGACGCGCGGGCTGTGTTCCGTGTCTCGGGCACCAGTGCCCGCGAGGTTCTGGGCAAGATCGCCCCGGTTGAGCTGTCGGCCGAGGCCTTCCAACCCGGTCAAATCCGCCGCTCGCGCCTTGCACAGATCGCCGGGGCGTTCTGGATGGACGACGCCGAGACCTTCCGCGTCGTCTGTTTCCGTTCGGCTGCGGATTACGCGTTCAACTTGCTTAAAGTGGCCGCACAACCGGGCAGCGAGGTCGGGATCTACTGAATCTGAACCTTTATCGTTTTGAAGTAGGGCCACCATGTCTTGTACTGGTGGCCTTTCTTTTTGAGCGCCCAATTAGTCGGTAAAGCCTACTTTGCAGCACAATTTATTGTCGTGTCGTGCTGCGTTCTTTTCCCCCATTGCGGGTGCCTGACCTATGCGGTAGCAATAGACGAAATATTAATAGTGACGTCGGTAATGAGAATTTCAAAATTATTTGTGTATGGCTTCATTGCCGGTCTGAGCCTGCCAAACTTTGCCGCTTCCGAGACATATGCAGAATCGTTTGAATGTGTCTTCGGTAAAGGCCTTGTAAACCGTCCAACACCAACGCGAGTCGTTTTTTCAGTTGATGAAAGTCAACGTTCCGTTGTGCTCCACGAAGTTGAAATGCAGGGAATCAATACTCCGAAAACCTGGGCTTCGATCAACAGAACCAGCTATCGTCTACTTTCATTCAGTTGGTTCGGCGAGCCGTATACGTTTTCCGAAAACGGTCGTCGTACCAGGGTTGGCGACCCCAGAACCAAAGTTCTGGATATTGGGCGTCAAGAATTTTCAATCTTTTTGAATCGCCAGACTATGCGCGCAATTGCGAGTTCAAGATCCAATGTACAGACGTCCCATGATGGCAATGCGAACGGGACCTGCGTTGAGATTGAGTTTTCAAGTTGAATAGCGAAAGGGTTGGCAAGTGAGGCCAAATTCGAGCGCAATTGCTCTCATAGGTGCTTTATCCATCATCCCGGTCGCTTCACTCTCTCAAACTTTCAAAGAGACGTTCGAGTGCGATTTCGGTCCGGGTATTGTCGGCAGCCCTACGCCTCAGCATCTTGTCTTTTCAGTCGATGAATATGGCCGGTCTGCCTATCTTCACGAGGTGCAGCTGCCAAATGTCGATACACTGCCAGGGCACGCCCGCATCAAGCGCGACGGCGTCCGAAACCTGTCAATCGCGTGGTCCGGAAAAGACTATGTCTATTCTGATACAGGGCGCACTCTTTCTTCCAGTGCATCACGCTCGGACGTTGTTGATCTGAAGGATCAGGAGTTCGCGGTTTTCTTGGATCGCAAAAATATGAAAGCGACAGCCCGGTCGGAATCCTACCTTGCTGTATTTTCACGTACCGGTTTCGCAGAGGGGAATTGCAGAGCAGTTCCTACACCAAATTAACCAAATGAAGGAAAAACATAGATGAAAGTTGCACTCGTCGCGCTGGCATTTTCTATCGCCGGAACAATGGCTCAGGCGGAAATTGTAAACTATGACTGTGAATTGCATAGCATGGAAGCGCAGGGCTGGATTCCCCCTCGGGTATTGCTGAGCGTGGATGCCGACAACAAGCGCGCGCGCGCCTACGATGGGGCGATTGCCTCGTACAACGAATACAAAGGCTGGTCGGATGAAAAACCGATGGACACAAAATTCAAGGTCAACCGAAAAGACCAGTATCAGATGCAATGGAAAGTGACGCTGTCGACCAGCACGACCCAAAAGCTTCGGGTGTCCTACATGGCGCGTCTGGACCCGAAGACAAACAAGTTTGACATGACAGCCCGGTTTCCAATGGTGGACGTTGTAAACCGCCCCAGTGGTGTCGGACGGTGTAAACCGGTTCCCAGTCCGAACCTGTATTGAACGAAGGAACGTCAGATCGGCATTTAGCCGTTCAGAAGGAATGTTTGGAAACCGGTCAGGGCAGGGGCTGAGGTAAAGGACTGCAATCCGACCTCGGCCCCGGTCGCATCCTTGCAGGACTTATAGAATGACAAGAGTTGCGCCAGTGCTGCCATCCTGTCGGCGCGCTGCTCCTCTGGCAACAAAGGCGCGTGGGTCGACAGGTACAGGGCCGGACGGTGTTCCTCCAGAAATGATATCAGGCTGGGCAGCACGGTGAATTCGGCGCCCTCAATATCCATCTTGACCAGTGACACTTGGGACAGGTCATTCACCGCCTGGAATTGATCCCAAGCGATGGTCAGCGCGTCAGTACCATGAGCGCCATCATGCAGCAGCGAGCTGGTGGAATCGCCGGGCTCACCCCGGACTGATGCCATACGGGCGACGCCGAACTGATCCGACAAGGCCACCCCAAAGGCCGAGACATTGCGGATGTCATTCAGATCCAGGTTCCACGCCAGATAGCGGAACGCCGTGGGATCAGGCTCGAAACACCAGACCTGCCGTGCACGGCGTGCGCCATACAGAACCGTTGGCCCGATCCACGCACCGATATCCAGATAGTCGCGGTCGGGTGAAAGGTGCTCATCCAGAACCGCGAATGTCTCTGGCTCCCACTTTCCTGCAGTTGCCTTGCGCCAGAATTTCGAGTGATAGGGATCCAGGTGAAACGCTTCACCATTCAGGGACCCAGCATAGTACCCGCGGGCGCGGTAAAACATCTTGCGCGCCTGTGTAAGCATCGCGGACCTTTCGGTTTTGTGATCTCTGCCCTTGACCTATGGCCGTTGCCAAAGCATTTAACCTTTGGAACCGCAACAATCATTTCAACAGGGGGCCGAGATGGCTTTTGAACTTCCTGATCTTCCTTATGCACATGACGCACTGGCAGCCAAGGGCATGTCCGCGGAAACATTGGAATATCACCACGACCTGCACCACAAGGCCTATGTCGACAACGGCAACAAGCTGATCGCTGGCACCGAATGGGACGGCAAGTCGCTGGAAGAGATCATCGTGGGCACCTATGACGCAAATGCTGTCGCCCAGAATGGTATCTTCAACAACATCAGCCAGTTGTGGAACCACAACCAGTTTTGGGAGATGATGGGCCCCGGCGACAATGCCATGCCCGGCGAGCTGGAGAAGGCTTTGGTTGAGAGCTTTGGCTCGGTCGACGAATTCAAATCGCAATTCAGCGCGGCAGGTGCCGGTCAGTTCGGCTCGGGCTGGGCATGGCTGGTCAAGAACGCTGACGGCTCGCTGGCTGTCACCAAGACCGAAAACGGCGTGAACCCGCTGTGCTTTGGCCAGACCGCGCTGCTGGGTTGCGACGTTTGGGAGCACTCCTACTACATCGACTTCCGCAATAAGCGTCCGGCCTACCTGACCAACTTCCTGGACAATCTGGTCAACTGGGAAAACGTCGCCTCGCGGATGTAATCGGCTCATCGGTTATACGTTTTGAAAGGCCTGCTTGCGTAAGTGAGTAGGCCTTTTTCGTTACGTGACAACTGCTTAAGGTTATAGGGGTTGCCGCAGCAGTTCTTTCGATGACTGTTTGAGCCCAAAGAAGACGTTTGGATCAAGCGCCGCGAATGACTGCATCAATGGTGGTTCAAACGATCTTCCACACTAGGCAAATACGAAATCGTCAGCACTTATTCCGACTACTCCCAGCAGTGTAATTTCGTCTAAGTCTAAAGCAGTGCCATCAAGGTCGATGATCGTGTTACCGTCTATCTCTTGAATATTCAGCGACAAGAAGTCTGTCTCGGCAATACCATAGCCGGAAATGTCCAGTTTATCTTTACCCACTTCAAAGTCATGGACGGTATCTAGCCCACTATTCGGGTTAAAAACGAAACTATCGGCTCCTCCCACGGCCTCGTCAAAGAGAGAACCATCTCCCCAGAGGTCGTCGTTTCCAGCCCCTCCGATAATGATATCGTTCCCTCCGACAGTGTCTCCGTATAGGTTCGGAGCGTCGCCAACGATCAGGTCATCGTCTGCTCCGCCGTTCAGAATATCGTCAGAGCTCTGGCCAGAACCAACTGCCCAATCCGTATCTCCGAACAAATAGTCGCCACCATCACCGCCCGAGATCGTGTCATTCCCATACAGTCCGACGACCACGTCGTTCCCGCCACCCATTTCGGCGACATCGTCCAAGTCAGTGAGAATAACATCCTCGCTGACATCGCTGCCAATAACATGAACCGGAGCCTGTTTTCCCTTGGCGGAAAAAAAATCGAAGTGAGGAACATTCTCCTCTTCAGTGAAAAGGTGATCTATAAAGCTATCGAAATTCTTTTTTGACGCAAGCACGCCTAAGTCAACTACAGAGCTTTCGCTATCGTTTTTCGGTGGTTTTCGCGGCATTGTATTTCCTTCGAAGATGGAAAGGAATTGCTTCTGCCTGATCTGCCTTCGGCTAACGGTATAGCATCGGTGTGATTGCGTCTACCGGCATTGATTTCGGACGGCCGGAGCTTGAGGGTTTCACGTACCTGTCAAAGTTCAGAAATAGTCTTTGGAAATTTGAGAATGTGGGCTTAAGGCTTTCCTCGACTGACAGAGATGCGCGCAATGTGAACAATGATTTCCAGACAACATGCTGCGCAATCTGTTTTTCGGCTCACGTTTTAGCATTTGGATTTGTTTGACGTCTGCTCTCTTGCTGACCGGTAATTTCCCGCCGATAAATTCGAATTAATCTGAATGCGTATTGTACGGGCCGCTCTAGTCCCTAGCTATATAGAGCGGAGGGAGAGAACCGCCAATCTACTAAAAACACTTAAGCAGCGTGCCGAAAAACCGTTGGTACGCAACGGGATGCCTATGTCTGTTGAACAAGGGATGGTCACATAAAACCATAGCAGGAGAAAACGATGGTTGCACTTTCACAGGGAACTTGGATTGTCATCGCAGATGGCGAAAAGGCTTTGTTCATGGAGAATATCACCGATGCCGAAGACCCCAATCTGATGGTTGTCTCCGTTGAAGAAACCGATGGGGCCAGCAGCAAGCCCTCGGACCGGGCGGGACGGCGGGCGGATTCGGGTCCGAACCAGAAATCTGCCGTTGAAGAACCCAAGTGGAAAGCGCATGCGAAATCCCTGTTCGTGCAGGATGTGGCCAATCTGTTGAACCGCAAGGGGCTGAAAGGCGCGTATAAACGCCTTGTTTTGGTCGCCAGTCCGCATGTTCTGGGCCTGTTGCGCCGTCGCCTTCATGGAGAGGTGCTGAGTAAAGTGGTCGCCGAGGTCGACAAGACGTTGACAAATCATCCGCTCCACAAGGTCGAACAGGTGCTGATCAATCGTTTGAAACCAGCGACTTAAGCGGAGTTTTGAAAGCAGGTGACGTGGTCGCCTGCTTACCCTTTGCTGGGGTCCAACAAATGCCGCAGATTTGTCATGGCTGCATCCGGCCCATCGACCCATGTGATGAAAACACCCAGCGATGCATCAGCAAAGCCCTGACCTATGACCTGCTGCACAAGATCGTGCAGCGCGTCCCAGTAGCCATCCACATTTATCACCAGAATGGGTTTGTCATGCAGGCCCAACTGCCGCCATGTCAGCGCCTCGAACAGCTCGTCAAGCGAGCCAGGGCCGCCGGGCAGCACAACGACCGCATCCGCGTTCATGATCATGACCTTTTTGCGCTCGTGCATCGTTTCGGTCACGACAAAGCGGGTCAGATCGGTCTTGCCAACCTCGCGTTGCAGCAGGTGCACGGGGATGACGCCGAACGTGTCGCCACCAGCGTCCTGCGTGGCGCGGGCAACCTCGCCCATCAGACCTACATCTCCGGCGCCATAGACCAGTCGCCAGCCTTCTTGTGCCAGCAACTGTCCGAACCGGTGTGCAGCCTGCGCATAAGCCGCATTAATACCATTGCGTGACCCGCAATACACACAGACAGATTTCTGGGTCATTATATAGGCTCTCCGGGGTTGTATCTGGGGTTTTGACCCCTGATAGCGAGATTGATAGATTGGCTCAACCGTCAGGCAGAATGCGTGGAAGTCAAAGCATTTGCGCTGCGGAGTGGAAGGAAAAGAATGGACGATCAGTCTGGACGCGAAAGCTCCGGTACTTTCACCTGGGGGGTGATCGCCGGAATAGTGGTTTTGATCGGGGCGGGCGGGGCCTATCTGTCCGGCGCGTTCGATCCTGTGGCCGAAGACCCTGCGCCACAAGCAGAAGCCAACCCCGAACAGCCCGCGCCGACCGAAAGCGCGCAAACGCCGGCCGCGGTGGAGGAACCGGCTGCGTCCGAAGAACCCGTTGCTTCAACGCAGCCCGAGACGACCGCACCGTCAGAACCGGAAGTGGCTGAGGATGCTGCGCCGGCTGAGGCTGAGCCAGCACCGGAAGACGTGGCCGAGGCCGCGCCTGAGACAATCCCGCCCAGCCTTGATCAGATCTTTGTCGAGCCCGACGGTAACGCGGTGCTGTCGGGCAATGCCGAGCCGGGCTCGGTGGTGCGAGTGCTGCTGGATGGTGAAACGGTGCACAGTTTCACCGTGGATCGCAGCGGGCAGTTTGCCGAATTCGTCCTGATCCCGTTTTCCAGTGCGGCGCGTGGTTTGACGCTTGAAACCGATGGGCAGGATCAGCCCGTGCGCTCGGATGACTACCTGATCGCAGCCTTGCCCAAACCTGTGGTGGAGGCTGAACCGGTCCAGGATGAACCCCCGGCGACGGTGCAGGAAGACGATGCGCCACCGGCGGATGAAGGCACACAGATTGCCGAGAACACTGCGTCCGAGGAAGAACAGGCTGCTGAAGTTCCGGAAGAACCAGCGGCGGATGAGCAAACCGCCGCAGTGGAACCAGAGCCCAAAAAAGAGGAACCGGAACAGCAGGTTGCAATCCTGCGTTCAGGTCAAGATGGGGTCGAGCTGGTGCAGCCTGCAACACCTCAGGAAGACGCGGATCAGGTGGCACTGGATACGATTGGGTATTCCGACACTGGAGATGTGGAGCTGACCGGGCGTGTGCCGGATGGCTCGGTCGTTCGGCTTTACCTCAACAATAAGTTGGTGGATGACCTGCCGCCTGCCGATGACGGCAAATGGCGCAGTGAGCTGGAGGATGTCGATCCCGGCGTCTATACTCTGCGCGTGGATGAGGTGGGCTCTGACGGCACCGTTGTCAGCCGGCTGGAGACGCCGTTCAAACGCGAACCGCTGGAGGTTCTGCGCGCGGCCGAGGCGTCCAACGCGGCCGCAGCCGCGGCTGCGGCCCCGGCTATCCGGTCCGTTACCGTGCAAGAGGGTGATACGCTCTGGGCGATATCGAGGGAACGTTATGGTGACGGTCTGTTGTTTGTGCGCGTGTTTGAGGCCAACCGCAGCGCCATCCGAGACCCCGATCTGATCTATCCGGGGCAGGTCTTCACCATTCCTGAATAATCCTGTACCTCTGGCCCTCTTGGGTCAGGGGCCAATCTCTGACCGCAGTTCTGGTACGTGATGAGACGAGCAGCCCCTATGCAATCCGCAGATATGCCTGAAACCGACGAGCGACGGTCGGGTTGGCGCACGATCCGCAAGGTCGCGCCCTACCTTTGGCCGGATGATGAGCCTTGGGTGAAACGGCGTGTTGTGATCGCCATGGCAATGCTGGTGCTGGCCAAGGTGATCGCGGTGTGCACACCCATCCTTTATCGCGATGCGGTGGACAGCCTGGCCGGAGACGGCGTGCCGCCGCTGGCGTTGGGGGCCGTCGGACTGACCATTGCCTATGGCATCGCACGCATGATGAATGTTGGCTTTCAGCAGCTGCGCGACGCGGCCTTTGCACCCGTGGGTCAACGCGCCCTGCGAGCCTTGGCGCTAGAGACCTTCCAGCACATACACCAACTCTCGATGCGCTATCACGTGACCCGCCGCACCGGCGGCCTTAGCCGCATCATCGAGCGCGGTGTGAAAGGTGTCGAGTTTCTTTTGCGGTTCCTGCTGTTCTCCATCGGGCCGTTGATACTCGAACTGTTGCTGGTCGCGATCATTCTGATGTGGCTGTTCGACGTGTGGTATCTGGTGGTGGTAGCCGTCACCATCGCGCTTTACATCTGGTTCACCTTTGCCGTGACCGAATGGCGGGTGAAACTGCGCCGGGAGATGAACGATCAGGACACCGAGGCCAATCAACGTGCCATAGACAGCCTGCTGAACTTCGAAACCGTCAAATATTTCAACGCCGAAACGCGCGAAGCTGAACGCTATGATGTGTCTATGAAGGCCTATGCGGGGGCAGCGCTCAAGACGGCGTATTCGCTGGCTTTTTTGAATTTCGGACAGTCGTTCTTGATCACTTGCGGGCTGATCGGGGTCATGGTTTTGGCCGCAATCGGCGTGCAGAATGGAGCGCTGACGGTGGGTGATTTCGTCATGGTCAACGCCTACATGATCCAAATCACCGTGCCGCTGAACTTTTTGGGCACGGTCTATCGTGAGATCCGGCAGGCTCTGGTCGATATGGGGCAGATGTTCGATCTGCTGGAACAACCCGCCGAGGTGACGGATAAGCCCAATGCGCCCGCGCTAAAGGTGACGGGTGGCGAGGTGACGTTGCAGGATGTGCGCTTTGGCTATGACGCAGACCGGGAAATCCTGAAGGGTGTGTCGCTGACCGTACCGGCGGGGCAGACGGTGGCTATCGTTGGGGCGACAGGTTCGGGCAAATCCACCATTGGACGGTTGTTGTTCCGCTTCTATGACGTGACAGGTGGGGCGCTGAAGATTGACGGGCAGGATGTACGGGATGTCTCGCAAACCAGCCTGCATTCTGCGATCGGCGTGGTGCCGCAGGACACCGTCCTGTTCAACGACACGATCCGCTACAACATCGCCTATGGCCGCGATGGCGCCACGCAAGAGGATGTTGAGGCCGCCGCAAGGGCTGCGCAGATTCACGACTTCATCGTGACCCTGCCCGAAGGCTATGACACGAAGGTCGGCGAACGTGGCCTGAAGCTGTCGGGCGGAGAAAAGCAGCGCGTCGGGATCGCACGTACTTTGCTCAAGAACCCGCCGATCCTGTTGCTGGACGAGGCGACCTCGGCGCTGGATACAGACACCGAGCAGGACATCAAAGATGCGCTAGCCCGCGCGGGCGAAGGGCGCACGGTTCTGACCATCGCCCACCGTCTGAGTACCATCGCCGAAGCGGACCGGATCGTGGTGCTGGAACAAGGTGAGATTCTGGAGCAGGGCACCCATGACGAGCTGCTGGAACGTCAGGGCCGCTACGCCCAGTTGTGGAGCCGTCAGCAATCGGATGCCCAAGCTGCATAACCTGTTATACTGCCCCCAATGGTTAGAGGTCTGGTGATGCGTATTGCTTTGAAACTGGCAGTTGCCGCAATTGTTCTGAGCGCGATGCCAGCGCTCGCGTCAGATGATCCGATTGTCGGAGTGTGGAAGACTGAACCGGACCGCAAGAACCTAACCTCGCATATCAAGATCACTGCGTGCGGCGACAAATTCTGCGGTCAGATTCTGTCGGCCTATGATTCCTCGGGGAAAGAGGTGCAGACGCCCTATATTGGCAAAAAGCTGTTCTGGGACGTGTCCAGCCAAGGCGGAGGTAGCTATGGCGGCGGTGAGTTCTGGGTGCCGTTGATCAATGTGGACGCGGTACCGCAGATGACCTTGCAGGGCGATACGCTCAAGGTCAAAGGGTGCGAGCATCATATCTGCGCGCACCAGTCCTGGACCCGGTTATAAGGGCTTTCCGGCGGTTGACCCAGTTCTATTCGGCAGCTTTCAGCGGTGGACCAGGCGGATGACCCGGTTTCTGATCGCGGTCATCTGCCGTTGAATCATCCCAAACCATTTCGGACGCTTGCGCCTTACGGGCAGCACGCCGGATCGCGACCTCTTGCGCAAGCGGGCTGTTCTCACCCGCCGTGACGCGCATCAGCAACCGGCTTAGCCACAGGGCGTAGGTCGTGACCCAGACGCGCAGCGCCAGCATCGAGGGCGTTACGATCAGCGTCAGCACCGTTGCAATGCCCAGCCCGAACACGACGGCGGTGGCCAACTGTTTCCACCACAGCGCAGTCGGGCTGTCGATCGAGTAGCCACCGTTGATGAAATCCAGCGACAGGCCGAACATCATCGGCGTCAGACCGGCCATGGTGGTCAGCGTGGTCAGCAAGACCGGGCGGATACGGGATTCGGCGGTGCGTATGATCGCCTCGATCCGGGGCATATAGCTGCTGTATTCCTGATAGGTGTCGATCAGAACGATATTGTTGTTCACCACAATCCCGGCCAGAGCCACGATGCCCGTCCCGGTCATAATGATCGAGAAGGGCTGTTGCATCACCATCATGCCGATCAGCACCCCGGTGGTCGACAGGACCACCGCCAGCAGCACCAGCACCGAGTTATAGAGCGAGTTGAACTGCGCCAGCAGGATCACAAACATTAACCCCAGCGCCCCCAGGAAGGCATTCGCCAGAAAGGCTCCGGATTCGGCCTGTTCTTCCTGATCTCCGGTCCATTCCCAAGCAATCGCGGGACCAAACGGATCGCTATCCAGCCACTCGGTCAGCAGCGCGATGCGCTCGTTCGGTGTCACGGGCCGGTAGGTCGCGGTTTCAGCCTGGGACAGCAACTCTTGCATATCCGCAGCGCCGGTTAGTTGCACGACCTCATAGGTCTTTCCATTGCCCCCTTCGAACGTTCCGAGTGACGAGGACGCACCGTCCAGAACCTCGCGAACCAAGGCAAGACGCTTGTCTTCGATGCTCTGTCCTTCGCTGTCGGTCGACATGGCGACCATATCGACCAAACCCGGTTCCACATCCGCCTTCACATCATAGTAACGCTGCTGGTCGACGCGATTGATCTCGGCCAGTTTGGCGACAGGTTGGCGGGTCACAAAGTTAGACAGGGGCACCAGACCGTCCGCTGTGCGCACTTTCAAGGTATCCAACGTTGACAGCACGCGGTCATCTTCGGGCAGTCGGACGCGAATTTCGATCTCTTCATCGACCGTGTCGGGGCGCATTTCGCCCAGCAGTAGGCCGCGGGTCACAAGCTGAACCATGGCACCGACGGTTGCCACATCCGCGCCAAACCGGCCCGCTTTGGCAACGTCCACGTCGATCTGCCAGTCGATACCGGGCAGGGGCAGGGTGTCTTCGATCTTGATCAGCCCCGGCGTTTCGTCAAACACTCCGCGTGCGGTTTGCGTGGCAGCAGTCAGCTCAGGCCAACTGTCGCCCTTCAGGCGCAGGTGTACCGGCTTGGCCGAGGCCGGGCCCTGTTCCAGCGGCAGAATCTCGACCACGATGCCGGGAATAGTAGCCAGTTCGGCATTCAACTCGTCCAGAACGACATCGCCGTCAAACTCTGGCGCGATGGTCTGACGGTCCAGCAGACCAAACAGGATTGGCTCGGAAATGGTTGGGCGATCCTCCCATGGGATGATCTCGAACTGAACGCGGCCCACGGTGTCAGCGGGGGCCTGCGCGCCGCCATTGTTCTGCGTCAGGCCACCTTCTCCAGCGAAAGAGAACACATTGACCACAGCGGGGTGCGATCCGATGATCCGTTCGGCATCTAGAACCATCTGGTCCATTTCAGCCAGGGATATGTTGCCACGGGCGCGCACATAGGCAGTGGCTTGTTCGGGTTCGTTTTCGACAAAGAACTCGACCCCGCGATTGTTGTTGCCATAGGCGATCATGACCATGACAACAGCGGCACTTACGACAAGAATCGACACCACCGGCATGATCGGATTGCCGACTAGAAACTTGATCACATGGCCAAAGCGAGTGTGTTCGCGGGCGGTGTGCACATGCGGGTCCGGCGCGCGTTCAATCCGAGCGGCGCTGAGCGTGACAGAGCCGGCAAACGCCCCCAGCGTGAACAGGATGGCCCCGAATACCAAACCGCCCGAGCTGCCAGCAGGCATCAGATAGGCCGGGTTCAGGACCTGCATGGCCCCCATAAAGATTAGCAGCAGTGCAGGCGGTACAAGCGCGACACGTGCGCGCCATGACAAACGGGCACGCAGCCAATCTGCGGCATGGTCAAACACACGGCTCAGACGGCCAGACACGCCGCCCATCACGGGTAGGTAGATCAGCGCAACGATCAGTGAGGCAGACAGAACAAAGATCAGCGTGACCGGCAGCATGCCCATGAACTCACCCGGTACGCCGGGCCAGAACAGCATGGGCAGGAAGGCACAGAGTGTGGTCGCAGTAGACGACACGATAGGCCAGAACATGCGTTGCGCCGCCTCGACATAGGCATGCATGGGCCCGACGCCATCTTTGATGCGCTTGTCAGCATATTCCACCACAACGATCGCGCCATCGACTAGCATCCCCACCGCAAGGATCAAGCCAAACATCACGATGTTGGAAATACTGACGCCCATAACGGCAAGGAAGGCAAAACACAGCAGGAATGAGGTCGGGATCGCAAACCCCACCAACAGCGCCGCCCGCGTGCCCAGCGAGGCCAGAACGACGATCATCACCAGCGCAATCGCCGTCAGGACCGAGCCTTCAAGCTGGCTGACCATCGAGCCAACGATGCGGCTCTGATCGTTCGAGGTGCCCAGTTCGATCGTGGCGCGCATCTGGTCGGGCCATTTCGCCTGAGCTGTGGCAATGGTCTTTTTGACGTCCTCGACCGTGTCGATCAGGTTGAAGCCCTTGCGCTTGACCACTTGCAAGGCGACGGTGGATTCGCTGTTAAACCTTGCGGTGCCTTCGCGGTCTTCGAAAGTGTAGTTGATCTGCGCCAGCTCGCCCATGGTCACGACCCGGTCGCCATTGACCTTGACCGGCAGGTCGTAGACATCCTGCGCCGTTTTGAACGACGAGGGGATCTTGACCGAGAATGTACCCTGTGCGGTTTCGACCTCACCTGCGGCGATCAGTTGGTTGTTGTTCTGAACGACGTTGATCAGTTCTGCTGCGGTGACGTTGTAGGCCTCAAGACGCAGGGGGTCGATGATGACCTCCAGCAGTTCGTCCCGATTGCCCGCGATACCGGCCTCAAGAACCGAATCCATCGCTTCCAGATCGTCCTGCAAGTCCTTGGCGACGCGCGCCATTGTGCGCTCGGGTACCGCGCCGGTTAGGTTGACGATGACGATGGGGAATTCGGAAAAGTTGATCTCTGTCAGCGAATATTGCTCGGCCCCTTCCGGAAATTCGGCCTGAGCGCTGTTCATCGCATCGCGCACATCCGCCATGATGGCGGTCTTGTCCCAGCCAAAATCAAATTCCAGCGCGACCCCGGCATAGCTTTCGGCGGCGGTCGAGGTCATCTCTTTCAGACCATCAAGATCGGCCAGCTCGGTTTCCATCGGCTTGACCAACAGATTCTCAGAATCTTCCGCCGAGATGCCGGGGAACTGAACCGAGACGAACAGGGCCGGGATCTCGATATCCGGCTCGCCTTCTTTGGGCAGACCAATATAGGCATAGCCGCCAATCACCAGCGAGATGGCGATAAAGGCCAGGACCATCCGGGCCCGGCCAGCGGCCCAGCTGACGATTCCGGTCATTCGGTCAGGTTCCTGTAGGTGGGGGCGACTTTCACACCCGCAGTCACAAATTCCTGCCCGATCACGATGATATCCACCGTTTCAGGCAGGCCATCGACCCAGACGCCTTCGGACGTGTCACGCAACAGTTGGATCGGCTGGAAGGCGACAATGTTGCCCGCCGCAATGGTGCGCACGCCGACTTGCCCCTCACGGCTGAGGGTCAGGGCCGATTGCGGTAGCAGGTGCGCCTTGGTGCCTTCGGACGCGATACGGATATCTGCCGTCTGGCCATCGCGGATTGTCAGATCAGGGTTGGGGACGGTGATTTCCACCTCGAATGTCCGGGTGGTTTCGTCCGCGGACCGGCTGAGAAAGCTGACCCGGCCAGCCACCTGAAGGCCTGTAACCAGTTGCGCCGTCGCCTCAGACCCGACAATCACGCGGTTGACCTCTGTCTCGGGTACAAAGCCCACCAGCTTAATCGGGTCAAGCTGAATCACTGTGGCGCATAGCGAGCCGGGCAGCATCAGACTGCCAAGTTCGGCAGTGTCGCTTTCCAGTAGGCCTTTGAACGGGGCCTCGATCGTTTGACGGTCGATCTCGCGCCGGGCCGCTTCGACCTCGGCAATGGCGGCTTCGATACCGGCGCGCGTGGCTTCCAGACCGGCCTCGGCAGTTTTGATACCCGCCTCGGCGGTGCGCATGGCGGCCTGACTGGCAACCCGCCGCGTTTCCGACCCAAAGCCAGTTTCCGACAGTCTTTGCGCGGCGGTTAGGTTGATCTCGGCCTCGGCCACCAATGCGTAGGCTTCTTCCAAGCGGGCTTCGGCCTCGGGGATGCGGCTTTCGGCCTCAAGCTTGGCGGCCATTGCCTCGGCCAGACTGGCCGGGCGGGTGCCGGGATCCAGTTCACACAGCAAATCCCCGGCCTCGACAAAGGTGCCTTTGCGCTTGGGTTCCGAGATAACGGTCGAGGTGGTTTCGGCCAGAACTTCGACCTGACGATTGGCTTTTGTTTGGCCCCGCAGCGACACAGCGCTGTCAATCTCGCGTGCGACTGAACGCAGGGCAACCACGTTGACGGCGGACTTGTCCGAAGCATCTGATGTTGGTTCAGGCGACTCGGTTGCGCTTGTTTCGTCGGCTTCGGCCCGCCCTGCGAATGCAAACAACGCATCGCGCTCGAACACCAGCAGGAACAGTGCGACTGTTACCAGAACCGCATTTACCAGCGAAATCAAGCGCATAAAGGGTTTCTCCCAGAAATTTTCGCCAAGATGGTGTTGACGCACGTACTTAAATGTGGGGCTGATTATGCAGCTTTTCCACGCTAAACTGAATAGTTTGGTTCACTTTTTTCCGCAAGCCTGTGCCGCCTAGTGGGAAATGTGCGAATTCGGACCCTTGGCTTGGCAAATGTGGCGGGTTATGACATGGCGCCATACACCACGGATTACAGCCCCGGAGGGCAGGGATGAGCGACACCGACAGTTTCATTGATGAGGTGACCGAAGAGGTCCGCCGGGACCGTCTTTACCTGCTGCTGCGGCGCTGGGGCTGGGTCGGTGTGCTGGCCGTGGTTCTGATCGTCGGCGGCGCGGCCTTCAACGAGGTGCGTAAGGCGCGGGCAACCGGACAGGCCCAGGATCTGGGCGACTCGATTCTAGCGGCTCTGGCGTTAAACGACTCGGCGGAACGTGCTGCTTCCCTGTCGGAGGTTGAGGCGGCGGCGCCAGGTGGAGATGCAGTCCTGAATATGTTGCTGTCGGCGTCCCAGGTTGAAGCCGGGTCCGAGGCGGATGCGGTTGCAAGTCTGAACACCATTGCGGTGCAGGGGGACCTGCCTGAGATCTACCGGGCGATTGCGGCTTTTAAAGCCTTGTTGCTGCAAGCGGATAGCCTGCCCATCGCAGACAGACGCCAGCAATTCGAAGCCTTGGCTGCGCCGGGTGCGCCGCTGCGCTTGCTTGCGGAGGAGCAGTTGGCGCTGCTGGATGTGTCTGAAGGCAATGTCGACGCGGCGATTGCGCGGTTGCAAGCGCTGCGCCAAGATGCCGAGATCGGTGTTGACCTGCAACAGCGTGCTGCGCAACTGATTGTAGCCCTTGGGGGTGAACCCGAACCGCTGATAGCCCGGCAGGGCTAATCCGGGGCGGAACACATATTGGACAGGCGAGTGCGCAATATCATGGTAACAAGTCTATTTTCCCGCGTCGGAGCGTCGGTCGCAGTTCTTTCCCTGACAGTACTGGCTGCCTGTCAGGAAGCCGAGGTGATCCTGGTCGGCCCCCGTGAGGATATCCGCCCCGCTGCGGATTCCGAGGCGGTTGAGACACGTGGAGCCAAACCTATCAGCCTGCCGGCCCAGCAAGCTAATGTAAGCTGGCCGCAAAGTCCTGGCACAGCGGCGTTCCGCACCACGCATGCGCAATTGCGCGCGACTCCGCAACGGGTATGGTCGAATTCCATCGGTAAGGGGGATTCGCGCAAACAGCGCATCACAGCCGAGCCTGTCGTAGCAGGCGGTTTGATCTACACTCTGGATTCTGGCGCCAACGTCACCGCGACATCCGCACAAGGCGCAACTGTCTGGAGCGTTAATCTGATCCCTGCACAGGATGGCGACGCGGACGCCACAGGCGGTGGCTTGGCCTATGCTGATGGTGTTTTGTATGTGTCATCCGGGTTTGGTCGCCTTACCGCGCTGGATGCCAGAACCGGCGTAACCCGCTGGCAGAAACGGTTGAACGCCACCGGCAGCGGCGCGCCTTTGGTGAATGGCGGCTTGCTGTATCTGGTCGCCGGGGATGAGACCGGCTGGGCCGTGGATGTCAAAGACGGGCGGATCGCTTGGCAGATTCAAGCCACGCCGAGCGTCGGAAACGTCCTGGGTGCGCCCGCTCCGGTAATCGCGCAGGAATTTGCCGTGTTCGCCTTTGGCTCTGGCGATGTGTCGGCCACGTTCCGTCGTGGCGGCATCCGCCGCTGGAATGCCTCGGTGGCCGGTGGGCGCCGTGGACGCGCGGCGGCGCAGATCGTTGATGTCACCGGTGGCCCGATGGTGGTGGGTGACACGATTTATATTGGGAACCACTCGGGCCGCACCGTGGCCTTTGACGCGGATTCCGGTGAGCGAAAGTGGACCGCCGATGAAGGCGCAATTGATACGGTTTGGCCTGCGGGCAACAGCATTTTCCAGGTCAGCGACCGCAGCCAGCTGATCCGTCTGGACGCAGCGACTGGTCAGGTAGTCTGGGCGCAGGACTTGCCAGGCTTCGTAAAGGACAAACCCAACCGTCGTGGTCCCATAGTGGCTCATTACGGCCCGATTCTGGCCGGAGGGCGCATCGTAATCGCCTCGAATGATGGCTACCTGCGCTTCTTTAATCCCGTCGATGGCGCGCTGGTCAACCGGGTCGAGGTCCCCGGCGGGGCCACCACTGCACCCGTCGTGGCGGGGCAGACCTTGTATGTCGTATCGACCAAAGGTGATCTACACGCTTTCCGTTGACGAAAAGATGCGCTAAAGGGCGCGTCTGAGTCTTGAAAGTTGAACGTCATGTCACTGACCCTCGCCATCGTGGGGCGCCCGAATGTGGGCAAATCCACCCTTTTCAACCGCCTTGTTGGTAAACGTCTGGCCTTGGTCGACGACCAGCCCGGCGTGACGCGTGACCTGCGCGAGGGCGAAGGGCGTCTGGCCGATCTGCGTTTTACCGTGATTGATACCGCCGGGCTTGAGGACGCCACCGATGACAGCCTGCAGGGCCGGATGCGTCGACTGACAGAACGCGCTGTAGACATGGCGGATGTCTGTCTGTTCATGATCGATGCGCGGGTTGGCGTGACACCGACCGATGAGCTGTTTGCCGATATCCTGCGCAAACGTTCGAAACATGTGATCCTTGCGGCGAACAAGGCCGAAGGCTCAGCCGCCGATGCCGGTGTGCTTGAGGCGTATAACCTTGGCCTTGGCGAACCCGTCCGACTGTCGGGCGAGCATGGCGAGGGGATGACGGACCTGTATACCCAATTGATGCCTCTGGCTGATGCAGCCGAGGAGCAGGCCGTCGATGACGCTCCCCAGACCGATATCGAACTGGATGAGGATGGTGAGGGCGAAACCCCTCTGATCACCGCGGCCAAGCCGCTGCAGGTGGCCGTTGTGGGGCGCCCGAATGCCGGGAAATCCACCCTGATCAACAAAATCATGGGCGAAGATCGTCTGCTGACCGGCCCCGAGGCCGGGATCACCCGCGACGCGATCAGCCTTCGGGTAGACTGGGCCGATCCGGATGGCGACAGCACGCCGATGCGGATTTTCGACACGGCAGGCATGCGCAAAAAGGCCAAGGTGCAGGAAAAGCTTGAAAAGCTCTCGGTTTCCGACGGGTTGCGCGCGGTGAAGTTCGCCGAGGTCGTGGTGGTTTTGCTGGATGCAGCAATTCCATTTGAGCAGCAAGACCTGCGTATCGCCGATCTGGCTGAACGCGAAGGTCGCGCGGTCGTCATCGCAGTGAACAAATGGGATATTGAAGAGGACAAGCAGGAGAAACTGCGCGACCTCAAGGAATCCTTTGAACGGCTGCTGCCGCAACTGCGCGGCGCGCCTCTGATCACGGTGTCCGCCAAGACGGGCCGGGGTCTGGAACGTCTGCGTGCGGCCATCCTGCGTGCGCATAATGTGTGGAATCGCCGTGTGCCCACGGCTGCGCTGAACCGCTGGCTGACTGCGATGCTGGAACAGCACCCACCGCCGGCACCGCAGGGCCGCCGGATCAAGCTGCGCTATATGACGCAAGCCAAAACCCGCCCGCCGGGGTTTGTGGTGATGTGCTCGCATCCCGACAAGATGCCCGAAAGCTATAACCGCTATCTGATCAATGGCTTGCGCGAGGATTTTGACATGCCCGGTACGCCCATCCGCCTGACATTGCGCGGCCAAGGCGACAAGAACCCCTACAAAGGACGGCGTAAGAAAAACGCCGGTGCTTTGGCCAAACATCTCAAAGGGCGCGCGTAACCTCGCCAAATCGCAGCATTTTCGGCTGAGGGGCGTGACAGGCCCCAAACTGCACGCTAGCATTCACTGGCGTGCATTTGTTTTCGCGCGTGCGGGTTGCATGTGAGAATTCCACGCTTAATTTCAAATTGATATTAAACCGGGCCATCGTGAGGGGCGGGCTGGATGGATCTAAGAGAATACACGCGACAATATGCGGTGCAGGACAACCGGCTGGCGGCTCTCAGTTATTTTGGGACTTTCGCGGTGTATTTTGCATCGCTTGCGCTGGCCATCGCTTATGTGGATCGCTGGTATATTATGGTCCCCGCCGGGATTGTTTTCGCATTTGCCGCCGTGCGCCTGTATGTCTTGCAGCACGATTGCGGCCACCATTCCCTTTTCGAAACACGTCTACAAAATGAATGGGCCGGGCATGGGCTGTCACCTTTCACCTTTGCCCCGTTCGAAGTGATGAAGCAGAACCACAATCTGCACCATTCCGGAATCGGAAACCTGGAACATCGCGAAACCGGTGAAATTCACACGATGACAGTACGCGAGTGGACTAAGGCGGACTGGAAAACCCGTTTGTTCTATCGCCTTTACCGCAATCCGTTCATCCTTGTCCCAGTGGGCGCATTGTTCACCTATTTCATCCGTTATCGCTGGCCCAAGAACACGATGCGGTTCGGTGTGACCGGTGTCGTTCTGCACAACCTGTCTATCATCGTGTTTCTGGGGCTGCTGTACCTGATAGCGGGCAGTACCGGCATTCTGGTGTGGCTTGTCTTCTCTTTGTTGGGTGGGATGCTGGGCGTATTCCTTGTATATCTCCAGCATAATTTTGAGGATACCTATTGGGATCGGCGTCCTGACCTGGACCCTAAACTGGCGGCTTTGCAGGGGTCGTCCGCATTGGATTTCGGTTGGTGGTTCGACAACGCGGTGGCCTGCATTACGTTGCATGACATCCACCATTTCAACGCGCGTATCCCGTCTTACCGACTGCGGGAATGTCACTACAACCTACCGCCCGAATACACGCCGCGCCGGATCAAGTTCCCCGAAGCGGTGGCGGCATTGAACCTCAAACTGTGGGACGAAGACGCCAAACGCCTGGTGCCGTTCCCAAAGAAACGACAAACAGCCAACTTGGCCCATAGCAGTTAGGTCTGGGATCATACGGCTTGCGGATCTGTATATTCAGTGTATATACATCTGCTTGGAGATACAGAAAGGACAAGGAATGACCTCAGTGACCGACGTTAAAGGTGTGGGCGAAGCGCTAGGACAAGCGCTTACGGCAAACGGTTTTAGAACCGCAGAAGCCATCGCCAAGGCAAGCCCTGCCGATCTGGTCAAGGTCCCCCGAATTGGTGTCGCGCGTGCGCCGCTGCTGATCGCTGCAGCGAAAGAGGCGATTTCGACCAAACCAGCCGTCAAGCCGGCTGCCACCAAGCCAGCCGCACGCCGAACATCGACGCGCAAACCGGCGGCGCGTAAACCGGTCGCGCGCAAGACGGTGGCCGCTGCCGAAAAAACGGCTGAGGCGGCGGCCCGCAAAGCGGCCGAGGAAAAAGCAGCCGCAGATGCCGCTGCAGCCAAAGCACGGAAAAAAGCCAAGGCCAAAGCCAAAGCGGAAAAGGCCGCCAAAAAACGCGCCGAGATGGAGGCCGTGTTCTCGAAAGCCAAGGACAAGGTGAAGGCAAAGGCGAAGAAGGACAAAAAGTCCAAAAAGGACGACAAGTCCAAGGACAAGAAGAAAAAAGACGACAAGAATAAAGACAAGAAGAAAGAAAAGAAAAAGGCGAAGAAGTAACCCTTCCTCGCCTTTGAGATTTGCGAACCGGCGGCTGTGGCGCGCCGGTTTTCTTATGCCAAGCTGCCGTCCAGTTGCAGTGTCAGCTTGCCACCAAGATAGGGAGCCAGCACCTTGGGCAGGGTGACGGTGCCGTCGGCGTTCTGGCCGTTTTCCAGCACTGCAATCAGGCAACGCCCCACCGCCAGACCCGAGCCGTTCAGCGTGTGGACATATTCTGGCTTACCCCCGCCTTCGGGACGAAAGCGTGCGTTCATGCGACGAGCCTGAAAGTCTCCACAGGTCGAGACCGAGCTGATCTCGCGGTACGTATCCTGACCGGGCAGCCAGGCTTCGATGTCATAGGTGCGGCGCGCGCCAAAGCCCATGTCGCCGGTACACAGGATCACGGTGCGATAGGGCACGCCCAGCTTTTCCAGAATCCCTTCGGCGCAGCGCAACATGCGCTTCTGCTCGTCGTCGGAATTGTCCGGATGCGCGACCGAGACCATCTCGACCTTCTCGAACTGGTGCTGACGCAGCATCCCGCGCGTATCTTTGCCGGCAGAACCGGCCTCGGACCGGAAGCACAGCGAATGCGCGGTATAGCGGCGGGGCAGGTAGTTTTCCTCGATCAGCGTGTCGTTGACGATATTGGTTAGCGAGACCTCGGACGTCGGGATCAGCCACCAGCCTTCGCGCGTCTGATAGCTGTCTTCGCCGAATTTCGGCAGCTGACCAGTGCCCTGCATCATTTCCGACAGAACCAGAACGGGGCCGTTGACCTCGGTCAGGTCGTTCTCGTTGATATGCGTGTCCAGCATGAACTGCGCCAGCGCGCGGTGGATGCGTGCGACGCCGCCGGACAGCAGCACAAAACGCGAGCCGGACAATTTCGCGGCGGTCTCGAAATCCATGCCGTTTTGCACGGCGTCGATTTCAAAATGCTCTTTCGGGGCAAAGTCCAGTTCGCGTGGGGTGCCCCAGCGATTGACCTCGACATTGTCATTTTCATCCGCGCCTTCGGGCACGTCCTCGGCAGGCAGGTTGGCGATGCGGATCAGCTGGTCTGTCAGCAGAGCGTCCAGATCCTTGGCTTCGGTCTGCATTTGGGCGATCTCGGCCTTTTTCTCGGCGACTAGCCCGCGCAGACGTTCGAACTCGGCCTCATCGCCGCGCGCTTTGGCGGCGCCGACCTCTTTGCTGGCCTTGTTCTGTTCGGCCTGAGCGGTCTCAGCTGCCAGAATTTTCGCACGGCGGCTTTCGTCCAGCCGAAGCAGGTCCGACGACACCGGCGCGTCCCCACGGCGCGCAAGGGCGGCGTCGAAGGCGGCGGGGTTTTCGCGAATGGCGCGGATGTCGTGCATGTCTCAGATCCTTGAATGCGTGAATCACTGAGACCGCTTATGCACCATCTGAAAGGCAGGGTGTAGCACCGGTTACGACTTATCCGCGCCCTCGTGGGATTCATGCGCCAGATGGCCATCCCATTCTCCGACCGGGATCTTGGGTTCGGGTGGATCAGCCATGTAAGATGGGGTCATGATCTGTACGCCGTTTTCATTAAAAACGGCCACGATATTGCGGTGCAGGTCGGATCGGATCTTGGGAATGATGCTGCCCCGCGTGCTATAGCCGTTGATCTGGT
Organism: Ruegeria sp. N8; assembly: GCF_056531325.1. Taxonomy (NCBI): domain Bacteria; kingdom Pseudomonadati; phylum Pseudomonadota; class Alphaproteobacteria; order Rhodobacterales; family Roseobacteraceae; genus Ruegeria; species Ruegeria sp. N8. Next base: position 555,981 of record NZ_JBQFLQ010000001.1, on the reverse strand, counting down.
AATTGATCGCGTAATCGGCCAAAGCCGTCCACAAAACAAAGGGTTCGGGCTTGGCTTTGATCCCTTTGGTTCGGCGGGCGGCCTCGATCAGCATGGCCTCGACCTTTTCGGGCGGTTCCTCATAGCCGATGCCGACAGTGGTGTGCAGTAACAGCCCGCTGCCATCGGTTTTCTTGGAAAAATTCACCACGTCCGAGTTCATCAACTGCGCGTTGGGGATCGAGATCAGTTCGTTCTTGATGGATTTCAGATGCGTCTCCATCAGCTTGATCTGCACCACGTCGCCAATGTGATCGCCAATCTGGATGCGGTCCCCAATCGAGGTCGAGCGGCGATAGATCACAAACAGCCCCGCCAGCATGTTTGAAACGACCGAGTTTGCGCCCAGCGACAGCATTGCGCCCACCAGAATGGTCAGGCCTTGAAAGGCAGCCGAATCTGATCCCGGAATGTAAGGAACGGCAAAGACCAGCGCGATCAGGATGACGACGACACGCGCGATGTTGAAGGTTGGGCTCACCCAATGTTTCTCAAAATCCCCCAGATCGAAGGACCCGGCCTCAACGGCGTCAAAGAACACCCGCATGCCCCGAATGATATAAACCGTGACCCAGCTGATTAGACCCAGCATGATCAAGTTGGGGATGTAACTAAGGATGCCCTTGAAGATCAGTAGAACAGGCTCAGTCAGGTAAGTCAGCAGAAGCTGCGCGAAGTACCGTGTTTCGGCAAAGGCGAGTAGGACGAAGGACAGATAATAGTAGAAACCCAGAAAGAAGATCACCAGCAGGACGAAATTCAGGGTATATCGAACCAGTGCGGCAATCGCTTCAGCCTGAACGCTTTTTGCGGTGGCGTTTTCCACGTCCTTCAGATGCCGTTGTACGAATTTCAGCGTTTTGCGTCTGATCCTGCGATGCAGCCAAAGGATGATGGCTACAAAGACACCAAAGCCTATTGTCCATGCGGTGGCTTCGATCGCTCCGGAAACTCGCGCTTGATCAGTTCGATTGGACCTGTAGGCCAAGATAGCTTGCTCGATGGCCTCGCCATGGAGAAAACCGAGAACTTCCAGTTCAATCTGCTCGAGTTCCGCGTCGGCGACCGTCACAACCGATACCGAAAGTCCGTCGACCAGTATGCGTGTACCGAGTTCAGTATCCTCATAAGTGATTGTGACTTCAAGGTTATCTGAAGCTTCGGCCGCTTCTATTATTTTTTCCTGTACTGCTTCGGCGCGTTCCGATGCTGGTAGTGCGCTGGAACCACGTAAGAAAAACAGAGTATCGCCGTCGACGATAACGGGTGCTTTGAAGGTCTCGGATTGTTCTTCGTTTTCGACAGGTGCTTCGACAGTTTCCTGACCAGAAGCAGGCGCCGCACAAAGGCCAACCCACAGGGTCGTGACCAGTATCTGAAGTAGCAATCCCAGTTTCAGATGAATGTGCGCCATTGGACCTCCCGCGGTTCAACTATATCGACGCAAGCGCTTGTTTCTAGGACTTAACTGCAACGCTTGGCCAAATCTTTGCGCATTATCTGAGTTTCGGTGCAAAAACCTGTACCGCCATTCCTTGCAAACAGTCAGTTCAAAGAATAGGTTCTCGCAAAATTTGCGGGCCCTCCGCAAACACCAAACCAAAAGGAATATCCCATGGAAGGTGGCGCAATCGCCCAGTTTCTCCCGCTGATCCTGATCTTTGCGATCATGTATTTCCTGCTGATCCGTCCTCAGCAGAAAAAGATGAAGGAACATCAGGCCATGGTCGAAGCTGTGCGCCGGGGTGATCAGGTGGTCACGCAGGGTGGCCTGATCGGCAAAGTGTCGAAGGTCAAGGAAGGCGAGAACGAGATCGAGGTTGAACTGGCCGAGGGTGTCAAGGTTCGCGTCGTCAAATCGACCATCGCGCAGGTTCTGAACAAGACTGAACCGGCGAAGTAACGTCGCGCGTCAAATCCTTGAAAAGGCAGGGTAATGCTGCACATTGATACCTGGAAGCGGGTTCTGATCTGGCTGGTCTGCGTGACCGGCCTGCTGATGGCCCTGCCGAATGCGTTTTACACGCGCGTTGAACAATCCAACGATGCCAAGGCCGCGATCGAGCTTGGCATCGACACGCCCGAGATGCAGGCCGAAGCGGCGCAGTGGCCAAACTGGTTGCCGTCGTCCTTGGTCAATCTGGGCCTTGACTTGCGGGGCGGTGCGCACTTGCTGGCCGAGGTTAAGGTCGGCGATGTCTACGAATCCCGTATGGATGCCATGTGGCCTGAAATCCGCGACGCGCTGCGGGATGAGCGGGCGACCGTAGGCACCATCCGCCGTCAGAACTCAGCCCCAGATGAGATTCGGGTGCGTATCAGTCAGCCCGAAGGCATGGCGCGCGCACTGGAAGTCGTGCGTGGCCTAGCCCGGCAGGTGCAGACGCTGTCCGGGGTAGGGGCCACTGATATCGAAGCCCGCGCCGAAGGCGACACCATCGTCGTGCAACTGTCGGATGCCGAGAAGCTGGCCTCGGATGATCGCACCGTTCGACAGTCGCTTGAGATCATCCGCCGTCGTATCGACGAGGTCGGCACGCGTGAACCCACCATTCAACGCCAGGGCGCGGATCGTATTCTGATCCAGGTGCCTGGCATCGGCAGCGCGGGTGAGCTGAAAGAGATCATCGGAACCACTGCGCAACTGACCTTCAATCCGGTTGCTGGCCGCACGACCGATGCGGATACCGCGCCGGGCATCGGGCAAGAGGTCGTCCCTTCGCTTGATGAAGACGGTGTGTATTACATTCTGGAATCCGCCCCCGTAGTGACGGGTGAGGAACTGGTCGACGCCCAACCCGCGTTCGACCAGAACGGCCGCCCTGCGGTCAATTTCCGCTTTAACACGTCCGGTGCCCGCAAATTCGGCGACTACACGCTGGAGAACATCGGCGCGCCTTTTGCGATTGTGCTTGATGACGAAGTGATCTCGGCCCCGGTGATCCAAAGCCATATTCCGGGTGGTTCGGGCATCATCACCGGCAATTTCACGGTTGAGGAAAGCACCAATCTGGCCGTCCTGCTGCGCGCAGGTGCGCTGCCGGCAGGGCTGGAGTTCCTTGAAGAACGCACGATCGGCCCCGAGCTGGGACAAGACAGTATCGACGCAGGCAAGGTGGCCACCATCGTGGCCTTTGTTGCCGTCCTGGTCTTCATGGCGCTCAGCTATGGTTTGTTCGGTATCTTCGCAAATATAGCGCTGATCCTGAACGTCGGGCTGCTGTTTGGTCTGTTATCACTGATCGGGGCGACGTTGACCTTGCCGGGGATCGCGGGGATCGTGCTGACAGTCGGTATGGCGGTGGATGCCAACGTGCTGATCTTTGAACGTATCCGCGAGGAACTGAAATCCGCCCGAGGTCCAGCCCGTGCAATTGAGCTGGGTTATGAAAAGGCACTGTCGGCAATTCTGGACGCAAACGTCACCACATTCATCACGGCGACAATCCTGTTTGCCATGGGCAGCGGACCGGTGCGGGGCTTTGCCATCACTCTGGGTCTGGGCATCCTCACCTCGGTCTTCACCGCGATTTTCGTGACGCGCCTGATGATCGTGATTTGGTTCGAACGGCGCCGCCCGAAAACGATCGAGGTTTGATCATGAGACTGAAACTTGTCCCTCAAGAAACCTCGTTCGATTTCTTCAGCCGCTGGAAGGTTTGGCTGGGTATTTCCGGCTTGATGATGGTCTTGGCCTTTACGTCCTTCATGTTGCAGGGCCTGAATTTCGGCATCGACTTCCGGGGCGGCACCACGATCCGCACCCAATCGGCGCAAGAGATCGACGTGGGTGCCTATCGCGACGCCATCGCTCCGCTTGAACTGGGCGATGTCACAATCACCGAGATTTTCGACCCGACCTTTGGCGAGGACGAAAACGTCGCCATGATCCGCGTTCAGGCGCAGGCGGAAGCCGAAGCGGTCTCGGCCGCAACAGTAACGGCTGTGGAAGAGGCATTGAAGGCGGCAGCCCCCGATATCCAATTTGTGTCCGTTGAATCCGTCGGTCCCAAGGTTTCGGGTGAGCTGATCCAGACCGCCGTGATCGCCGTTGTCCTCGCGATTGGGGCCGTGCTGGTCTATATCTGGCTACGGTTCGAATGGCAGTTTGCCCTGGGGGCGGTGGCCGCGCTTGTGCATGACGTGATCCTGACCATCGGCATCTTCTCGGAACTGCAAATCCGGTTCGATCTGGCGATCATCGCTGCGCTGCTGACCATCGTGGGCTATTCGCTGAACGACACGGTGGTTGTCTTTGACCGGGTGCGTGAGAACCTGCGCAAATACAAAAAGAAAGACCTAAAAGAGGTCCTCAACATCTCGATCAACGAGACCCTCAGCCGGACGGTCATGACCTCGGTGACAACCCTGCTGGCGCTGATCTCGCTTTATGTGTTGGGCGGAGACGTCATCCGTGGCTTCGTCTTCGCGATGATCTGGGGCGTGATCGTCGGGACGTATTCTTCGGTCTTCGTAGCCTCGACCATCCTGCTGTGGCTGGGGGTCAAACGCGACTGGTCCAAACCGTCGAACACGGCGGGCAACCAGTTTGCAAACATCGACGCCTGATCTTTTTGGCCAGTCCCCCACAGGGCTGGCCACTATTCTATGCGCCGCCTTCCTCAGCGGCATCGTGCGTGGGTTTTCCGGCTTTGGCACGGCGCTGATCTTCCTGCCTATCGCAACGCCTTTTCTGGGCCCGTTCGGCGCGCTGATTGGGCTGACCATCATGGATATCTTCGGTCCGCTCCCCAACCTGCGCCGTGCGTGGCGCGAGGTTGACCGGGGCGACCTGATCCGGCTGGTGGCCGGGTGCGCCCTGATCCTGCCATTTGGGCTTTGGATTTTGACGCAGGTCGACGTGAATGTCTTTCGGTACGCGGTTAGCCTCCTGTCGATCGCGATGCTGGCGGTCCTGATCCTAGGTCTGCGCTATCACGGCTATGTCAGCCGCACGATGGTGGTCGGCATCGGCTGCGCTGCAGGATTTCTTGGAGGCGTGGCAGGCCTGCCTGGTCCAGCGGTCATACTGTTCTACATGTCCCGCCCACTGCAAGTGACGGTCATCCGCGCCACCATTCTACTATTCCTATTTGCCTTCGACTTTCTGCTACTGGGCTACCTCACAGGTATGGGGCGGGTGACCGGAATGGCCGCGCTTCTGGGGTTGCTGCTTGCTGTGCCAAACCTGATCGGCAATTGGCTGGGCGGCAAACTGTTCCGCCCCGAACACGAAAGGCTCTACCGCGCTGCCGCGTATCTAGTGATTGCCGTTGCGGCCTTGTCGGGCCTACCACTTTGGGGCTAGAACGCACCCATGCGCCTGAACGAGATCACCTATACCAACGCCACCCCTGTCGATGGCTACGGCCCCGGTTTCTTCCGCGTGGGCGGCGCGCTCTTTCACGGCGCGGTTCTCACCGGCCCAACCGGCACCTCGGAATGGCGGGGCTATGAGGATGCCCAACCGCTCCTCGATCTTGCCGCCAACATTGACGTCCTGTTCATCGGCACCGGGGCAGAGCTGGCACATATTCCCGCCAAACTGCGTAACACGCTTGAAGATGCGGGTATCGGGGTCGAGATCATGAATTCCCCCGCCGCCTGCCGAACCTACAACGTACTGCTCTCCGAAGGTCGCCGCATCGCCCTTGCCGCGCTCCCGGTCTGACGGATCTCCCTTCATCTGGCCAAAAATATCCCGGGGAGCGTGAGGGGCTGGCCCCTCACTCCCACCCCAACCACATCGCGTTCCGTCTAAAGCTCTGCGTCAATTCCGACCTTTTGTCCGCCCCCACAATCCGCTAAGCGAGCGCTATGACACTGACCGTGACCGATCTGGCCATCACCCGTGGTGGCATTCCCGTGCTCGAAGGGCTCAGCTTTACACTGCCTGCAGGCAAAGCACTGATCCTGCGCGGCCCCAATGGGATCGGCAAAACAACCCTGCTACGTACGCTTGCCGGGTTACAACCGCCGCTGCATGGCCGCATCGAAGGGGCCGAGGATCAGATCGCCTATGCCTCACATTCCGACGGGCTGAAACCCACGCTGACGGTTGTCGAAAATCTTAGTTTCTGGGCCTCGGTCTTTGGCACGCAAGGCATACAACCGGCGCTGGACGCCTTTGCTCTGAATGATCTGGCCGACCGCCACGCAGGCAACCTGTCGGCGGGACAGAAACGGCGGCTGGGGCTGGCGCGGATGCTGGTTACAGGGCGACCGATCTGGATGCTGGACGAACCCACCGTCTCGCTGGACCAGAACGCAGTGAAAATGTTCGCCGACGCCGTGCGCGCGCACCTGGGGCAGGGGGGATCAGCCCTGATCGCCACTCATATAGACTTGGGCCTTGACGGAGAGGTTCTGGATGTCGGCCCCAACAAGGCCAAACCCAAACCCATCGACGATTTCGACGGAGGCTTCCTGTGATCGCCTTGCTGCTGCGTGACCTGAAACTGGCCTTCCGCGCCGGAGGGGGCTTCGGCCTTGGGCTGGCTTTCTTCCTGATCGTGACCGTGCTGGTGCCATTCTCGGTCGGGCCGCAATCCTCTCTGCTTTCGACTATCGCGCCTGGTGTGCTTTGGCTGGGCGCACTGCTGGCCTGCCTGCTGTCGCTCGACCGCCTGTTAGCGCTGGATTGGGAGGACGGCTCGCTCGACCTGCTGGCCACGGCACCGCTGCCGCTGGAAGCCGTGGTTACGATCAAGGCGCTTGCGCACTGGCTGACCACAGGCCTACCACTGGTTCTGGCCGCGCCGTTTCTGGGCGTGCTGCTGAATCTGCCGGTGCCGGGCTTTTCGTGGCTGGTGATCTCGCTGCTGATCGGCACCCCCGCCATGAGCGTCATCGGCACCTTCGGCGCAGCCCTGACCGTCGGCCTGAAACGCGGCGGTTTGCTGTTGTCGCTGTTGGTCCTGCCGCTTTACGTGCCCACGCTGATCTTCGGCGCTGAAGTGGCCCGCCGTGGCGCCACGGGGATGGAGACCCAGACCCCGCTGCTCATGCTGGCGGGGATCACCGCCGCCACAATCGCACTGCTGCCCTTTGCCAGCGCCGCCGTTTTACGCATCAACCTTCGGTGACGTGCTCAAACTTTGACCAAGGTCAATTGAGAACGAACCCGACTCGGACTAGATAAGGCCCATGTCTATCGCAGCCAAAGCCAATGCCCTCTGGGAATACGCCAACCCGCGCAAGTTCCTTGCGACCAGCGAACGGGTGATGCCGTTCTTCTGGATCACCTCTATCGCGTGCATCGTGGTGGGGCTGATCTGGGGGTTTTTCTTCACGCCGGATGACTATAAACAAGGCTCGACCGTCAAGATCATCTACCTGCATGTTCCGGCGGCGCTGATGGCGATCAATTGTTGGCTGATGATGCTGGCGACCTCGCTGGTCTGGCTGGTGCGCCGCCACCATGTCAGCGCTCTGGCCGCCCGTGCTGCTGCGCCAATCGGCATCGTGATGACTTTGATCGCACTGGCGACAGGCGCGATTTGGGGTCAGCCCATGTGGGGTACTTGGTGGGCCTGGGATCCGCGCCTGACCTCCTTCCTAATCCTATTCCTGTTTTATCTGGGCTATGTCGCCCTGTGGGAAGCGATCGAAGACCCCGACACCGCCGCCGACCTGACCTCGGTCCTGTGTCTGGTGGGCTCGGTTTTTGCGATCCTCAGCCGCTATGCGGTGAATTTCTGGAATCAGGGTCTGCACCAAGGCGCATCGGTGATGCGTGCAGCTGCCATTACCGGGGCGGATACCGAGGAAAAAGTCAGCAACATCTATTTCTACCCGCTGCTTCTGTGCATCATCGGGTTTGTTCTACTGTTCATCGCGCTGGTGCTCTACCGCACGGGTACGGAAATTCGCGCGCGCCGGATCAAGGCGTTGCTGGCACGGGAAAGGGTAAATGGATGATCCCCGATCTTGGAAAATACGCCGACACGGTCTTGTGGTCCTATGTGGTTTCAATCGGACTTCTGACAGCGCTGATCCTGTTCAGCGTGATGCGCGGCCGCAAGGTTCGGACCGAGATGGAAAAACTCGAAGAACGGATGACCCGCAATGGCTAAAATCTCGCCTCTGATGATCGCGCCACCGCTGATCTTTGGCGCCTTTGCCGTTCTGGCCGGCATCGGCATGTTCCGCGACGATCCAAACGCGTTGCCATCCGCCCGCGAAGGCCAGCCCGCGCCACCGGTCGTCCTGACCGAATTTCAAGGCAAACCCAATTTCGACGACGCCACGCTGCGCGACGGGAATGTCAAACTGGTCAATTACTGGGCCAGCTGGTGCGCCCCATGTCGTGTGGAACACCCTAACCTTCAGGCCCTGTCCGACGAAGGCATCCCGCTTTACGGCATCAACTACAAAGACCAACTGGACAATGCCGAAGACTTCCTGACCGAACTCGGCGATCCGTACACTGGCATCGGTCGCGACGAACAGGGCCGAATGGGCCTCGATTGGGGCGTCTACGGCGTACCCGAGACCTATGTCATCAACGGCGAAGGCACCATAATCCTGCGCTTTGCCGGACCCATCACCCAACGCGTGATCGAAGGCACCATCCGCCCAGCCTTGGAAAAAGCTGCAGGCAAATAAAGCCCGCCCGTTCTTCTGTTCAAAAATACCTCGGAGCGCGAGGCAGAGCCTCGCAAATAACAAAAGGACGCCCTTAGGCGTCCTTTCTTATTCTATATGCACAAATTCCGGTCATCCGGCCTTTGCAAGGTTCCGTAGTACGTAGTGCAGTACGCCACCGTTTTCGATATACTCGATTTCGGGCGCGGTATCGATGCGGCACTTCAGGGTGATGGTCTTCTCGGACCCATCGCCGTAGACGATCGTGCAGGGCACCTCTTGCAACGGCTGGATCGTGTCCAGACCGTGGATCGAGACCGTTTCGTCCCCTTTCAGACCCAGCGACTTGCGTGTGTCACCGCCGGTGAACTCAAACGGAATGACGCCCATGCCAACCAGGTTCGAGCGGTGAATACGCTCAAAGCTTTCGGCGATCACGGCCTTGACGCCCAGCAGAGCCGTACCCTTGGCCGCCCAGTCACGAGAAGAACCCGCACCGTACTGTTCGCCACCAAAGACAACCAGCGGGGTGCCCTTTTCCTGATAGGCCATCGACGCCTCATAAACCGAGGTCTGCTCGCCATCGGGGCCTTTGGTGTAACCACCCTCGACACCGTCCAGCATCTCGTTCTTGACGCGGATGTTGGCGAAGGTGCCGCGCATCATGATCTCGTGGTTGCCACGGCGGGACCCGTACGAGTTGAACTCGCGCGGCTGAACCTGGCGGTCGGTCAGATACTTGCCTGCAGGCGTGGTCGTCGCAAACGAACCGGCCGGTGAGATGTGGTCTGTGGTGATCATATCACCCAGGATCAGCAATACCTTGGCACCTTCGATGTTCGAAATCGTACCCGGCTCGGCCCCCATGCCCTGGAAATAGGGCGGGTTCTGGATGTAAGTCGATGTCGCGGGCCAATCATAGGTTTCCTGCTGCGGAACATCTACGCCCTGCCACTTTTCATCGCCCTTGAAGACGTCCGCATATTTCGATTGGAACGCCTCACGCGTAACGGTCTTTTCAACCAGTTCAGCGACTTCCTGGGCCGATGGCCAGATGTCCTTCATGAAGACGTCGTTACCGTCCTGATCCTGACCAATCGGCTCGGACGTCAGGTCGATATCCATGGTGCCTGCCAGCGCGTAGACCACCACCAACGGCGGCGAGGCCAGATAGTTGGCGCGTACGTCAGGCGAGATTCGTCCTTCGAAGTTCCGGTTGCCCGACAGCACCGACGTGGCGACCAGGTCGCCTTCGGCAATCGCCTCGGACAGTTCTTTTTGGATGGGTCCCGAGTTACCGATACAGGTGGTGCAGCCATAACCCACGAGGTTAAAGCCCACCTTGTCCAGATCTTCTTGCAGGCCAGCGGCCTCAAGATAGGCTGACACAACCTGCGACCCAGGAGCCAGCGAGGTTTTGACCCAAGGTTTGCGGTTCAAACCCAGCGCTGCGGCTTTGCGCGCCACAAGGCCCGCGCCGATCATCACATAGGGGTTTGAAGTGTTGGTGCAGGAGGTGATCGAGGCGATCACGACCTTGCCCGATTCCATGGTGTAGTCCTCGCCGTTGACGACGACTTCCTTGCCCATGGGACGCTTGAAAGTCTCTTCCATTTCCTTGGTGAAAGCGGCCTTGGCGTCGGTCAGTGCAACATAGTCCTGCGGGCGTTTTGGACCCGAGATCGCAGGAACGATGGTGCCCATGTCCAGCGACAGGGTGTCGGTATAGATCGGTGCGTAGTCCGCATCGCGCCAGAAGCCGTTCTCTTTCGCGTAGGCTTCAACCAGCGCGATACGGTCTTCGTCGCGACCGGTATTGCGCAGATAACGCAGGGTTTCGCCGTCGATCGGGAAGAAGCCACAGGTCGCGCCGTATTCGGGGGCCATGTTGGCGATGGTCGCGCGGTCGGCCAGGGGCAGACGATCCAAACCTTCGCCGTAGAACTCGACGAATTTGCCGACAACACCTTTTTCACGCAGCATCTCGACGACCTTCAGAACCAGGTCGGTGCCGGTAGTGCCTTCGACCAGATCGCCGGTCAGCTCAAAGCCCACAACCTCTGGGATCAGCATCGAGATCGGCTGACCCAGCATTGCGGCCTCGGCTTCGATCCCGCCAACACCCCAGCCCAGTACGGCCATGCCGTTAACCATGGTAGTGTGGCTGTCGGTGCCGACCAGCGTGTCAGGGTAGGCGACTTCGTTGCCGTCCTGATCGGTGTCAGTCCAGACGGTCTGGGCCAGATATTCCAGGTTCACTTGGTGACAGATGCCGGTTCCGGGCGGCACAACGCGGAAGTTGTTAAAGGCGTTCTGGCCCCATTTCAGGAATTGGTAGCGTTCCATGTTACGCTCATACTCGCGGTCCACATTCATCTGGAACGCGCGCGGGTTGCCAAACTCGTCAATCATGACCGAGTGGTCGATGACCAGATCAACTGGGTTCAGTGGGTTGATCTTCTGTGCGTCGCCGCCCAGTCCTTTGATGCCGTCACGCATTGCGGCCAGATCGACAACCGCCGGAACACCGGTGAAGTCCTGCATCAAAACGCGGGCAGGGCGATAAGCGATCTCGCGCGGGTTCTTACCGCCGTTGGCGCCCCATTCGGCAAAGGCCTTGATGTCGTCGACCGAGACCGAGAAACCGTTATCCTCGAACCGCAGCATGTTCTCCAGCACCACTTTCAGCGCGGCGGGAAGGTTTGAGAAATCACCCAGACCGGCCTCTTGTGCGGCGGGGATGGAATAATAGGAAATGGACTTGCCATTCACGCTCAGGCTGCGGCGTGTCTTGGCGGTATCCTGTCCGACTTTGATGGGCATCTAGTGGCCTCCCTCTCAAATGACGTGGAATATGGGATTCGCTGAGGGGTATCTGCATCACCCAAGCCGCCGGTTCAAGGTCCAACAGCCCACCTGCGGCAATTTTTGTATACCATTGCACACATTTTTTTGAAATCTGGCTGTCGCGGCTCTCAAGAAACCTTGATTGGAGGTTGAGCGGCGATAGATGTACACCTGTCTCGCATCCCACAAATCCCGAGAGCCCCATGATCAGAACCGTTACTGCGACCGCGCTTGTTTCCCTGTTTCTTGCCTCGTCTTCGATGGCGGAAAGTGACCCGGTGGTTGTGGAGTTGTTCACGTCTCAGGGGTGTTCTTCCTGTCCCCCTGCGGACAAGCTGATGCATGAGCTTGCCAAGCGCGACGACGTTATCGGCTTGGCGCTGCACGTGGACTATTGGGACTATATCGGGTGGGAAGATGAATATGCCAATCCCGATCACACCACCCGGCAGCGCGCCTATGCGCGTGGGGGCGGGCGGTCGATGATCTATACGCCGCAGATGGTGATCAACGGGCAGCAGGATGTTGTGGGCGCCAAGGCTGATGAACTGAATCGCATCATCGACGCCCATCTGAAAGCTGCGCCAGAGGCATCGGTCTCAGCAACACGGGCGGCGAATGATGTCACGGTGGATGTCACGCCGATCGAACTGCCCGAAGGGGCGACCTATGAGATTCGGGTGGTGGAGTATTCACCGATGCGCCATGCCTCGATCCGCCGAGGGGAACTGGCAGGGCATGAGCTGGACTATGCCAATGTGGTGGAATCCTGGCACTGGGCGGGATCCTGGGATGGCAACCAGGCACAGCAATATTCGGTTGCGCTGACTTCGGACCTGCCTGCGGTTGTGCTGGTTCAAGAGGCGGGTCATGGCCCGATCGTGGCCGCCGCGCGGGTCAAATAGGTCAACCGCCCATTAAACCATGTCTTCCGGCTGAACACCCAGCCCATTCCAAGCTTTCCAGCGGCGGTGAATCCAGAACCACTGGCCCATGTTTTTGCGCACCATCGCCTCAAGATCGTCATTGGTGAACTGGGTCATGGTCTTGGGGTCGGTATGGGGGACGGGGTCGTGCAGGACGATCTCAAAGTCGATACCGTTGGGCTGGCGCACGGCATAGCACGGGATCAACACCGCCTTGTACTTCATCGCAAGCTCGGCATTCAGAACCGAGGTCACGGCGGGTTTGCCGAAATAGGTCAGCTCTTCGCCGCCATGGGCGTGCAGGTCCGATACGATGGCGATGATCCCACCCTTTTTCAGGGCGCGCACCATCTCAACCATGCCGCGGCGGCCCTGTTCAAACATCGGCGCGCCGGTTTTGTAAAAGGCGTCGACATACATGTCGTTGAAATAGGGGTTTGCCATCCGGCGATAGAGACAACCGATCGGTTCGCCGCTGCGTTCCTGTAGCGCGATGCGCGCCGCAAGGTAGTGGCCGAAATGGGCGGTGATCATCATCACCGGCTTGCCTTCGGCAACGGCGGCGTCAAACGCGGCGATACCAGGACCCGAAACCTTTGCATGGCGCTGTCGATCCGTAAACCCTTCGGGCGAGAAATGTTCCATAATCGCACGGCCAGCATTGTCGGGGACGGCCCGGCAGATGCGATTGACTTCATCCTCGGGCAGGTCGGGGCAGGTCAGCTTCAGGTTGTTGCGCACGCGTTTCGAAAACCCCACCACTGGTGCAAGCGTGCGGACCAATGCGCCCATTGTCGCAATGCGGCGCTCGTAGGGCAGCAGGCGCATCGCGCCAATCAACCCTCTGAGGAACAGGCCGGTCACGTAATATTTGCCAAGCTCAATCCGGCTGAGTTCTGACTTTTCTACGGGCATCTGTGGCTCTCGGCGGCTATTGCGGGCGTTGCCGGGCCAGACATACAACCCCGACCGAGTGACCACAAGCGTTCTGAATGGGTTACAAGGGCACGGAGGCGTCTCGTTATTCCTCGGCCTCTTCTTCGACAAGGGTTATCGCGCCGCCATCCACCAGATCGCGGATTGCGCCAACGATCTGGGTCATGGCCTCTTCCGCCTCAGCTTGTTTGACCTTGCCGCGTTCGGTCATTTCCTCGCGCAGATTGTCGGCCATGCGCGAGGACATGTTGGTCAGAAGAAATTCAACCGTTGTCTTGTCGTCCTCGGTCTCGGCACCGGCGAGCGCTGTGACCAGAACCGGTTGATCCACGCCCCGAAGGATAGCGGGTACGTCGCGCGGCAGGATGCGCGTTGGGACATGGGCGAATGTAAAGATGGACCGGCGTACGACACTGGCGAAATCCGAATCCTCCTCATCCAGAGCGCTAAGCAACCCGTCGCGGGTCGAGGCGGCGGATTGGTTGAGGATGGCCCCCACGCGCGCACCGGGGCCATCTGTGAATGCCATGGTCGGGCGTTGATCCAGTTGCGCGGCCAGCGACCATCCGATCCGGTCTACTGCCTCGGGTGTGACGTTGGCGGTTTTCGACACCGCATAGGTGATCCGTCGCGCCACAGGGCCGGGCAGGTGGCCCAATAGCTGCGCGGCCTTCGCGGTTTCCAGCTTCGAAAGCATCACTGCCGCGACCTCGATACTTTCGGCCTGCGCCATGTCGGCCAGATCCTCGGTCGGGACTTCGCGCAGGCGCTGCCAGGGATCGCCGACTTGACGCACCCCTGCGACTTTGCGCAGCCGCGCGGCGGTGGCCGGAGCGATTTTGCCGTTCACAGCATCCAGCGCACCCGCAAGTCCGTGCGGAAAGGAAAGCCCGACACTGTCCAGCGCTTCGGCAAATTCAGCGGCCACAGCGTCCAGCGTCACCCGGTCCACCAGACCCATCTGCCCCAGTTGGTGGGTCAGCTTTTCCTGCAAGTCATCGGGAAGATCCTCAAGCGGGATATCCGCGCCGTCATTTAACAAAAGTCGTACGACCACTGCCGCCTTTTGTCGATTGCTCAGCGCGCGTGGAACCACGCGCGGCGCTTCTTGTTCTTTGTCGGCAATGGGGGCCGAAGCCCCCGGCGCCATTTGTACCAATGTGTGTGAGTCCTGCATCTGCCTGCGGTGCCATCATTCTGATCCACGGGCAGAATAGGGAGACTCGGGTAAAAAAAACCTGAAGCTTAGTAGTTGAAGGTCAGCCCCGTGCGGATTGCCTCGCGCAGAGACGCCTCGGCCCAGGTGCCTTCACCACCGCGCGCCTTGATCTCGCGCCATTGCTCGATGGCCAGATCGGTGCGACCTTCGGCGACATAGCCTTGTGCCACGTACGAGCGCGCCAGAATATTGTCGGGATTGACCCTGATAGCGTCCTGATAGAACAGATTGGCCTGTTCCAGATCGCCCAGCTTTCGGAAGGTAAAGCCCCAATAGGTCAGAACACGGTCATCATCCTGATCCATGATCCGAAGGACGTCCTGCGCGTTTTCCAACTGCCCGTCATAGGCAAGCTCACGCACCGCGCCATAAAGTTCGTCCTGAGTGAAATTTGTTTTGTTCGGTTTCACACAGCGCCCGGCGTCCTTGTCATAGACCCGACCGAACAGACACTTCTTGGTCGTGTTCGTCGGTTTAGGCGGGCTGCTGTCCCCACCGCCAGCGGCGTGGGCAACTGGGGCGAAAGCGAATGCCTGCAGGGCAATTGCTGAGGCTAGTACTAGGCGCATTTTCCTACTCCGTTCTCTGGGCTGCTCTGATCAAGCATAGCGCGATCCGATAAAAGACGAACAATCGGCGGCTCGCTTTTATTCACGAGTAGGAAATATTTTCTTAGCTGTTCACGGTTTTGGTACAGCTCTGGGTCTCATAGTCCCATTGGGTGCCCGGCGCGCAGGATTGCGTTTGCTTGGAATGTCCGCTGCAGGCCATCGCGATCGAGGCAGAGCAGGTCAGAGCCAATGCGCATAGAAGAGTACGGGTCATGGTGGGTCTCCTGTTCGGAACAACGACCCCATCATATCCGAATTTGAGCAACCTGACAAAAGGACGAGGCCCGAATCCGCCTATACGGTCCGGGCCTTGTTTAGTGCGTTAGGCTTTATTCCTCGCCAAACACGCGCGCGAAAATCGTGTCTACGTGCTTGGTGTGATAGCCAAGGTCGAATTTCTCTTCGATCTCCGCGGGGCTGAGGGCGGCGGTGACATCGGCATCGGCCAGAAGTTCTTCTTTGAAATCAGTGCGGTGTTCCCAAACCTTCAAAGCGTTGCGCTGAACCATGGCATAGGCGTCTTCGCGGCTGACACCCGCTTGGGTCAGAGCCAGCAAAACCCGTTGGCTCATGACCAGACCGGGGAATTTGTTCATGTTCTCCAGCATGTTTTCAGGGAAGATCAGCATCTTGTCGATCACACCTGTTAGACGGGCCAGCGCAAAGTCCAACGTGATCGTGGCGTCCGGCCCGATCATGCGTTCCACCGAGGAATGCGAGATATCGCGTTCGTGCCAAAGTGCCACATTCTCCATCGCAGGGATCACCGCCGCACGCACCATACGCGCCAGACCAGTCAGGTTCTCGGTCAGCACCGGGTTCTTCTTATGCGGCATCGCAGACGAGCCTTTCTGGCCCATCGAAAAGAACTCGGCCCCTTCCAGAACCTCGGTCCGCTGCATGTGGCGGATTTCGATGGCGATGTTTTCGATGCTGCTGGCGATCACGCCCAATGTGGCAAAGAAGGCCGCGTGACGGTCGCGCGGAATGACCTGCGTGCTGATCGGCTCGGGCACCAGACCAAGCTTGTCGCAGACATGTTCCTCGACTGCGGGATCGACATTGGCAAAGGTGCCGACCGCGCCGCTGATTGCGCCGGTTGCAATCTCGGCCCGCGCGTCGCGCATCCGGGACAGGTTGCGGTCCATCTCGGCGTAGAAACGCGCGAAGGTCAGACCCATGGTGGTGGGCTCGGCGTGGATGCCGTGGCTGCGGCCGATGCGTACGGTGTTCTTATGTTCGATCGCGCGGCGTTTCAGGGCGGCCAGCAGACCTTCGAGATCGGCGATCAGCAGGTCGGCGGCGCGAGTCAGCTGCACGTTCAGGCAGGTGTCCAGCACGTCGGACGAGGTCATGCCCTGATGCACAAAGCGTGCCTCTTCACTGCCGACATGTTCGGCTAGGTGGGTCAGAAAGGCGATGACGTCATGTTTGGTGACGGCTTCGATTTCATCAATCCGTGCTACGTCGAACTCCACGTCCTTGGCTTTCCACACTGCCTCGGCGTTTTCGCGCGGGATCACGCCCAGATCGGCCATGGCGTCACAGGCATGGGCTTCGATCTCATACCAGATGCGGAACTTGCTTTCGGGCGACCAGATGGCAACCATTTCAGGGCGGGAATAACGTGGAATCATTGGCAGCGGCACCTTATTGTGATTTGGCAGGAGGCGTTGCGGCGGGGTTTAAACCCGACCCGCCACAGGAACAAGGTGCGAGTGCGCAGATGAGACGGTTTGCCCTGATTTTAGCCCTTTGGCCCGATATTTCGGCCGCGACAGAGTTTTGGCCACTGACCGGGAATGAAATCGTGTCGGCCTTGACCGGGCAGAAACTCAGCTATGGCGAAGGCGTCTGGCAAACCTTCGATGCAAGCGGGGCTACGCAGTATTTCTCGGGGCGACCCAGCAGTGGACGGTGGGCGGTTCGCGGAGACCAGTATTGCTCGACCTGGCCACCATCCGGGCTTTGGGCCTGCTATGACGTTTTGCAAAGCGGGGTAATCATTCGGTTCATCGACGACAGGGGCGGGATAACGGACGGGTATCTGCCGGAATGATCGCTCCGAACAGCCTGTCCGATTTCGAAGGCTGCTGGGGCCTGACGCGCACCATCCGCGACGCAAGAGCGGGGCAGGTGGTGCAGGCGGATGGGATGGCGTATCTGCGTCTTGCTGATGACGGTCTGATCTATGACGAAGAAGTGGTTTTGCGCATACCCGGCCAGGCTAAGATGACAGGCACCCGGCGCTACCTGTGGCGTGCGGACGGCGACGGTGTAGCCGTCTTTTTCGACGACGGGCGGTATTTCCACCGTTTGAATCTGGGGGTTCCGCAGACGTCGGATCACCATGATTGCGCGCCAGACAGCTATGACGCAGTCTATGATTTCTCGAACTGGCCGCGATGGAGCGTACGCTGGATAGTCTCCGGGCCCCGAAAATCCTACGAAATGGACACGGAATACGTGCTACGGTAGCGTAATCACCTTGAAGTGAGCGGCCGGATTGGGCATTGCTGTCGCAGAATTCCGATCCGAATTGGGGAGAAATGAAGATGAATGCAAATGTACTGGCCAATGCGTTTGGCCCGCGCGAAGGCACGGCGCTGCGTGTTAAGCAAGTGATCCTGGTTGCGCTTGGCATCGTTGCTTTGGCCGTTGCCGCGAAAATCAAAGTGCCGATGTGGCCGGTTCCGATCACCATGGGCACCTTTGCCGTTCTGACCATTGGCACCGCCTATGGCGCGCGTCTGGGTCTGGTGACCATGCTGGGTTACCTGCTGATCGGCGCGCTGGGCTTTGATGTGTTCGCCGGTTCGTCGGCCGAGAAATTCGGGCTGACTTACATGATGGGTGGCACAGGCGGCTATCTGGTGGGTTATTTGCTGGCGACCCTGGCTCTGGGTGCTCTGGCCGCGCGCGGCTGGGACCGCTCGGTTGGCAAGCTGGCGCTGGCGCTGGTTCTGGCCAATGTGTTGATCTACGTCCCCGGCCTGCTTTGGCTGGGTCAGCTGTATGGTTGGGATCAGCCGATCCTGGCCTGGGGCCTGACGCCGTTCCTGGTGGGTGATGCGATCAAACTGGCGCTGGCGGCGCTGCTGATCCCTGGCCTGTGGAAACTGGTGGGCGACGCCCGCGCCTGATTTCCCGCTTTTGAGAACGACGAAACCCGCGCCCGGAGCAATCCCGGCGCGGGTTTTTTTTGTTATGGAATGAGACTGGACAAATCCGGTCATCGCGGGCCACTCTGAGCCAACAGAAACAACAGGTTATTATGATATGTTTTTGCGATTAAGCTCTGCCATTGCGGCGATATGGCTTGGCGCCGCGCCAGTTTTTGCCGATACCCCGGTGACGTATACGGATAATGGACGCGCCTTGTTCAGCTTTTCGGTGCCCGATTTCTGGGCCGTGCGGACAGGTGGCACACGCGAGATTGAGGATACGCAACTGGGAGATCCCCGCGCAGTGGCTCGTGTCATGGGGATACGGCCTGTGACCGATGACAACGTCTGGATCGGTTTTGTCGCACCTGCCGGCGTCGCCTCGATCGACGGAGGATTGCGGTATCTTCAGGATGTCGACAAGTTTCTGGTCAAATCTCCAGTGGTTTCAGACAATGTTTCGACTCGTATCGGAGGGCTGCCCGCGCAAGTGATCCGGGGCACCGGTACCCGTGATGGGCGGGGCGTTAACTTCACTGCGACTGTGATCGACCTGCCCAATGACCGCGTCGCCGTGGCCGTGGCCGTTCTGCGCGATGGGGCCGATCCGGCCTATGTGGATGATCTGAACGCAGTGTTCGCCTCGTTCCGGGCTGCTCGGTGAGGAGGGGGAGGATGGCCAGAAAACTGATCAAACGCACCTGTCTTGCCCTGAGTCTGGGCGCAGCCAGTTTTACCCTTTCGGCCTGTGATGGGGTCACTGTTGGCGTGGGATACGGATATGATCCGTTTTACGACTCGCTTCTTTGGAACGACTATTACCACGACGTAGATGTGGACATCGACGTAGATCGCCCGGTTCGCCCGAAGCCGCCGGTTGGGAAACCGCCTGCACGGCCCAAGCCACCGATCGCCAAACCGCCCGCGCGGCCCCGGCCACCTGTGGCTCGGCCCCCGACAGCACGGCCGCCGATCCATCGACCGGCACCGCGACGGTAAGGTGCGTCAGGTCAGCAATTCGGTCGTAATTTCCGCCGAACCCTCAAGTGTCCTGTGAACAGGGCATTTGTCGGCAATTTCCAGCAACCTGGCGCGCTGTTCGTCGTCCAGAGGACCTTCGAGCCGGATCTTGCGCCGGAACAGATCAACCTTTCCGTCGCCGACTAGCCCCGCATCCTGCCCGTGGACCTTGTTGTGGCAGACATCGACAACAATGCCCGTCAACGGCCAGCGTTTGCGACGCGCATACATGCGAATTGTCATCGAAGTGCAGGCCCCCAATCCGGAAGACACGAAACCGTAAGGCGACATGCCTCGGTCGGTGCCGCCATACGAGGCAGGCTCGTCCGCGACCGCATGGTGACGGGGGCCGGATTGAATGTCCTGCAAGAAACCGCTGGGGTCGGCCTCGGTCACGCGCACAATGCCTTCGGGGGCGCCGGGCGGTGGGGCTGGTGGGGACAGGGTTATGTAGCGTGTCACCCAGGCCGCAATCACATCGGCCGCATATTCAGCGTCACAGGCCCGCGTGATCAGGTGGTCGGCATCATCCAGAGTAACAAAGCTTTTGGGGTGCTTGGCGGCCATAAAGATGGCGCTGGCGTTGTCGACGCTCACGGTCTCATCCAAAGGGGCGTGCAGGATCAGCAGCGCGGCTTTCAGCTCTTTGATGGCGGGGGTCAGTTCGGTTTCCGATATGTCATCGACAAAGGCCTTGCCAATGCGGAAAGGACGCCCGCCCAGCGTCACTTCAGCCGAGCCTTCCTGCTCGATCTCGGGAAGAGCGGCCTGGAAATGGTGCGAGACATGGCCCGGATCAGCAGGTGCGCCCAGCGTGACCACCGCTTTGACGCTGGGAATGCCAGCGCGGGCGCGCAGCACAGCAGCTCCGCCAAGCGAGTGCCCAATCAGCAACGACGGCGCCATGTCGCGCCCGGCAAGATAGTGAGAGGCGGCAATCAGGTCTTCGACATTAGAAGTGAAAGTGGTGTTGGCGAATTCGCCTTCAGAGTGACCCAGACCGGTGAAGTCAAAACGCAGAACGGCAATACCCATTCCAGCCAAGCGAGCCGCGATGCGACGGGCGGCGGGAATGTCCTTGGAGCAGGTAAAACAATGGGCAAACAACGCTGTGGCCAGAACCGGCCCGTCAGGCAGGTCGAGGCGCGCAGCAAGTTGGTTGCCGTCGTGACCGGCAAAGGTAATGCGTTCGGTGGGCATGGCAGTTCCTTACGTCGCAAGTTGGCGCCAATACTGTGGGCTTCTACCGGGTCGCTCAACCCATATGTAACGCGCGTCACGGGAAGGTGAGAACAGATCGGTCATCCAGTACATGAAGCGGAACGTAGGTTTCAATTACCATCAATTTATGTGATGATGTATCAAAATAATATTCGTTTTAAAAATATGTTTGAAGCCTCCACATTGACTTTGTTCACGTCACACAATCTCGGAGGCCATGATGGCACACATTTCTTGCGCACCACGCAGCACCGCGCTGCGCCCCGATCTTCTGATCATTCTTGCCCTGACGGCGCTGCTTAGCTTTGCGGCGGGTCACAACTGGCCCGAGGCCGCGCCGGTCGCGGCGCAAACCGCTGAAGACTGGCACGGCAATGTCAAACGCTCAACCTGGCCGGACTAGGCCAGACCCATAAGCTGGGGGTCGAACGGATAGGTTGTCAGGTTCTCATACCCGTCTTCGGTGATCAGAACCTGATCCTCCAGCTTGATGGAAAAGTCACCGCCCACTTCGCCCACGGCGGCCTCGACACACAGGACCATGCCGGGCTCCAAGGCATAGTCGTAAGCGCCGGCAACCGCCTTGTCCGGGTAGGCCACCAACGGCCATTCATCGCACAGGCCGACACCGTGCATCAGGCAACCGTATTTCTGTGCCTGAAACTTGTCGTCCAGTTTGTGTGAGTTGGCCGTCAGATCGGGGATCATGACGCCGGGTTTCAGCATCTCCATATTGGTCATGATATGCTCATGCGCGTGCTGCATGGCATAGATCATGTCCGGGCGGGGTTTCTGATCGCCGATCCACCATGTGCGTGAGATATCGATACATATGCCGTAAGAACCGATCAGGTCCGTATCAAACGCGATAATCTCATTTTGTTGCGTGATCCGCGGTCCACATTCCTGAAACCACGGGTTCGTGCGTTGCCCTGAGGCGAGCAAGCGGGTTTCAATCCATTCACCGCCGCGTCGGATGTTTTCAGCGTGCAGAACGGCCCAAATGTCATCCTCGGATGTCTTGCTGTCGCCGACATTGGCGCGGGCAAACTGCTCCATCGCGCCAACAGCGGTCTCGCAGGCATGATGGGCGCAGCGCATGGCCAGAATCTCGTCCGGGCCCTTGATCGCGCGGGTCTTTTCAGTGAGTTCTTCGCCCTCCATGATCTCGAACCCTTGCGCCTCGAGCGCGCGCAGCCCATGCAGCATGATCTTGTCCACGGCCAAGCGTTTGTTGCCGCCGCTATGCTCTTCGATCAGCACCCGCACCTCATTCGAGAACACATCAGCCGCCACATCCACCTTGTCTCCCCGGTCGAAATAGAACAGGTCGGCGCCTGAACGCTGTTCGCGCACCAGCGGGTTGAAGGTCGAAAGGAAGGGCGAGTTTTTATAGTCCCAGATTACCATGTACCCATCGGCGCACAGCAGTACGGCGCGAAACGGGTTGTGGGTGTTCCAAAGCTGCATGTTGGTGCTGTCGGTGGCATAGCGGATGTTCAGCGGGTCGAACATCAGCACCCCGCCATAGCCGCGATCCACGACCGCTTGCGTCAGGCGTTTCCAGCGATACTCGCGCATGTTGGCAAGGTTGGGCAGGGTCAACCCGGCGGCCTCCCACTCGGAAAAGGCTAGTTGGGTGGGACCGATCTCGATCCGGTCCAATTCGTTCGGGGTGCCATCACCAAGGGTCGCGCCTTTGGTGGGGTCGATTTTGCGGCCGTCGCGGTAATGTGTGTTCATGGATGCCCTCTCTGCCTGTTTTTTCAGCGTGGAGAATCATTGCCGCGCAGTCTCGATAAATTGCGACGGTCGGATCGTCGCTTTTTGACCGACAGCTCTGCGTTGCAGTGATAGATCAGCCTTATGACGATTTTTCAGACCGCAATTCCCTACAACCCGCTAGATCAACGCCCACTGCCGGGTATCCAGCCCGACAGTATGGAGACATGGCTGCACCGGGATGATGCCTTTGCTGCGCAGATGCAGCACCGAGAAGCTTTGTTGCGCGACCGCCGGGCGGATGTTCTGGCGCTGGACCCAAGCGCTGAACCGGCGGCGCAGGAGCTGCTAGATATTGTGCTGTACCACGCCTATCCGGGGTGCTCCGACCATGTCACCCGACCCGATGGACAAGAGGTGGTCATCGATCGAGCCCAGCCGATGGAGACCCTATGCAAACTGGTGCAGGAGGATATCTGTATCTTGCAAAAGCACGGCGAAGAACATGTTCTGACCGGGGCCGTCTTGTGTTTTCCGGCCAGTTGGCGCCTGTCCGAGAAGTTCATGCGCCCGCTGATCGACATCCATGTGCCGGTCGACAGCTATGACGATGACATCGCCCGCCGTGTCCAGCGCTTGTTCGACGGGATACGGCCGGGTCGGCCGCTCTGGAGGTTCAACGCGCTGTGGTACGATGATGCCGAGTTGCACCAACCCCGAAGCGCGCATGAGCCACGTCACATCAAAGACCCCGGATCCGCGCCTTATCTGCGCAGCGAAAAGCAAACACTGTTGCGGCTGCCGCAGACGCAGGCGGTGGTATTTACAATCCATACCTACGTGCTGAAAGCGTACAGCTTGCCAAATATAGAAAACCCCGCCTGATGGCGGGGCCTCCTAGGAGGGTCTTAGGTTCGTGAATCACATGCCCAAAACGTTGGCAACACCTGCGAAGGCCCCGCTTGTGCTGAGAGCGGAGATCGCTACCGAATAGGCAAGCACCTGAGTGTTAAGGCGAAAATCTTCGCCCCGGATCAGGTTCACAGCGGCCATAGAGGCCGCGATCGGAACAGACACACTGGCCACGGCACCGGTCAATCCCCAACTGGTCAGTCGCAGGATATCACTGGGCTGTTCGTCGTGGTCGAGGGGGTGCGTGTCGTCCCGATCCAAAGGCTGCTCGATAGGTTCTGTCCGAAAAGCGATGCTGAGCAACTGCTCATCCGACAACTGGATCGGCCGGGCTGCCGGGGGCGGCGCCTTTTTTTGTGGCTCGTCCAGTGGGTCTTCCTCAATAGTGTCCAGTTCCGCGAACGGGCCTGAGACTGCCTCGAAAATCTGTTTTCTATTTCGCTTCTTTTTTTTAACGGGGGGCAGAGTGTCAAACGCACTCATGAATTGTTCGATGGTCAGCACGGTGTTGGGGGTCAGCCATTCAACCCGCTGCGTGGCGCAGATGTCGACCATGCGATACAGGACAACTACCAGCATCAGCTCGGAAATCTCGCGGTCGTCCAGAAGCGGTGAGACCGGCGTGATCGTAATGGTCAGCCGGTTTTTCGGCAACGTCACCACGGGCCGTTGCAGCGTCTTCAAACCAGCCGAGCGGTTCATGCGCTCAAACCGGTCTTCAGCCACGGGCACCTGTGTGTCCAGCGTCAGACGCACCAGATATTGATTGCAGACGATGCTGGCTTCGGTCGCGTCACGAATGCTTTTGCGTTCGACCAGATGCCCGTAATCTTCAAGCGTTGCAGAAACAATGGCGCTGAACCGCTCGATCGCGCCATCGGTCTCGCCGTCAAACTGCAAACCACCATGATAGCTGTTCTTCGGAGTCACTGCGCATTCCTTTGTCGCATCCTGTTTGGACTCCAGTCTAGTGAGAGAAATGGGGCAGATTTGGGCGAAAATGGAAAAAAATCACAAATTGCAAAGATTGATTACGGTCTGGAAACCTAGGCAATTTAAGGGCCATTAAATGTCTGTGGCAGGAATGTGGCTGAAATAAGGAGGCGCGTGCTGAGATTGTGGCCAGCCTTAGCCGTCGATTCGCGCGGCCATGATGGCGATGGATTGCTGGTACACGGTGGCAGCATTCCATTGCTGAATGACGGCAAAGTTTGGCTGCCCTTGCTGGTAGCCGCGCCCCGGTTTCCAACCCTTTTTGCGAAGAAAATTCGCGGTCGAGGCCAACGCGTCGGTCATGTTGTAGAAATCCACTTTGCCGTCCCCCGTGGCATCGACCCCATAGTTCAGTGCGTTGCCGGGCAGGAACTGCGTGTGCCCCAATTCGCCATGTTTCGCCCCCCGTGTCGCGGTCGTAATGCTGCCTTGATCCACCAGTTTCAGTGCGCCGATCGCATGGGGAATGAAGAATTCCGACCGGCGGCAATCATAGGCAAGGGTGGTGATTGCCGAAACAACCTGACTGTCGCCCATAAAGCCGCCAAAGCCGGTTTCCATGCCGTGAATGGCGATCAGAACACCTGCTGGAACGCCATATTGCCGCTCGAGCGCCGCGTAGAATTGCGGGTTTCGCGCCTTGCGCTTGCGTCCCTGCGCGACAATCGTGTCGGCGCCGCGAACCTGCATGAATTTGTCCAGCGAATATTTGAAACTCTTCTGGTTGCGATCGGCTGCAATAGTGCGTGTTGCATAGGTCGTCTGGGCGAGTGCCTGGAGGCCTTTCTTCTTTACACCCGCGCGTTTGGCTTGTTTCGCGAAGTCCTTTTTCCAAGCCTCAAAATCGGCGCTTGTGTCACCGCAGGGGGCAGCAATCGCAAGAGTTGGAAGGATCAAGGCGAAAAGCAGGGCAAGGCGAAACATGGTGAAAAACCTGATGGACTGAAAAGAACAATTCCCATCTTACGTACCGAGAGCTGTCCCGCAAAGGGGGTCAGTACAGATCCAGTTCTCCGCTTTGCTTGAGGGTTTCGAACCATTCATCCGGAGTTTTGTTGATCCGCGCGTGCTTGACCATCATGGCGTTCATGTTCGGCAGGTTTGACGAATCTGGCCAATCCTGAGGGTTCCACAGGTTTGCGCGGATCACGCATTTGGGGCAATGGGCGAAGACGGTTTGAACTTTGATCAGTAAGGCCAGCTTGGGCGCGCGACCTTGCACGGCCATGGTGTCCAGCAGCTTTGGGTCGGCGCAGATTTGGGCCGTTCCGCGCATGCGCAATGTCTCCATCTTGCCGGGCACGAAGAAAATCAAACTGACGCGTGGGTCTTTCAGGATGTTGTGGAACGTGTCCACGCGTTTGTTGCCAGGACGGTCGGGGATGGCGATCAGGGTGTCCGAGAGCACGTGAACAAAACCGCTTGGGTCTCCGCGCGGTGACACATCCAAATGTCCGTCGGGATTGGCAGAGGCAATGATGCAAAACGGCGAGGTTGCAACAAAGTCGCGGCACATCTGATCCAGAGCGGGCAATTCCTTGGCGATGATCTGGGGCAGAGGCGCGCCGGTTATCTGTTCCAATTCTTCGGCGGTGGTCACGAAATGCGTAAACTCGGTGTCCATGGGATCTCCTCCTTGGCAGGCAGTCTGGAAGATCACCCGAAACGAAACAAGGGCGCCCGGTTGGGCGCCCTTGGAAGAATTTTCGTCGAAAATTCTTGGATCAGCAGCTGTAGTACATGCCGTACTCGACCGGGTGCGGTGTGTGCTCGTAGGTTTCGACTTCTTCCATCTTCAGTGCGATGTAGCCGTCGATCTGGTCTTTGGTGAACACGTCGCCCTGCAGCAGGAAGTCGTGATCGGAGGCCAGAGCTTCCAGCGCTTCGCGCAGCGAACCACATACGGTCGGGATGTCGGCCAGTTCTTCGGCCGGCAGATCGTACAGGTTCTTGTCCATGGCTTCGCCCGGATCGATTTTGTTCTTGATGCCGTCCAGACCAGCCATCAGCAGAGCAGCAAACGCCAGGTAGGGGTTCGCGGCTGGGTCGGGGAAGCGAGCCTCGACGCGCTTAGCTTTCGGGCTTTCGGTCCATGGAATACGGACACAACCCGAACGGTTGCGGGCCGAATAGGCGCGCAGAACAGGTGCTTCGAAGCCCGGGATCAGGCGCTTGTAGCTGTTGGTCGACGGGTTGGTGAAGGCGTTCAGGGTCTTGGCGTGCTTCAGGATGCCGCCAATGAAGTAGATCGCTTCATCCGACAGGTCAGCGTATTTGTCGCCAGCGAACAGAGGCTTGCCGTCTTTCCAGATCGACATGTTCACGTGCATACCGGTGCCGTTGTCGCCTGCGATCGGCTTTGGCATGAAGGTGGCCGATTTGCCGTAGGCATGTGCAACATTGTGGATGACGTACTTGTACTTCTGCAGCTCGTCAGCTTGCTTGGTCAGGCTGTCGAAGATCAGGCCCAGCTCGTGCTGACAGGAAGCAACCTCGTGGTGGTGCTTGTCCACTTTCATGCCCAGGCGCTTCATGGTCGACAGCATCTCTGAGCGCAGGTCTTGCGCTTCGTCAACAGGGTTCACGGGGAAGTAGCCGCCCTTGACGCCGGGACGGTGGCCCATGTTGCCCATCTCGTACTCGGTGTCGGTGTTCCACGACGCGTCGGTTGCATCAACTTCGTAAGATACCTTGTTGATGCTGTTCGAGAAACGGACGTCGTCGAACAGGAAGAATTCGGCTTCTGGGCCCATGTAGGCAACGTCACCAATACCCGAAGCTTTCAGGTAGGCTTCGGCTTTCTGGGCGGTGCCGCGCGGGTCACGCTCATAGGCTTCGCCGGTGTCGGGCTCAACGATCGAGCAGTGCAGGCAGATGGTCTTTTCCGCGTAGAACGGATCAACATAGGCACTTTCGGTGTCGGGCATCAGTTTCATGTCCGATGCTTCGATCGATTTCCAGCCAGCGATCGACGAGCCGTCGAACATGAAGCCTTCTTCCAGGAAGTCTTCGTCAACCTGGTCCGACATGATGGTGACGTGCTGAAGCTTGCCGCGCGGGTCGGTGAAGCGGATGTCGACGTATTCTGCGTCTTCATCACGGATCAGCTGAAGAACTGCGTCCTTGCTCATACTCTATTTTCCTCTGATTGGAGTGTTCGATTACAGCGCTTCCGAGCCGGTTTCACCGGTCCGGATGCGAATGGCTTGCTCAACGGGCGACACAAAAATCTTGCCGTCGCCGATCTTGTCGGTCTTAGCGGCCGAAACGATGGCGTCGATGGCAGCATCGACCTGATCGTCGTCCAAAACGACCTCGACTTTTACTTTGGGCAGAAAGTCGACGACATATTCCGCGCCACGATAGAGTTCGGTGTGGCCTTTCTGACGGCCAAAGCCTTTGACCTCAATCACACTGAGACCCTGGACGCCTACGTCCTGCAGCGCCTCTTTTACTTCGTCCAGCTTGAACGGTTTGATGATCGCTTCGATCTTCTTCATACTGGGCTCCCTTTAACTCTTGTCAGGGTGGCACTGACCACGTCTAAGTTCAGTGGGCAATCGGATTACGGATTTGGTCTGGGTTGGGTGTCTGGAAAAGAAGCTGTAGGTTAAATTTTGGTCGATTTGCACAAAAAGTAATCAAAATTGAATCCGGATGGGATTTTAAGATGACGGAATTGCTGACCGGAGCGCAGATGCGGGCCATTGAACAGGCCGCGATTGGGTCTGGTGAAGTTACCGGGCTGGAGTTGATGGAGCGTGCCGGGCAGGGCGTCGTCGAGGCGATTTTCGAGGAGTGGCCGGAGTTGGACAGGCGAGGGGCCAGCCCCTCGCGCTCCCCGGGATATTTGGGGCCAGATGAAGAGGATCCGCTGCGCGCTGTGGTGCTGTGTGGGCCGGGGAATAACGGTGGCGACGGGTTTGTTGTAGCGCGGCTTTTGCATGGGCTGGGCTGGGCAGTTGACGTGTTTCTGTATGGAGATGCCGAGAAACTGCCGCCGGATGCACGGGAGAACTATGGGCGGTGGGTGGAGTTGGGGGCTGTTCAGCATTTGAGCAAACAGGGCGCACTTCAAAATGCGGCAAAGCCCGACATCGTCGTGGATTCGGTCTTCGGTACGGGCTTGGCGCGTCCCGTTGAAGGAGAACTAGGGCAGGTCTTGCAGTCCTTGGATGCGTGGATTGCGCTAGGGGGCGTTAAAGTTATCGCGGTTGATACCCCGTCTGGGCTTTGTTCTGATAGCGGTAAGTCACTCGGTCCGTTTGCGGTGGCCTCCTTGACGGTCGCATTTCACCTTGCAAAGCGTGGACATTTTCTTGATCGCGGGGCCATCCAATCGGGCCGCTTGATCGTCAAGTCCATCGGGTTGGCGGAGCATTGGAATAGTCAGGCCGAGCGCCCGGTTTTGAAAATGATCGAAGGTGCTCCAAAGCGCGTGTTCAAGGGGCGCGCAGACCACAAATACACCCACGGCCACGCATTTATCCTCACTGGCGGCGCGGCGAAAACTGGCGCCGCGCGGTTGGCGGCGCGGGGGGCTTTGCGGATTGGGGCTGGGTTGGTGACGCTTGGAGTGCCGGGCTCGGCTCGGATGGAGGTAGCGGCGCAGGTGACAGCCCTCATGGTGAGGCGGATTGATGGGGCCGAGGGGTTTGCGGATGCGCTGGGCGACGAGCGGTTGAATGCGCTCTGTCTTGGGCCGGGAATGGGGTTGGAGCGGGCGCGCGAACTGCTGCCTGTTGCGTTGCAGGCCAAGCGGGCGACCGTGCTGGATGCGGATGCTCTGACGGCGTTTGAGGGTGACCCGGCGGCTTTGTTCTCGAAGTTGCACGACAAGTGTGTTCTGACCCCGCATGGGGGCGAGTTTGCGCGGCTCTTCCCGGATATTACCGAAAAGCTGGCGGCGACGCCGACAAAGGGACCGGCTTATTCGAAGGTGGATGCCACGCGAGAGGCGGCCAAGCGTGCTGGGTGTGTGGTGCTTTTCAAGGGGCCGGATACGGTGATTGCGGCGCCGGATGGTAGATGCTCGATCAATGCGGCTTTTTACGACCGTTCTGCCCCTTGGTTGGCAACGGCGGGGTCTGGAGATGTGCTGGCCGGGTTCATCACCGGTTTGCTGGCCCGAGGGTTCGCGCCCATGCAGGCTGCGGAAACTGGGGCGTGGTTGCATGTGGAATGTGCGCGCAGCTTTGGGCCGGGCTTGATTGCCGAGGATTTGCCTGAGCAACTGCCATATGTATTGAAAAACATAGATATATGATTGTATATTCGACGTGTCGCCGAACGCTGGTTGCTGCACTGGTAATGGCCGTCTGAAGGGTGAAGCTGACCAATCGACAATTGTGTCTGTGCCTTGGGACGAACGAACCTGGAAGCAAGGGAAGGTTTTGCGAGAAGTAAGAATTTAAAAAGAAGCCAGATTTCGAGGACGCGGTGTGAGGTACGTTACGGAAGGCAATAGGCATCACTTGTGCGTTCAGCGCCCGTCCTAGGCAGGTAGAAGACAAAAAATTGAGCAGCGCCAAAACAGTTTTTCTCATGGTGACTGAAATGACCCAGAATTTTAGAATTCATTCTCTGGCTGCAGTGTTGGCCGTAACGACTGCCGTTCCGGCAATGGCGCAATTGCGATACGACAATAACAGCGGCGGCTATGTCGAGCTCTACGGCCAGATTCACCCGGTCATCGTCTCGGTAGATGACGGGGAAGAAACGGAAACCCGTTTGCTCGACAATGATCTGTCGAACAGCCGTGTGGGGCTTCGCCTGATGCAGCCCTATGGCAGCAACGAGTTCACGTTCCGGTTTGAAACCGGATTGGGGCTGCCCAGCACCGGTTCGGCCAATCAGGACGGCACCAATAATGATGGCTGGTCGCGCGAAGATATTCGCCACGTCGATTTCGCCCTGAAAGGCAGCTATGGCAAATTCTCGGCAGGGCAGGGCAGCATGGCGTCCGATGGCGCGGCCGAGGTTGATCTGTCCTATGTTGGCACTGTGCTGTATTCGTTCACCAATGACGAGAACGGTGCCTTTTTCTATCGCCAGCCCGACGGGATACTGAGCGACATCACGGTTGGAGATTCCGCCAGCAACTTTGACGGGGCGCGGCGCGGGCGTATCCGTTATGACACGCCTAGTTACAATGGGTTCTCGGGCGCTATCGCCTATGGTCAGAATATTTTGTCCAGCAGTGACGACGACGATTATTACGATATTGCAGTATCTTACGGAAACACCTTCACAAATGGGATCGAGTTTGCGGCCACAATCGCCTATGCGGTGCGCGACTTTGATGATGGGTCAGGTGAACGTCGGGATACGATCGGATCGGCCTCGGTGCTGCTGCCGAGCGGGTTCAGTTTCACGGCGGCTCTGGGGACGCGGGACAATACCTCTGATGGGGCTAGCGATCCGGATTATTGGTACACAAAGATCGCCTATGAGACCGATTGGGTGTCTTGGGGGAAAACCGGTATCGGGATCGACTATTTCGACGGATCCGATTTCCAGAATGAAGGATCAAGCACCAAATCCTGGGGCATCGCGGTTGTGCAGCGGATCGACAGCATCAACACGGATGCCTATCTGAAATACCGCCGCCACGATTTTGACGATATGGTCGATTTCGACGAGAACGAAGCCTGGGCTCTGGGCGCGCGCTGGCGGTTCTGAGACGACAGTTGCAGCCAACAACAAACGCTCCGGCCCAGTCCGGGGCGTTTTTTCTTCAAATCCGCGGCAAAACAAGGCTGATCGGGCAGTTGCCCCTTGCACGTTGGGGGCAGGGCAAATAGAAGGCCTCAAATTTGCCCGGCGCGCCGTTTTGCGCGCCCCGAATCCTATGGGGACTACCATAATGCAGGTTACCGAGACGCTGAACGAAGGTCTGAAACGCGGTTACAATATTGTCGTTTCCGCAGCTGAGCTGGACGACAAAGTGAATGAAAAACTGGTCGAGGCACAGCCGGAAATCGAAATGAAAGGTTTCCGCAAAGGCAAAGTGCCGATGGCGCTGCTGAAAAAGCAGTTCGGCCAGCGCCTGCTGGGTGAAGCGATGCAGGAAAGCATCGACGGTGCGATGAATAAGCACTTTGAGGATAGCGGCGACCGTCCTGCGCTGCAGCCCGAGGTCAAGATGACCAACGAGGACTGGAAAGAAGGCGACGACGTCCATGTCGAGATGTCCTATGAGGCGCTGCCTGCCATTCCTGAAGTTGACCTGAAATCGGTCGAACTGGAAAAGCTGGTCGTCAAAGCCGACGACGCGGCGATCGAAGAAGCGTTGAACAACCTGGCTGAAACCGCGCAGGATTTCAAAGCGCGCCGTAAAGGCTCGAAAGCCAAGGACGGTGATCAGGTCGTGATCGACTTCGTCGGCAAAGTAGACGGCGAAGAATTCGAAGGCGGTTCGGCCGAGGAGTACCCGCTGGTTCTGGGCTCGAACAGCTTCATCCCCGGCTTTGAAGAACAGCTGGTTGGCGTGAAAGCCGAAGAGGAAAAAGACGTCAACGTCACTTTCCCGACCGATTACGGTGCCGAGCATCTGGCCGGTAAGGAAGCTGTTTTCACCTGCACCGTCAAAGAAGTGAAAGAGCCCGTCGCCGCCGAGATCAACGACGAGTTGGCCACCAAATTCGGTGCCGAAGATCTGGATGCGCTGAAGGGTCAGATTTCGGAGCGTCTGGAAGCCGAATACAACGGCGCATCGCGGGCCGTGATGAAGCGCGCTCTGCTGGACGTGCTGGATGAGAAAGTGTCGTTCGACCTGCCACCGTCGCTGGTAGAAGCCGAAGCCAAGCAAATCGCGCACCAGCTGTGGCACGAGGAAAACCCCGATGTCGAAGGTCACGATCACGACCCGATCGAGCCCACCGACGAGCACAACAAACTGGCCGAGCGCCGCGTGCGTCTGGGTCTGCTGTTGGCGGAGCTGGGCCAGAAGGCCGAGGTTGAAGTCACCGATGCAGAGATGACTCAGGCGATCATGAATCAGGCGCGTCAGTACCCTGGTCAAGAACGTCAGTTCTTTGAGTTCGTGCAGCAGAATGCCCAGATGCAGCAGCAACTGCGCGCGCCGATCTTCGAGGACAAAGTCATCGACTATATCGTCGAGCTGGCTCAGGTTGCTGACAAGGAAGTTAGCAAAGACGACTTGCAAAAAGCTGTTGAGGCGCTGGACGAGGAATAATCCTTTGTCGCCCGCGTAGCCGGGCAAAAGAATACGGAGCCGCCTGATAAAGGCGGCTCCGACTAAGTGGCTCTAACTTCTGAGGTGAGGGGGTCAGGCCCCATGAGCTAGAGCACGGGGGGAACGCATCAGGGCTATCTTCTGCTCGGGTGTGAACTTGTCCGAGAGTTCTTCTATCAAGCGCAATACGGCATTGACCTCTTCCTGGGTGGTTGCGGCGCTCATTTGTTCTACGAAGTATTTTTCCATTTGACTCAGTGGCTTGTGATCGAAGTTTGCGGGTTTGGGTTGTGGTTTGACGTTGGACTTGGCGAAAAGCTGGAGCGCTTGTTCGTCGGTCAGAAACACGTCATGGGCGATGCCAGCATAGTCGCGAATTCCTGAAATACGCTCGTCCGAGCAATCCATGAGGGCGGCCATCGCCACCACTTTCCCCATGGGTTTCGCGGTGCCCAGATAGTCATAAGGCGCGTTCCCGGATCGTTGCAGGACGCGGTTCATCACCGGGTCGATAACAGCGATCGAGTCCAGCACTCCGGCTGTCTTGGCGTATTCGAACGAACCGATCATGACTTCGCTGGTGACATAGGAGACCGAATTCTCACCCCTCCCGCGCCCCAACTTTTTAGTGTCGACACAAAACCGGGTTGCCTCCCAAATCTGGGCGCTGCGCACAGGCGGCTCGCCATCCAGGATCGCGTTAAACACATCGGCCAGCATATGAGGCCCTGTGGTCTGCAGCAGACGCATACAGCCAACGACGTTCCCCTCGTCGTTCAGACTGACCACGTGTGCAGGATTGAGCGTATCGAACCTGTCGATCTCTCGCCCGTCCTGGATGTTTACGTCCCATCCCAAGCGGTCGCCGAAGACCCGTGCGCGCAGTTGATACATCTCATCCAAGATGTCTTTGAATTTGTGTTGGTTCATCCCATCAATCACGATGATCATGTTCCATCCCCCTACAGATTGGTTACCGTGAACAGAGGATTAACAAAGTTGTGATCTGAGACTATTAGGGGATTCCCGTAGAATTTTAGTTTTTTTGTTAACCGGGAGCTATCAGGCCGAGACTAACGGCCCGTCCGATCGCCTGCGGCGTGGTCAATGCGCCTAGTTTTTCCCGCCCTGACCGCATATGCACTTCGACGGTCCGGTGTGAGATGGACAGGATATCACCGATATCCTGCTGAGATTTACCCACGGCCGCCCATTGAAGGATCTCTTTCTCGCGCGTTGACAGGGCAGGTAGGTATAGTGCTTTGCCCAACAAACCCGACTGCATGACCGTGTCATGGGCGTGTACGGCGGCAAGTTGCAGGTCCCCCATCACGTGCCGCTTGAGCTTGTCCCATTCGTCGTCCGAGCAGTCACGCGTTACGTTCAGCAGCCCGCATTCGCCGTAAGGGCCGCGCACCGGAACCGAAAGGCCTCGGGTCGTGATGCCAAAGTCATGGGCGTCCCGAAACACGGTGTGGAACTTGTCATCATGGTTAAAGCGACCCCAGTCTACGGGGGCGATACTGAGCACGGATTGATACAAAGTCGGGTCAAATTTATGAAAACCCTGCGTACCATAGTGAATCTTCCATTCGTCAGGATAGTTCGCGTAGCCTTGAACATCTCCCTTTACGGGGTTGAATGTTGCATAGGATGCGTAATCAAAGCCAAGCTCGGAACAAACCGCGTCAATTATGTCAGCGGCTGACTTTTCCTCGTGGTCGATAGCGGCCAAGTCGATCAGCTTCAACTTTTCAACCTTTACGGAGGTTAACCTCGGTTCAGAGGTTAACGGCGTTAATGTTCAGTAAATCTTACGAGGCGTAAGGCAGCGCGCAAGCAGTTTGTTCACATGTGTAGTGTTATTATCCGCCATTCGCGACGTCATAACGCATTAATACAAGGTTTTCGGCAGCCTCGGAGGGCTATTCGGGAACCAACCCTGTTTCAACCAACAATCCGCGTGCTTTTGCCTCGGGCCAGTAGCCTTTGGCATAGAGAAAGATCGCGCGTTGCTGATCGCCGTCGGACAGCAGCCATGCGCCGCGCAGGTACTTGCCGGCAAATTCCAAATTGGTGTCGGCGTCGAGGAGCCCCTGCGGATCGCCCTGGTAGCCCATGGACCGTGCAGTGGCCGGAAGGATTTGCAGCAGCCCGTAATAGGGTCGGTTCACGGCCCAGGGGCGATGCGTACTTTCGCGAATAGCCAGTTTGTGCACCAGCTCGCGCGGCAATTCGTAGTGATCGGCCCATTTATTGATCGATGCCCGCAGCTCGGGCGTTTCGTTCGGGTAAAGCGGGGGATCAAAGGCCGCACGCGTCGGTGTGTCGGGGGTGCCGCAAGCCACCAGCGGTGCGGCAAGAAGAAGGGCTAAGACACTGCGGCGCGGGATCTGAGTCATCAAGGGCTCCGGAATTTTGGACGAAATACTAGGAAACTTGTCTCTGGCCGCAAGGGTAGCTGGAAATTCAGGCTGAATTATGCCGCCCAGTTCGTGCATGAAAAAAGGCCGCCCAAAATGGTGCGGCCTTTTCGAAGTTCGCAGGTTGAAGGTTACGCTTTCGCGTCGTCTTCTTCCGCAGCCGGTGCTTCTTCGGCAATCAGGTCTTCGTCGTCAGACGCGGCGGAACCGATATCGTCGAACAGCTCGGCGATTTCGAATTCTGCGGCGGCTTCTTCTTCAGCGGCCAGTTCCTGGATCGATTTACCCGAAGCTTGCAGTTCGGCTTCTTCTTCCGAACGGGCGACGTTCATCTTGATTTCAACTTCGACCTCGGGGTGCAGTTTGACTGCCAGCGAATGCAGACCCAGCTCCTTAATCGGTGCGATCAGGGCGATCTGTTTCTTGTCGACGGTGAAGCCAGCTTCGGTCGCGGCCTCTGCAGCGTCACGCGGAGTGACCGAGCCGTACAGAGCACCGGCATCCGACGCCGAGCGAATCACGATGAACTGCTGACCGTCCAGCTTTTCAGCCAGTGCTTCAGCTTCTTTCTTGGTTTCCAGGTTGTGCGCTTCAAGCTGCGCCTTGCGGGCTTCGAACGAGGCGATGTTCGACTCGGACGCGCTCAGAGCTTTGCCTTGGGGCAGCAGGAAGTTGCGGGCGTAGCCGGGCTTGACGTCAACGACGTCGCCCATCTGACCCAGTTTCGCAACGCGTTCCAGCAGGATAACTTGCATATCAGTCTCTCCTTACTTCACGGCGTAGGGCAGCAGGGCGAGGAAGCGGGCGCGCTTGATAGCACGGGCCAGTTCACGCTGCTTTTTCGCCGAAACGGCGGTGATGCGCGAGGGAACGATCTTGCCACGCTCAGAGATGTAGCGCTGCAGCAGACGAGTGTCTTTATAGTCGATCTTCGGCGCGTTCTCGCCCGAGAACGGGCAGACCTTGCGGCGGCGGAAAAATGGTTTTGCGGCCATGGTTTATGTCCTTTCGTCAGGCGTTGATCAGCGGCGCTCGCGGCGGCCTTCGCGCTCGTCGCGCTTCTGCATCTGGACCGAGGGGCCCTCGGCATGTTCGTCGACCTTGATGGTCAGAACGCGCATGACGTCTTCGTGCAGGCGCATCAGGCGCTCCATTTCCTGAACCGCGCCAGCAGGCGAGTCGGTTTTCAGGAAGGCATAGTGGCCTTTGCGGTTTTTGTTGATCTTGTAGGCCATCGTCTTGACACCCCAGTACTCGCTTTCGACGACGTTGCCGCCGTTGTCAGCCAGAACAGTGCCGAAATGTTCGACAAGGCTTTCTGCCTGCGCGTTGGACAGATCCTGACGCGCGATCATTACATGCTCATACAGTGGCATGTGCACTCCTGTTTATATCAAGGCGCATTTCATAGGCGGGGCCGTTTGGTCCTTCGCGACCCTGCCACGAGAGGCTGCGCGATTCATGTGATTAGCGAAGGATGGCCCCGTATACACGTTTATGGCGGCGGGGCAAGACCTGACACACGTGCCTTGGTGAAGTCCTGCTATTTCCTTTGCACCGCCCAATTCCTGACGCTTTTCAAGTCGATCTTGAATTTCATACCGGGGACAGATCGGACACACCGGACCCACGACGGCAACCTGAGAAACAGGGTGAGAGAAATGACCGCGATGAATACGAATACACTTGAACAGTCGGCGACCGGCGCGCGTTTTGAGAAATCCGTTCCAGTTCTGATCACATTCGCTCCGAACTGGAAAGTGCGCATGATTTTGGCGCGCATGGTCGGTGCGTTCCTGATTGTGATGTCCTTTTCCATGTGGCTGGCACCGGGTTCGGCCATGGCCGCCGAAGTTTGGCCGATCAAGATGGCAGCGTCGCTTGCTTTCCTGATCGTTGGTGTCAGTCTGCTGACCATTCAGATGCTGGACTCGCGTCCCGATGCCTATTTTGATCCGATCCGTCGCGAAGTCCGCGTTCTGCAAAAGAACGAAAACGGCCGCCCGCAAACGGTTCTGCGCCGCAGCTATGACACGCTAGGCGGTGCCAAATTCAGCGATGATCAGGTCGAACTGTTTGATGTCGATGGCAGCCTGCTGATGAAGCTGCCCCTGCAGTCGGCGGATGTCAGCCGAGCGCTCAAGGGTCAATTGAGTGGAAGTGTAACAATCTTCGCCTGAATTTTATTCTGTTCATATAGGAACAGAAGTTGTGAGCGAATAAAGCTTGTGTGCCGCCCCTTGGCGGCACATTTTCGTTACCGAGCAACCCAACAGGTTTGCATCCACAACATTGCGGAGTTTGTCATGAAACCCATCCTTCTTGCTGCTGCACTGGCCGTGTCGGCGACTTCGGCGTTTGCAAGTGCCGAGAAATACGTTCTGGACCCAAGCCACAGCCAGGTCATTTTCAACTATAACCACCTTGGTTTTTCGACCACCTATGGCATGTTCTCGGGCTTTGAAGGCGAGATCCTGTTCGACAAGGAAAACCCGGCTGCGTCCAGCGTGACGGTTTCGATGCCCGTTATCGAGATGTTCACGGGCTGGAAACCGCGCGAAGATCACTTCATGACCGAAGACTTTTTCGGTGCCGCTGAAGGCGATCTTGTCACCTTCACGTCCACCAGCATCGAAGTGACAGGCGAGAACACCGCCAATATCACCGGCGATTTGACCATGAATGGTGTAACCAAATCGGTCGTACTGGACGCCAAGCTGAACCAGGCGGGTGAGCATCCGATGGCAGGCAAGCCGTGGGCTGGCTTCGACGCGACGACCACTCTGATCCGCAGCGATTTCGATCTGGGTCAGTTCGCACCCTTCGTGGGTGACGAGGTTAATGTTCAGATCTCGGTCGAGGCGCAGAAAGCCGAGTAAATAAGGCTACTATTCTAGAATCGAAACCGCCGGAGCTTTTTGCCCCGGCGGTTTTCGTTTGTTCGCCGCTATTCACCGCGCGTAGCAGTCAGCTCGACGCTTACAGTGACTGCGAAGCCCAGTGAAGCTTCGGTGGGTTGCGATGTGCCCACATCGAAATCCATGCGGTTCAACTCCAATTCACCAGAAACCGTCGCGGTGTAGCCTTGCAAATCCAGAGTGAACGGCAGCACAACGTCCAAGGACTTGTCGCGGATGGTCAAGGGGCCGCGTGCCTCATACCCGGTTTCGGTTTTGAATAGATCTGCCTTAAACAGCGCCGTGGGATATTGTGCGCTGTCGAAAAAATCCGCGCCCATAGCTTGATCACTGACCGTGCCTAGGCTGAGCGACGGGATTGAGATCGTCACCTCGACCGAACCGGCCAAACCGGGCTCGGCGGGCTCATCAAAGGCTATGGCGGCCGTCCAGTCCTGGAAGCTACCGGTGACTGGGCTACCCAGCTGGTTGATGGTAAGGCCCAGAGTTCCTTCCTGAACCTGCCAGTCCGATTGGACTTCGGCCAGTGCCGTGGCTTCGCCCTGAGCGTATGAGTGATGGCTGAACGCGCCGATGCCCCAGCCGCCGACCAAAACCGCACCCCAGACGACGAGCGCGGCAAGCGCGGGTGTCTTCGAATGGTGTTGGGCCGGGGGCTCGGGGGCCTGGGTTGAGCCAGGCAGCATACGCCGCAATGTGCTGTCTTTGTCGATGACGTGGTGTTTCAGCGCCCCGGCAATATGCAGCACAAGCGCGCCACCTAGGGTCCAGACGAACAGCCAGTGCAGGCTGGCGGTGAATTCGGCCAGATGCTGGGATTTGGGGACTAGCGGCAGGTTTTGACCAAAGGGCCAAAGGATCGGCGCGAACCCTTCGGCTGCGGCGTGGTGTATCCAGCCGGTCAGCGGTGCCAGCACCAACGAGCCGTAAAGCAGCCAATGCACGGTTTCGGCAGCAAAGGCCTCGGGCTTATTGTCGGCGTTCAGTAGGCCGGGTTTGGTTTGGGTCAGGGCCCAGAGAATGCGAGCAAGGGCTACGAAAAAGACGGCCACGCCCAATGTTTTGTGCAGTGAGAATAGGCGCGCCGCGCGGGCGATGTCATCCTCGGTCGTCGGGATGTTCGGGTCATATATGGCCTGCGCCAGATCATTGGCGAAATAGCCCAGCGGAAAGGCGGTGAAGATCAGCAGGGCGGTCAGCCAGTGGAAGGTCTTGGTGACGCTGCCATAGCTGGAAAACGTGTTGGTCGAGGGCATCGGGTGCTCCGGCGAAAAGATGGTTGGGTTCAACCTATCGCCGTGAGGGCAGGACTCAAGGGCGCAGAGCGCACAGATACGGTGCCTTTGTGCAGAGATCAGGCAATGCTTGTGCCGCGCGATCACACAGTTTACACCCCGCCGCAACCTAACGTCATCCAAGAGGTTGCAATGACACGCGCATTTGTTTTCCCGGGGCAGGGCGCCCAGACCATCGGAATGGGCAAAGCTCTGGCTGAGGCTTACCCCGCTGCTCAGGCGGTGTTCGACGAAGTGGACGAAGCCCTGGGCGAAAAGCTGAGCGGCCTGATTTGGGACGGCGATATTGCTGAATTGACCCTGACCCAAAACGCACAACCTGCGTTGATGGCAACGTCAATGGCGGCAATGAGGGCGCTGGAGGCCGAGGGCGTCTCAGTCACCGATGCAGCCTTTGTGGCCGGGCATTCGCTGGGGGAATATTCCGCGCTGGCCGCTTCTGGTGCGCTGTCGGTTGCAGATACTGCGCGTCTTCTGCGCACCCGTGGTCAGGCGATGCAAAGCGCCGTGCCGGTGGGCGAAGGTGCGATGGCGGCGATCCTTGGGTTGAACCTTGAGGCCGTGCGCGCCGTGGCGGACGAGGCCGCGCAAGGTGAGGTTTGTCAGGCCGCAAACGACAATGACCCTACGCAGGTTGTGGTCTCGGGCGCGAAGGCTGCTGTGGAACGTGCGGCCGAGATTGCCAAGGAAAAGGGCGCCAAGCGGGCCGTCATGCTGCCTGTCAGCGCGCCTTTCCATTGTGCGCTGATGCAGCCTGCTGCCGACGTGATGGCCGAAGCTTTGGCAGGGGTTGAAATCAAAGCGCCTGCCGTGCCGCTGATTGCCAATGTGCGGGCCGAGGCAGTCAGTGACCCCGATCTGATCCGTCAGTTGCTGGTCGCGCAGGTCACCGGCTCGGTCCGCTGGCGCGAAAGCGTGCAGTATATGGCCGCGCAGGGCGTGACCGAGACGTGGGAGATCGGGGCAGGGAAAGCTCTGTCCGGGATGATCCGCAAAATCGACCGTTCGATCGCGGGTAAAGCTGTCGGCACGCCGGATGACGTGCAGAATGTGACACAAGCCGAATCGTAAGACACCGCGCGCCGCGTGGCGCGTAGCAAAAGGACAAGAGAATGTTTGATTTGACAGGTAAGAACGCACTGATCACCGGTGCCTCGGGCGGGATCGGTGGTGAGATCGCGCGCTCTCTGCACGCTGCCGGTGCTACGGTGGCGCTGTCCGGCACACGGATTGAACCGCTTGAGGCGCTGGCCGCTGAGTTGGGCGACCGTGCCCACGTGCTGCCCTGTAACCTGAGCGACCCTGAGGCTGTGGCCGCACTGCCCAAGCAGGCGGCGGATGCGATGGGGTCAGTCGATATTCTGGTTAACAACGCGGGTATCACCCGCGACAACCTGTTCATGCGTATGTCGGATGACGAATGGCAGAGCGTAATCGACGTCAACATGACCTCGACCGCGAAACTTTGCAAAGGCGTGCTGCGCGGCATGATGAAGGCGCGTTGGGGTCGGATCATCAACATCTCGTCCGTGGTGGGCGCGACGGGCAACCCCGGTCAGGCGAATTATGCGGCGTCCAAAGCGGGGATGGTCGGGATGACCAAGTCGCTGGCATACGAGGTTGCAAGTCGCGGAATCACGGCCAATGCGGTGGCTCCGGGCTTTATCACTACGGCGATGACCGACAAGCTGACCGACGATCAGAAGGCGGGCATTCTGGGTCAGGTCCCGGCCGGACGTATGGGGGATGCATCGGAAATTGCTGCGGCAGTTCTGTACCTTGCCAGCCCCGAGGCCGGATATGTGACCGGAACCACCTTGCATGTAAACGGCGGTATGGCCATGTTGTGACCACCTGTCGGGGCAGGCGCGAAAGCGTTTGCCTTGGGCGTTGTCTGTGCTATAGGCGGCGCATCAATTCGGGGGTCGGCCATAGGGTCGGCCTTCTAGTTTCCCGGCAATCGGGAACCCAAACCGCCCAGACGGGCACATCAAGGCCAGCCTGAGCGGGCAAGGGCAGAACCGGGCACTATGCCCTGAAATGGAATGAGGAATAGACATGAGCGACGTCGCAGATCGCGTTAAGAAGATCGTTGTTGAGCACCTGGGTGTTGAAGAAGACAAAGTAGCGGAAAACGCTTCCTTCATCGACGATCTGGGCGCAGACAGCCTGGACACCGTTGAGCTGGTTATGGCCTTCGAAGAAGAGTTCGGCATCGAGATCCCTGATGACGCAGCCGAGACCATCCAGACCTTTGGCGACGCCGTCAAATTCATATCTGAAGCGTCCTAAGACCTTCGAAATCTTATGAAAGCGGCGCTTCCGGGCAACGGAGGCGCCGTTTTTTGTTGCCTGACGCGTATTCAGGCTTGTCAGATGTCCATTTCGCTCGCACGCTTTCAGCTGAGGCAAAAATTTCAGAGCGGGCAGGGCATGATACGATCCACCCCGATGATAAACACGGCACGCTTGACGCTTTGCGCCATGCGGCCTGAGGATTTCAACCGGTTCGCCGAGATCTGGCGTAACCCGTGTGTCGTGCGGCATATTGGCGGCAAACCGCGATCGCGTGGCGAAGCGTGGGATTCGTTTTTGCGCAATGCCGGGCATTGGCAGATGGCCGGGTTTGGTCAGTGGGCGGTGATTCAGCAATCGAATCGGCAGATGATCGGGCAGGCCGGCTTTTTCTATGGCAACCGTGCGTTGGGCGAGGATTTCGACAGTTTTCCCGAGGCAGGTTGGGTTCTGGCCCCCGAGGCGCAGGGACAGGGCATGGGGCTTGAGGCCGCTCAGGCCGCGCATGAATGGTTTGACCGCATCATGCCGGGGCCATTGGTTGCAATGATAAATTCCGAAAATGAGACTTCGCAAAGATTGGCGGAAAAACTGGGGTACCAGCCTCTGCGCGACTGCGATTATCAAGGAACGTCGGTCAAATTGCTGCGCCGGACAGGTCCACCGACACGTCACTGATCCCCGTGCTGCGATGCCGCAAAATGCCCGTGGTTTGCCGAAACTGGTTGCCGCAAGGGTAATTTCTTCGGCTATGATACTGGGGTATAGCACAAGGATTGAGCGGAGGATCAGGCTCATGAGGATTTACCCCACGATGGAATTGCAGAACGGCCGGTGTGTCACACTGGACAAGGGCCGCCTGGACGAAGCTATGATCTGGCATGTGAACCCTGCCGAAACAGCCCGTAGCTGGGCTGCCGCAGGGGCGGAATGGATGCACCTGACGGACTTCGACGCCATCGAAGGGCGTGATACTAATGCGGAACTGGTCGAAGAGATCATCCGTTCGGCCGAGATCCCGGTGCAGTTGGCAGGCGGCATGCGCACCCGTGAGCAGGTCGAACATTGGATCGACAAGGGCGCGGGTCGGATCGTCATCGGTACATTGGCCGCCTGGGACCCTAATCTGGTTAAAGAGCTGGCAAAGCTGTATCCGGACCAGATCGTTCTGGCGGTCGATGTCTGGCAAGGTCACGTGATGACCGAAGGTTGGCGCAGTCAAAGCGCATTTACCGCCGAAGCTTATATCGAAGCTTTCGCCGATACTCCGTTTGCCGCAATTCTGGTGACAGATATCGACAGCGACATGGAAGATGTCGAGGCGCAGTTGGGTCTGATCTCCGGGGTTGCCGAGAAATCGCGCACGCCTGTCATCGCCAGCGGTGTTGTACGCACGGCCGACGATATCTCGCGCCTGGCCTATATCCCAAACATTTCGGGAGCGATTGTAGGGCGGGCGTTGTTCCGCAAGACGCTGGAGCTGTCGGAGGCACTGGCTGTGGCCTCGACCGCACATGAGCCGGTGGCCGAATTCCAGTAAAATCGGTTCCATCATGAATTTGCCGCCCTCTCAAACGACCTGAGGGGGCGGTTTTTGTTTTTCGGTGTCTGTGCGACGCACATGATGATAACTGGTTCTGGGCTGAATGCGCCCTTGCTCTTGCCCCCAGCCCCTACGCCGGGGTATGAGCGTTTCTTAAACACGAAGCAGGCAAGAGGCATTTCATGCGCAGAGTCGTTGTAACCGGTCTGGGATTGGTCACTCCGTTGGCCAGCGGGGTCGAGGAAACCTGGTCGCGGCTGTTGGACGGAGAATCCGGTGCGGGCCCGATCACTCAGTTTGATGCCGAAGGCAGTGGGGTCACGACGACCTATGCCTGCGAGGTTCCACGCGGTGATGGCACGAACGGAACGTTCAACCCCGACGATTGGATGTCGCCGAAAGAACAGCGCAAGATTGAGGACTTTATCCTGTACTCGATTGCGGCTGCCGATATGGCCTGCGAAGACGCTGGCTGGATGCCCGAAGATGAAGAAGCGCGCTTGAGCACGGGTGTTCTGATAGGCTCGGGTATTGGTGGGCTTGGGTCTATCGCGGATACCGCCAATCTGATCCGTGACAAGGGACCCCGCCGTGTGTCGCCCTTCTT
This sequence comes from Ruegeria sp. N8, assembly GCF_056531325.1. Lineage (NCBI taxonomy): Bacteria > Pseudomonadati > Pseudomonadota > Alphaproteobacteria > Rhodobacterales > Roseobacteraceae > Ruegeria > Ruegeria sp. N8. Next base: position 512,507 of record NZ_JBQFLQ010000001.1, on the reverse strand, counting down.
TATTCCTGGCGCGCTGATCAATCTGGCCTCGGGTCAGGTGTCGATCCGTCGCGGGTTCAAAGGGCCGAACCATTCGGTCGTGACTGCTTGTTCGACCGGTGCCCATGCAATTGGCGATGCAAGCCGTATCATTCGTGCAGGCGATGCGGAAGTAATGGTTGCGGGCGGCGGCGAAGGCTGCATCTGTGAGATCGGAATTGCCGGGTTCAACGCGTGCAAGGCATTGTCGACCAAATATGCCGATGATCCCAAGAAAGCCAGCCGCCCTTATGACATCGACCGCGACGGCTTCGTCATGGGCGAAGGTGCGGGCATTGTCGTGCTGGAAGAATATGAACACGCCAAGGCGCGGGGGGCGAAGATTTACGCCGAGGTGCTGGGCTATGGCATGTCCGGTGACGCCTATCACATCACGGCTCCATCCGAGGATGGTGACGGGGCCGAGCGCTCGATGAAAGCCGCGCTACGCAGCGCCGGGCTGGAGCCGAAAGATCTGGACTATATCAACGCGCATGGCACCTCGACCATGGCGGATACGATCGAACTCGGCGCGGTCGAACGCCTGCTGGGCGATCACGCGGCGAATGCGACCATGACCTCGACCAAATCGGCGACCGGCCACCTGCTGGGCGCGGCGGGCGCGATCGAGGCGATCTTCTCGATCCTGGCAATCCGCGATCAGGTTGCACCGCCTACGATCAACCTGGACAACCCGGCTGTCGAGACGCCGATTGACCTCGCCCCCAACGCCAAGCGCGAGCGTGAGATCAACGTGGCCCTGTCGAACTCTTTTGGGTTCGGTGGTACCAATGCCAGCGTGATCTTCGGAAAGGTCAGTTAAATGTGGCGGGCCCTTGCATCGAACATGCTGACCGTTTTGGTGGTTGGCTTGTTCCTGATGGGTGGTCTGATCTTGTGGGGGCAATCCCGTTACAAAAACGCGGGCCCGCTTGAAACTGCGATCTGCCTTCAGGTCCAGCGCGGTTCGAACATGGGTGCGGTCAGCCAACAGCTGCAAGAGCAAGGCGCCATCACCAGCGCCGTGCTGTTTCGGATGGCGGCAGACTATACCGACAAGGCCCCCCAGCTTAAGGCTGGCAGCTTTCTGGTGCGCGAAGGCGCGTCGATGGAACAGATCATAGATGAGATCACCAGCAGCGGTGCCAGCACCTGCGGGTCGGAGATCGAATATCGCATCGGCGTCACCCGTATTCAGACCCGCGTGCGCGAGCTGAACCCGGCGACGCTGGATTTTGATGAGATTGCGACTTTTGATGTGACCTCGGACGAGGTGCCTGCCGCCTATGTCGAGAAACGCGAAGATGCGGATACGCGCTATCGTGTTTCGGTGGCCGAGGGTGTGACCTCGTGGCAGGTGGTCGAAGGGCTGAAGCAGATCGACGCGTTGACGGGCGAGGTGGCTGAGATACCCGCCGAGGGGATGTTGGCGCCTGACAGCTACGACATCGCGCGCGGAGCCGACCGGACGGCCGTACTGAGGGGGATGCAGGACAAGCAACAACTTCGGATCAACGCGATCTGGGAAAGCCGTCAGGATGATCTGCCGATCTCGAACCCCGAAGAGATGTTGATCCTGGCTTCGATCATCGAAAAGGAAACCGGCGTCCCGCATGAGCGTGGGCGAGTGGCCAGCGTCTTCGTGAACCGGTTGGAGCGGGGTATGAAACTGCAAACGGACCCGACGGTTATCTATGGCGTGACCGAGGGCAAGGGCACGCTGGGGCGTGGCTTGCGCCGCAGTGAACTGCGGCGCGCAACACCTTGGAATACCTATGTTATTGACGGTCTGCCACCGACCCCGATTGCCAATCCGGGGCTGGCCAGTCTTGAGGCCGCCGTAGCACCGGAGGAGACAAACTTTGTGTTCTTCGTCGCGGATGGAACAGGTGGGCACGCTTTTGCCGAAACGCTGGACGAGCACAATCGAAACGTCGCCAAGTGGCGCGAGATTGAGGCCGAGAGAAACAGTTCGGGCAACTAAGAAAAAAGGGCCGCGTCGAAATCGCGTCCCTTTCTTTTTTACGCAGCGGGGCGTCTGCGCGGACGCCGCCGTTTAGACGCCGAAGGCTTGGAAGATGTGTTGCCCCCCTGTGGCCTACGCGCCCGAAAACCGCCCTGTTTGCGCGGCTTTTTGGGCTCGGCGAATTCGGGCATGGTGCCGCTGGCGACCGGAATGTCGATCTTCATCAGCTTCTGGATTTGCTTCAGTTGGTCCAGTTCATCCGGGGCGCAGAAGGCGATGCCTTCACCCTCGCGTCCTGCGCGGGCAGTGCGACCGATGCGGTGGACGTAATTATCGGGCACCTCGGGCAGGTCATAGTTGATCACATAGGCTACGCCGGGGATGTCGATGCCACGCGCAGCAACGTCTGTCGCGACGAGGATGTTGATCTCGCCAGCGCGGAACGCCTTGATGGCGCGATCCCGCTGACCTTGGCTTTTGTTGCCGTGGATCGAGGCCGCGTTGAAGCCATCCCGAACGAGGTCCTTCATCAACCGCTCAGCCCCGTGTTTCGTGCGGGCGAAGACTAGCGTCAGAGCGTCCATGTCGGCCGAGAGGATTTCACGCAACTTGCGGGGCTTGTCCGCGCGGGACAGGAAGTGCACGGACTGAGTGATCTTGTCCGCCGCCTTGCCAGGAGGCGACACCTGTATGCGCTGCGGGTTGGTGAGGTAGGACTGGCTTAGCTCCTCCATCTGCTTGGGCATAGTGGCCGAGAACAGCATCGTCTGGCGCGGCGTGCCCAAAGCGGGCGCGATTTTGCGGAGCGCGTGGATAAAGCCCATGTCCAGCATTTGATCAGCCTCGTCCAGCACCAGATGGCGCACAGAACCAAGATCGACGGCTCCGCGCTCCATCAGGTCGATCAAACGACCCGGGGTGGCGACCAGAATATCGGTACCGCGCGATAGGAACGAAATCTGCTTACCGATGGATTGGCCACCGACAACGGTGGCGACGCGTAGTTTTGTCTTTTGCGTGAGGGTACGCAGGCTGTCCGCGATTTGGTTCACCAGTTCGCGCGTCGGGGCAAGGATCAGCGCCTTGACTGTCTTGGGTGCAGGTTTGGCCGGTTGCGCCAGAAGATGATCAATCAGCGGCAGACCAAAGGCCAGCGTTTTACCAGTGCCGGTCTGGGCCAGCCCAAGAATGTCATGTCCATTCAGCGCCATTGGGATGGCCTGGTTTTGGATCGGTGTGGGTTGAGTAAAGTTTGCCCGTTTCAGGGCGTCATTCAAAGCCGGGGCAAGGCCCAGCATGTCGAAGTCGAACATGTAATAATCCTTTGATATCCGCAACTTTGTGCACGGATGCGTGTGACCGCACAAAAGCGCGGCAGGCAGGGTTTAGCGAGACCTCGGGACGCACAGGCGTATCCTGCGCCATCCGGCCATCGCATCAAGAACCCTGCGTGAAGGGGAACCAGGAGAGATATGGTGCGCCGTGGGGGCAAAGGCCCGGCTGCTCACGCGGCGGCGCTGATGGACGGCACATGAGCGTTGGCGCGGGCATTGTCAAGTATTTGTCTGATGGGCTGGCGGTCGGAGTTCCAAATTCTGCTGGCGTTCTCAATCAGTTTGAGCCATCGCTTTCCGGGTGGCGGTTCAGCGCGTCGTAACATTGCGAGGCGAAGTTTGGGGTTGGGAATGACGGGAAGTGCACAGCAGGGCCATAGCCTCAAGCTCGCCAGTGGTGCTCTGGTTCTTGGCGGTATGATGTGGGGACTGTACTGGATCCCTGTCCGCTACTTCGTGGATCAGGGGCTGGAAGGGGCCTGGCCGGGGATCGTGATGTATTCAGCAGCGCTGCTTGGCCTTTTCCCGCTTTTATGGCGCGACCGGCACGATCTTGCGCGGCGCTGGCAGGATTTGATGTACAGCGGCGTGTTCACCGGCGCTGCCTTTGGTCTATTCACGATCAGCCTGGTCTATACGGACGTCGTTCGAGCCATCCTGCTGTTCTACCTGACGCCTGTTTGGGGCACGATCTTAGGTCGGGTTTTTCTTGGCGAGCATCTAACTGGAACCCGCGTTTTGGGGTTGTTATGTGGCCTTTGCGGCATGGCGATCGTCCTTGGCAGCGGCCGCGGCATCCCTTGGCCCAGCAATGTCGGAGATTGGGCGGCGCTGGTTTCCGGCATGGCTTGGGCGGTGGGCACGCTGGGTTTGTATCGCTCCTCGGGCATTTCGGTTCCGGGGCAGGTTTTTGCGTTTATTACTGGGGCTCTGCTGCTGTCTCTGATCAGCCTGGTGTTCAGCGCAGGCGGGGTGCAAGAGCAAAGCGCGGTTGTTGTCGGTGTGCTGCCCATTGCGATGCTGTCGGTGCTGTACACTCTGCCGATGATCTTTCTGACGATCTGGCCCGCGACCTTACTGACACCGGCTCGGGTGGGGTTGTTATTGATGAGCGAGGTTGTGGTCGGCCTAGTTTCGGCGGCTGTTTTTTCGGGCGAGCCCTTTGGGCTGCGCGAGGCAACTGGGGCGGTACTGATTGTGAGTGCCGCCGTGCTGGAGATCGCTCGGGGTTGAGCGAGTTTACCGCTGGATAGACAGATCAAACGCCAACAGTCTTAACAGGCAGTGCGGTTCCTGTTGCATGGGTGTTGCGCAACATATTGACTTTGCGTGCTTTTTGTCGTATTGATTGTGTCATGCTAGAAGAAATGAGCAACGGCCGCGGGGCAACCCGGCGGTCGTTTTTTCGTTTCTCTCGTGCGGAGAAAACTCACGCATGAGGTCACAGGCACACATGACTTTAATTACCCCGGAAGAGCGGATGTCCCAGACGGCGGAACTGTTGCAGTCGCTGGAAACATCTATTCGCGGTTTGCGCCAAGCAGCAGAAGAACTGCGCAGGCAAATCGGAACCGGGGAGGATGCAGATCTTGCCGGAACGGCAAAACAACTGGGTCAGTTAGAGGGGCTGATCCGAAGTTGTCAGAAAGTGGAGACAAGCTTTGTCGAACAACATTACAGACAAGCCGGAATTGCCCAAGGGGGATACGCGCTCGACCTTGAGCGCGCTCGATTTGAAATCGGGTGCAGGCTGGCTCGCCTCCGCCGATGCTGCGGTGAGGGACAGATTTCTGAGTGAGATCGGGGAGGGGGGGCTGTGTGCCCTCCCTTTCCTGTTTGAATTTTGGGCGCTGCCGCATCAACTACCGCCCGAGGGCGACTGGCGGTCCTGGGTGATCATGGGCGGGCGCGGGGCTGGCAAGACGCGGGCGGGGTCAGAATGGGTGCGGTCGATGGTCGAAGGGTCCAAGCCGCTGGACAAGGGCGAGGCCAGCCGGGTGGCGCTGGTTGGGGAGACCTTTGATCAGGTGCGCGATGTGATGATCTTTGGCGATAGCGGCATATTGCAATGCTCGTCCCCGGATCGTCGGCCGGTGTGGAAAGCGTCGGAGCGCAAGCTGATCTGGCCAAACGGGGCCGAGGCGCAGGCGTTTTCGGCGCATGATCCTGAGGGGCTGCGGGGCCCGCAGTTCGATGCGGCCTGGGTGGACGAGTTGGCCAAGTGGAAAAAGGCGGGCGAGACCTGGGATATGCTGCAATTTGCATTGCGGTTGGGCGATCAGCCTCGGGTCTGTGTAACCACGACGCCGCGCAATGTGAAGGTCTTGAAGGATCTGCTGGCGTCGCCCTCCACCGTGCAAACCCATGCGCCGACCGAGGCGAACCGGGCCAATCTGGCGGACTCGTTTTTGGCCGAAGTGCGCGCGCGCTACGCGGGCACGCGGCTTGGGCGGCAGGAATTGGATGGAGTGCTGTTGTCAGATGCCGAGGGCGCGCTGTGGACCGGCTCGATGCTGGATACGGCGCGGGTGGAGGTTGTGCCCGAACTGGACCGTGTCGTGGTGGCTCTGGACCCGGCAGTAACGGCGGGGTCCAGTGCGGATGCCTGCGGGATCGTGGTTGTGGGGGCTCAGCTACAGGGGCCGCCCGAGGAATGGCGGACCTACGTGCTGGCTGATCGCACAGTACAGGGCGTTGGCCCGGCGGGCTGGGCGCGCGCAGCAATTGACGCGATGGACGAATTCGGGGCCGAGCGGCTGGTGGCCGAGGTCAATCAGGGCGGGCAACTGGTGGAAGAGGTCGTGCGGCAGCTGGACCCTCTGGTCCCTTTCCGTGCGGTGCGGGCGTCGCGCGGCAAGGTTGCGCGAGCCGAGCCTGTGGCGGCTCTGTATGAACAAGGACGGGTAAGCCATGTGGCTGGGCTGGACGCGCTGGAGGAGCAGATGTGCCAGATGACCGCGCGAGGGTTCGAGGGGCAGGGCTCGCCCGACCGCGTGGATGCGCTGGTCTGGGCTCTGCATGAGTTGGTTGTGGGGCCTGCGGGGGTTTATAGGCGGCCGAGGGTGCGGAGTTTGTGAGCGTTTCTAAGGGTGTCGGAACGCGATCTTTTTATCTGCTGCGGAATAGGAGAGCCATACGGCCGCCGGAGCGTTCTCTTCGGTCAGTACGACGTTCTTTTTCAGCACCTTACCAAGCCCTATGATGAATTCGGAGATTTCGTTCAGGCCTTGCTGTGAGACAATGTGTTTGGGGTCATCATCTAGTTCCAATTCAGACTCGGTAAAGAAATGGCAATGGATTGTAGTACATCCGGTCTCAATTTTCATAAGTACCAATTGTTCTCTGTTTGAGTCGAATATGGATGATATATGTTTGGGCAGTTTCCGTTGTTCACCATCGCAATAGAAAGATGAGTCGAGCTTCGCAGCGAAATCAGTAAATTTCTGCCAATCTGCTTCGGTTGTACCGAGCACATATATGTCCCGCAGTGTACCGTCTGCGGCAAAAGCAACGCTGCATTCCGCCCAATCCAGATGACATTTCATAGTTTCAAGTCTGATTCATAGTAAGAGATTTGCTTTGTACTCAAACCAGCGTCCTAACCAAATTGCAGTTTGTATTAGGAAGATGAATATCCCAATGAATGGTTGTGATCTTGGGGGCTCTTTATCAACTTGCCGCTAAAATTCTTGTTTTTTGTTAGGTCTAATATGCCCGTTGCCCAACCCCCGTACGCTCCATTCCCAAGCCCTAAACTTCTTTCCGTCATAACTCCTTTCAACAAGCCGGGCAGAGCGGCGGCAGAAAGGAGCACAGATGGTATTCGATTTCTTGCGTCGTGGATCGGCGGGCGAAGCGCCCGATGCGAAGGCCAGCGCGGCGGGCCCCGTGGTGGCGTGGCAGACGGGCGGGCGCGTGGCGTGGAGCCCTCGGGACGCGGTGTCGCTGACGCGGACGGGGTTTTCGGGCAACCCGGTGGGGTTTCGCTCGGTCAAGCTGATTGCCGAGGCGGCGGCGGCGTTGCCTTTGGTGTTGCAGGATCAGGCGCAGCGGTTTGATACTCATCCCATCCTGTCGTTGATGCGTCGTCCAAATGCGGCGCAGGGGCGGGCGGAGTTGATGGAGGCTTTGTTCGGGCAGTTGCTGTTGTCGGGCAATGCCTATGTCGAGGCGGTTCAGGCCGAAGAAGGCTTGCCGGTTGAGCTACACGTCCTGCGATCCGACCGGATGAGCGTGGTGCCGGGCGCAGATGGCTGGCCCAAGGCTTATGATTATACAGCGGGTGGCAAGACGCACCGGTTTCCGGCGGATGCGATCTGTCACATCAAGTCCTTCCACCCTCAGGACGACCACTATGGGTTCTCGCCCATGCAGGCGGCGGCGATGGCGATTGACGTGCATAACAGTGCGTCGCGGTGGTCGAAATCGTTGCTGGATAACGCGGCGCGGCCTTCGGGGGCGCTGGTTTGGAAGGGTGATGGCCATGGGGTGATGGCCGAGGATCAGTTCCGTCGTCTCTCGGATGAGATCGAACAGAACTATCGCGGGGCGCGCAATGCAGGTCGTCCGATGGTTCTGGAAGGGGGGCTGGATTGGAAGCCGATGGGCTTTTCGCCGTCCGATATGGAGTTTCAAAAGACCAAGGAAGCCGCCGCCCGCGAGATCGCGCTGGCCTTCGGTGTCCCGCCGATGTTGCTGGGGATACAAGGGGACGCGACCTATTCGAACTATCAAGAGGCCAATCGGGCGTTTTACCGCCTGACCGTGCTGCCTCTGGTGACGCGGGTGGCGGCGGCGGTGTCGGAGTGGCTGGTGGGGTACACCGGCGAGGATCTGGTGCTGAAGCCCGATCTGGATCAGGTGCCTGCGCTGTCGGCGGAACGCGATGCGCAATGGGCGCGGGTCAATGGCGCCGACTTCCTGTCCGACGCTGAAAAGCGCGCCTTGCTGGGGCTGCCGGAGCGCGCGGATGGCTGAGGGGTATCCCCCGTTCGATTGCGCGCCGGGCCTGCGTCTGGCCGCGCATGAGAGGGTGGCCGAGATCCAGCACGACCACTTGTGCCGCAGGCTGGATCAGATCGAAGAAATGATGGAACGGCTGGAGAAACGGTTGTGGCTGACGGTCTATGGCGTCGCGGCAGTGATCCTGGCGCAGGTGTTTCAGTCATTCCTTGCGGCGACGCCGTGAAATCAGAGGCTTACGAGGAGGTGTTCATGGATTTGGAACACAAATTCGCGCGGTTCGGAGACGGGCTTTCGGTAACGGACGATGCTGTGATCGAGGGCTATGCCAGCCTGTTTGGTCAGGTAGATCAGGGCAGCGACGTGGTGCAACGCGGGGCGTATCGAGCCTCGCTTGACGGTCTGGCGAAAGCGGGGCAGCGGGTCAAGATGCTGTGGCAGCACGATCCGGCGCAACCCATCGGCGTCTGGGAAGAGGTGCGCGAGGATGACCGGGGCCTTTGGGTCAAAGGGCGTCTGCTGGAGGCAACGCAAAAGGGCCGTGAGGCAGCCGAACTGATCCGCGCGGGTGCGATGGATGGTCTGTCGATTGGCTATCGCACCAAGCGGGCCGTGAAGAATGACAAGGGCCAGCGGGTCCTGACCGAACTGGAGCTGTGGGAAGTGTCCTTGGTGACGTTCCCGATGCTGCCCAGTGCGCGGGTGGCAGCGAAGGGCGTTGAGCCTGACGTTGAAAACACCTGGCGCAGTATTGCCGAGGTGTTCAACACCGCCCGGCAGGAGCTGGCGCGGACCTAGCGCGCCTCAACCCCCACCCAAGAAATGGAAGTGCTGATGAGCAAGACCGAAACCCCGGCCTTGACCGGAGAGGGTGCGCCCCTGGTTCAGGAGGTGAAGCAGGCGATGACTGGCTTCGTGAATGAATTCAAGGGCCTCAAGGCTGAAGTGAAAACCCAACTGCAACAGACAGAAGAGCGACTGACCATGCTGGATCGTAAATCAACCATCGCGGCGCGTCCGCACCTTGCGGCCTCGATCGAGGACGGCGCACCGCACCAGAAGGCCTTTGACGCCTATGTGCGTTCGGGCGAGGATGACGGCCTGCGCGGGCTTGATATGGAATCGAAATCCCTGTCCAGCGCCGTGAACAGCGATGGTGGCTATCTGGTTGATCCGCAGACCGCTGAAATAATCAAGTCGGTGCTGAAATCCACCGCCTCGATCCGCTCGATCGCGTCTGTGGTGAATGTCGAGGCGAACTCGTTCGATGTGCTGATCGACCATACCGATGTAGGCGCGGGCTGGGCCGATGAGAACACCGCTGCGAGTGAGACCGCGACCCCGTCGATTGACCGTATCTCGATCTCGCTGCACGAGCTGAGCGCGCTGCCCAAAGCCTCGCAGCGTTTGCTGGATGACAGCGCCTTTGACGTCGAAGGCTGGCTGGCAGGCCGCATTGCAGACAAGTTCGCCCGCGCCGAAGCCTCGGCCTTTATCAACGGTGATGGGGCAGACAAGCCCAAAGGTATCCTGAGCCACACCAAGGTCGACAATGACGTTTGGGACTGGGGCAACATTGGCTACGTGCCCACCGGCATCGACGGCGGTGTTGATGCGGATGCGATTGTCGATGTGGTCTATGCGCTGGGCGCGCAGTACCGCGTGAACGGCACATTCGTGATGAACTCGAAAACCGCGGGTCTGATCCGCAAGCTGAAGGACAGCGATGGCCGCTTCCTGTGGTCGGACGGTCTGGCGGCGGGTGAGCCTGCGCGCCTGATGGGTTATCCGGTGCTGATCGCCGAGGACATGCCGGAAGCGGGCACCGACAGTTTCTCGATCGCGTTTGGTGATTTTCAGGCGGGTTACACCATTGCCGAGCGTCCCGACCTGCGCGTGTTGCGCGACCCGTTCAGCGCCAAACCGCATGTCCTGTTCTACGCGACCAAGCGCGTCGGCGGCGACGTGAGCGACTTTGCCGCGATCAAGCTGGTGAAATTCGGCACCGCCTAAAGCGGGCTGAATCCTCGGGGGGCCATTGGCCCCCCGGGGCGGCGGGTGCGTGCCAGGGTGAGATCCCTTGCGTTGTCTAGCTGCTCCCCTCCGTCCGAGCAACGTGGGGCGGCGCGTGCCCGTCAATTCCTGAAGTTACGGCCCCGGTGGGGTCCGAGATTGCGGAGTGAATGGATGATGTTGATCGAAGAAACCGCCATCGCGGATGCGGCGCTGCCGGTGGACCAGTTCAAGGCTCATCTGCGGCTGGGAACGGGTTTCACCGAAGACAGTGTGCAAGATGAAGTGTTGAAAAGCTTTCTGCGGGCGGCGATTGCAGCGATTGAAGCGCGCACTGGAAAGGTGCTGATCTCGCGCGGGTTTTCATGGGATCTGAACAGCTGGCGCGATACGGTGGTTGAGGTGTTGCCGGTGGCCCCGGTCACGGCGATCAGCGCGGTGACTGTGACCGACGCAACCGGCACCGACACGGTGGTGGACAGTGGCCGGTATCGTCTGGCCCAAGAAAGCCAACGCCCGCGTCTGCGTCCTGCCGGAGCAAGCCTGCCGACCATTCCCACGGGTGGGTCGGTCAAGATTGCATTTACCGCCGGGATGGCTGCGGATTGGGGGGCTCTGCCCGCTGATCTGGGGCAGGCGGTGCTGCTGCTGGCGGCGCATTACTATGAATACCGCGATGAGACGGCGCTGGGCGCGGGCTGTATGCCCTTTGGCGTCACCAGCCTGATCCAACGCTACCGGATTGTGCGCTTTGGTGCCGGGGTGGCGCAATGAAGACGCCCCGGTTGAACAGAAAACTGGTGCTTGAAGCGCCGGTACGCAGTGCCGACGGGGCGGGTGGCTATACCGAGACATGGGCTGCCCTGGGCACGGTCTGGGCCGAGGTCACCGCGCGAAGTGGGTCCGAGCGGTCTGTTGCGGGCGTTCCGATCTCGCGCGTTGGCTATCGCATCGTAGTGCGCGGCGCGCCTCAGGGATCGTCGATGCGACCAAGCCCTGATCAGCGGTTCTCTGAGGGCTCGCGCCGGTTCGTAATCCGCGCCGTGGCCGAGCGCGACCCACGCGGCCAGTACCTGACCTGTTTTGCAGATGAAGAGGTGGCAGCATGAGTTATGGCGTTTCGGCCGCATTGCAGGCGGCGGTGTTTCAAAAGCTGTCCGGTGACGCTCAGGTCAGTACGCTGTCAGGCGGCGCGATCTATGACGCGGTTCCGGCGGGTGCGGTGCCCCAAACCTATGTGACGTTGGGCCCGGAAGAGGTGCGCGATGCCTCAGACCGGTCGGGCACGGGGGCCGTGCATCGGTTCACTGTGTCGGTGGTGTCCGAGGCCGCAGGCTTTGGAACGGCCAAGACGTTGGCGGGCGCGGTGTGCGACGCGCTGGAAGGCGCAGCACTCAGCTTGGATCGGGGCCGCCTTGTGGGGCTGTGGTTCGAACGCGCCAGCGCCCGGCGCACGGGAACGGGCGGCGCGATCCGCCAGATCGACCTGAGATTCCGCGCCCGCGTGGAAGACGACTAAGCAATCAACGGAGAGAGCATATGGCTGCCCAGAACGGAAAAGACCTGTTGGTCAAAGTGGATATGAACGGCTCGGGCCTGTTCGAGACCATCGCGGGCCTGCGCGCCACGCGGGTCAGTTTCAACGCGGAAAGTGTGGATGTCACCAGCCTTGAAAGCCAGGGCGGATGGCGCGAGCTGCTGTCGGGGGCTGGGGTCAAATCGGCCTCGATCTCGGGCTCGGGTGTGTTCAAGGACGAAGGTACCGATGAACGTGCGCGTCAGTTGTTCTTTGACGGTGAGACGCCAGATTTCCAGGTGATCATCCCCGATTTCGGCATTGTCGAAGGCGCGTTTCAGGTGACTGGCATCGAGTATGCGGGCTCGCATAACGGCGAGGCCACCTATGAGATGAGCCTGGCCAGCGCCGGGGCTCTGACCTTTACGGCGCTGTAAGCCGATGGCCAATCCGTGGACGGGTGAGGTGGCATTGACCATCGACGGCGAGCCGCGGGTGCTCAAGCTGACGCTGGGTGCTTTGGCGGAACTGGAACAGGAAATCGGCACCGGGACGTTGGTGGAACTGGTACAGCGGTTCGAAGGCGGAGCCTATTCCAGCGGCGATGTATTGGCGCTGATCGTGGCGGGGCTGCGGGGTGGTGGGGCGGATGTGACCCGCGCCGACATGCTGCGCGCCGAGATCGAAGGCGGCCCCATGAAAGGGGCCCGCGCGGCGGCTGAGTTGTTGGCCCGCGCCTTCATGGTGCCGGATTGTTGAGCGGGTTCGACTGGTCCACCCTGATGCGGGCCGGGATGACCGGCTTGCGTCTGACGCCGGACCAGTTCTGGCGTCTGACCCCGGCTGAGCTGCGACTGATGCTGGGGCAGGGCGCAGGGATGCCTGCGATGAACCGCAAGGGGCTGGACGCTTTGCTGGCGGCCTACCCGGACAAGAAACAAGGAGAGCGTGATGACGACGGATCGTGATGGGCTGGACGACCTTCAGGAGCGGGGTGAGGCGTTGGGCGACGCGCTAGGCGATGCCGCTTCCATGGCGGCAGCATTTGATAGCCAGATGAAGCGGATCAGCGCAGCCTTCGAGGAAACTGGCAAGGACGTCGCAACGCTGGAGCGCGGCATGTCTGGCGGGTTGCGGAGGGCCTTTGATGGCGTGCTGCTGGATGGGATGAACCTGTCGGACGCGCTGGGTGTCCTGAAGAACTCAATGATTCAGGCAGCTTACGCGGCGGCGATCAAACCGGTAACGGATCATTTCGGTGGCCTGCTGGCAAACGGGGTCGGCAGTTTTGTGCAAGGTATTCTGCCGTTTGCCGATGGCGGCAGTTTTAGCCAGGGCCGGGTAATGCCCTTTGCCAATGGCGGGGTGATAACCGGCCCGACGACTTTCCCTATGCGCGGCGCGACCGGCCTGATGGGGGAGGCTGGCCCTGAGGCGATTATGCCTCTGGCGCGCGGACCAGATGGCAAACTGGGCGTTCGCACATCGGGCGGAGGTGGAGCGGTGAATGTGGTGATGAACATCACCACACCTGACGTGCAGGGCTTTCGACGCAGTCAAAGCCAGATCGCCGCACAGATGAGCCGCGCCTTGGGTCGCGGCAATCGCAATAGGTAAACCACGGAGCAGGTCATGAATTTCCACGAGGTGAGATTTCCCGCCAGCCTGAGTTTCGGCTCGGTCGGCGGACCGGAGCGGCGAACGGACATCGTGACGCTGGCCAATGGTTTCGAAGAACGCAACACCCCTTGGGCTCATTCGCGCAGGCGGTATGACGCTGGGTTCGGGATGCGGTCTCTGGATGATATCGAGACTTTGATCTCGTTTTTCGAGGCTCGGCAGGGCCAAATGTTCGGGTTCCGCTGGAAGGACTGGTCCGACTACAAATCCGGTGCAGCAACCGCTGACGTGGACAAAGGCGATCAGGTCATCGCGCGCGGAGACGGCGTGAAGACCGACTTTCAGCTTGTTAAAACCTACAGTTCGGGCGGATTCCAGTATGTGCGCCCCATCACCAAGCCGGTTCTGGGTACGGTGCGGTTGGGCCTGGAACAGGATGAAATGCGCGAAGGGGTGGATTTCGAGGTCGATCTGCTGCGCGGGCAAGTGATGTTCGCCGACCCGCCGCCCGAGAATGTCGAGATCACTGCGGGGTTCGAGTTTGACGTGCCCGTGCGTTTTGACACCGACAAGATTCAAACCAGCGTTGCCAGCTTTCAGGCCGGTGACGTTCCCAATGTTCCGGTTGTCGAGGTGCGTATCTGATGAGCGGGGATCGGGAAAGCTTGCAAGCGCATCTGCAAACCGGGCTGACGACGACGTGCCGATGCTGGGCAATCAGGCGACCGGATGGGCAGGTCTATGGGTTTACGGATCATGATCTGGAATTGCAGTTCGAGGGGCTGACCTTCAAGGCCAGCACCGGCTTGACCGCCGCTGCGGTTGAACAAGCTACGGGCCTGTCCATCGATAATTCCGAGGCGATGGGCGCGTTGTCCGATGCAGCGGTTCGGGAACAGGATATTGAGGCGGGTCGTTTTGATGGGGCCGAAGTCAAAGCCTGGTTGGTGAACTGGGCGCAGCCAGAACAGCGTATCCTGCAATTTCGCGGCTCGATCGGCGAGATACGTCGTGCGGGTGGGGCGTTTCATGCTGAACTACGGGGCCTGACGGATCTGTTGAACCGGCCTCTGGGGCGGATCTATCAAAAACCCTGTACGGCGGTTCTGGGCGACCGAAGTTGTCGGTTCGACGTTGAAGCACCGGGGTTTCAGGTCGAAGCCCAGATTGCTCGTTTGACCGATGGTAGTGTGCTTGAGGTGACGGGTGCCGAAGCCGTGCCGGCTGCATGGTTCGAACGGGGCCGCGTGGATATTCTGTCAGGGCAGGCAGAGGGCCTATGGGCGTCGGTCAAGCAGGATGAGCCGATCTCGGGTGGTCGTCGCATCACGTTGTGGTCCGGGATAAGCGGTGGTCTGGCCGCTGGAGACCACGTTCGCCTGACCGCAGGTTGCGATAAGCGCATGGAGACCTGTCGATTAAAATTTAGCAATCTCATAAACTTCCAAGGATTTCCTGATCTTCCGAGCGAGGATTGGGTGATGGCCGTACCCAAGAAAAGCAATCCGAACGCAGGGGGAAGCAGACGATGACCGAAGAAAGGCAGGATATCGTGACCGAGGCGCGAAGCTGGCTGGGCACGCCCTATGTTCATCAGGCCTCGACCAAGGGGGCGGGCGCGGATTGTCTGGGTCTACTGCGCGGCGTCTGGCGCGCGGTCATGGGGGTCGAGCCGGAGGCGGTGCCTTCCTACTCTATGGATTGGTCTGAACCGCAGGGTGAGGAACGGATGTGGGATGCGGCCCGCCGCCACCTGATCGCAAAGCCAGTTAAGGAGGCGGCAGTCGGAGATGTTTTGCTGTTTCGGATGCGTGACGGACGCGTGGCTAAGCATGTCGGACTTGTCAGCCAGATCAAACCATTACCGCAGTTTATTCATGCGTATTCCGGCCATGGGGTTGTCGAGAATACCCTGAGCGATCCCTGGTGCCGCCGCGTGGTCGCCTGTTTCTGTTTTCCGCGGAAGGATATGTAAATGGCGACGATTGTACTTTCTGCGGCCGGTGCCGCGATTGGCGGCGCGATTGGGGGCACGGTCGCGGGGTTGTCTACGGCGGTCATAGGGCGCGCCATCGGGGCGTCGCTGGGTCGTGTAATCGACCAGCGACTGATGAGCCAATCGGTCATGGGCAGCGGCAGCGAGGTGGTTGAAACCGGACGGCTGGACCGGTTCCGACTGACAGAGACGGGTGAAGGTGCCTCGGTCGCTACCTTATTCGGGCGGATGCGGGTTGGTGGGCAGGTCATCTGGGCCTCGGACTTTCTGGAAACGCTCAGCACCAGCACAACCACGCAGTCGGGCGGCGGCGGCAAAGGAAGCCCGAAAGCACCCGAGGTCACGACCACCACTCACAGCTACAGTTATTCGATCTCGTTGGCGATTGCAGTCGGGGCGGGACAGATCGCCGATGTGTCCCGGGTCTGGGCCGACGGCGAGGAACTGGAACGTGCAGGCCTGAACATGCGGGTCTACCCAGGCGATGAGGCGCAATTGCCTGATCCCTTGATCGAAGCGATTGAGGGGGCCGGTAGTGTTCCGGCCTACCGGGGGACAGCCTATGTAGTGATCGAAGATTTGCAGCTGGCGGCCTTCGGCAACAGGGTGCCGCAATTCTCGTTCGAGGTGGTGCGTCCGGATCAGCCCGACCTGCCAGAGACACCGAATGCACTGTCCAGTATCGTGCGGGGCGTGGCCCTGATGCCGGGCACCGGCGAATACGCGCTGGCGAGCACTCAGGTGAATTACACCAAGGGACGGGGGCAAAGCTGGGCGGCCAATGTGAACTCGGCGTCTGGCGTGCCGGATTTTGTAACCTCGACCCGCGCGTTGGAAGCCGAACTGCCGTCATGCCACGCGGCCTCTTTGATCGTGTCGTGGTTCGGGAATGACCTGCGTTGCGGCGAATGTCAGTTGCAGCCCAAGGTTTTGCACAAGGAATATGAGGGCGAGAATATGCCCTGGACGGTTGCCGGCGTGTCTCGTGCCGAGGCGCAGCTTGTACAGCATGAAAATGACCGACCGGTCTATGGGGCGACCCCGGCCGATGCGTCGGTCGTGCAGGCCATCCAGCACCTGAAGCAATCGGGCAAACGAGTGATGTTCTACCCGTTCATTCTGATGGACCAACTCAGCGGCAATAACCTGCCAAACCCCTGGTCGGGCGGAACCGGTCAGCCCCATTTTCCGTGGCGCGGACGGATCACGCTTAGCACCGCACCGGGACGCGCGGGCTCGCCGGATGGCACCGCTCAGGCCGATGCGCAGGTCAATGCATTCTTCGGTCAGGCGCGGGCGTCGGATTTTGCCATCGCCGATGGTGCAGTGACCTATACCGGCCCGCAGGACTGGGGGATGTTCCGCTTTATTCTGCACTATGCCGCGCTATGTAAGGCCGCAGGTGGGGTCGAGTCCTTCTGCATCGCGTCCGAGATGCGTGGTCTGACGCAGATCCGAGGGGCTTCGGGTTTTTCGGCCGTTACTCAGATGCGCACCCTCGCGGCCGAAGTGCGCGCAATTCTGGGGCCTGACACCAAGATCGGATATGCAGCGGATTGGAGCGAATACTTCGGTTATCAGCCTGCGGATGGCAGCGGGGATCGGTACTTTCACCTCGACCCACTGTGGGCGGATGACAATATCGACTTCGTCGGCATCGACAACTACATGCCACTGTCGGATTGGCGGGACGGCGAGGATCATGCCGACCTGAAGGCCGGCGCGAATGCGATCTACGATCTGGACTACCTGCGCAGCAATATCGAAGGCGGCGAGGGGTATGACTGGTTCTATGCCTCACCCGAAGAGGCCGAGGCGCAAATCCGCGCGCCCATTGAAGACGCGCAACACAACGAGCCGTGGATCTGGCGCTACAAGGACCTGCGCAGTTGGTGGTCCAACCCGCATCACGAACGCATCGGCGGTGTGCGACAGGCGAACCAAACAGCATGGGTTCCGGGGTCGAAACCGATCTGGTTCACAGAGCTTGGCTGTGCGGCCATCGACAAGGGCACGAACCAGCCGAACAAATTTCTGGACCCAAAGTCCTCGGAATCCAGCTTGCCAGCCTATTCCAACGGGTTGCGGGATGATTTCATGCAGTTTCAATATCTGCGCGCGGTGCTGGGGTACTGGTCCGACCCGACCCTGAACCCCGTATCAGATGTCTATGACGCACCGATGATTGACATGTCCAACGCCTATGTCTGGGCCTGGGACGCACGGCCCTATCCCACCTTTCCCAATCTGCGCAGCCAGTGGAGCGACGGTGAAAACTATGCCCGTGGTCATTGGCTGAACGGACGCTCTGGCGCGCGTAGTCTGGCGTCCGTGGTGACGGAAATCTGCCACGGAGCCGGAGTGACCGATATCGACACCACGCAGCTTTATGGTGTTGTCCGCGGCTATGTGATCGAGCAGGTCTCGGACGCGCGGGCGGCTTTGCAGCCTTTGATGCTGCGCTATGGGTTCGATTCCATTGAACGCGACGGCGTTTTGATCTTTCGGATGCGGGCGGCGCAGACGCCGCAGGTGCTTGACACCGAGCAACTGGCCATCAGCCCGGATGTCGAAAACATTATCGAACACCGGCGCGAAGCCGAAGCCGAGATGACGGGGCGCGTGCGGTTGCGTTTCGTGCAATCGGATGCCGATCACGACATCGTCTCGGAGGAGGCCGTTCTACCAGACGATCAGACACATTCCGTCTCGGTCAACGAGATGCCCCTGTCGATGACCCGCACCGAGGGGCGCCAAACGGTCGAGCGCTGGCTCAGCGAGGCGCGGGTGTCGCGTGAAACTGTCCGCTTTGCCCTGCCACCATCGATGCTGAATATCGGCGCGGGCGATGTGATCAGCCTGTCAGGGGACGAACAGGGCGCGCGGTATCGCATCGACCGCCTGGAACAGGCCGAATTGCAATTGGCCGACGCGGTCCGGGTTGAGCCGGGCGTCTACAGCGCCTCGGACTTGCCCGAGGATCCCGTTCCCGAACGGCCCTTTGTCGCGCCGGTTCCGGTTCTGCCCGTATTTCTGGACCTGCCGCTGATCACGGGGGCCGAGGTGCCTCATGCGCCCTACATCGCAGTGTCGGCCGATCCGTGGCCCGGTGGGGCGGCGGTCTATTCCTCTGGCAGTGATGAGGATTACAGCTTGCAGGATGTGATCTCGCGGCAGGCGGTGATCGGCTTCACGCAAACACCTCTGCGGCGTGCAAGTGCCGGTGTATGGGATAATGGCGCGCCTTTGCGTGTCGAGTTGATCGCAGGGCTTTTGGAGTCCCGACCGCGAGACGCCCTGCTGAATGGGGCCAATCTGGCAGCAATCGGCGACGGATCGCCCGACAACTGGGAGGTGTTTCAGTTCGTCCAAGCAACGTTGGAAAGCCCCGGCACTTACGCTTTGTCTGGCCGCCTGCGTGGTCAGTTGGGCAGCGACGCCGCAATACCGGATGTTTGGCCAGAAGGTTCGACCTTTGTCTTGCTGGATCAACGGATCGCGCAGACCAACCTTCTGAGGTCCGAACGTCGTGTCGCCAAGCATTATCGCATGGGCCCGGCAGCGCGAGGGTACGATGATCCGTCCTATGTGCATCAGGTTCTGGTTTTCAACGGCAATGGCTTGCGGCCCTATGCTCCGGTTCATCTGCGCGCGCATCGCGCTGCGTCCGAGGACCAGATCAGCTGGATTCGCCGCACCCGTCTGGATGGCGACGACTGGGAGGGGTTGGACGTACCACTGGCGGAAGAAGCTGAAACCTATCTGGTACAGGTTCGCTCCAGCGGGTCCTTGATCCGAGAAGAGATCACTGCAGAACCGCGTTGGGTCTATAGCGCCGCGATGAAGCTAAGCGATGGTGTCTCAGCGGGGTACGACGTACAGGTCGCGCAGGTTTCCGCCAGCTTTGGCCCCGGCCTGTTTGCGCGACTGTCGGTCGGGCAGGGCTGACCATGCGCCCGGTGCTTCACGGCGATGTCAGTGCCGCCGCGCGGGTGCAGTTACGGGTTGACCCGCTGGACCGGGACCGCCTGTGCCAACGTATGATCCAAGAAGCAGAACTGGCCGATGCCTATGTCGGCCAGACCGGGTGTATGCATCCGCTGTTTGGAAATGGTTCCCTGATGGCGGCGGCGCGTAACAGGAAGCTGGCGGATGAGCCCAGCTTTGACGATCTGCGCTATTGTCAGTGCTTTGAACTGGTGCTGCGTCACCTGATCGACACTCGGATCAACCAGACGCGCAACTGACGCATTTGCTGGCCGCCAGGTCCAAATTCAGGCGGCCAGCGGGGATATCCTCTCCACAATCCTCGCAAAACCCGTATTCCCAGTCCTCCATACGCTGCAATGCGGATTGCAACCTACGCATTTCCAGATTCCTGTTTGCTTGCTGCGCCTTGGCCATGGCCTGATTTTGCAAAGCGTCCATTCGGCTCAGGCGACCAACGGCTTGCTGGTCCAGCTCGACAACCGCTTGCGCGTCCTGTCCAGCGGCTGAATCCTCCGCCAGTTCTTCCAACCGCGCTCGAATTTTGGCTTCGAATTCTGCCAGTTGCGATGCATTCATTTTCGTTGCCTTGCAGATCACGGGTTTGCGTTTGGCGTTTTTGCCACTAAATGGCATTCTAGGCGCAGCAAAGGATGAAAAGCCATGTTGGAAAAGCGCAGTCTTGTGACCCCCGTCGACCCCGTCTGGGACCGCATCACGACCGAGGCCGAAGCGGCCGTTGAAAATGAGCCCCTGATGGGCGGGCTGGTGCATGCCTGTATCCTGCATCACCGCAGTCTTGAGCGCGCGTTGTCGTATCGTGTAGCGGCCAAGCTGTGCTCGAACGAGATGTCGATGATGGTGCTGCGCGAGATTGTGGACGAAGCCTATGCCGACGATCCGTCATTGATCGAGGCGGCTCGCGCTGACCTTATGGCGGTCTACGAACGCGATCCAGCCTGCCACCGCCTGCTGCAGCCGATCCTGTACTTCAAAGGTTATCAGGCGATGCAGGCCTACCGTGTGGCGCATTGGCTGTGGCAGAAGAAACGCTACGATCTGGCCTATTTCTTCCAGATGCGCTCGTCCGAGATTTTCGGGATCGACATTCACCCCGCCGCGAAAATCGGCAAAGGGATCATGATCGACCATGCCCATTCCATAGTGATTGGCGAAACTGCTGTGGTGGGGGACAATGTCTCGATGCTGCATTCAGTGACGCTGGGCGGGACCGGTAAGGAAGAAGAGCAGCGTCATCCCAAGATTGGCAACGGTGTTCTGATCGGGGCCGGGGCCAAGGTTCTGGGCAATATCGAAGTGGGTCATTGCAGCCGGATCGCTGCGGGCTCGGTTGTGTTACAGGAAGTGCCCGCGTGCAAAACAGTGGCGGGCATTCCAGCCAAGATCGTGGGCGAAGCAGGGTGCGATCAGCCCTCGATCTCGATGGATCACATGCTGGGAAAGGACCAGTAAGTGAGTATTAGTTCGAGCGGTTGTTCTTTTCGTTCAACCGCTTGAGCCGCCGTTCTTCTCGCCGTTTCTTACGCTCGTCAATTCGTTTGGAACGTTCTGCTTCCCATTTGGCAACCGCGCTTTTTGAATTGTATTTCGAGTTTTCGCCGGGATAGCTATTGGGCTTGGCATAGGCGTCGGCGGGTGCAATCGCAGCCAGCATCAGCAAAACCAATCCTGTTCGAGTAATTCGCGTGAAGGTCATGGGGCACCTGTGCATTCGTTTCTGATCTGCACTCAATTTGGTGTGCTGCGCAGAACCTAGCAACAGTCGGGCAGATCACGCTTGCTCACATCCCGTCAGGGCACCAAAAAGCCGCGCCGGAAAATCGGGCGCGGCTGTTTTGTGTTATTAGATGTTAGGCCAGCATAACCATCGGGTTTTCAAGGTTTTCAACGATAGCTTGCAGCAGTTCTGCCCCAAGCGCACCATCGATAACCCGATGATCGACGGACATGGTGACGGACATCACGGTTGCTGCGGTCAGCTCTCCATCATCGCCTACAACCGGTTTCTTGACACCGGTGCCCACAGCCAGAATTCCAGCGTGCGGCGGGTTCACGATAGCGTCGAAATTGTCGATGCCAAACATGCCCAGATTCGAGATCGCAAAGGTACCGCCCTGATATTCATGCGGTGCCAGTTTGCGTTCACGCGCGCGCCCGGCCAAGTCCTTCATCTCGGTCGACAGCGCAGACAGCGACTTGGTGTCGGCATCCTGCAGCACTGGGGTGAACAACCCGCCCTCGATCGCGACGGCCACGGCCACGTCCGAGGGTTTCAGTTGCAGCACCCGATCGCCGGCCCAAACCGCGTTACAGGCTGGAACTTGTTGCAGCGCGTTGGCGACAGCTTTGATGATGAAGTCGTTGACGCTGAGCTTCACGCCACGGCCTTCCAGCTGCTTATTCAACTGGCTGCGGAACTTGAGCAGCGCGTCCAGTTTGATATCGCGACGCAGGTAGAAATGCGGGATGGTCTGCTTGGCCTCGGACAGGCGCGCGGCGATGGTCTTGCGCATGCCGTCGAGCTTGATTTCCTCGTAGTCGCGACCCTCGTACATCTTGGCAACTGCGTCTGCCGAGGGGCCAGCCGGTGCCGCCGCCGCCGGAGCCGCTGCTGCAGGTGCGGGCGCTGCCGCTGGGGCCGTCGCCGTTGCGCCTTCCACATCCGCTTTGACGATACGTCCATGCGGACCCGAGCCGGTGATCTGCGCCAGATCAAGGCCCTTTTGCGCGGCGATCCGGCGGGCCAGAGGCGAGGCAAAGATACGACCGCCATCGGCCTTGACCGGAGCAGCCGGGGCGGGGGCGGGTGCCTCGGACGCCGCAGGGGCGGCCTCGTTACCCGCAGCGACTGCCGGGGCAGCCGCGGGGGCTGCTACGGGTGTTGTGCTGATATCATCGGCGCTTTCACCATCTTCCAGCAGGATCGCGATGGCCGTGTTGACCTTGACGCCTTCGGAGCCTTCCGGGATCAGGATTTTGCCAATGGTGCCTTCGTCAACGGCCTCGAATTCCATCGTCGCCTTGTCGGTTTCAATCTCGGCCAGCAGGTCGCCAGACGACACGGTATCGCCCTCTTTGACCAGCCATTTGGCAAGCGTGCCTTCTTCCATGGTCGGCGACAGGGCGGGCATCAGAATTTCTGTGGGCATCTGTGTCGCTCCTTACCGGTAGGTCACTTGTTTGACGGCGGCGATGACCTCATCAGTGGTGATCAGGGCCAGCTTTTCGAGGTTCGCGGCGTAAGGCATCGGAACGTCCTTGCCGGTGCAGTTGATGACCGGCGCGTCGAGATAGTCGAACGCCTCCTGCATCACGACCGAGCTGATATAGCTGCCGACCGAGCCTTGCGGCCAGCCTTCCTCGACGGTCACAAGACGGTTGGTTTTCATCACCGAGTTGATGATCGCGCCAGTGTCCATCGGGCGGATGGTGCGCAGGTCGATGACCTCGGCGCTGATACCTTCCTCGGCCAGCTTGTCAGCGGCTTCCAGCGCGTATTGCATGCCGATGCCAAAGCTGACGATGGTCACGTCTGTGCCTTCGCGCCAGATACGCGCTTTGCCCAGCGGGATGGTCAGATCATCCACTTGGGGCACGTCGAAAGACCGGCCATAGAGGATTTCGTTTTCTAGGAAAATCACCGGGTTGGGGTCGCGAATGGCCGATTTCAGCAGACCTTTGGCGTCGGCTGCCGAATAGGGCATGACGACTTTCAGGCCGGGGATTTGCATATACCACGCCGCGTAATCCTGGCTGTGCTGCGCGGCCACGCGGGCGGCGGCACCGTTGGGGCCACGGAACACGATGGGACAGCCCATTTGACCGCCGGACATATAGAGCGTCTTGGCGGCGGAGTTGATGATCTGGTCAATCGCCTGCATGGCGAAGTTGAAGGTCATGAACTCAACGATGGGTTTCAGGCCGCCAAAGGCAGAACCAACTGCGATACCGGCAAAACCATGTTCGGTGATCGGCGTGTCGATCACGCGTTTGGGGCCGAATTCATCCAGCAGACCTTGGCTGATCTTGTATGCGCCCTGATACTCGGCAACCTCTTCGCCCATCAGGTAGACGTCGCCGTCACCGCGCATTTCCTCGGCCATCGCATCGCGTAGGGCCTCGCGGACGGTTTCGGATTTCATCTCGGCATCGGCTGGCCAATCCGGCGACAGATCGACGACCGGAGCCGCCGGTGCGGCGGCGGGAGCGGGGGCCTCAACCGCCGCAGGGGCGGCCTCGGTTACCGCTGCGGCTGCGGGCGCAGCCGCGGGCAGGGCGGAAGCGTCTTCGCCTTCTTCCACAAGGACCGCGATAGGCGTGTTGACCTTGACGCCTTCGGTGCCTTCAGCGATCAGGATCTTGCCGACGATACCTTCATCGACCGCCTCAAACTCCATCGTGGCCTTGTCGGTTTCGATCTCGGCCATGATATCGCCGGATGATACAGTGTCGCCTTCTTTGATCAGCCATTTGGCCAGCGTGCCCTCTTCCATTGTGGGCGAAAGGGCGGGCATGAGAATTTCGGTTGCCATGTCTTAATCGTCCTCTCAGGCGTAGATATCTGTCCAGAGCTCTTCCACGGAAGGCTCGGGGCTTTCTTTCGAGAATTCGGCGGCCTGGTTGACGATCTCTTTGATCTCTTTGTCGATCGCCTTCAGGTCATCTTCGCTCGCGTGTTTGCCGGTCAGTAGCAGCTCACGCACATGTTCGATCGGGTCGCTTTGTTCGCGGACCTTCTGAACCTCTTCGCGGGTGCGGTATTTGGCCGGGTCGGACATCGAGTGGCCGCGGTAGCGGTAGGTTTTGACCTCAAGGATATATGGGCCATTACCCGCGCGGCAGTGGGCGACGGCTTTTTCACCGGCAGCTTTGACTGCAAGCACATCCATGCCGTTCACGATCTCGCCGGGGATGCCGAAAGCCTCGCCACGATGGTAGATATCTTTGGTCGAGGTCGAGCGTGCCTGTGATGTTCCCATTGCGTATTGGTTGTTCTCGATCACGAAAACCACGGGAAGGTCCCACAGGGCCGCCATGTTAAACGTCTCGTAAACCTGACCCTGGTTCGCAGCACCATCGCCAAAATAGGTAAAGGTGACTCCGCCGTTTTCTTTATACTTATCTGCAAACGCCAGACCTGCACCCAATGGAACCTGCGCGCCAACGATGCCGTGGCCGCCATAGAAATTCTTCTCTTTCGAGAACATGTGCATCGAGCCACCCTTGCCCTTGGACAGGCCGCCAATACGTCCGGTCAGTTCGGCCATCACGCCGCCCGGATCCATGCCGCAGGCCAGCATGTGGCCATGGTCGCGGTAAGAGGTAATTCGCTTGTCACCCTCTTTCGCTGCGGCCTCGAGACCCACAACAACGGCTTCCTGACCGATATAGAGGTGGCAGAAGCCGCCAATCAGGCCCATTCCATAAAGCTGGCCGGCCTTCTCCTCGAATCGGCGGATCAGCAGCATTTCCCGGTAATATGTGGTGAGTTCTTCAGCAGAAACATTTGGTTTCTTTGTAGTTTTTCGCGCAGCCATATTGGCGATCTCCCCCTCTCGGCAAGATAGTTTAGCGTTAAACTATTTCATAAAGCATTTCCGATGCTCTGGCGAGGGAAAATATGCGGCGACACTGACCCTGCAAGCGCAGGTATCAAAGGGTGCGACGTCAGAGATTTTTCGTCGAAAAATCTTGGCCTGGCTTAGCGGATAACAATTTCGTCCGAGCGGATCATGCCCAGTACCGAGCGTGCCTGTTGATCCAGCAGATCCAGATCCAGATAAGTGTCCGAGAGGCGACGGGTCAGGTTCTCCATCTGGGCGATCTTGGCTTCCAGCTTTTCCAGATCGCGCGACAGGGCGTCCCGTTCCGCTGCAATCTCGACCCGTCGGAACAGGCCATAGTCCCCCTGCACGGCAGCGAAGGTGAAATAAACACCCAGCATAAACGCCACCATGAAGAAAACGACTGCGCCCAAACCGGGCCGATTGGAACGGGACACTCTGTTTACCGCCGTATGAAACGCCTCAATAACGGGCGCTTTTCGGACCTCTGAAAGCACTATGTCACAGGTGATTCGGGTTGTGAATCCCCTGATTCGCAAAAAAGTGTCAGGGGCCGTGAATTTTATTACTCTAGCGCGGCGACGCCCGGCAGGGTCTTGCCTTCCATCCACTCCAAAAACGCGCCGCCTGCGGTCGAGATATACGAGAAATCTTTGGCCGCGCCGGATGCGTTCAGCGCCGCAACCGTGTCGCCTCCGCCGGCGACGGACACCAACTGGCCCGAGCGGGTCAAAGCGGCGGCTTTCAAGGCTGCGGCGTTGGTGGCAGCGTCAAAGGGCTCGATCTCAAATGCGCCCAGCGGGCCGTTCCAAATCAGCGTTTTGCTTTCTGCGAAGATCTGGGAAATTGCGGCAACACTGTCAGGGCCGGCGTCTAGGATCATGCCGTCATTGGTGCATTGATCCACGGGCAGAACCTGATGTGGGGCACCTGCCTCGAACTTGTCGGCCACAACGATATCCGTTGGCAGAACGATCTTGCAGCCCGAGGTTTCCGCTTTGGCCATGATTTCGGCTGCGGTGTCCTTCATGGCGGTTTCCGCCAGCGACTTGCCGACATTCAGGCCTTTGGCAACGAGGAAAGTGTTGGCCATTCCGCCGCCGATGATCAGGAAGTCCACTTTTTCGATCAGATTTCCCAGCAGTTCCAGCTTGGTGGACACTTTGGCCCCGCCCACAACCGCCGTCACCGGGCGTTTTGGCGCGCCCAGAGCGCCCTCAAGGGCCTCGAGCTCGGCTTGCATCAGGCGACCGGCGCAGGCGGGCAGAAGGCGGGCAATGGCCTCGGTCGAACTGTGCGCGCGGTGCGCGGCCGAGAAAGCGTCGTTGCAATAGACTTTGCCGAGTTTGGCCATTCCAGCGGCCAGATCAGCGTCATTCTTGGTTTCAGCAGCGTGGAAACGGGTGTTTTCCAGCAACAGAACCTGGCCGGGCTGCAGCTGCTCTGCAGCCAGCTCGGCCTCGGTGCCGACGCAATCTGCGGCAAACAGCACATCTGCGCCAAAGGCAGTGGTCAGGGTGGGGATCAGCTGCTTCAGCGACAGGTTCTCACGTCGCTCGCCACCCGGGCGGCCGAAATGCGCTAGCAGGATCGGTTTGCCGCCTGCCGCAAGGATATCGCGCACGGTGGGCACGATGCGCTGTATGCGGGTGGCGTCGGTCACAACACCGTCAACGACCGGCACGT
The DNA here is from genome assembly GCF_056531325.1 of Ruegeria sp. N8. Classification (NCBI taxonomy): domain Bacteria; kingdom Pseudomonadati; phylum Pseudomonadota; class Alphaproteobacteria; order Rhodobacterales; family Roseobacteraceae; genus Ruegeria; species Ruegeria sp. N8. The sequence continues at coordinate 485,824 of NZ_JBQFLQ010000001.1, read as the reverse complement.
TGATATCGACGCGCACCAGCACGCGTTTGCCGTTCAGGTCCATATCGTCCAGTGTTTTCCAGCCCATCACTCTGTCCTTGTCGTTACAACCGATTTAGGCGGTTCTTTTCCTGCATTTTGCCCTCAGGTCAATGCGTCACTTGGCATTCACGCCCATGCCGCATAGGTATTTGCGCAAGATAAACGACAGGAGGGCCACATGGCCGAGATCAAGGATCCCGAAAACACCATCATCATCGAGCTGAAAGACGGCAATGTCGTCATCGAACTGCTGCCTGACGTGGCCCCTCAGCACTCGGCCCGGATGAAAGAGCTGGCCCGTGGTGGCGAGTATGACAACGTGGCCTTCCACCGTGTGATCGACGGCTTCATGGCGCAGACCGGCGATGTGCAGCACGGCGACATGGAAGACGGGTTCAACATCCGTATGGCGGGTACAGGCGGCTCGTCGCTGCCGAACGTTCCGGCAGAGTTCTCGAAACTGCCGCACGACCGGGGCACGCTGGGCGCGGCACGCTCGCAGAATCCGGATTCGGCCAATTCGCAGTTCTTCATCAACTTCAAGGACAATCACTTCCTGAACGGCCAATACACCGTCTACGGTCGAGTCATCGAAGGGATGGAACATGTCGATGCCATCACTCGTGGTGAGCCGCCGATGAGCCCTGACCGCATGATCAGCGTCAAGGTGGCCGCCGATGTATAAGCTGGCCGCTGCTTTTGCCTTGCTGGCTAGCCCTGCGCTTGCCACAGGCCTTGAGATTGAGATCGAGGGCGAGGGTGCCAATGGCACCGTGACCGTTGATCTGTTTGACGATCTGGCCCCTAAACATGTGGAACAGATCAGCACTCTGGCTGCCGAAGGTAAGTATGACGGGGTGGTCTTTCACCGCGTGATCGAAGGCTTCATGGCGCAGACCGGGGACGTAGAGCATGGACGTCTGGGCAGTGATCTGCGTCGGGCGGGCACCGGCGGGTCGGATCGCCCGGATCTGCCTGCTGAGTTCTCGGACTTCAATTACGACCGGGGTGTTGTAGGCATGGCGCGGGCGCAGGATCCCAACAGCGCAAACTCGCAGTTCTTTATCATGTTTGCGCCCGGTCCGTTCCTGAACGGTCAGTATACGGTTGTGGGTCAAGTGACCGGCGGTATGGACGTGGTGGACTCGATCAAGCGCGGCGACGGTCCCAACGGCGCGGTGATCGGCCAGCCGGATGTGATGAAAAAAGTCACTGTAACGGAATAATAAAAAAGCCCCGATGCGCTGCATCGGGGCTTTTTGCTTCAGTCGTCACCCATTGCTTTCCAGATCAGCGCCCCGATTGCGGCCCCAATCAGCGGTGCGACCCAGAACAGCCAAAGCTGCGCCATCGCAGGACCGTCTGCAAAGAGGGCAACGCCGGTCGAGCGCGCTGGGTTTACCGATGTATTCGTCACGGGGATCGAGATCAGGTGGATCAGCGTCAGGCCCAGGCCAATGGCGATCGGCGCAAAGCCTTCGGGTGCAAAATTCGATGTCGCTCCAAGGATGATGATCAGAAAGAACGCGGTCATCACGATCTCGATCACCAGCGCGGATAGCATCGAATAGCCTTCCGGTGAGGCCTCTCCATACCCGTTCGAGGCAAACCCGCCTGCGCCTTCAAACCCTGGTGCGCCGCTTACGATCAGATACAACACAGCTGCTGCTGCGACCGCGCCTATCACCTGCGCGATCCAGTAGGGAATCAGATCCTTGGCATCGAACCGTCCGCCGATCATCAGACCAAGGCTGACCGCCGGATTGAAATGCCCGCCCGAGATGTGACCGACCGCATAAGCCATGGTCAGTACCGTCAGACCAAAGGCGAATGAAACGCCTAGCCAGCCGATACCCACATCGGCCACTCCGGCTGCCAATACCGCACTGCCGCACCCGCCCAGCACCAGCCAGAACGTGCCGAAAAACTCGGCCAGAAGTTTTGATGACATGAAAAGCCCTCCGAAAATCAATGGGCTTAGCGTAATTCAAAAATTCATTTTTGTTAAATGTTTAGGTCATTCCCAGTCTGCCGGGTTCAGTTGGAACAGCTTTGAAAGCTGGTCGTAGACCTCGGGCGCGTCGGCTTTCAGGGCTTTGGGCCGCTCGAAAAAGACCTCGACAGAGACGGCAAAGAATTCCTCGTGTCCGGTGGCGCCATAGGGGTCGATGACCGTGGGGCGGCCATGTTCCACGGCGTGAACATGGGTGTCATAGGCGGTCAGAAAAACCCGTTCCCATTCTGCGAAACTCTGCCCGTCGCTCAGGATCGGGACGCCGTTGGTGCCGCCGGACAGATCATCGACCTGATGCGCGAATTCGTGCAACACGACGTTTTGCCCGTCGCGATCGTCCAACGCGCCTTGCTGGCTGTGGCGCCACGACAGGATGACCGGGCCGCGATCCCAGCTTTCGCCGGTGCGCACGATCTCTTTCTCGCTGATCACATAGCCGTCTTGCCTGCGCTGACGCGACTTGAAGGCGTTGGGATAGATCAGAATGGTGGTCAGGTTGTCGTACCAGATGTCACGGTTGACCAGCAGCAAAGAGGCCTGCGCAGCAATGGCTAGCTTCATCTCCTCGGTGACGTCCAGTCCGTCGCAGCCGTGGAATTGTACCTGATCCAGGAATAGGTTGATTTTGCCATCCAGCTTGTCCCGCAGACCGACGGGCAGGCGGCGCAACAGCGGAACCTGTGCGTCGATGATCCGACGCTGATGCTCGGTCAGAGGAGCTGCCAAAAGCGCATTGCGTGCTTGGATTTTGGACCAATGACGATAGGCGAAGAAGCCAGCGATCAGCAAAAGAACCGAGAAAAAAATAAACATTTGCAAAGACTACAAGCGAAAATGGCGGCGTGAAACCAAAAACGCCGCAGGTCTCCCCGCGGCGTTGATAGAATTGATTTCGTGTCAGCTTTACTGCTTGACTTCAGCAGCCGGGTTCGCGCCGCCTTTGCCGCCGCGACCGGGGTTCAGCGGGTCGTCCTGACGCTGCACCGAACCTTCGAAATGCGCGCCGCTTTCGATAGCGATGGTCTTGTGAATGATGTCGCCTTCGACCCGTGCGGTCGACGTCAGACGGACTTTCAGACCACGCACCCGGCCTACGATACGGCCATTGATCACCACGTCATCGGCGGTCACTTCGCCCTTGATGGTGGCGGTTTCGCCAATAGTCAGCAGATGGGCGCGGATGTCGCCTTCGACCGTGCCTTCGACCTGGATATCGCCCGAGGTTTTCAGGTTGCCGGTGATATGTAGGTCCGCAGACAGAACCGACGCCGGAGGCTTGGGCTTGGGTGCAGTGCTGGCCTTGGTTTCAGACGGGGCAGGTGCCGCCGGTGTGGCCGGAGCCGCAGGCTTTGCCGCCTCGGACGCATTGGATGCGGGCTCGTTGATTTTGCTCTTAGAAAACATTTCTCGCAGCCTTAATGTAAGTCATTGGGTTAACAGGTTTTCCGTTCACGCGCACCTCATAGTGAAGATGCGTGCCGGTCGACCGTCCGGTGCTACCCATATCAGCAATATGATCCCCGCGCGAGACCCTTTGACCAACCTTTACACGTATCTTGGTGTTATGAGCGTAAAGTGTCTCAATTCCGAAGGCGTGCTTGATTTTCACCAGCCGTCCGAACCCGGACTGCCAGCCAGCATGGGTGACCACACCATCGGCGGTCGCAAAGATATCCGTCCCGTGCGCACCAGCGAAGTCTGCACCGTTGTGCATGCGCCGGCCACCGGTTTTGGGGTCCCGGCGGGTGCCGAAGCCACTGGTGTAACGCACAACCGCGTTCACGGGGCTGGCAAACGGCGCCTTCTCGGCGGCGATACGGTACAGGTTCAGCTGGTCCATCTGCTGTAGCAGAGTGTTGGCGCGGATTTCGTCGGGGGTCAGTTCCTCACCGCGCGTGCTGAAGGATATGGGGGTCAGGGGGCCACCCATGCCGCTGTAACCACGCCGCACTTCTTCGATGATGCGGTCTGTGGGCATTCCTGCCTGACGGAACATCTTGTCGAGCGGTTCGACCGAGATGACCATTGCCTCTTCCAGTTGACGGAAAATCTCGTCACTGCGTTCCTGCATGAGCCGGATTTCCAGCTCAAGATCGTCACGTTCTTCCAGTGCATCCTTGGCATCAGCTGCGATCTGGTCCCGTTCCAGCGCCGTACGGGCCAGCGCTTGGGTCATGAAATCCATCTGGGCGGGGTCGCTTGCGCTGGCCATATAGGCCTCGTCCGCGCCGCCTTCCTGCTTGAGCTGAGCCAGTTCCAGACGCGCGTCTTCGCGCTGTTTCATCGTCGCGCGCAGGGTGGTCTGAATGACCTCAATGCCCGTTTCCAGCTCGCGGCGGCGGTTTTCCGAAGCTAGCAATTCGGATTGCATGGCCGAAATCTGCTGAAGCGCCGCGTTGAACCGGTCCTGCGCCAACAACGCTTCGGCGGCGCGCATGTCACGTTCCGCTGACAGGACGTTTAGACGTTCTTGGTAGGTCGCCTGATCCCGTTTCGCCTGATCGCGGAAATTGCCCGATCCGATACTGTCCATCAACAGGATCGCGGTTGCCACGGCGGTCCAGCCGACGATCAGCGCGACCCCTGCAACAGCTGCCACCTGCGTCTCGGAGCTGAGACGGATGAACCGTGTATCATTGTCGGATTTCAGAAATACCCGGCGTTCTGGTAGGTGCCGCTCGAGCAGTGAATGTAGTTTAATTGCCAGACGTGTTCGCACGCGTCTTCCCTCTGTCCATCCCCAATTCGGGACCGGTTGTGAGTTGTCTCCGTCCCTTGGGCCAACTGCATAGAGGGGACGTGCGATTTGGGCAAGTTTGTTAACCAGTTCACACAACGAACCGGTTTTTTCCCGCCCATTTTAGGCGGGAAGTTGCCGATAACGTCAACTTGTGCAGGTTTAACGCGCTTGACCGGGCGCAGGTAGGTCCTCGGTCAGGGGCCAGTAGAAATCGGGGGGCAAACCGGCCTCGGCGCGTTTTTCTTCGTTGAAGGGTGGTTTCAGCACACCGTGGAAGTAGCGCCGCACCAAGGAGTGGAACACATCCTTGGGGTCGGCATTCTCGCGCCCGCAAAGGAAATGGAACCATTTCGAGCCATAGGCCACATGTCCTACCTCTTCGGCATAGATCACCTCGAGTGCGGCAATGGCGTGCTCATCCTTAGCTTTGCGGAAGATGCCGATCATGCCCGGTGTGACATCCAGCCCGCGCGCCTCGAGCACCATGGGGACGACGGCCAGACGTCCCATCAGGTCCTCGGCGGTGTCTTCTGCGGCGCGCCACATCCCGGCATGGGCAGGCAGGGCACCATAGTGGCTGCCCATGCGTTCCAAACAATAACAGACCATCTCGAAATGGCGCGATTCTTCTTCGGCGCATTTGACCCAGTCGTCATAGAATCCGATGGGCATGGGGACATGCCCGAAACGTGCGATGATGTCCCAATGAAGGTCCACTGCGTTCAGTTCGATATGGGCAACCGCATGCAACAATGCGATCCGGCCCGCCTCGGTGCCGGGTTTGCGCTTGGGCACCTCGCGCGGAGACAGAAGCTCGGGCTTATCTGGGCGCGCGGGGGACAAAGGCGGAGACGCCGTGCCGATTTCAATCGCGGGCGCATCCCCGCCGCGGGCGGCGAACCATTCGGCGGCATAGCGTTTGGACAGCGCGGTTTTTGCGTGTCCATCCGCGGTCGTCAGAACTTCGGTCGCCATCTGGGTCAGGGTTTTAGACACCGTTTTTCTCCGCTTGATCGGACTGCGTCATAGACCGGATGGCGACCGCAAGAAAAGGGGTCAGAGGTCGCGGACGGCCTCAAGCACCTCATCCATATGGCCGGGTACTTTGACCTTGCGCCAGACCTTGGCGACCTTGCCCTCGGCGTCGATCAAAAAAGTGGCTCGTTCGATCCCCATCGACTTGCGCCCATACATGTTCTTTTCAACCCACACGCCATAATCCTCACATACGGTCGAGCTTTCGTCGGACAAAAGTGGCGTGGTCAGGCTGTGTTTGGCGACGAATTTGTCGTGCTTGGCCACGCTGTCGCGCGAAATGCCGAAAACGTGAGCGCCCGCATCCGCAAAGGCCTGAAGTTGTTCCGAGAAACCGATGGATTCCTTGGTGCAGCCCGGCGTATCATCGCGGGGGTAAAAGAACAAAACGACGGCACCGCCGCGCAGGTCTGACAACGTGACCTCGCCACCGCCGTCGCGAGGCAAAGTGAAATCAGGGGCGATGTCTGTAACGTCGGGCATTGGAAACTCCGCTAAAGGTTTTTAATTGCTGCCCGTGATCATAGGGCGGTGCGAGCGGGTTGAAAGGCGTGGATAGCAATTTGGTGCAGCACGACGACAAAAGTGCAGACCAGAGCAAGACACCCCGGCGTCGCAGGTCGCGCCGTCGGCTGGTTGCCTACGTGACCCTTGGCTTTACGTTGATGCTTGGCGCGCTGGCTGTCGCCGGTTGGTTCTTTCTGATCGGTCACCAGTTACACGCGCCCCAATGGATGCGCACGCAGGCTGAAAAACGGCTGGATCAGACGCTGGGCGGGCTGAAAGTTCGGTTCGGTGATGCGACGTTTTTCGTGAATGAACAATGGCTTCCGCGGCTAAGGTTACGTGACGTGACGATCAGTGACGCGGCGGGTCAGCAGATCGCGCAGGTCGGCGACTTGCGGACGCGCCTGTCTATGCGCGGCCTGTTGCGTGGCCAGATCCGCCCGCGTCGCATCATCCTGCAAGATGCCCAGATTGCCCTGACGCGCAACAAGGACGGGGCGTTGTCGCTGACGGTTGGGTCCGGCAGCTCTCCGGTGCAGCAGGCCCCGACGCTAGCTGAACTGATCGAGGAATCGGATGATGTGTTTCTGTCGCCAATCCTGTCGGGTCTGCGGTCGGTCGAGTTGCAATCACTGACGCTGGACTACCAGGATTTGCGACTAAGTAGGGCCTGGGTTTTCGATGGCGGCCACATTACCGTCACACGCGACGGTGACGAAATGCGCCTTGCCACCGGCTTTTCGGTTCTGACCGGGCGGGACTATGCCAGCTCGATCGAGGCCAATTATACCAGTCTTCTGGGCAGTCCTCAGGCAAGTTTCGGATTTTCGATCACCGATTTACCTTCCGAGGATATTGCTGGGCAAAGCCTTGCGCTAGCCTGGCTGCAAGTGCTCAAAGCGCCGATTTCAGGGTCCTTACGGGGCAGCATCGACGATCAAGCCGCGCTGGGCCCGCTGTTTGCCACCCTGAACCTTGGCGCAGGGGCCGTTCAGCCTACGCCCGAGACAAAACCCATTCGCTTCGAGTCTGCCCGGACGTATTTCACCTATGACCCAAGCCAGCAGGTGCTAGATTTTAACGAGGCGTCCGTGGTCTCGGACCTTGGAGCCATTCAGGCGGAGGGCAAGGCGTTTCTGCAAGGCATCGAAGACGGTGCGTTGGAAAGCCTGACCGCTCAGTTGCAGCTCAACAGCATCGACATCTATCCCGGCGGCCTGTTTCCGGAATCGTTGGAATCCGCACGGGCCGAACTGGATTTCCAGATGAAACTTTTGCCGTTCGAATTGCGTTTGGGACAACTGACCCTGACGGATGCCGATCACACATTGCGGGCCTCGGGGCGCTTACTTGGGCGACCCGACGGGTGGGTCGCGTCTCTGGATGCGCATCTGGATACGATGACCTCGGACCGGCTTTTGAACTACTGGCCCGAGATTTTGGCCCCCAAACCCCGCCTATGGGTGTCTGAAAACCTGTATGAGGGTGATTTCGCGGGCATCGAATTCTCGCTTCGGGTCCGTCCCGAAACCAAACCTGATCTCTATCTGGGTTTCGGGTTCGACAACGCGAAGATCAGATTTGCCAAGACCCTGCCGCCCATTCAGGACGCACAAGGCCGGGTAAGCCTCCTGGAAAACCGCTTCACCGCCTCGGCCGAAAGCGGGGTGGTAATGGCCCCCGAAGGGGGCGCGGTCGATGCGTCGGGGACGTCCTTCATCATCCCCGATACGTCGATCAAAAAGGACTCGCCTGCGATTGCCCGGATCAAAGCCAAGGGCAAGGCGACTGCTGCGCTGTCACTTCTGGACCTGCCGCCGCTGGAATTGCTAAGCAAGGCCAATTTGCCCGTTGATTTAGCAGCGGGTGATGTCAGCCTGTCGGGCACGCTGTCCCTGCCGTTGATAAAAGGGCTGAAATTCGAAGATACCGAGTTTCATTTCACCGGTGACATCGACAATGTAAAAAGCGACCGGCTGGTTCCTGGTTTCACGATCAGTGCCGATCGACTGACATTGTCGGGCGATCAAACTGCTGTTGAAATTGGCGGCTACGGTCTGTTTGGCGACGTGCCCATGCACGCAACATGGCGCCAACCCATCGGTGGCACCGAGCCGCAACGCAGTCAGCTGTCGGGCGAGATTGAACTGTCCCCGCGACTGATGACCGAATTGAAGGCGGGCCTGCCTCAGGGGATGCTGACCGGGCAGGGTACAGCCGATATCAATCTGGGAATTGGAGCGGGTGAACCGATCGCGCTGACGGCGACTTCGGATCTGGTCGGTGTCGCGCTGTCGATCCCCGAGTTGGGTTGGCGCAAGGGGCGGCAAGCTCAAGGCAAAATGACGCTCGACGCGACCTTGGGCGATCAACTGCGGGTTAATACACTGAAACTGGATGCGGCAGGGCTGCGCAGCACCGCGTCGATCTCATTCCGCGAGGATGGTGAATTCGACAAGGTCGAGTTCAGCTCGTTCGATTTGGGCAATTGGCTTGCCGTCCCGGCCGAGTTGGTCAGCCGCGGCGCCTCGGTGCCTGATATTCGGGTGCAGGGCGGGGTGGTCAATTTGGGTGGCGCCACCTTTGGCGGCGGTAGCAGCGGCAGCGGGGGGACCGGGAACGGGCCGAACTTGGATGTAGTTCTGGACCGGCTGCAAGTGACGGAAAGCATTGCATTGACAGGCTTTAAGGGCGATTTCCGTACCACGGGCGGTGTCACGGGCGGCTTCACTGCGCGGATCAACGGCAGTGCCCCGGTACGCGGGACGATCACTCCACGCGGTGCACGCAGCGCGGTCGAGTTGATCTCGGATGATGCAGGCGAGGCGCTTCGCGCTGCCGGGGTAATCACACAGGCGCGGGGCGGCACACTGACCATGACGCTGGAGCCGGTCGGCAACGGCAGTGACTATGACGCCAACTTGAAAATCTCGAACACGCGGATCACCGATGCGCCCGCCATGGCGGCCCTGCTGAACGCAATCAGCCTGGTCGGGTTGATTGACGAAATGGCCGGGCAGGGGATCTTTTTTGCGACAATTGAAAGCCGAATGCGCATCACACCGACCGAGATCAAGGTCCTCAGCGGCAGCGCGGTTGGTCCTTCAATGGGGCTGTCCTTCGATGGAACAGTCGACCTTGCGAATGGGCTGCTGAACCTGCGCGGCGCGATTTCACCAATATACCTGGTCAACGCGGTGGGCAGCCTGTTGACCAAAAAGGGTGAAGGGGTCATCGGGTTCAACTATTCCCTGACCGGTCCGCTCACCGCGCCCAAGGTTGCGGTCAACCCTTTGTCGGGCCTTGCGCCTTTGTTCTTGCGTAATTTGCTTAGACCACCACCGCCAAAAGTGACGGACGGGCCGAATTCTCAGCCGGTCAAATCGGACAACACGAAAGCAGCCTCTGGGACCCGCGGCGAGGACCGCTAAATTGGGTTGTTGCTGAATCCAGCGGGGCCTTGTAATGCGCCCGCATGAAACTCAGCGATTTTGATTTCCATCTACCCGAAGACCTGATTGCCACGCGGCCCGCGACCCCTCGGTCGTCGGCGCGTTTGCTGGTTGCGCACGGCAATGCCATTTCGGATGCGCATGTGTTCGATCTTCCCGGCTGGTTGCGGGCCGGGGATCGCCTTGTCCTGAACGACACCCGCGTTATTCCCGCCCGTCTGAATGGTCGCCGCCACCGCGACAGCGCGCAAGGGCCGGTCTCGGCCGCGATCGAGGCCACCTTGTTAGAGCCGCAGGCGGATGGCACGTGGACCGCGCTGATCAAACCGTTGAAAAAGGTCAAACCGGGCGAGGATATCCGGTTCTCGGACGACCTCAGCGCGACGCTGGACCGGGTCGAAGAGGGGCAGGCCTATCTGCGGTTCAACCTGACGGGTGAGGATTTTGATGCCGCGCTTGAACAGGCCGGGGCGATGCCTTTGCCGCCCTATATCGCCGCCAAGCGCCCGGCGGATGAACAGGACAAGACTGATTACCAGACCATCTGGGCGCGTAATTCTGGCGCGGTCGCAGCCCCGACCGCATCACTGCACTTCGACACCGCGCTGATGCAGGCCCTTGAAGCGCGTGGCGTGGAGTTCAGCCATGTCACGTTGCATGTCGGCGCGGGCACCTTCCTGCCGGTCAAGGTCGAGGATGTGACAACCCACAAGATGCACGCCGAATGGGGTCGTGTCAGCGAAGTGGCCGCGCAGCAGATACGCGCCACCAAGGCTGCCGGAGGCCGCGTGATCCCGGTGGGTACCACCGCCTTGCGCCTGATCGAGAGCGCCGCGCGCAGCGGAGAAATCGCGCCGTGGGAAGGCGAGACCGACATTTTCATCTATCCCGGTTTCCATTTCCACGTCACCGATGCGCTAATGACAAACTTCCACCTGCCGAAATCCACTTTGCTGATGCTGGTCTCGGCACTGATGGGGCAGGACAGGATTCACGATGTTTATGCTCATGCAATTGAACAGAAATATCGGTTCTTCTCATACGGCGATGCATCGCTTTTGATCCCGGAATAAGTCGCGTGTCGGGATCAAAACATGGTAATGTCGTAGACAAGCACGACCCAAGCCGCTTTTCATCTGAAACTGATCGAAACTGTCAAACCGCTTCAACTCGGAGGCCCCAATGATTCAGGTCCTTTCCAGCGCGTGGGCGCTTCTTCTTGGTATGGGCCTGCTTATGGTTGGCAACGGCCTGCAGGGTACAATTCTGGGCGTGCGGGGTGAGATCGAAGGGTTTTCAACCCTCGAGATGTCCTTTGTCATGTCCGCCTATTTCCTGGGTTTTCTGGGCGGCTCACGTCTTGCCCCCGAGATGATCCGCCGCGTGGGCCATGTAAGGGTCTTTGCGGCGCTGGCCTCTTTCATTTCAGCGGTGATGATCATGTATCCGCTGTTGACCAATGAAATCGCATGGATTTTGGGTCGTATGGTGATCGGGTTCTGCTTTTCCGGCGTTTACGTCACCGCTGAAAGCTGGCTCAACAATGCGGCCAATAACGAGAACCGAGGACAAGCGCTGTCACTTTACATGATTGTGCAGATGACGGGGATTATCGCTGCACAGGGGCTGGTTCTGATTGGTGATCCGTCAGGCTATGAAACCTTTGTCATCGCCTCGATCCTGGTGTCCGTATCATTTGCTCCGATCTTGCTGTCGATCTCTCCAACGCCCGCTTTTGACAGCACCAAACCAATGACCCTGCGCGAGTTGATGGGCAATTCACCTCTGGGCTGTATCGGCATGTTCCTTCTGGGGGGTGTGTTCTCGGCCCAGTTCGGCATGGCGGCCGTTTACGGCGCACGGGCCGGGCTGACACTGGTCGAGATATCGACCTTCGTCGCCGCGTTCTACGTGGGCGCCGTGCTGCTGCAATATCCGCTGGGTTGGTTTTCAGATCGGATGGACCGGCGCTTCCTGATCATGCTCGTGGCTCTGACCGGGGCGGGGGGCGCAGTTACGGCCATGCTGTTTGGGACGGTCTTTCCGATCCTGCTCGCCTCGGCCTTTGTGATTGGTGGCATGTCGAACCCGCTCTATTCGCTACTGATTGCCCATGCGAATGACTTTCTGGACAATGAAGATATGGCAGCGGCTTCGGGCGGTTTGGTGTTTATCAACGGTATGGGGGCAATCGCGGGTCCGCTGATCACCGGTTGGCTGATGGGCGACGCAATCTTTGGGCCTCCGGGCTTCTTCCTGATCATTGCCGCCCTGCTGGTAGCCCTGGCCGGATACGCCATGTACCGCATGACACAGCGCGCCGCTATTCCGGTGGATGAGACGGGCACTATGTCGCCGCTGTATCCAACCGCCTCTCCGGTGGCGTTCGAGGTCGCGCAGGAAGTGGCCATCGAAGCCGCCGAGGCCGATCAGGATACGCAAGATGTTGCCTAAAACACGGAATTATTGCGCAAATGTTGCAATATGTTACTGTCATAAATCTGTAAAACGCCCTTAAATGACGTTACGTCCCTGGGGAGGCGAACAGACGGAGTATTGGGCAATGGCAGGGCCTGAAGACGTACTGAGTTTTTGGTTGGATGAAGTTGGTCCCAAAGGGTGGTATGAGCAGGATGAGGCGCTTGATGCCGAAATCCGTGAAAAATTCCTGACCACATGGGAACTGGCGTGCGAGGGCAAATTCTCGCTATGGCTGACCTATCCCAGCGGATCATTGGCTTACATCATCCTGATGGATCAATTCCCACGCAATATGTTCCGAGGCAGTGCTAAAGCCTTTGCATCGGACCGCGCCGCTCTGACGGCTGCGAAATGCGCGGTGGACAAGGGTTGGGACCTCAAGATTGACGAGCCCGCACGGCAATTCTTTTATCTACCGATGATGCATTCGGAAAACTTGTGCGATCAGGAACGCTGCGTGCGGTTGATGTGTCAGAACATCAATTCGGACTCCAGCAATCTGCTACACGCGCGGGCCCATCGTGAAGTGATCCGCCAGTTCGGTCGCTTCCCCTATCGGAACGAGGCTTTGTCGCGCCCCATGACCGCGCCCGAAGCCGCCTATGTGGACATGGGTGGCTACGGTGCAACGGTCCGTGAATTGCAGGCCGCGAACTAAGACGAAGGCACACAGCCACGAATGGCAATCACGCGGTCGGCGATTGCGTCGGCCGTCGTGTTTATGGCGGTATTAATTAAGTGGTCCGGCGATTCAGTGAGATCGGCGATACGCGCCTGTGACGTTTGCAGCTTGGTTTCAAGCTGGTCAAGCTTGGCCAAGGCCAACGATATTTGTGCGGCGACGGCGCTGTCTGCGACAACCGCCGCAGATTGTAATGACGACAATTCACTGCGCAGGGCGGTCAATTCGCCACGCACTCCCTTCACCTCTTCTTTCAGCGGAGCAACGATTTGAACCTTTTCCGTGAGGGTCGTCGTGACATCGTCAACCGTCGAGGCGAGCTTCCACCCCAGAAACAGGCATAGGGCCACCAGGATCAGGGTCGCGTTCAATAGGGCAAGCAACAGGTCAGTCAGCGTTCTGGCCATGGTCGAAACTTCCAATACAATACAATCAATGAGTGCCGGGCGTGCCCGACGTCTATGTTCTAGCCATTGTGTCTTGCGCGGTATAGGCTGAAAACAGCGTTTATCTTGTGCGCTGACCCTGCGTCGCTTTTGCCGCGGGACGATATTGTTGATGCAATTTTGAATTTAGTTTAATGGTAAACTAATCTCTGAAACGACCTGCGCCGAGAGGGAACAATGGCAGCACACTCTTTTGATCTGATCGTAATCGGCGCCGGGCCCGGCGGGTATGTAGCAGCAATTCGCGCATCGCAGCTCGGTCTGAAAACGGCCGTTGTCGAGCGTGAGCACCTGGGCGGTATCTGCCTGAACTGGGGCTGTATTCCAACAAAGGCGCTGCTGCGATCTTCAGAAGTGTTTCACCTTATGGAACGCGCCAAGGATTTTGGTCTGAAGGCCGACAAGATCGGGTACGATCTGGATGCGGTGGTTAAAAGGTCGCGCGGGGTTGCGGCGCAATTGTCAGGCGGCATTGGTCATCTGCTGAAAAAGAACAAAGTGACCGTTGTGATGGGCGAGGCAACGATCCCGGCCAAGGGCAAGGTCTCGGTCAAAACCGAAAAAGGGATCGAGGACCTGACGGCCAAGAACATCGTGCTAGCGACGGGCGCGCGTGCGCGCGAGTTGCCCGGTCTTGAGGCAGATGGCGATCTGGTTTGGACCTACAAACATGCACTTCAACCGCCCCGGATGCCGAAAAAGCTGTTGGTGATTGGGTCAGGCGCAATTGGGATCGAATTTGCCAGCTTCTACAATACACTGGGCGCGGACACGACGGTGGTCGAGGTGATGGATCGGGTTCTGCCGGTCGAGGACGCCGAGATCAGCGCCTTTGCCAAAAAAGCCTTCACCAAGCAGGGCATGACCATCATGGAAAAAGCGATGGTCAAGCAGCTTGATCGCGGCAAAGGCAAAGTCACCGCGCATATCGAGGTGAAGGGCAAGGTCGAAAAGCACGATTTCGATACGGTCATCTCAGCCGTTGGTATTGTCGGTAATGTCGAGAATCTGGGGCTCGAGGCCTTAGGGGTGAAAATCGACCGTACCCACGTGGTTACAGATGAGTTCTGCCGGACGGGTGTCGAGGGGCTGTATGCAATCGGGGACATCGCCGGCGCGCCCTGGCTGGCGCATAAAGCCAGTCATGAAGGCGTGATGGTCGCCGAACTGATCGCAGGTAAACACGCACACCCGGTCAAGCCCGAGAGCATTGCGGGTTGCACCTATTGTCAGCCGCAGGTCGCCTCGGTCGGGTATACAGAAGCCAAGGCCAAAGAACTGGGTTATGACATCAAAGTCGGCCGCTTCCCCTTCATCGGCAACGGCAAGGCTATTGCCCTGGGTGAGCCTGAGGGGATGATCAAAACGATCTTTGATGCCAAAACTGGCGAATTGTTGGGTGCGCACATGGTTGGCGCGGAAGTGACGGAAATGATTCAGGGCTATGTAGTCGGTCGTCAATTGGAGACCACGGAAGAAGATCTGATGAACACAGTTTTCCCGCACCCAACGCTGTCCGAGATGATGCATGAAAGTGTATTGGATGCCTATGGGCGCGTGATCCACATGTAAGGGAAGGGGGGCTCTGCCCCCGCCGCGGCAAGCCGCGACTCCCCCGGGATATTTTTAGCCAGATGAAGCGGGGATCCTTCATTCATCTGGCCTTAAATATCCCGGAGCGCGAGGCAGAGCCTCGCTTAACCCCTAGTTGCTCAGTGCGTCCAGGATACGGGCCCAGGACCGGATGCCTTTGTGGAAGCTCTTTACGTCGTATTTCTCGTTCGGCGAATGAATCGCATCGTCGTCATTGGCAAAACCGACAAGCATGGAATCCAGCCCCAATTCGGTGCTGAAATATCCGACGACCGGGATTGATCCTCCCATGCCGGTGAAGACAGCCTCGCGCCCCCATTCGTCCGATAGCGCGCCGCGTGCGGCCTCGAATTCGGGGCGATCCAGGTTCATCACCGATGCCGGGGCGCCTTCAAGGTCGTTATCCCATTCAACCGTTGCATCTGCCGAAAGGCGATCCTCCACATGTTTGCGGATTTTGTTGCGCAGATCGTCAGGGTCCATATCGCCAACAAGGCGGCAGGTGATCTTGCAATGGGCGCGCGAGGGGATCACCGTTTTGGACCCCGCACCGTTGTACCCGCCCCAAAGCCCGTTGACCTCGAGTGTCGGGCGCGCCCATTGTTGTTCAAGGGTGGAATAGCCCTTTTCGCCATGCGGTTGCGAATAGCCGACGGAGTTCAGATAGTCAGCTTCGTCGAAACCGCAGTCTTGCCATTGGCGCAACTGGTCAGCGGGAACCTCGTGGACGCCATCATAAAAGCCGTCGACTGCAACCCGACCGGTTTCGTCATCGTAGAAAGAGGCAACAATCTTCGACAATTCTCGCAACGGGTTCAGACCCGGTCCCCCGTAGTGGCCCGAGTGCAGGTCGATCCGGGGGCCGACGATGGTGAATTCGTCCTTGAGCATCCCGCGCAGCTGAGACGCGATTGAGGGCACCCCACGCGACACCATCGAGGTATCGCAAACCAGGGCCAGATCGGCTTTCAACTCGGCCGCGTTTTCGCGCAGGAAGGGCACAAGTGAGGGCGAACCGGATTCCTCTTCGCCTTCGAAGAAAAAAGTAATGCGGCAAGGCAGGGTGCCGTGAACGGCTTTCCAGGCGCGGCAGGCCTCGACAAAAGTCATCAACTGCCCCTTATCGTCCGAGGATCCCCGCCCCCGGATGACGGGGCCGTTGTCGGTGTCTTCGATGGCCGGGTCGAACGGGTCGCGGTTCCACAGGTTCAGCGGGTCCACTGGCTGCACGTCATAGTGCCCGTAAAACAGTACATGCGGCGCGTCGTTATCTTCTCCGATATGCCCAACGACCATCGGGTGGCCCGTGGTTTCGCGCTTTTCTGCCTGAATGCCGATGGTTTTCAGGTCGGCCACCAGCCAGTCCGCAGCTTGGCTGACTTGAGCGTCAAAAGCCGGGTCAGTCGAAATCGAAGGGATGCGCAGCAATTCCATCAACCGGTCGATTGAGGTTTGCAGATCGGCGTCGATGCGGGTGAGAACTGCGTCAAGCGTCATGAGGGGGACTCCGGCCAAAAGGATTTCTGGCGGCACCCTAACAGGGCGATCCTTGCCGTCCAGTCCGTTTGCTGTCAAAAAAGGCGCAATAACTGACGCATGCGACCGCCCCCCTGCGTCGTTTCCTCGCGTTTCTTGGACGTAAGTTTACTTGTCGGGTAGGATGTGAGGCGATATTTGATGCAAATCAAATAAGCATTCCCAGACTCACTTATATGGTGCGATCACTTGGGACCATATCGGCGTCGGATGAAAACGGGGTCGGGGAAGATGTTCGGTCAATGCGGATTGGCCGGGCTTTTAAGGAGAAACCGGTGGACTATACTGCTCAGCTCGATACCGCGATTGCCAGGCTGCACGACGAAGGACGCTACCGGACCTTCATCGACATCGAACGTCGCAACGGCCATTTCCCGCATGCGGTACACACGCGCCCGGACGGGTCCACACAGAACATCACCGTCTGGTGCGGCAATGACTACTTGGGCATGGGCCAGAACCCGGTTGTCCTGAACGCGATGCACAAAGCTGTGGATTCGGCAGGGGCCGGTTCGGGTGGCACGCGCAACATCTCGGGCACGACGGTTTACCACAAGCAGCTTGAGGCTGAACTGGCTGATCTGCATGGCAAAGAGGCGGCGTTGCTCTTCACCTCGGCCTATATTGCCAATGACGCAACGCTGAGCACGCTGCCCAAACTGTTTCCTGGTCTGATTATCTATTCGGATGCGCTGAACCACGCTTCGATGATCGAGGGCGTGCGCCGCAACGGTGGCGCCAAGCGGATCTTCCGTCATAACGACGTCGCTCATCTGCGCGAACTGCTGGAGGCTGACGATTCGGCCGCTCCCAAGCTGATCGCGTTTGAATCCGTCTATTCGATGGATGGCGATTTCGGCCCGATCGAAGAAATTTGCGATCTGGCAGATGAATTTGGTGCTCTGACCTACATTGATGAGGTTCATGCGGTTGGCATGTACGGCCCCCGCGGTGGCGGTGTGACCGAGCGGGATCGTCTGGCGCATCGGATCGACATCATCAACGGAACGCTGGCCAAAGCCTTTGGCGTGATGGGTGGCTATATCGCAGCAAGCGAGAAAATGTGTGACGCTGTGCGCTCTTATGCGCCGGGCTTCATCTTTACCACGTCGCTGCCGCCTGCCGTTGCTGCGGGTGCGGCGGCCTCGGTTGCCTATCTGAAGACTGCCCCGGAACTGCGTGAGCTGCACCAAACACAGGCGAAAGTCCTGAAGCTGCGACTGAAAGGGTTGGGCCTGCCGCTGATCGACCATGGCAGCCATATTGTGCCGGTGATCGTTGGCAATCCGGTTCATACGAAAAAGCTCAGCGATATGCTGCTGGACGACTATGGAATCTACGTTCAGCCGATCAATTTCCCGACCGTTCCGCGCGGAACCGAGCGTTTGCGGTTCACTCCATCGCCGGTTCACGGGCCGGATGAAATGAACGCTCTGGTGCAGGCGATGGACGAACTTTGGTCACATTGTGCGCTAAATCGCGCCGAACTCGCCGGTTAACCTCACGCCAAAGTGTGCAACGCGTTCATAGCGTGTTAGGCTTAAGCTAACAAAAGTAGCAGACGAATCGGTAGGCATGATTCGGCTCTGGCGTGAAACACGCGTAGGCAGAATGGGGCAGCAGGAATGATTGGGCGCAGATCTCAGCGCGGATCGGATGAGGACAGTGACGTCCGGCCGAAAGGCTATGACGATTATGAGGTCCGACTTGGCGACATGATGCGCGGCGAACGCGCGACGATGGGCAAGTCTCTTCTGGATGTTCAACGCGAACTGCGGATCAAAGCCACCTACATCGCAGCGATTGAAGAAGCGAACCCCGACGCTTTTGACACACCCGGCTTTATCGCCGGGTATGTGCGGTCTTATGCACGCTATCTGGGGATGAACCCGGATGAAACATTTGCCGCCTTCTGCAAGGAAAGTGGGTTCGAAGTGGCCCATGGCATGTCTGCGCAAGCGTCGGTAGTGCGCAAGCCTATAGGCGGGCTGCCGGCCCGTGGCCCGATGGGCCATGATCCGTTCATGTCGCCCAATACACCCTATATTCCGGGAAAAGAACCGCTGGTCAGCCAGATCGATCCGCGTGCCATCGGCTCATCGCTGGTGTTGCTGGCTGTGATCTGCGGGATCGGCTATGGCGGCTGGTCGGTGCTGAACCGAATACAGCAGGTTCAGGTCAGCCCGGTTGAACAGGCGCCGGTCGTTTTGTCCGATCTTGATCCTCTGGATGTTGCCCGCGCTGCGATATCAACTGAAACCACGGCCGAGATCGAACCACCCAGCGTCGAGGCGCTGGATCGTCTGTATCGCCCACAGGCGCTGGATGTACCGGTTCTGGTTGCGCGTGACGCTCCGATCTCGACCCTTGATCCGCGCACGGTCGGGACTTTCCTGCCGCCGGAGCCGCCTCAGATCGAAGTGGCCGAGGTGCACACTGTCGAACGCCCGGTGCTGCCGCAAGTGGTCGAGCAACTGGACACCACGCTCAAGATCGTCGCGGTCAATCCGTCCTGGATGCGCGTGACAGCCGCAGATGGCAGCGTTATCTTCGAAGGCACGCTGGGCACGGTCGAGCAAGGCAACACGTTCGAGGTTCCGCTGACCGAAGAACCACCGCAACTGCGCGCAGGCGCGTCGGGGTCGGTCTATTTCTCGATGAACGGTGAACATTTCGGCCCGGTCGGTGCGCCGGGTACCGTGGCTAAAGGCGTAGTCTTGTCCAAGGATGCCGTTGCGGAAAACTACACGGTCGCCGATCTTGAGGCCGAGCAGAACAGCGCGCTCAAACGCTTGGTTGCCGAGCTTCAGGCACAGGAACCCGTTGCCGCGTCTGAATGATCTAGCCATTGCGATAGTGGGTTAAGCGAACTATCTAAAGGCGCAACTCTGGCTGTCTTGGACCCGACCCTCATGTCCCTCAATCACGTGCGCCCGTGGCGAAACATCTATCGCCGCAAATCCCGTCAGATCATGGTTGGCGACGTTGCCATCGGGGGCGATGCGCCAATTGCAGTTCAGACCATGACCAACACGCTGACCACGGATGTGGCCGCGACGGTAGCGCAGGTGCAGGCCGCAGCTGAGGCGGGGGCGGATATTGTGCGGGTCTCGGTCCCGGATGAGGCGTCGTCAAAGGCACTGAAAGAGATCGTGCGCGAAAGCCCTGTACCGATCGTGGCCGATATCCATTTCCACTATAAACGCGGCATCGAGGCTGCTGAGGCAGGCGCTGCCTGTCTGCGGATCAATCCGGGCAATATCGGCGACGAAAAGCGGGTGCAGGAGGTGATCAAGGCCGCCCGCGACCACAATTGCTCGATCCGGATCGGGGTCAATGCGGGGTCGCTGGAAAAGCACCTGCTTGAGAAATATGGTGAGCCATGCCCCGAGGCAATGGTCGAAAGCGGGCTCGAGCATATCCGCATTCTGAAAGACAACGACTTTCACAACTTCAAGATCAGCGTGAAGGCCAGTGACGTGTTCCTGTCGGCTGCGGCCTATCAGGGGATTGCCGAGGCCACAGATGCTCCCATCCATTTGGGTATCACCGAGGCCGGAGGACTGGTCAGCGGCACCATCAAATCCGCCATTGGGCTGGGCAATCTGCTGTGGATGGGGATCGGCGATACGATCCGCGTCAGCCTATCCGCGGACCCGGTGGAAGAAGTCAAGGTGGGCTATGAGATCCTGAAATCACTGGGCCTGCGCCATCGCGGTGTGAATATCATCTCATGCCCGTCCTGCGCGCGGCAGGGCTTTGACGTGATTAAGACGGTCGAAGCGCTGGAGCAGCGACTGGAGCATATCAAGACGCCGATGAGCCTGTCGATCATCGGCTGCGTCGTGAATGGCCCCGGTGAGGCGCTGATGACTGACGTTGGCTTTACCGGCGGCGGTGCGGGCTCGGGTATGGTCTATCTGGCGGGCAAGGCCAGCCACAAGATGTCCAACGATCAGATGATCGACCACATCGTTGAACAGGTCGAAAAGAAAGCGGCTGAACTGGACGCAGCGGCCGAGGCTGCGGAATAACCCAACAAGCGCGCGGTTCCGGGGAGGGATGTGTTCTCGACAGGGTGAACCGGTCTGTGTTGACAGGTCCCGCCGTTCTGGGGCCAAGTCGGGCCTATGAAGGCTACACTCGTCCTTGTTCTGCTAATGTGGACCGCTCCCATCGGCGCGGCGCGCGCGTGTGAATTGGCATTGGCTTTTGCGTTGGATGTGTCGGGCAGCGTCGATGAGGCCGAACATCAGTTGCAACGCGATGGCGTCGCCGCTGCCTTGCTGGACCCTGACGTTGTAACGGCGATTTCGGCCCAACCCGGTGGCGTGGCCCTGATGGTGTATGAGTGGTCAGACTCGCGCCAGCAGACGCAGATTTCGGCCTGGCGTCTGGTCAAAGGGGTGGCAGGGTTGAAATCGATCGCTGCCGAGGTTCTGGCGGCCCCTCGAAGTGCAGCGGGTGGAACCGGCATAGGCCCGGCGGTCGCGTTCGGAGCGTTGATGTTCGACTATGGGCCCGATTGCCGTCGGCGCGTCATAGATGTGTCAGGGGACGGCAAACACAATAACGGCTTTCGCCCCCATGTCGCGCGCGAGATGCAGGTGATGCAAGGTGTCACCGTGAATGCGCTGGTGATCGAGGGGGCAGAGCCCGAGGTGCTGGCCTACTACGTCGAGCACGTCATTTCAGGGCAGGGCGCTTTTGTGGAAATTGCGGCGGGGTATGAGGACTATGCCGCAGCCCTTCGGCGAAAATTGCTGCGTGAAATTCCGATGGCTGTAGCCGATCGGTAAGGGATAGGGCGGTGCACGGACGCGCACCGCCTGTGTTCATATTTAACCCTGCTCAGCCCGCACGGCGTCTGCAATTTGCAGCATCTGGTCGGCAGTCAGATAGCCGCGCAGCATTTCGGTGCCAAGAACGAAGGACGGTGTGCCTTGGATTTGCATCCGCCGCGCCAATTCGCGGGTCTGGTTGATCTCATCGGTCACACGATCGCTGTCCATCGCTGCCAAAATGGCATCGCTATCCAGTCCCAGACCATCCGACAAACGGCGCAGAGAAACCTCGTTCGGCTCACCACCAAAGTCCAGCAGAGCGTCGTGCACCAGCTTATAAGCGTCATCGCCCGCCACATGCTTGGTGGCCACGGCAAAGCGGGAAGAGACCACCGAGGCTTCGCCCAGGATCGGGAATTCCTTGATCACCAGACGGATATTGCCGTCTTCGGACAACAGCTCGGCCACTTCGGGGACGGCCCGGCGGCAATAGCCGCAGCGGTAGTCCATGAATTCGACCAGCGTGATGTCGCCTTCGGGATTGCCACCCACCCAGCTGTAGCCATCATTGAACAACTCGTCGGCATTGACTGCGACCAGCTCTTGATCCGCGGCGGCCTCGGCCTGAGCGTTGCGTTGTTCAAGGATGTTGATCGCTTCGATGATGACCTCAGGGTTTTCCAGAAGATAGGCACGTACCTGCGCGCCGAACTGCTCTCTCTCGGCATCGCTCATGGTGTTGAGGTCCAACGCCTGCGCCGGGGCGGCAAGCAGGGAAAGCCCCAGAAGGGCCGGTGCAGCATGTCTGAGGATCATTTCCGTTTCCTTTTCGATTTCTTTGCGTTTTCCGAGGCAATCAGCACATCCTGTGCCCGTTGCCAACCTGTTGAACCCTCGGGTAGTTGCCCGAGAGCGCGTCTTGCGTGAATACCTGCATCGGTAACCTTGCCTTGCAAGGCATATCTTTCCGCCGTAACGACTGAGGCCATGCCAGTGTTGCCGACCCGCGCATATGCCACGCTCAGATCTCGCAGAGAGCCAGTGTTGCGATGGTCGCGGGCGCGTGCCTTTTCAAGCACTTGCAGGGCGTCTTTCGTCCGATCCTGTGCTAAAAGCGCGCGACCGTAGCCTGCAAGGATCAAGGCGTTGTTTGGTGCCATCTCCATCGCGTGACCATAGGCCGCAACGGCCTCGGGCAACTGACGGTTTTCCAGCAGGATCTGGCCTTTCAGTTCATAATAATAAGGATCGCCGGGGCGAATGGCCAAGGCGCCGTCAATGGCGCCCCTCGCCTCCGCAAGATTGCGGTTCTGGTGATGGGCCGCCGCCTCGCGCATCAGGCGAATGTCTTGCGCGGTTTCCTCTTTCGCGCGTCGCAATGTCCACGAGGGCGCGCGCAGGAAGGCGGATAACTTTCCTTTCACGCGGGCAAACCAATATTCTGCCTGCGCGTTGGGGACCGCAGACGCGCCAAATTCCCCTAAAAACGTCTGGGCCGCGCGCAGACGATCGCGGTTGGTGGGGTGCGAGCGCATATAGGGGTCCTGATTGGCCTCGCTCAGCAGCTCCTGACCCACGAATTTCTGGTGCAGGGCAACCATCCCGCTGGGTGAAATACCTGCCCATCGCAGATAGCTTGCTGCGCTGCGGTCGGCCGAGGATTCCTCGGCCCGTGTGTGCCCTAGAAAACTGCGCAAGGCCGAGCTCGAGGTGCCCGCAGCGATACCTGCCGCTGCTTCACCACCTCCGGCAACGGCAACGGCCAGCGCAAGCGCTGTTCCCAACCCGGCATTGCGTTTGGCGGCTTTCAGGTTTTCGAACCGGCGGGCGAGATGGCCGTTGGCAATATGGGCGGCCTCATGCGCGATCACCGCTTGCAGCATCTCAGGGGTGTCCACGGACAGGATCAGGCCGTAGTTCAGATAGATCGCGTTGTTGTCGATGACGAAGGCATTGAATGTGCTGTCATAAACGACCAGAATTTGCACCCGATTGGTGTTCAGCCCGGCGGCCCGCAGCACAGGAAAGGCCAGTTCACGTAGGCCGTTTTCGATGTCGGGGTCGCGGATCAAGCTTTGCGCATTGGTTTGAGCGGCGCTGACGAACCAAGTCATCACACATAGAAACAGGGCCGGGATTGACGCCAGCCTGGATACACGCTCAAAAGCCATACAAGCAACATGGGAGATGGGCATGAGAAACTCAACCCGGTCCGGCGTCGATCCGTTTATTGTGATGGACGTGATGGAGGCCGCACGAAAGGCCGAAGAGGCGGGTCGCCACATCATCCATATGGAGGTCGGCCAGCCCGGAACCGGAGCCCCCAAGGACGCGACCGAAGCACTGGCGAAGGCTATGCAGGACAACCCTTTGGGCTATACTGTGGCGCTTGGAATGCCTGCGCTGCGACAGCGGATCGCGCAGCTTTATGGTGAATGGTACAAAGTCGATCTAGATCCCAATCGAGTTGTCGTGACGCCGGGCTCTTCGGGCGCGTTTCTGCTGGCCTTCACGGCCCTGTTCGACAGCGGCGACCGCGTCGGAATCGGCGCTCCGGGCTACCCGTCTTATCGTCAGATCCTAAAGGCTCTGGGCTTGGTTCCGGTTGATTTGCCAACCGCGCCTGAAAACCGATTGCAGCCTGTGCCTGCGGATTTCGCCGGGCTCGATCTGCAAGGGCTGATGGTGGCCTCTCCTGCAAACCCGACCGGCACCATGCTGAACCACGCGGCCATGGGCGCGCTGATCGAGGCGGCGCAGGGGCAGGGCGCATCCTTCATCAGCGACGAGATTTACCATGGGCTGGAATATGAGGCCAAAGCCGTCACCGCGCTGGAGCTGACGGATGAATGCTATGTGATCAACTCGTTTTCCAAGTATTTCTCGATGACCGGCTGGCGTGTCGGCTGGATGGTCGTGCCCGAGGATCAGGTGCGTGTGGTTGAGCGGATCGCCCAAAACATGTTCATTTGCGCGCCGCATGCCAGTCAGGTGGCGGCTCTGGCTGCGATGGAATGCGAGGATGAGTTGCAAGCCAATCTGGACGTCTACCGCCAGAACCGCGCTTTGATGCTGGAAGGTCTGCCCAAGGCCGGGTTCACCAATATCGCACCACCGGACGGGGCGTTTTACGTCTATGCCGATGTATCCGACCTAACCGACGACAGCCGCGCCTTTGCGGCCGAGATTTTGGACAAGGCCGGCGTGGCCGTCACGCCCGGTCTGGATTTCGATCCCGAACGCGGCCACGGCACCTTGCGCTTTTCCTATGCCCGCTCCACCTCTGATATCCGTGAGGGGCTGGACCGATTGCGCATCTTTATGACCGAGCGGGGCAATTTGGGGTAGAGCGTTCACAAACCGGCGCGGCTGCGCTAGTCTGCTGGTCAAACGATCTCGGGATAACTTGAGGCCATGAGCAGGATTTTCTACGCCATAGTGCTGATCTGGGCGCTGACGGAGGCTGCGGTTGCGCATGAACTTAGCGCGCTGGCCCGTGTGTTGCCCGATGAAAGCCGCATCGTGGATGAGGGGCGCTCGGGCGTGCGGGTGCAGCTTGGGCTCAGCCAAGGGGTTCCCTACCGTGTGTTCACGCTGCGCGACCCCTACCGGATGGTTCTGGACTTTCGGGAGGTCGATTGGACCGGGCTGAAAGATGCGGATTTCTTGCAGACGGATCGGATCAGTGGCGTGCAATTCGGGGCCTATGTCCCCGGATGGTCGCGCATGGTATTGGACCTTGGCGCCCCCTTGGCGGTCGAAAGCGCTGATTTGCGGATCGACGAGGCAACGGGGACGGCGGCCCTGACGCTTGACTTGAAGGGAACCGACTTTGATACGTTTGTCGCCAGCGCCGGAGCACCCCGCCAACCGGAGTGGGACTTGCCTGAACCCTCGGTGTCCGCGTCAGATCAAGAGGCGGATGGCCCGCGCCCGCTGCGGGTGATGCTGGACCCCGGCCATGGAGGCATTGATCCGGGTGCCGAGGTAGACGGGCTGGACGAAAAGACCCTGATGCTGACCTTCGCCCGCGAATTACGCGAAGTTCTTTTGCGCACGGGGGGCTACGAGATCGTTCTGACCCGAACCGATGATCATTTCGTGTCGCTGGAGCGCCGTATCGCGCTGGCGCACCGGGCGGGCGTTGATGTGTTCATCTCACTGCATGCGGATATCCTGTCGGAAGGGCGCGCTCATGGAGCGGCGGTCTATACCCTGTCGGAAGAGGCTTCGGACGTGGCCAGCCACAAACTGGCCGAGCGGCATGACCGGGGTGATCTGATCTCGGGCATCGACCTCAGCGGGGCCGACGATCAGGTCGCCGATGTTCTTCTGGACCTGGCGCGTCAGGAAACCAAACCGCGCACCGATGCGCTGGCCGCAGCGCTGGCCAATGGCATGACGCAGCAGGGCGGGCCGATGAACAACCACCCGATCCGCACCGCTTCGTTTTCCGTTCTCAAAGCAGCTGACATCCCTTCGGTTTTGATCGAGCTTGGCTTTCTGTCCAGTCCCAGAGATTGGAAAAACATCAATAATCCAGAGTGGCGCTTGGGTATGGCACATGGCATCCGCGACGGGCTTGAAGTCTGGCGTCAGCAGGATGTGATCCGCCGATCCCTGATTGGCCAGTGACCCTACGGCGCAAAACGGCTAATATGGGGCATCGTGTTTTGACCCAACGCGCGGGCGTCCCTATATAGGCGGCACCGCGAGCAAAAGGCAGTGACGTGATCCGTTTCATATTTTCGATCTTTGGGGCGATCTTCAGCCTCGTGACCCTTGGGTTTTTCATGGCCGCGCTGGTGATTGGCGCGATCTTCTGGATGTATGGGCGCGACCTGCCCAGCCATGAATCACTTGCGCAGTATAAACCACCCACGATTAGCCGGATCTATTCGGGTGAGGGTCAGTTGATCGACGAATTCGCGCAGGAACGCCGCCTGTTCACGCCTTCAGAAGAAATCCCTGATCTGGTGAAACAGGCCTTTATCTCGGCCGAGGACAAGAACTTTTACACGCACCAAGGCTATGACCCGCGCGGGATCATCGCAGCTGGCGTTGAGGCGGTGAAATCCAAGGGTGAAAACGTGCGTGGTGCGTCGACCATCACCCAACAGGTGATGAAGAACTTCCTGCTGTCCGGCGACCGTCGCGCCGAGCGCAAGATCAAGGAGATTATCCTCGCCACCCGGCTTGAGGATACGCTGGACAAGGAACAGATCCTGGAACTCTATATGAATGAGATCTTTCTGGGGCAGAACTCGTATGGTGTGACGGCGGCTGCGCAGACCTATTTCAACAAGACACTGCAGGAACTGGCCCCGCATGAGGCGGCGACCTTGGCGGCGATGCCCAAGGCGCCTTCAGACTACCACCCGGTGCGCGAGAAAGAGCGCCTGCTGGCGCGACGCAACTATGTGCTGCGCGAGATGAATCAGAACGGATACCTCGACTTGGCCACCTATGAGGCCGAGGTGGCGCAACCGCTGCGATCGGTCCAAAACGGCGATTTCGAAAGCTTCCGTACCGCATTGCCGCCGCGTGACTATTTCACCGACGAAATCCGTCGTCAGCTGAGCGAGGATTTCGGTGAGGGTGAGTTCTTTACCGGTGGCTTCACCGTCCGCGCCTCGGTGGATGAGGAAATGCAAGTTGAGGCCGCCAAGGCCCTGCGCACGGCGCTGCAGAAATACGACCGATCACGTGGGAAATGGCGCGGTACGGGTGAGGTGATTGCCGAAGATGCCCTGGCAGACGAAGCGCAATGGCGCGAGGCGCTGGCGATCATGGAAATCCCCCGCGACGTGGAACTGCCGACGCAATGGTATCCGGCCGTTGTGCTGAACGTAGCCGATCAGTCCCTGACCGTGGGTATCGAGGACGGCCCGGCTGACGGCATCGTTCCTCGCTCTGACATCCAGTGGATGCAAGGTAACTTCTTTGACAACTTCAAGCGCGGCGACGTCATTCTGGTAATGGCCGGGGAAGAGGGCCAGTGGTCCGCCCGTCAGGTGCCCGAAGTGCAGGGTGGCTTTGTTGCGATGGACGTAAACTCGGGCCGTGTTCTAGCAATGCAGGGCGGGTTCTCGTATCAGGATTCGGTGTTCAACCGCGCCACGCAGGCTCAGCGCCAGCCGGGATCGAGCTTTAAACCCTTCGTCTATGCCGCGGCGCTGGACAGTGGCTATAGCCCTGCCACCATCGTTGTGGATGCCCCAATTGAGGTGAACACGCCGCAAGGTCTGTGGCGGCCCAAGAACTCGTCGAACAAATTCTACGGTCCGACGCCCTTGCGGACCGGGATTGAACAGTCGCGGAACCTGATGACCATTCGTCTGGCACAAGAAGTCACGATGCCGGTGGTCGCGGGCTATGCCGAACGGTTCGGAGTCTATGACCGCATGGGGGCGTTTCTTGCGAACTCGCTGGGGTCCGAAGAGACGACGCTCTATAAGATGGTCGCAGCCTATGCGATGTTTGCTAATGGCGGCGAGCGGGTCGAACCCACTCTGGTTGACCGCATTCAGGACCGGTTCGGCAAGACGATCTACCGGCACGACGACCGGGAATGTCTAGACTGCAACTCGGCCTGGTTGGAGCCGGACGAGTCGCCGACCATCGTCACCGACCGTTGGCAGGTCATGGATGCGATCACCGCCTATCAGCTGACCTCGATGATGAAGGGTGTGGTGGATCGTGGAACGGCGTCGTCTTTTGTGAACCTGCCTGTGCCGACCGCCGGCAAGACCGGCACCACCAACGATTCGAAGGATGCGTGGTTTATCGGCTTTACCTCGAACATCGTGGCGGGCTGCTATATCGGTTACGACCGCCCGCGTCCCATGGGGCGGGGAGCCTATGGCGGCACCATGTGCGGACCAGTTTTCCAAAGCTTTATGGAAACCGCGACCGAGAAATATGGCGGCGGTCCTTTCGAGGTTCCAGAGGGTGGTCATTTCATCAAGATTGACCGGTTCAGCGGCGCGCGCCTGCCACCGGAGGCGACCGGTGACTATGTGGTGGCCGAGTATTTCCGCGATGGTGTCGATGGGTTTATCGACCGTGTCTATGACGGTGGATTTGCGATGGGATCGGATCTGCCTTTGTTTGAAGAGGCCAGCTCGGGTCGTCAGGTGACAACCTCGACCGGGAACACCGTCACCGTCGGACCCAACGCCAGCCAGGGCGATGTGGCAACTGGCGGTCTTTACTGACACCTGATTGGTTTGCGGCCTCCGCTGTCTTGTGGTGGCCCCAACCTCTTGCTATCACGCAAGCCTGATTGAGCAAGTTGGGACCTGACCATGCGCGCCGAAACCCAGAATATCGTGGCGGAAATCGAAAAGTCGCTGGAGCTGCTGGCGCAGCGCATGGACTATGAGACCGCACCTCATCGTCTTGAGGAATTCAACGCGCGTGTTGAAGATCCGAACTTGTGGGACAATCCCGAGAATGCACAGAAGCTGATGCGCGAGCGGCAGATGCTGGTCGATGCGATTGAGACCTATGAAACCATCAAGACCGATCTGAGTGACAATATCGAGTTGATCGAACTGGGCGAGATGGAAGAGGACGAAGAGGTCGTTACCGACGCCGAGGGCGCGATCAAGGCGCTGCAGGCCAAGGCCGCCAAGAAAGAACTAGAAGCCCTGCTGGACGGCGAAGCCGACAGCAACGATACCTTCCTTGAGATCAACTCGGGCGCGGGTGGGACGGAAAGCTGTGACTGGGCCTCAATGCTGGCGCGAATGTATGTGCGTTGGGCTGAGAAGAAGGGTTACACCGTCGAGCTGCAATCCGAGACCGCGGGCGAAGAGGCAGGGATCAAATCGGCAGCCTATAAGATTTCGGGTCACAACGCGTATGGCTGGTTGAAGTCGGAAAGCGGCGTACACCGGCTGGTTCGGATTTCGCCTTATGACTCGGCGGCCAAGCGACACACGTCCTTTAGCTCGGTCTGGGTCTATCCGGTGGTCGACGACAATATCGAGATCGAGGTGAACCCGTCGGATATTCGGATTGATACCTATCGGTCATCCGGCGCGGGTGGTCAGCACGTGAACACCACGGACTCGGCGGTGCGGATCACGCACATCCCGACCGGAATCGTTGTGACCAGTTCCGAGAAGTCGCAGCACCAGAACCGGGACATCGCCATGAAGGCGCTGAAATCGCGCCTCTACCAGCAAGAGCTGGACCGCCGGAACGCGGATATCAACGCCGCGCATGAGGCCAAGGGTGATGCGGGTTGGGGCAACCAGATCCGGTCTTACGTGTTGCAACCGTATCAAATGGTGAAGGATTTGCGGACCAACCATGAGACCTCGGACACAAAGGGCGTGTTGGATGGGGATCTGGACGGGTTCATGGCGGCGACTTTGGCGCTGGATGTGGCTGGCAAGTCCCGGTCCGAAGCGCAAGGTGAATAAGTCTGGCAGGGGGCTCTGCCCCCGCCGCGCGTGCGCGCGACTCCCCCGGGATATTTTGGGCCAGATGAAGGGGATCCTTGCGCGGCGGTGGACCGGAAAAGATACATTTAAACAGTGGGTTTAAATGGTGCGGCGGGGTCGTTAGGCTGATCGTATTGACGCGATATGACTGCCGATGGGACCGGGATGGAACTGAGCCAAATCACCGCAACTGAACTTTTGGGCGCAATGGCATCGGGGCAGGTCTCGGCTGCGGATGTCATGCGGTTGACGCTGGAGCGGATCGGGGCTGTCAATGGCCGATTGAACGCCATCGTGGCGCTGCGGGATGAGGCCGAATTGATGGCCGAGGCGCGGGCGATGGATGAAGGTCCGCGACGGGGCCCGCTGCATGGGTTGCCGATGGCGGTCAAGGATCTGGTCAATGTGGCCGGGATGGCCTCGACCCAAGGCTCGCCGCTGTTTGCAGGGCATGTACCGGAGGCTGACGATCTGATCGCGGCACGGTTGCGGGCGGCGGGGGCCATTCTGATCGGCAAGACCAATACGCCGGAATTCGGTTTGGGGTCGCACACGTTCAACCCGGTCTATGGGGCGACGCGCAACCCATATGATGCTGAGCGTAGCTGCGGAGGTTCCTCTGGCGGAGCCGCAGTGGCCTTGGCTTCGGGGATGCTGGCGCTGGCGGATGGGTCAGACATGATGGGCAGCTTGCGCAACCCAGCGGCCTGGAACAATGTTTATGGGTTTCGACCAAGCTGGGGACGCGTTCCGTCTCAACCCGAAGGGGACGGGTATTTGCATCAGTTGTCGACTCTGGGGCCTATGGCGCGCAGCCCTGAGGACTTGGGCGTGTTGCTGGACGTGATCTCAGGGCCGGACGCGGGACAGCCGTTATCTGCGGCTTGCACGCCGGTTTCACGGGTCAGACCCGCCGATATGCGCGGCCTGCGGATTGGTTGGTTGGCGGATTGGGGCGGTGCCTTTCCGTTTGAAGACGGAATTTTGGATCAATGCGCGCAGGCCCTTGCGGTGTTTTCGGATCTGGGCGCGCAAGTGGAACCACTTGCGCCGCCATTCGAAGCGGAATTGATGTGGGATAGTTGGGTGACGCTACGCGCCTGGAGCGTGGCCGCCGGGTTGAGGCCTTTGACTGAACACCGCTCAAAGCTGAAAGACACCGCGCAGTGGGAGCTGGATCGGGGCTTGGCCTTGACGGCGATGCAGGTGCATCGCGCCAGCGTCATTCGCTCGGACTGGTATCGCAAGGCCGCAGAGGTGTTCGTTGATTATGACATGTTGGTGCTGCCATCTGCGCAAGTCTGGCCGTTTGAGCTGGACACGCCGTTCCCAACAGAAATCGCAGGGGTGAAGATGGACACCTATCATCGCTGGATGCAGGTCATGGTGCCTGTCAGTCTGATTGGTCTGCCTGCCTTGTCCGTGCCCGTCGGGTTCGGGGCCGAGGGGCTGCCGATGGGGATGCAGCTTTTTGGACCCAAAGGGGCCGATGGGCAGGTTCTGTCCATTGGGGCGGCGTATCATGAGGTCACGCGTTGGCCGCAGAAAAGACCGGCCTGATAGAAGGACGGATGAGGGGAGGAGAATGTGATGGAGAAACCCTTTGGCGTTCCGAAAATGGGACCGGTCAGCCGTGAGATGCTGCGCGAATCCCTGCGCCGTGCCTGGGCTGATTTTCGCCGCGCGCCGGTTTTTGGGCTGCTGTTTGCAGGGTTCTATGTGCTGGCCGGCTGGGCGATTGCCTGGGTGACAATACAGACTCAAACCTCATACTGGCTGGTGCTGGCCGCGATCGGATTTCCGTTGTTGGGCCCCTTCGCGGCGGTGGGGCTGTATGAGGTCTCTCACCGGTTGGAACTGGGGGAGCCTTTGGATTATGGCGCGATCTTTGGTGTCGTGGCGCAGCAGGGGCGGCGTCAGTTGCCGTCGATCTGCGCAATCATCGTGGTCATGTTCCTGTTCTGGTTCTTTCTGGGTCACATGATCTTTGCTTTGTTCATGGGGTTGTCGACCATGACCAACGTATCCACTTCAGTCGAGGTGTATCTGACGGCCAATGGGCTGACCATGTTGGCGGTGGGCACGGCGGTGGGCGCAGTTTTCGCGACCGTGCTTTACATGATCACCGTCTTGTCCATCCCGATGCTGCTGGACCGCGAACTGGATTTCGTTACGGCGATGATTGCAAGCTATAGCTATGTCAGTGCAAACCTGCCGGTCATGTTGGGTTGGGGGGTGCTGATCGCCGTTCTGACCTTTGTCGCCATGATCCCCTGGTTTCTTGGCTTGCTGATAGTATTGCCGCTATTGGGGCATGCAAGCTGGCATCTTTACCGTCAGATTACAGAGGCCGAAGGACTTACCTAAAGCGGCTTTTCCAACCTGCGCGCGGTGCGGGCGGCGGGCAATGCCTCGGTCGGTTTGGTGCCCAGATGGCGCAGCTGGAGTTTGCGCATGGTGGTCGCATTTGCATTCGTCTTGGACAGGCAGATTGCGACGCCGCGCCAATACTCTTCTTGCGAGTCCGAATTGCGAGTCATCAGGTAGATGCGGCTGTTCTGGGCGGCGCGGCAGGACATCAGGATATAGATTTGATGACCGGCACAAGCGGCGATCCCCTGAACTTCGCGCGCTTTGGCTGAACTGTCTTTGCCATCCGAGGGGGGCTCGAAGCTGCGAATCAGGGTGCATTGGGGCAGGCGGCGGGCATGCAGCAGCCGGCGCCGGGACGGGAAGGGGTTTTCAAGATCCGTCTCTGACACAGAATAGAATCCGGCGGGCAGCAGCGTCTCGGTCAACGTCGTGGGCCCCGAGCCCAGAAACTCGGTCAGGGCCGAAGCGGCGGGGTGTAGAGGGGCCTTGTCCAATGCCTCAAGAGGGTGCAGCAGAATACGGGCGTCGACATCGAAGAACCGGCAAATGCGGTCCAGAACATCGGGGCGGGGAAAGCTCTGTCCGCCCAAATACCGGTTGAATTGAGTCCGGTTGATGCCAAGCTGACGGCAGAGTTCGGAAACAGAGGGGTATTGCTGCGCGAGCTGCCTGAGGTTTGCGCCGAACATCCTGCGCAAGTCAGCAGGGTTGCGGGTGTCGTTGGTCATTTCTGTCCCGGTATTCAAGTGTTTTTGTGAAACCGTACCATGTCTGACCAAACGGTCGCGCATGTTCTGAAATCGTACTTAGGACCCCAACAGGCGCATAGAAACGCCACGTTACGTGTCGAAGCTAACGCGCTAAACCACAAAGGCAATAGGCTTTATTTTTATTTGTATAATCTTTTATTCGATTATTTTCTGTTATGTAAAAAATAAACAGACATAACTGCATATTGTCTGCAGTTTTGTGAATGTTTAGCCCCGTCCGATGCCTACATGCAATGGGCGGGGCAATTCATTCAGTCACCACGCAGCAAGGCCGCGACACCGGTACGGGCGATTTCAACCAGGCCCAGCGGGCGCATCAGGTCGGCAAAGGCGTCGATCTTGTCCGGGGCCCCAGTGATTTCGAAAATGAACGAATTCAGGGTGCTGTCTACTACATTGGCGCGGAAGATGTCGGCCAGACGCAGAGCTTCGACCCGTTTGTCGCCTTCGCCCACGACCTTGATGATGGCCAGCTCACGCTCGACCGATGAGCCCTCGACCGTCAGATCGTGCACATCCCGGACCGATACGATGCGACCAAGCTGGGCCTTGATCTGCTCGATCACCTGCGGCGTGCCGGTGGTGACGATGGTAATGCGGCTCAGGTGGCCGGTGTGATCGACCTCGGCCACGGTGAGGCTTTCGATGTTATATCCACGGCCAGAGAACAGTCCGATCACGCGAGCCAGAACACCCGGTTCGTTTTCGACCAAAACCGCAATCGTGTGCCGTTCCTGCACGTCCGAGAATGTGGGCCTTAGGTTATAGGCCGAATGGCGGGTGGAGCCTTGTTTGATATGTAGGGCAGACATTTAAGTCCCTTTCATCATCCTGCGAAGGTCGGGTACTGAAGCGCCCGACAAAATTCGACGAATTTTGTTAAACCAAAACCGAACCTTTGGAGTCGATCACGCCCTGCGTTTCGGCCTCGCCCAGCAGCATTTCGTTATGGGCCTTGCCCGACGGGATCATGGGGAAGCAGTTTTCGTGCTTTTCAACCAGACAGTCAAAGATGACAGGGCCGTCATAGTTGATCATCTCCATGATCGCGTCATCCAGGTCGGCAGGGTCGGAACACAGGATGCCCTTGGCCCCGAAGGCCTCGGCGAGTTTGACGAAGTCGGGCAGGGCCTCGGACCACGAATGCGAGTACCGCTCGCCATGCAGCAATTCCTGCCACTGGCGCACCATGCCCAGACGTTCGTTGTTCAGGATGAACTGTTTCACGGGCAGGCGGTACTGAACGGCGGTGCCCATTTCCTGCATGTTCATCAGCCAAGAGGCTTCACCTGCGACGTTGATCACAAGCGCGTCGGGATGCGCCATCTGCACACCGATCGAGGCCGGAGTGCCATAGCCCATGGTGCCCAGACCACCGGATGTC
Source organism: Ruegeria sp. N8 (assembly GCF_056531325.1). Lineage (NCBI taxonomy): Bacteria > Pseudomonadati > Pseudomonadota > Alphaproteobacteria > Rhodobacterales > Roseobacteraceae > Ruegeria > Ruegeria sp. N8. Next base: position 451,553 of record NZ_JBQFLQ010000001.1, on the reverse strand, counting down.
ATCCAGCGGTTGGGGTCTTCGAACCCAAGATATTGTGCTGCCCACATCTGGTGCTGGCCGACCTCGGTGGTGATATAGCGGTCGTGGTTTTTGGTTAGCTCTTCAAGACGTTGCAGCGCGTATTGCGGTTTGATCGTCTTTTCGCTGTTGGTATAGGCCAGGCAGTTGACCTTGCGCCAATCCGCGATCTGCGACTGCCATTGTTTAACCGCCGCTGCGTCGGTTTTACGCCCACGTGCTTTCCAGACCTTGAGGATATCTTCCAGCACATGTGCCACGTCCCCGACAATCGGGATATCGACGCGGATCACCTTGTTGATGGACGACGGATCAATGTCGATATGCGCCTTTTTCGAGTTCGGCGAGAACGCATCAATGCGCCCGGTGATCCGGTCATCGAAACGTGCGCCGATGTTGATCATCAGGTCGCAGTCATGCATCGCCAGATTGGCCTCATAGAGACCATGCATTCCCAGCATGCCCAACCAGTTCTCGCCCGACGCCGGATAGGCCCCCAGTCCCATCAGGGTCGAGGTAATCGGAAAGCCGGTTGCATCCACCAGCTCGCGCAGCAACTGGCTGGCCGCGGGGCCCGAGTTGATCACGCCACCACCCGTGTAGAAGACAGGTTTTTTCGCCGTCTCAATCGCGGCAACCAGTTCGGTGATCTCTTCGAGATCGCCTTTCAAAACTGGCTGGTAATGTGAGGTCGAAGGTTTCGGGCCGGTATAGTCACCCGAGGCGAACTGCACGTCCTTAGGAATGTCGATCAGCACAGGACCAGGGCGGCCAGAGGTGGCGACGTGGAAAGCCTCGTGCATGGTCTCAGAAAGCGAATCCGTATCCTTCACCAGCCAGTTGTGCTTGGTGCAGGGGCGGGTGATGCCAACGGTGTCAGCCTCTTGAAACGCGTCCGAGCCGATCATGAAGGTCGGGACCTGACCGGTTAGAACCACGATCGGGATCGAATCCAGCAACGCATCGGTCAGGCCGGTTACTGCATTGGTGGCACCGGGGCCTGAGGTTACAAGCGCAACGCCGGGCTTGCCGGTCGAGCGCGCGTACCCTTCGGCGGCGTGCACAGCCCCTTGTTCGTGACGCACCAGAATGTGGCGAATGTCGTTTTGCAGAAAAATCTCATCATAGATCGGTAGCACGGCGCCGCCGGGGTATCCGAATACCGTGTCCACGCCCTGATCCTTGAGGGCCTGAACCACCATCTTTGCGCCGGTCATCTCACGTGTCATCTGCTTTGCTCCGTTCGCGACATGTGTCTTGCGTGTTGCCAAAAAAAAGCCCCCGAGATTTTCGGAGGCGCATGGGTTGAATTATGGTTTACCGTCACCGGCCCATGCGCGTGTTTCCTACGATTACGACTAGCGCTTTCATCGCCAGAGGCTCCTTTTTTGCGTGCAGGGACATTATGAGCGGCGCGACGGGGCGTCAACAGGCAATCGCACCAATTTTCTATCTCAGGCAGTGAATTTTGCGACATTTTATTGCGCAGATTGCCGCATGATGGGAATTTTCGGGAAAACCTGGAGGGAAATCCACGCGACTCTGTGATTTGACCGTGTCGGAAAGTGTCAAAGTGATGTCCGAAACGAGCATGATAGCGGCAACATGCTGGGGCAACGTGGACCCGAGCATATAGGCGATGGAGGCGGGATATCATGCACGATCTTATTGACCTTGGACGGTATCCGATAGATTGCCCGGGCTCTCGAGCATATGAGCGGTTGATCAGCGATCTGAGGCGTGAGTTGGATCAGGATGGCTGCGCGGTGTTGCCAGGGTTTGTGCATTCCGACGGAGTCGCGCAATTGCGACAAGAGGCCGATACGGTGGCCGAGCACGCCCATCGTTCATTCAGCCGAACCAATGCCTATTTTACCCGTGATGAACCCTCGCTGGATCGAAATCACCCGGTTCGGCAGTTTTTTGACCGCTCAAACGCCTTTGTGCCAGCGGACAATTTCGCAAAAACGGGGCCGTTGCGACGAATTTACGAATGCGCAGACTTCCTGCCGTTTATTCGCGCAGCGTTGGATGAGCCCGACGACTGCTTCTTTCGCTATGACGATCCTTTGGCGGATGTGATCATCAATGTGGTTGAGGAGGGGCAGGGCTTTCCCTGGCACTTCGATACTAACAATTTCACCGTGACTTTGGCCATCCAAAACGGTGAAGGGGGTGGCGCGTTCGAATATGTACCGAACCTGCGCAGCCCAACGGACGAGAATTTTCCAGCCGTCTCAGCCGTGCTTGGCGGGGAAAGGGCGCGGGTCCGGCAATTGGAGTTGCAACCCGGCGATCTTCAGATCTTCAAGGGCCGGTACGCGTTGCATCGGGTCGCAGCGGTGACCGGGACGCAACGTCGCTACGTGGGTATTTTTTCATTCGTTGAGGCCGAGGGGATGTGCGGCAGCGTCGAACGAACCCGGCAGCTTTATGGGCGGGTGCTGCAACATCATCTAGATCGGGAAGGGCTGCGGCAGGACCGTTTGCTCGACTGAAGCGGGCGGGGCTCCCGCCCGTAGTCGATGCGCCTGCGGCGTATCTTCGCCGGTTGGGCCGGGCAGCGCGTGCCGCGCTGCGGTCAGAACCCTGGGCTGGTGCCCTGCAAGACGCCGTGTTCCAGCGCATAGCGGGTCAGACCGGCGGTCGAGGATATCCCCAGCTTGCGTTTGATGTTCTTGCGATGTGTCTCGACCGTACGGACCGAGATGTCCAGTGTCTGAGCGACCTCTTTGTTGGACTTGCCCTGTGCGAGTTCCAGCAGGATCGTTTGTTCGCGCCCGGTCAGGGCCTCACGCGTGTTGTCGCCCTTGGGCTCAAGAGAGCCGCTGGCACCGGTGCATAGATATTGCTCGCCACGCATGACAGCGTCGATGGCCTGCTTGATTTCATCCGTGGGGACATCTTTGAGGACATAGCCTTTGGCCCCGTGGCTGAGCGCCGTCGAGATATATTCCGGGCTATCATGCATCGACAGGATCAGGATGCGCGTTTCTGGCAGGCGTTCGAGAATGATCTCAGTCGCGCTGAGGCCTCCGAGGCCGGGCATATTGAGGTCCATCAGAATGACATCCGGCTGCAACCCAGCCACCTGATCGACCGCATCCTGCCCGCTACCCAGAGTGCCGACCACCTCGATCTCGTCATAGCTTTCCAATATCGACTGGATCCCCTCGGCAACCATTGGATGGTCATCGACGATCAGAACCCGGATCGTGGTGTCGCTCATGTTCCGGCCTTTCGGTTTGGGGTTGCGTCTTCCTGCGGCGGCAGCAAGTGGCTGAGAGGCAGGCTGACCTCGATCACCGTTCCGCTGCGTGGGCCGCGTGATGACAGAATGCGCAGCGATCCGTCAAGTTGTTCGATCCGTTCCTGCATGTTGCGCAGCCCGATCCCGGCACTGCCATCGCTGGGTGCGCTGCGCAAACCGCGGCCATTGTCGGTGATCCGCATGGTCGCGCCCTTTTTGTGGCCGCGCAGGTCGATGGTGACGCTGGTTGCGCCGGAATGGCGCTCGATATTGGTCAGCGCCTCCTGCGCGATACGGTAGAGTGCGATCTTGCTGTCCTGATCCAGACGGTTGCGAAACACGACGGTCGAGAACTCGGTCTCGATCCCCGTACGCTCGCGGAAATCATCGGTTAGTGCCTTAAGGGCAGGGCCCAAACCCAGATCGTCCAGCACGCCGGGGCGCAGGTCACGGCTGATGCGGCGGACCTCGGTAATCGCGGTGCCCAGATGGTCGATCCCTTTGTCCAGCGGATCGCGCGCGCCTGCGTCATCGCCGCGCGTCAGCCGGCGGCGGGCATTGTCCAGCGCATAGCGCACACCGACCAGGATCTGGCTGATCCCGTCATGGAGCTCACGGGCCACCCGTCCGCGCTCTTCCTCTTGCGCGTCAAACACGCGTTGGGTCAGTTCTTTCAGCTTGGCATCTGCCAGCCTGCGTTCGCGGAAATTCAGTAACATGCCCGAGGCAAACACGATCAGAACGGCGGCCAGAACGATACCCCCGATATAGGCAAAGGTGCGCTGCACGCGGGCTTCGACCTCGGCGCGGGCATTGGCGACGGTGGCGACGATATCGTCGATGAAGACCCCTGTGCCCACGGCCCATCGCCAATCCTGAAGACCAACCACATAGGCGATCATCTGCGCCTCTTCCCCGGTCGACGGTTTTTGCCACATGAAACTGTGCCAACCAGCCCCCTGCCGGGCGAGGCGGATGAACTCGTCCACAATCGGGGTGCCGTCGCTATCGGTCAGACCTTCCCAGTTGCGGTTGATGAACTGGGTCTGACGCGGGCTGACCAGATTGTTGCCGTCGTAATCATAGACAAAGAAGAACCCATCCTTGCCGTAGATCATGGCCGACAGAATCTGCGTGACCAGATTCTGAGCCACATTGTCGTCGGTCGAGGCGCGGCCGTAGATATAGGCGAACCCGTTGCGGGCCTGCGTGACGTAGTTGCGCAGCTCTTCTTTCTTGGCTTCGATCAGGCGACGTTCCAGCGCCTGAATTTCACGCTCGGCGGTAGCGCGGGCCTCGTAGGTGACGAAGAATGCAATCGCTGCCACGGCCACCAACAGAGGAATGGCCGCCACAAGCGACAGTTTCTGGCCATAGGTCAGCGAGATCAGATTGCGGATTCCCCTCATGGTCGAATCGTTACGCAAGCAGGCGTCAAAATGCAAAATCTTTGGGTCTGCGATCGTGACGTCGCCCGTTTCGCCGGAAAATGGGCCCCAGATTTACCGGTTTTGTCCCGCACCCACCTCAAAAACCGGCAATCCTACGTAGTAGTAGGTATTCACATTCAAATTCCCGTCATTAGGCTGGCCGCACTGAAAACGACTGCCCCCGCAAAGTTCGGGGGATTGGACTATGTAGGGGAGGAACACTCATATGGATCGTCGTTCATTTCTAAAAACATCTGCACTGGGCGGCTCGGCCGCTGCCGCCACCACGCTGGCAGCTCCGGCTTATGCACAGGGCAAACGCACCCTGACCATGGTGACCTCGTGGGGTCGCGGTCTGGCGGGCGTGTTCGACAGCGCTCAACGTTGTGCCGACAGCATCAACACTATGTCCGACGGCAGCCTGAATGTCGAAATCAAGGCCGCTGGCGAACTGGTTGGTGCCTTCGAAGTGTTTGACGCGGTGTCGTCCGGTCAGGCCGACATGTATCACGCTGCCGACTATTACTTTGTAGGTCAGCATCCGGGCTATGCGTTCTTCACTGCCGTGCCCTTCGGCATGACCGCGCAGGAACTTGTGAACTGGTACTACCATGATGGCGGCATGGAGCTGCATGACGAGCTGGGTTCGATCTTCGGCCTGAAATCCTTCCTGGCGGGTAACACCGGTGCGCAGGCAGGTGGCTGGTACTCGAAAGAGATCAACGGCCCCGAGGATTTCCAAGGTCTGAAGTTCCGTATGCCGGGTCTGGGTGGTCAGGCGCTGGGCAAGCTGGGCGCATCGGTTCAGAACATTCCGGGCTCGGAAGTGTATCAGGCGCTGTCCTCGGGTGCGATTGACGGCACCGAGTGGATTGGCCCCTGGGCGGATGAAAAAGCCGGTTTCCAGGAAATCACCAAGACCTACTACACCGCGGGCTTCCACGAGCCGGGCGCAGGTCTGTCGCTGGCAACGAACCGCGACGTGTTCGACGAACTGACACCGGCACAGCAGAAGATCATCGAGATCGCAGCTGGCGAAGCGCACCAGTGGAACCTGGCGCAATTCCTGGCCAATAACGGTGCGGCGCTGCAGCGTCTGCAATCGGGCGGCGTGAAGGTTCTGGAATTCCCCGACAGCGTCTGGGATGCCTTCGGTCAGGCCAGCCAGGAAGTTCTGGACGAAAACATGGGCGACGAGCTGTTCAAGAAAATCCACGACAGCGCAATGTCGTCGATGGCAGCATCTTCGGCGTGGCAGAACCTGTCCTCGGGAGCCTACACCACGCAGCGCGACCGCGTTCGCGGCTAAGCAACCTACTCACGACCAAATGGTTTCCCCGCCCTGTGCGGGGAAACCTTTCCCGTTGCACGTGCCGGGCTTGGACATGCCCGCGATAACACCTCGTGCAACTGACGCGACCTGGGGACAACATGCAGGACGATAACGGTATCTCGTTCTTCGGCGCCCTGTGGAATGGGCTGCTATGGCTCATTCAGAACATTGCCGAAGCTTTCTATAATTTCGGATATGCCATCACGCATCCGCAACTCTGGCTGGACTGGTCGGACAAAGAAGCCATCATGCGCTTTGTCTATTACGGCGGTTCGGTCGAGTTCTTCTTTGTGGTCTTTACCTTCTTTTTGGTTCTGACCGCAGTTGGACTGTATTACCGCAACTTCATGTGGGGAATGGTGCGGGTCCTTGAGGGTTTCGCCAACACAACCGGCCGCTTTTTCGCCTGGGCCGGCTTGCTGATGGTGATCCAGCAGATCGTCATCGTGTTCATGCAGCGGGTCTTTACCCGGCCCGATATGTCCTTTGGCCTGGGTATCCCGTTTACGCAAGATATCAGTTGGTTCGCGGAAGAACTTAAACTTTATAACGCCATGGTTGTCTGCCTGTGCTGCACCTACACTTTCGTTCAGGGCGGGCATGTACGCGTTGACCTGATCTACGCCGGGATCAGCCACCGGGCCAAGCGTGTGGTCGATATGTGCGGGGCGGTTCTGTTCATGATGCCCATGGCCGTGCTGACCTGGATGTATGGCTGGTACTTCATGTGGCGACACCTGATCGTGCCGAAACCCTCGGCCAGTGATACGTTGGACCGTCTGGTCGCCAAATCCCGCGCGCTGCGCTGGAACGTGGAAACCATCGGTTTCAGCCCCAACGGGTTCAACGCCTACTTCCTGTTCAAGATCCTGCTGGTGGCTTTTGCGGCCATGGTGTTCCTGCACGCCATTGCATTCCTCTACCGCTCGTTCCTGGAATACTCGGAAGGGTCCGAGAGCACAGGAAAATACCTCGACAAGGATAGCCTTGGTGAGGGTGAAGAAGCCTACGAAGGCGCACATTAGGGACGGAGACCCAGACTATGTTATTCGGACTTGATGGCGTCGAGATAGGCCTCATTATCGTATTCTTCTGCCTTTTTGGAGGCATCCTTTCCGGTTTCCCGGTGGCGTTCGCCATCGGCGGGGCAGGGATCATTTCCTTCGGGATCATCGCAGCGCTGGACAGTGCCGGGCTGCTGATCCACCAGGCAATTGATACCGGCTCCCAAGCGTACCGGGACCTCGTCAATTCGGGGGTCAAACCGGAAACGGTATCAGTGTTCCGCTTCCCGGACTTACCAAGGATCGCCGAACCGGTCTTTGTGCAGGGCTGGGAAACCGCGCTGGACCGCAATGTGTCATTCATCGTGAACCGTATGAACGAACGCGTGCTGGCCGGTCAGTCGATTGAAACCCTGCTGGCCGTTCTGATGTTCGTCCTGATGGGTATCACGCTGGAACGCTCGAAGATCGCAAACGATCTGCTGACCACGATGGCGCGTGTCTTTGGCCCGCTGCCCGGTGGTCTGGCTGTGTCGATTGTGGTTGTGGGGGCGTTTCTTGCGGCCTCGACCGGGATCGTGGGTGCGACCGTGGTGACGATGGGCCTGCTGGCGCTGCCAACCATGCTGCGCAACAACTACTCGCCGGAACTGGCGACCGGTGTGATCGCGGCCTCGGGAACGCTGGGACAGATCATTCCGCCCTCGATCGTGATCGTTCTGCTGGGGACACTGGCAGGAGACCTGTATTCGACCGCGCAGGAAACCCGCGCGCAGGATGCGGGTTGTACAGACGCGCTGACCTATCTGGGTGAGCCCGCTGTGGTCTCGGTTGGGACATTGTTTCAGGCTGCCTTGCTGCCGGGGATCATGCTGGCGCTGCTGTATGCGCTTTATGCCTTTGGCTATGCGCTGCTGAATCCGGAAAAGGCCCCGGCCGTTGAAATGTCAGGCGGTAGTGGTGAGCCGATCACCCGTGCCGAAGGTCTGACCTGGTTGCTGGGTGCACCGGTTGCGCTGATCGTGGGCATGATGGTTCTGAGCAGTGCTGGTGTTGTCGGAAGCCAGAACATCAGCGTCTCGGCTTTCTCGGATATCGGTGAGGGCGCATCGCTGCGCACGAACGTGTCCGAGGAATGTAAAGCCTCGATGATCGACCTGCATGGGCAACTGGCCTGGGATCAGGCCGTAGCCGAGCAAGAGGCCATCGACGCCGCAGGTGGGGCCGCCGAGTCGACCCGCCTAAGCGAAGAGGAACTGGCCGCTGCGCAGCAAGCCAAGATCGCTTCGGCTGCGCCGATCGGCACCGGTGTGGCCGTCATGGTCGTGCTGCTGGGTCTGACGCTGGTCATGGGTCGCGGCATCGCGCCATCGAAGCCGACGCAGCCGCTGATCGTAGGGGCCATCGGCCTGTTGCTGATGCTGTTGTTCGATGTGCTGTTCATCGCTCCGACCACGTCCTCGGGTGTGACCTTTGTGCTGCTGGCGGTGCCGTTTGCGCTGGCCATCTATGGCTGCAAAGAGGCCGCCGCGCGCTGTGCGACCAATGATCTGATCCGTGTGGTCTTCCCGCCGCTGGTTCTGATCATCGCGGTTCTGGGCTCGATCCTGGGTGGTGTGACTAACCCGACGCCCGCTGCGGCGCTGGGGGCAGGCGGGGCGATCATGCTGGCCGCTTACCGCAAGCTGCAGGATCAGGGCCGCTCGGCCAAGGTGATCATCTGGGCGACTTTGGCCGTGATCGTGGCCTTGCTGATGGGCGTGAACTTCGATCTGCGCATCAACCAGAGCGATGTCAGCGTCGAGACCTGGATTGCCTTCATCGTGGCCTATGGCGCCTACCTGTTTGCCCTGTTCGGCCTGCTGTTTGGTTGCTGGGTCTTGTTCACCAGCGGGGTTCTGACGCCCGTGGTGCGCGAGACGGCCAAGGTGACCTCGATGGTCTTTACCATCCTGATCGGCTCGCAGTTGCTGAATCTTGTGGTGATCTCGTTCGGGGGTGAGCACTATATCCAGCAGTTCCTGCGCAGTTTCGACAACGAGTTCACGGTCTTCCTGATCGTGATGTTGGTGCTGTTCATTCTGGGCTTTGTGCTGGACTTCCTCGAGATCATCTACATCGTGATCCCCATCGTGGGCCCGGTGATCTATGGCGGGTCGTTCGATCCGAAATGGGTCACGATCATGGTGGCGGTGAACCTGCAGACCTCGTTCCTGACGCCACCTTTCGGGTTCGCGCTGTTCTACCTAAGGGGCGTTGCGCCTAAAGAGGTCACAACAGGTCATATCTATCGCGGGATCATTCCATTCGTGCTGATTCAGGTAGTCGGGATTGGTATCCTTTGGTTCTTCCCGACCATCGTGACCATCGTGCCGGATCTGATCCCGAACTGATCGGGCAGACTGAAGAATGACAGACCGGAGGCCCTGTGGCCTACGGTCTTTTTTGTTCAGGCTTCGGCTTTGGGATGCGTCAGTTTTGCAAAAGCAGCTTCGGCCTCGTGGTCAATATCCAGCGTGGCGGGGGTCTGCGTCCCAGCGTCGGGGTCATTGAAGACCGCCCGGTCCAGCTTGCCGACACGCTGCGCAACGATGGTGGTGACAACCGCGTCGCCGGTGATGTTCACCACCGTCCGCATCATGTCGATGATCCGGTCAACGGCGAGGATGATGGCGATCCCGTCCAGTGGCATACCCAGCTGGTTCAGAACCATTGCCAGCATCACAATCCCCACGCCGGGAACGCCTGCCGTTCCGATCGAGGCCAGTACCGAGATCGAGATGATGGTCATGTAGCCACCCAGCCCCAGATCAATCCCATAGGCATTGGCCAGGAACACGGTTGCCACGCCATGCATGATCGCGGTGCCGTCCATGTTGATCGTCGCGCCCAGAGGGATGCCGAACGAAGCGACCGAGCGGTCCACACCAATGCGCTGCGTCACGCATTGCATCGAGGCCGGGATCGTCGCGTTCGAGCTTGAGGTCGAGAAGGCGAACACCTGTGCCGAACGCATCTTGCGCAGAAACGCACGCGGGCTCAGGCCGGTGCAGATATAAAGCAGCACCATCAGCGTCACGCAGAGGTGGAAGACAAGCGTCAGGCTGATGGTCGCCAGATATCCGATGACGGGGGCAAACAGGCTGAACCCTTCCAGCGCAAAGGTCTTGGCAATCAGGCAGAAGACGCCGATCGGAGCAAAGGCCATCACGATCTCGACGATTTTCATCGCCAATTCGTTCATGAAGGTGCAACCCTCGACAAAAGTTTTGGCGCGGCTGCCGATCATCAGCACGGCGATACCGACAACGATCACGTAGAAGATGATTTGCAGCATTTCGCCATTGGCCAGCGCCTGAACCGGGTTCTTGGGGATGATGTTTGCCAGTATCTGCCACGCAGTATCCTGCGTTGCGACGGACACATCCGCGCTGGCCATATGCAGGCTGTCAAATCCCATGCCGGGATTGATGATGTTGGCGAACACCAGCGCCGTCATCACCGCCAGCGCCGTAGTCGCCAGATAGGTGACAAAGGTCAGCCCGCCTACGCGCCCCAACACCTTGAGATCACCAATCCCAACCACGCCGCACAGCAAGGAAAACACCACTAGCGGCACGACCAGCATTTGCAGCCCGTTCAGGAACATCTGACCAACCATGGTGAACAGGCCGTTGACCATATGCTCCTGAAGGAACGGGATTTGCCAATAGTTCAGGGCCAGTCCAAGGGCTGAGCCAAGTACAAGGGCCATCAGGATTTGCGTTGTCAGGTTGGCCGCAAGCAGCCGTCGAATAGCATGAGTCATTGTCCGTCTCCCTTTACCAAAGCCAAACCCGCAGGTCGGGAACCTGTTGCATCACGGGCTATGTCATTGAAGCCCAGCCGTGCGGATCTAAACGGGGTCGAACGGCTGAGGGTCAGGATTACTTGGTGACGTAGGGTAAGGATTCAATCGCTGGGCGTAGGGAAGTCGCCATTTAGATGATTAATAATTCTTCATCTTTTCTGTCTGATCTGCCCTGAGGTAGTCGAAATACCGGACCACGCCCTAGATGAACTCAATCAAATCCCAGCGATTTCCAAACGGGTCACGCCAGACCGCGACGGTTCCATAAGGTTCATGACGCGGGGTTTCCTCGAACGTCACGCCGGCCGCTTTCATGGCGGTGTAGTCGCGTTGAAAATCATCGGTTTGCAGGAAAAAACCAACCCGGCCGCCGGTCTGGTTGCCAATCGCCGCCGCCTGTTCCGGCCCGTCGGCCTGCGCTAGTAAAAGCGAGCCCAACTCGGATCCCGCAGGGGCGACACGCACCCATCGCTTGCCTCCGCCCAGGTCGATATCCTGCAACAGCGAAAAGGACAGGGTTTGGGTATAGAATGCAATTGCCTCATCATAGTCGGGCACGACCAGTGTGACCGCGTGCAAGCTTTGCCGCATGAGGGATCAGCCTTTGGTAGGGTGACGGTCGGGCAGTTGGATATTGGCGACCTGCTCGGCAATCGGAGCGGTGGACAGCGGATGATGTCCTGCAGCTGCAAGGTCGGAGGGATCACTGACGCGTGTCCATTCGCCCCGAATATAGACCTCCAACCCCGAGAAACGGGCCTTGTAGCCCATCTTGGGGCTGCCTGGCACCCAATAGCCCAGATAGACATAGGGCAAACCGGCTTCGCGCGCGATGTCGATATGATCGAGGATCATATATGTCCCAAGGGAATTCTGCGGCTGATGTGGGTCGTAAAAGGAATAGACCATGCTCAGCCCGTCATCGAGTACATCGGTCAGGCTGACGGCGATCAGCTCATGCGAGTTTGGGTCAGCGTATTCTACGACGCGCGACCGGATCGGCGTTTCCTCGATCATCGCGGCGAATTCGAACACGTCCATATCGGCCATGCCACCATCGGAATGGCGGGTGTCCAGATAACGGCGGAACAGCTCATACTGCTCATCTGTGGCCCAGGGCGAGTTTGCCTTGCGCTGCAAATAGGCGTTGCGCTTGGCTGCGCGTTTCTGGCTTTTGCGGGGTTTGAAGGCCGACACGTCGATCCGTGCCGACAAACAGGCCGCGCAATCGGCGCAAGAGGGACGGTAGAGCACGTTCTGAGACCGCCGAAACCCTTGTTGAGAAAGGGAATTGTTCAACTGGTCCGCGCCTTCACCTTGCAGGGCGGTGAACAGTTTCCGCTCCATCTTGCCCTCAAGATAAGGGCAAGGCTGTGGGGCCGTCACATAGAATTGTGGCGCAATGGGCAGCGTGTGTCGCATGAACGTTCCGTGTTTCCTGGGTCGGATGATAACAACCGATCCCGGAACCGCCAAGTGATTCACGCAGCCCTGTTTGTCTTATGCGCGCTGGTTGATCATCACTGTTCCAAGGAACGAATCCGTCAGGCCCTGACAGCGTGCGCTGGTCAGCATCATGATGACCGAAACGATCTGCACGACAAAGAATGCCATGCTAACGAAATACCCCGCCGTGTGGGCCACCGCTTTGCCCAGATCCATCCGCGCGCCGAATGCGTCGCGCAGCTCGATCCCCATAAAGCGCATGCCCAGCGTGGCCGACCCGTTGGTGATAGTGACCACGCGGTAAACAAAGCTGATGACGCCGTAGATCAGCGGCAGGAAAAACAGCCCCGCGCCAAGGGTCAGGAAGACCGGCACGATACACAGCAGCGAAATCAGCGCGATATCGAACAGCCAGGCAACAAAGCGTTTAGTCGCCACCGATTGATAGAATTCCGGCTGGCGATCGGGATCGGGTAGATGGGTCATATAGGGATATCCGCGTCGTTGAATAGGATCACCCTGTCCCGAAATCCGGGGCAGGGCAAGGTCGGATCAGGCCGTCGCGCCGGTTTCGGCGTCGTCGCGGTTTTCGCGGGCGCGTTCATCCATGAACTGGTCGAACTCGGCCTTGTCCTTGGCTTCGCGCAAACGGCGCAGGAAGGCTTCAAATTCTTTCTGTTCACGTTCCAGTCGCGCCAGAGTGTCGGACTTGTATGCGTCGAACGCGCTGTTGCCCGAAGGTTTCATGGCGCTCATGTGGCTGTTCCAGGATTTGCGACGGCTGCAGGATTTGCTGAACATGCGTTTGCTCCAGATCATATAGGCCAAAAGGGCAAGGCCCACGGGCCAGAAGAAGATGAAACCAAGCACCATTGCGGCGATCCAGGCGCCTTTGCCTTTGTCGTCCAGCCAGGCCTCGATACGGTGCAACCATCCCGGATTCGAAGGGACGGCGGGGTCGGATAGTGCGGTCATGTGGTGTCTCCGGGTTTATGTAAATCGCTTTCACATTGAATAGATGGGAGCTGCATAACGGGTTGCAAGGGGGAAATGTAAAAATGTTTTACATCTAGTCGGAACTGGTGTCGCACAAGGCTAGTTTCCACTTGTGCAAGCCTTTGAAATCAGGCCATCTCTGATCATTGTGATGCAGGAGGCCGCATGACCGACGCTCTGACAATTCACCGAATGCCGCGCCCGTTCGATCCGGCTTTGGGCGATGAAGCGCGCGCAACGGTCCCCGATGCTACGCCGCAGCAGGGCGAATTGATTGCCGGCGTTGCAGGCTCAAGCCCGTACCTCAAAGGGTTGATTGATCGGGAAAAAGACTGGCTGGCGCAGGCGTTGCACCATCCCGATCAAGCCTTGGCCGAGGTAATGTCCGCCGCGCGCGCACTGCCACCGGATCAACTGAAGCCCGGTTTACGGCAAGGCAAGCGGCGGATGGCGCTGCTGACCGCGCTGGCCGATGTAGCAGGGGCATGGCCGCTAGAAAAAGTCACCGCTGCGCTGACGGATTTCGGCGCGCTGGCGGCTGATGTGGCCGCCAAGGCCGAGATCGCGGCGCTGATCCGGCGCGGTAAACTGCCCGGTATGGTCGAGGACGACGTTGAGACCGCCGCCGGGATGATCATTCTGGCCATGGGCAAGATGGGCGCGCATGAGCTGAACTACAGCTCGGATATCGACCTGATCGTGCTGTTCGATGAGACCCGGTTTGACCCGGATGATTTTTATGAGGCCCGGCATGGCATGGTGCGTGCCACGCGGAACTTCTGCGCCACGCTCAGCGACAAAACCGCCGATGGCTATGTGTTCCGCACTGATCTGCGCCTGCGCCCTGATCCGGGGGTGACGCCCGTATGTATGGCCGCCGAGGCCGCCGAGCGGTATTACGAAAGTCTGGGCCGCACTTGGGAGCGTGCCGCCTATATCAAAGCGCGCGCCTGTGCAGGAGACATCGCAGCAGGGCAGCGATTTCTGGATACGTTGCGCCCCTTTGTCTGGCGGCGGCATCTGGATTTTGCCGCGATACAGGACGCCCACGACATGCGCTTGCGCATCCGCGAGAACAAGGGCACCGGGGGCGCTCTGACCATTCCGGGCCATGATATGAAACTGGGGCAGGGTGGCATCCGCGAGATCGAATTCTTTACCCAGACCCGCCAGTTGATCGCAGGAGGGCGTGACCCAGACCTGCGCGTCCGCGGCACGGTGCCGGGGCTGGCCGCGTTGTCCGAAAAAAGCTGGGTCCCGCAGGAGGTCGCCGACAAACTGACCAACCATTACCGCGCTCATCGCGAGGTCGAGCATCGCATCCAGATGATCCACGACGCCCAGACCCATAAGGTGCCGCAATCCGACGAAGGAATCGAACGCGTCGCCTGCCTAATGGGGATCAGCAGCGAAGATCTGACCTCCGACCTGACCCGCCGCCTGACCGAGGTGCATGAACTGACCGAAGGGTTCTTCGCCCCCGGAGCTGCGGCCCCCGCGCCGACCCCCGAGGTCGCCTTTGACGAAGGCGTCATGGCGCGCTGGCCGACCTATCCGGCGCTGCGCTCGCAACGGGGCGCGCGTATATTCGAGCGACTGAAACCAGAACTGCTGTCGCGTCTGGCCAAAACCGCGAAACCGGATGAGGCGCTTCTGGCACTCGACGGGTTCCTGTCGGGCTTGCCTGCAGGCGTGCAACTGTTTTCGCTGTTCGAGGCCAACCCACATCTGATCGATCTACTGGTCGATATCGTGGGGACATCTCACGCGCTGGCCACGCACCTTTCGAGCAATGCCTCGGTTTTTGACGCGGTGATTGGCGGCAGCTTCTTTGACGACTGGCCGGGGCAGGCGGCCTTGCAGGCCGATCTGGAGCAGGCGCTGGCGCAAGAGGCGGATTACGAGACACAGCTGGATTTCGCCCGCCGCTGGTGCAAGGAATGGCATTTCCGCATTGGTGTTCACCACCTGCGCGGGCTGATCGACGGGGCGCAGGCCGGGCAGCACTATGCCGATCTGGCTAGTGCCGTGATCGCCGCGCTTTTGCCGCATGTGGCCAAGCAATTCGCCCGCAAACACGGGCCGGCGCCGGGACGCGGGGCGGCGGTGCTGGGCATGGGCTCGATCGGGGCGGGGCGGATCAATTCGCAATCCGATCTGGATATGATCGTGATCTATGACCCGCTGGATCAGGACATGTCCGACGGTCCGCGCCCGCTGGCGACACGAACCTATTACGCGCGCTTCACGCAGGCGCTGATCACGGCCTTGTCTGCGCCCATGTCGCAGGGGCGGCTCTATGAGGTCGACATGCGTCTGCGCCCTTCGGGAAATCAGGGGCCGGTGGCAACCAGTTGGGCCAGTTTCACTAACTACCAGCAGAATGAAGCATGGGTCTGGGAACACTTGGCCCTGACCCGCGCCCGCGTTGTGGCTGGAAATGCTGATCTGGCGCAGGATATCGAAACCTTCCGCGCCGAATTTCTGACCCGTCCCCGAGATACCGCGCAGGTGCTACGCGAGGTGGCCGAGATGCGCACGAGACTTGCCGCCGCCAAATCTCCTGCCGGTATCTGGGATGCCAAGAACGGCGCAGGCCGCATGATGGATATCGAACTGATGGCAGAGACCGGCGTGTTGTTGTCCGGTCTGCCTCAGCGGGATGTTCATACGGGGCTGGATGGCGCGGTCGCTGCCGGGCTGCTGGATGTCGCGCAGGCGCATACGCTGAAGGACTGCTATGATCTATGCTGGTCGGTACAATGCGCGGCCCGGCTGCTGTCGGGCAAGGTGATCGAGGCCGACAAGATCGGCGAGGGCGGCACCGCTTTCCTGTGCCGGGCCACCGGGTTTGAAAAGGTCGACCAGCTTCAGGCCGCGTTGCAGGACAGTTACGACACCGCCGCCGGGATCATCGGCCGCGTGATTTCGGAGGATACCCATGGCGCGCAGTGACGACCCCAACGACCACAAGGGCCTGATCCGCGAGGCATATAATATCGAGGGCATCACCTTGCCCGAATGCCGCAGTATCTTCTTGGATTGGGCGCTTAGCCTGCCTGCGGATCGGGACCAGACGCAGGCGCTGACCGATCTGCACTCGATCTACGCGGCGCAGGCGGATCACCCGATGACGCAGGTGCTGGCCGAGGGGCTGCAGGCAGCACAAAAACCCAAACGCCGGGGCGGCTGGAAATCCCGCAACCGCTAGGGCTTTTCCCCGCGCGCCGGAGCCACTAAGAGAGGCGGCATGACCCAAACCGTCGACCGACCCCGTATCCGCCTGAAACCCAAAGCCAATGCGCGCGGCCTGCGCCACGGGTTCCCCTGGGTCTATGCCAATGATATCGTCACCGACCGCCGCACCCGCAAAATCCCGGCAGGGGCTTTGGCCGTGTTAGAGGATGAAAAACGCGCGCCCATCGCGTTGGTTGCAGTAAACCCCGAGTCCAAGATCATGTGCCGCGTGTTGGACCGCGATCTGGATGCCGATTTAAACGCCACGTGGTTCGAAACCCGCCTGCGCCGCGCGCTGGACATGCGCGAGCGTCTGTTCGACGCGCCTTATTACCGTCTGATCCATGCCGAGGCGGATGGTTTTCCCGGCGTCATCATTGACCGCTTTGGCGATGCCTGCGTGATCCAACCCAACGCAGCCTGGGCCGAAGCGCATCTGGACACCCTGACCGACGCGCTGGTCGCCGTAACGGGCGTGACCACGGTATTGAAAAACGCCTCGGGCCGGACACGCGGGCTTGAGGGGCTGGACGATGCCAACCTCACCCTGCACGGCACGGCCCCCGACGCGCCGCTGTCGGTGCCGATGAACGGCGCGACCTATATGGCCGACCTGACCGGCGGCCAGAAAACCGGGCTGTTCTATGATCAGCGCCCCAACCACGCCTTCGCGGCGCGTCTGGTTCAACCCGGCGCGCAGGTGCTGGATGTGTTCAGCCATGTGGGCGGGTTCGGTCTGGCGATGCTGGCAGGCGGAGCGGGGCAAGCGCTGTCCGTCGATGGTTCAGCCGCCGCACTGGATCTGGCCACTCAGGGCGCGCAGGCGTCTGGCTGTGCCGACCGGTTCCAAACCCGCCAAGGCGATGCCTTCGACGTTCTGACCCAATTGGGTGAAGAGGCCGAGCAATTCGATGTGGTGATCTGCGACCCGCCTGCCTTTGCGCCCTCGAAACAGGCGCTGGACGCGGGGCTGCGCGCCTATGAGCGCATCGCGCGTCTGGCCGCGCCGCTGGTCAAACCGGGCGGTTATCTTGGCCTGTGTTCCTGTTCTCACGCCGCCGATCTGGGTCGTTTCCGCGACGCCTCATCCCGCGGGATCGGCCGGGCCGGGCGGCAGGCGCAACTGATCCACACCGGCTTTGCTGGCCCCGACCACCCGCAACTGCCGCAACTGGCGGAAAGCGGCTACCTCAAAGCCGTGTTCTACCGGCTGTGAGGGCGGTTCTGGATACATGCGTCATCTACCCCACGGTGATGCGAGAGATGCTACTGGGCGCGGCAAAACTGGGCCATTTCGAACCCATCTGGTCGGCGCGCATCCTCGAAGAATGGGCCCGTGCCGCCCGCAAACTGGGCCCCACGGGCGAGGTACAGGCCCGCGCCGAAATTGCCCTGACACAATCGCACTGGCCCAAGGCGGAACGCGCCGCGCAACTGGGCGTGGAACAGCGCCTCTGGCTACCCGATGCCGCCGATATCCACGTTCTGGCCACCGCCATAACCTCGTCGTCAGATGCGATCATCACCATGAATGCCAAGGACTTCCCCCGAAACATCCTGTCGGATGAGGGCCTGATCCGCCATGACCCAGACACGCTGCTGCATGGCTTCTGGAAAGCCGACCCGCAAGGCCTCTCGGATACCGCCCACCGTGTCCTCACGCAGGCCAACCACCTCTCAGGTGACCAATGGACCCTGCGCGCGCTGATGAAAAAAGCCCGCCTCCCGCGTTTGGGCAAAGCTCTCACGACCTAATCCCGATCCGCCCTTCATCTGGCTAAAAATATCCCGGGGTGTGTGAGGGGCTGGCCCCTCACAGCCGAAACCTATCCACCCGCACCCCAACGCTGCTCCAACGCCTCCAGCGCCGCAATTCGTTCATCTGTCTTGGGATGGCTCATCAACCAGGCGGGCGTGACACCTGCGCGTTGCTCGGTCAGTTCCTCAAGCTTGTGAAACAGAGATTTCTGCGGCCCGATCCCAATTCCTGCCTTGGTCAACAACGCGGCGGCGTATTCATCCGCCTCATATTCATCGCCACGTGACAAGCGCGAGGCCAGAAGATGAGTCAACATATTGGCAATCCATGCGCCGATAAACGGAATGAACCGGGCAAACAGCATCATCAACGCCGCCCGCAGCGCGTTCTGACCGGAAAAATCAATCATCCGCCGCCGCGCATGACCCAAGGCCACATGGCCCAGCTCATGCGCGATCACGCTGGCCATCTCCTCGGCCGAGACGTCTCCATTGCGGAACTTGCGATAGAACCCGCGTGTGACGAAAATCCGTCCATCCGGTGCGGCCAGCCCATTCACAGGGTCGATCTCATAGATATAAACCGGCACACGTTCGATCTCGAGCGCGGCGGCCAATCGGTCAGTCATGCGTTTTAGAGCGGGATCCGCCAACTCTGTAGATTTCGCATCCAACTCGCGATGGGTGCGCCAGACGGAAATCCGGTACATGACAACGGCATAGGCAATCGCCAGCAAGATCGGAGTTAATCGCAGCATACCTCAGATATGGGGGGCGATCGGGGCGAGGGCAACAAAAAATCGGGGCTGAAACGATCACGATGCCCTAGCTCGCGTGACATCAATCTAGGGTGAGGTCGCCTGAAACGACTGAGCCTTTGCTTGTCGCGCGAGGGGTTGCGCCATACCCTTGTTATCATGTGGTCTTTTGCAGAAATCCGCCCATCTTACAGCCGCGCCGAGCGTATCAGCGACGGGTTTGTGCATATTCTGGGCGTCAGCGCCGCCAACATCGCGGTTCCTACGCTCATTTTCTTGACGGTTCAGTACCGCACCGAGCCCGCCGCGATACTGGGCGTTTCAGTTTATGGGGTCACGCTTATTCTGATGCTGTCGCTTTCGGCAGCTTACAACATGGTGCAATCGGACAGGTGGGGGCATGTATTGCAGCGGTTGGACCATTCCGGAATCTATGTGAAAATTGCTGGAACCTATACGCCATTCATATTGATTTCGGGCGTACAGTCGCCGGGTTTGTTGATTGGTTTGTGGTCTTCGGCAACGCTTGGGTCGGCCCTGAAGATGATTGACCCGCATCGCTTTCGATGGTTTGGGTTGGGGCTCTACGTTTTAATGGGGTGGGCCGTCGTCTGGGCGGGGCAATCTCTGCTAGCGGACCTGTCCCATCCCGTTATCTGGCTGATGGTCGCAGGCGGCATTGTCTACACGACCGGGATTGCCTTTTACCTGTTGGACTGGCTGCCTTTTCACAACACGATCTGGCATGTTTTTGTTCTGACAGGCAGCGTTCTGTTTTTTGCCGCCGTTTCCGCGCATACGGCATGGGCCCCGGCGTTACCGAGCGAACCTTTATCGCGTTAGCTCGCGCATGCCCTGTTCCAGCCCAGCCAAGGTCATCGGCACCATGCGGTCCTCGAAAATCTCGCGGATCATGCTAACTGAATGAGTGTATTCCCAGTATTTCTCGGGCACTGGGTTGATCCACAGGTTTGAATTCCACTGGTCTCGTGCGCGTTGCAGCCAGACCTGACCTGCCTCTTGGTTCCAGTGCTCATTCGCCCCGCCGGGGTAGGCGATTTCATAGGGGCTCATGGAGGCATCGCCTACGAAAATACATTTGTAATCGGGGCCGTAGGTGTGTAGCACCTCATGGGTGGGGGTCTGCTGATCCCAGCGGCGGGCGTTGTCGCGCCAGACGCCTTCGTACAAGCAGTTGTGGAAGTAGTAATATTCCAGATGCTTGAACTCGGTCCGCGCGGCCGAGAACAGCTCTTCGACCACCTTGATATGCGGGTCCATTGAGCCGCCCACGTCCAGAAACAGCAGAACCTTGACCGCGTTGTGACGCTCGGGCCGGGTTTTGACGTCGAGATAGCCGTGCTCGGCGGTGGCGCGGATGGTGCCGTCGAGGTCCAGCTCATCGGCGGCACCCTCGCGTGCCCAACGGCGCAGGCGTTTCAGGGCGACTTTGATGTTGCGGGTACCCAGTTCGACCGTGTCGTCCAGATTCTTGAATTCGCGCTTGTCCCAGACCTTGACCGCGCGCTGGTGGCGGCTTTCCTTCTGGCCGATACGCACGCCCTCGGGGTTATAGCCATACGCCCCGAACGGAGAGGTCCCGGCAGTGCCGATCCATTTGTTGCCGCCCTGATGGCGGCTTTCCTGATCCTTGAGACGCTCTTGCAGCGTCTCCATCAGTTTTTCGAACCCGCCCATGGCCTCGATCTCGGCCTTTTCGTCCTCGGACAGGTGCTTTTCGGCCATCTTGGCCAGCCACTCGGCGGGGATGTCTACGGCCTCGATAACCTGATCAAAGCTGATCTCTTCCAAGCCCTTGAAACTGGCAGCAAAGGCCTGATCGAACTTGTCGATATTGCGCTCGTCCTTCACCATCGAAACGCGGGCGAGGTAGTAGAATGCCTCGACATCATAGGTGGCCAGGCCCTTTTTCATGCCTTCCAGAAAGGTCAGATATTCGCGCAGCGAGACGGGAATACGGGCTTTGCGGAGGTTTTCGAAGAAGGGCAGGAACATGGGTCTACGCGATCAGTCGGACGAGAATGAGGGACAGGACCAGACCCACCAACGAAAAAGCGATGCCATAGCCCGCAGCATATTGCGCCATATCCGCGCCGCTGCCATTGCGTTTTCGTGCCGTCAGTGCCCCGAGGATTGCCCCCAGTATCGCCATTCCCAGAACTACGACCATGCGTTAACCGCCTCTGTTGTTGGACGGTGCTTCTGCAACCTCTTGCATCAGCGACCGGACCACCGTTTCCGAGCCAAAGCCGTAGCGCGCCCACCCCAGACTGTCCAGCCTGACGGAACGTGCCTGCGTGGACCGTCCGGCCTGATTCAGCGCTTCGGATTTCAGCAACAGCAGTGTCGCCAATTGCGAGGCGTTTTCGGCGCGGGTCATCACGTCGATGGCTTTGTCCAATTCGGGCAGGAAGTCGGGACCGCTGCCTTGCGCCAGCGCATAGGCGCCAAGCTGCGTGGTAATGTAGGCCTGATGCACCTCAGTACTCGGTGACGTGCGCAGAAATTGCAGCGCGATATCATATTCGCGCAAAGCGGCTTGCGGGTTGTCAAATTGCCCCATGCGCCCCATCAGGTAGTGCGGATAGGCGCGGCGGTGGTCGGTCCAGCCCTGTTCGTGTCCGATCTGCGCGGCGCGCTGGGCAGAGCGTAGCCGGGCCTGCACGTTGCGGTTGGGGTTCAGCGATTTTTGCACCGCCCTGATCCATTCACGCGGGGTTTCTGAGGGGGGACCTACGGGCTGGACTTCGCCGTTTGGGTTCAGACGGCGTAGAATGCCGGGGATAACGGCTTCGACTTGTTCACGGCTCATGCCGCTGCGCAAGTCAGGCGAGTAGGCGGCGCGCAGCATCAGCATATCGAACCCGGTCAGAACGGTATGTATATTGTCATCGTTAAAGACTGAATCCGGCAGGTGATACAGGTCGTTCAGCGGCCCCAGAGCCTGTGCAATCTCTTCGTGTAGGCAATCGCGCTTTTCCTGCGGGCTGGCATCGTAGGGGATGAAAATCCCCAGTCGCTGCCGGTCTTGCAGCCGGACCCAACTGCTTTTCTTCTTGCGCCGATCCCGGCTGTATTCTTCGAAACTGGAGGCGTTCGGGACGACGAAACAGGCGGCTTGCGGCAGGATATCCTGAATTTGGTCCTGAGTGACGGCCTCGATGGTGATATTTGCCTGACCTTCGGGGGTTTGCTTGATGTCGATCCGGGCTTCGCGGCGCAGACGGTTGAGCAACCGGGTCAAGTCCTGCTGCATCGACGGAGTAACCTGGCCGGTCAGGCGCACCGTTACGGGCCCCTCGAAGCGAGTAAAGACCGGTAGGGGCGTGCCGCTTTCCAGCGCAAAGTGAAGTGATACGAAATCGCGCGCCATATCGGCATTTGCCCGACCGGGCGGGGTAGGGCGCGGGGTTACAAAGGCCTTTGGGGGCGGCAGCCCTTCAACGGTGGGCTTCACCCGGCTGGGTGGTTCTGGGACGGAAACAGCCGTACATCCAGCCAATGCCAAACCGAACACAAGAGCAGCCCAGCGGATCATGCGCGTTGATACCGAATGAAAGGTGTCTGTTTGCCGATCCGATCATACAATTTGCGAGCGGTATGGTTGAATTCTTGCGTCAGCCAATAGACCGATGGCGCGCCTTGTCGGTCAGCCTCGTCATACACGGCTTGAATTAGCGCGCGTCCAACGCCGGTTCCGCGCGCCTCGGGGCGGGCGAACAGATCCTGAAGGTAGCAGACACTTTCCTCTTTCCACGCATGGCGGTGAAACAGGTAGTGCGTCAGGCCGACCAAACCATCGGAGCTTTCGGCAACAAAGCACGAGAAATCATGCGGATCATCCCCTAAAAGCCGCGCGAATGTGCTGTCATAGGTGCTGTCGGGTACGGATGTTTCGTAGAACGCCAGATAATCGCGCCACATCTCAGCCCATTCGGCCCGGTCATCGGGCTGCAAGGCACGGATCGTAAGGGTGTCAGACACTCAGATTGCCCCATCTGCTCGGATGCCCGACAGTCGGGCGATCATGTGCCAATGCTGACAGCCCGCTTGCCGTAAGGCAAGGCTGATCACTGGATGTTCAGCGTTTGCTACGCGCCATAAAGGCCAGACGTTCGAACAGATGCACATCCTGCTCATTTTTCAGCAGCGCGCCATGTAACTTGGGCAGCGCATTCGCCCCGTCGCGTTTCAGATCCTCGGCGGTCAGATCCTCGGCCAGCAGCAGCTTGAGCCAGTCCAGCACTTCCGAGGTCGAGGGCTTTTTCTTCAGCCCCTGCGTCTCACGGATTTCATAGAACTGTGTCAGCGCGGTGGTCAGCAGGGCATCCTTGATCCCAGGGTGATGGACCTCGACGATGCGGCGCATCGTGGTCTCATCTGGGAAGCGGATATAGTGAAAGAAACACCGGCGCAGGAAGGCGTCGGGCAGTTCCTTTTCGTTATTCGAGGTGATGATCACAATAGGCCGGTTCTTGGCTTTGATTGTCTCACCAGTCTCGTAGACATGGAACTCCATCTTATCGAGTTCCTGCAGCAGGTCGTTGGGAAATTCGATATCGGCCTTGTCGATCTCATCAATCAGCAGCACGACCTTTTCGTCGGCGTCGAACGCCTGCCACAGCTTGCCCTTGCGGATATAGTTCGACACGTCATGCACGCGTTCATCGCCCAGCTGGCTGTCGCGCAGACGGCTGACGGCGTCATATTCATACAGGCCCTGTTGGGCGCGGGTGGTGGACTTTACGTTCCACTCGATCATCTTCAGACCCAGCGCACCAGCTACCTGCTTGGCCAGTTCGGTCTTACCGGTGCCCGGCTCGCCCTTGACCAGCAAAGGCCGTTCCAAAGTGACCGCGGCGTTGACGGCGATGGTCAGATCATCGGTGGCAACATATTCGGCTGTGCCTTGAAAGCGTGCGGTCATTGGGGCCTCATGATAGGTCGCGCAGGTTGTGCCTTTGGGGTTACAGAGGGGCGAAGATTTTTACAACCCACGTCGCTGCGTCGCCCGATGCGGAATTGACCAGCAACTCCAAGGGCTTTGCTTGATTCGTGCGCTAACACACCCTGAGGCAATATAAAGTTTGCCCAGAAATCGCCCGCACTTTTTCACAGAAAAACAAGGTTTTGTTATTAGTTGTCTCATATTTAGACGCTTTAGGATTACACAACACAGGCGCGTCGTTTGCATAGTGACAATCCCCGCGCCGTCAGATAAACGCTCCGCAGAAGGGAATGCCTCATGTCTGGTGAAGAGAGAGCACTCGGCGTTGCAGGCCACACCGAGGGAGCAAAAATGAAGCAGGAAGTATTTCTGCCCGAAGATTATCGTCCAGCCGAAGACGAACCATTTATGAACGACAAGCAGCTTGAGTATTTTCGTCGTAAGCTGCTGGACTGGAAGACTGAACTTTTGGCAGGCAGCCGCGACACGATCGAAGGTCTGCAAGACAACACTCGTAACATTCCGGACGTTGCAGACCGCGCGAGCGAGGAAACCGATCGCGCGCTGGAACTGCGCACCCGCGACCGTCAGCGCAAGCTGGTGGCCAAGATCGACTCGGCTCTGCGCCGGATTGATGAGGGCGAGTACGGCTATTGCGAAATGACGGGTGATCCGATCTCGCTGCGGCGTCTGGATGCGCGCCCGATCGCGACCATGACGCTTGAGGCGCAAGAGCGTCACGAACGCCGCGAGAAGGTCCACCGCGACGATTGATCGCTGCGAAATTCGGAAATCTTTGACGCCGGGGCCTGTCGCCTCGGCGTTTTTGCGTTAAGCCTTGCGCATGAATATCGACGGTTTGAGTTTTGCCGTAATCGGCGGCGGTATTGGTGGTTTGGCGGCTGCTCTGGCCCTGCGCCTGAAGGGCGCGCAGGTGACGGTGCTGGAACAGGCGCCAGCCCTGACCGAAGTGGGCGCGGGCCTTCAGATCAGCGCCAATGGCATGGCTGTTCTGCGTGCGCTGGGTGTTGAGCACACAGAGCCGCGTGTAGGACAACGCTCAAACGGAACGGTTCTTCGCGACTACCGCCGAGGCCGCGTCATCAGTCGTATTCCGCCCCCGACGGCCGGCCCGACCTACTACTACCATCGCGCCGATCTATTGGATCTGTTGGCGAAGGCCGCGCGAAACGCGGGGGTCGATATTCGGTTGGGTGCTCAAGTGTCGCAGGTGATCAAACATTCTGGCGAAGCCGAAGTGGTTTTACAAAGCGGTGAGCGATTGCGCACCGAATGCGCCATTGCCGCAGACGGAGGACGCAGCATTCTGCGTCCGATCCTGAACGGAGAAGAACAGCCGCAATTCACCCGCCAAATCGCCTGGCGTGCAACGATACCATGGGCTCAACGCGACCGAGCGCCATGTGCGTCACTGACAATGGGCCCGGGTCGCCATGTGGTCTTGTACCCTCTACGTGACCAGCAAATGATGAATGTGGTAGCAATCGAGGAACGCTCGGACTGGACAGATGAAAGTTGGCGCAGGGAAGGTGATCCTGACGATCTTAGGGCGCGCTTTCAGGATTTCGGCGGCCCAGTGCGGGAGGTGCTGACCGAGGTTGCGCAAACCCACCTTTGGGCCCTTTACCTGCGGCCGGTGGCGCAAAGTTGGCAGAACGGTCGGCTTGCTTTGCTGGGGGACGCTGCCCACCCCACACTACCTTTCATGGCGCAGGGGGCATGTCTTGCGTTGGAGGACGCCTGGATCTTGGCGCGTGCATTTTCTGAGCAATCAGGAGTGACCCAGGCACTTTCGGTCTACGAGACTACCCGCCGCCCCAGAGCCCGCAACGTCGTGGCCACCGCTGATGCCAATGCCCGCAATTTCCACTTGCGCGGACCGATGCGTCTGGGCGCGCAACTGGCCTTGTCCGTTATCGGTGGGAAATTGGCACGCAAATACGACTGGATCTACAACTACGACCCGACCGAATAAGGAATTAAAGATCGAGTTCCACCCAAACCGGAACGTGATCTGAAGGCTTTTCGTGCCCGCGTATCTCGGAATCAATCCGGCAATCGCGCATCAGATCTGCCGCCTGCGGGGTCAACAGGAAATGGTCGATGCGGATGCCGTCATTCCTGTTCCATGCCCCGGCCTGATAATCCCAAAAGGAATAGTGCCCAGGCCCCTGTGTGCGCGCCCGGAACGCCTCGGTAAAGCCGAGGTTCAGGATTTTACGAAATGCCGCCCGGCTTTCAGGCCGAAACAGAGCATCCTCCCGCCATGCCTCGGGACGTGCGGCGTCTTCGGCCTGAGGAATGATGTTGTAATCCCCGGCCATCAGTGCCGGCTCTTCACCAGCAATCAGCTCCTGCGCGCGCTGATAAAGGCGCTCCATCCAGGCAAGCTTATAGTCATATTTCGGTCCCGGAGCCGGATTGCCGTTAGGCAGATACAAACCGCAAATCCGCAACGAGTGCTTTCCGACGACCGTCGCCTCAATCCACCGCGCTTGTTCGTCGTCATCGTCGCCCGGTAGCCCTCGTGATACATCCTCAAGCGGGAATTTTGAAAGGATCGCTACGCCGTTAAAGCTTTTCTGCCCGTGGGTTTCGACATTGTAGCCCCGGTCTTCGAAAAGTTCCCTGGGAAAGTTCTCATCCACCGACTTGATCTCTTGCAGCAACACGATGTCGGGCTGCGCGTCATCCAGCCAACGGGGCAGAGCCTCAATCCGTGCTTTGATACCGTTGATGTTGAATGTGGCGATTTTCATGCGCAATCCTCCAGAGCCATTGGCAACCTATCGCGCAGAATGAACGCAGCGGCAAGATGGCGGAGGGCTGGGGAGCGAGGCTCTGCCTCGCGCCCCGGGATATTTTTAGCCAGATGAAGAAACGGATCGTTAACCAATCCGTGCGATCTCTAAAATGCGGTATAGGCGGGGACGCCGATGACCGCGCCAGGTGAAGCTCTCCGGCATTGAGGTCGGAGAGCGGATCCCTTCTTCATCTGGCTATAAATATCCTGGGGGTGTGGGGGCAACGCCCCCACCTTTGCTTACATGGAAAATGATGTGCCGCAGCCGCACGATGAGGTCGCGTTCGGGTTTTCGATCACAAACCGTGCACCGATCAGTTCCTGTGTAAAGTCTATGACCGCGTTTTCCAAAAACGGCAACGAGACCGAGTCCACGATGACTTTCTGTCCTTTACCCTCAAGGATCAGATCATCCTCTTTCGGTTCGTCCAGGGCGATCTCGTATTGGAACCCGGAACAGCCGCCGCCTTCTACCGCGACGCGCAGGGCTTGTCCCTGATCCGCAGCGCCGATTTCAGCCAGACGGTCGAAGGCGCGTTCGGTGACTGTTGGGGGCAGATTCATGCCACGCTCCAAAGGTTTATTTCTGTACCACACTACCATATAGAAAACCCAAGGACAGGCGACAAGGACAAGACCTTTGGAAAGAGCGGGTTTTGCCTCGGCCCCCAGTCGCGCGCGAGGGCGGTTGGTGCCAGAGGAAGAGAGCAGTTTTCGGTCATGCTTTCAGCGCGATCGTGACAGGATCATTCATGCCAGCGCGTTTCGGCGGCTCAAGCACAAGACGCAGGTTTTTGTGGAGCATGAAGGGGATAGCTATCGCACCCGCCTGACGCATTCCATTGAGGTGGCGCAGGTGGCGCGGACTATTTCCGGTGCTTTGGGCCTTAACCCGGAACTGACCGAGGCCGTCGCTTTGGCTCATGATTTGGGTCATACACCATTTGGTCATACGGGTGAGGATGCGTTGCATGCCATCATGCAGCCCTATGGTGGCTTCGATCACAATGCACAAGCCATTCGTATCGTGACCAAGCTGGAGCGGCACTATGCCGAGTTCGATGGCTGCAACCTGACATGGGAGACGTTGGAAGGGATTGCCAAGCACAACGGCCCAGTTGAGGGCGTGTTGCCTTGGGCGTTGGCAGAGTGCAACGGCGTTTTTGATCTGGAACTGCACACCCATGCCAGCGCCGAGGCGCAAGTGGCCGCATTGTCAGATGATATCGCCTATAACAACCATGATTTGTTGGACGGTCTGAGGGCGGATTTGTTCAGTGATGACGAAATTCAAACCCTGCCGATTGTGGGTGCGTGCTATGCCGAGGTCGATCGCGCCTATCCAAATCTTGATCCGTATCGGCGCAGGCATGAGGCTTTGAGGCGCGTCTTTGGGGTCATGGTCTCGGATGTGATCGACACATCCGCCGGGTTAATTGCCGAATCTGGTGCGCAATCGGTGGAAGATATCCGCCATTTGGGTCGCCCGGTGATCCAGTTCTCGGGGCAATTGTGGGCGCAGTTGCAGGACATCCGCGCCTTTCTGTTCACCCGAATGTATCGCGCGCCCTCGGTGATGGAGGTGCGGGCCGAGGTTAGCAAGATCGTCGAGGAGTTGTTCCCGATCTATCTCGGGGACCCGCGCCAAATGCCGGCCCGTTGGCACCCCGATATCGAGGCCGCCAGTGATGAGACCGCTCTGGCCCGGATCGTGTCAGACTATATCGCCGGAATGACGGACCGATTTGCGATACAGGATCACGTGCGTTTGACAGGACGACCCGCGCCGGCGGGTCACTCGACGCCGATATAGGCCAGTGCCCAGACCTGTTGGCTGGCTTGCGCGTCGGCTGCGTCTGCATCGTCGGTTGGCAGGAACACGATCATGGTGGGGCCATAGCCTCCGACCCCCATCGGCGCACCGTCGGCATGGGTGGCCAGTATGGGTTTGTACGTCGAAATGCTGTCCCACGGAATTTCCGCCTGATACCCGTCCATTGCCATGGGGCGTGCGGTTTTTCCTTCGGCCCCCGCAAGGATCATGACGTCCGACAGCAGCGGGCCACTGAACGTGTAGTCGCGCTGATGATCGGGCGGGCCGTAGGGGATGGTGATCCGAACCTGGGGCAGGCTGTCCAGAAGGGCGGCGTCAAACCCTGCTGCCCCGTCATGAGTCACTTCGAGAAACCTAAGCAGCCCGCCATCATTCTCGCCCCGCGCGGGCAGGTTGGTTTCGCTGACAGCGCCACCCAATGTCACCAGCACATGTCCTTGCGGTGCGGGCATCTCGGCCAGAACGGGCAGGGCGGTGGACAGAAGCAGGCTGAGGGGTAGGGCGAGGCGCATCAATGGTCTCCGAATTTCGCAGTTCGGGCAGACTGTAGCGGGGATTGCGCCCAAACCAAGGTCAAACTTTAGGCATCCATTGACCTTACCGCGCTGCGTGATAAACCGCCGGGCAAGCAAAAGGACATTCGAAATGAACCTGTTTTCCGAGATACGCGCCCTTGTACTGGACGCGCTGGCGCAGATGCAGTCCGAAGGCGCGCTGCCCGAAGGGCTGAGCTTTGACAACGTGGCCGTTGAACCCCCGCGCGACGCGGCACATGGCGATATGGCGACCAACGCGGCGATGGTGCTGGCGAAACCTGCTGAGATGAAGCCGCGCGACATTGCCGATGTGCTGGCTGGTAAGCTGGCCGCTGATGAACGGATCACCAGCGCCGAGGTGGCAGGGCCGGGGTTTTTGAACCTGCGGCTGGCGCCGTCGGTCTGGCAGGGTGTGCTGACCGCCGTGCTGGAACAGGGCACCGATTATGGTCGCTCGACCATGGGACACGGGCAGAAGGTGAACGTCGAATATGTCTCGGCCAATCCCACCGGTCCGCTGCATGTAGGCCATACGCGGGGCGCGGTCTTCGGTGACGCCTTGGCAAGCCTGCTGGCTTATTCTGGCCATGAAGTTACGCGTGAGTATTACATCAATGATGGCGGCGCGCAGGTGGATGTACTAGCGCGTTCGGCCTATGAGCGGTATCGCGAGGCCAATGGCCTCAGCCCCGAGATTGCCGAGGGCCTCTATCCCGGTGACTATCTGATCCCGATCGGTGAGGCGCTGAAAGAGAAATACGGCGACAGCCTGATCGACAAGCCTGAAAGCGAATGGCTGGAAGACCTGCGCAACTTTGCCACCGATGCGATGATGGACCTGATCCGCGCCGATCTGAAGGCGCTGGGCGTCGAGATGGATGTGTTCTTTTCTGAGAAATCTCTCTATGGCACGGGCCGGATCGAGGCTGCACTGCAATCGCTGACCGACAAGGGCCTGATCTATGAAGGCGTGCTGGAGCCGCCCAAAGGCAAAAAGCCCGAAGATTGGGAGCCGCGCGAGCAGACCCTGTTCAAATCGACCGAACATGGCGATGACGTGGACCGTCCGGTCAAGAAATCAGACGGCGCGTGGACCTATTTCGCGCCCGATATCGCCTATCACTATGACAAGGTGAGCCGTGGCTTTGACGCTCTGATCGACGTGTTTGGTGCCGACCACGGCGGCTATGTCAAACGGATGAAGGCGGCTGTGTCGGCGCTGTCCGATGGCAAGGTGCCGCTGGATATCAAGCTGACCCAGTTGGTGAAGCTTTGGAAGAATGGCGAGCCGTTCAAGATGTCTAAACGGGCAGGGAACTTTGTCACTCTGCGCGATGTGGTGGATCAGGTGGGGCCGGATGTTACGCGTTTCGTCATGCTGACCCGCAAGAACGACGCGCCGCTGGATTTTGATTTCGACAAGGTGCTGGAGCAAAGCCGCGAGAACCCTGTGTTCTACGTGCAATACGCCCATGCCCGCGTCATGAGCGTTCTGCGCCGCGCGGCTGAGGCCGGGATCGCCGCAGATGATGCGACCCTCAAAGGGGCCGATCTGAGTAAGAACGATCACGCATCCGAGTTGACGGTTGCTAAAAAGCTGGCCGAATGGCCGCGTCTGGTGGAAATCGCTGCCCGCACGAACGAGCCGCACCGCGTTGCGTTCTACCTTTATGAACTGGCCGGAGACTTCCACGCGCTGTGGAACAAGGGCAACGACGAAACCCAACTGCGGTTCATTCAGGATGGCGATGTTGCCACAAGCCAGTCAAAAATCGCTTTGGCCCGTGCCGTTTCTGTTGTGATTTCAGCGGGCTTGGGTATTCTTGGCGTTACCCCGGCGCAGGAGATGCGGTAACAAACACCGCCCGAACCGCCGGTACGAGGTAGGCAAGAAATGACCCGCGCGCCTTATTTTCTGGCGCGAAACGGGCGGTGAGGCGGACATGGCAAATAACGTTTACTCGGGACAGATGCGTCCCGAGCAGATGCATTACACGAATCAACCCTCGGTTCAGGGCGGGTACGATTATTCCGACGACATGCACGGGTATGAAGAGACGCCGCAAGCCGCGGGTCTGGGTCGGATCGTGAATTTTCTGGGGGCGGCCGCGTCCCTGGCATTGGTCGCCGGTATCGCCGTTTGGGGCTATAAGTTGGTCATGCGCGATGTCAGCGGTGTTCCGGTTGTCCGCGCGATCGAAGGGCCGATGCGTATCCAGCCGGAAAATCCAGGTGGGACACCTGCAGATCATCAGGGCTTGGCGGTGAACGCAGTGGCAGCCGTCGGCACCGCAGCGCCGCCTGCAGATCGTTTGATTTTGGCGCCGCGGCCAGTTTCGCTAACGGATGAAGACACGCCGGTTGAACCGCTGAAGCCCACACCGGCCGTGCACTTGGTGGAAGAAAAAATCTCTGATCAAGAGGCGGCGCAATTGCGCCAAGGTGCCGTGGATGCAGTGGTTGCTGAACTGGCGGATAAGCCAATTGAACAGCCGCAGGACGGTGTGCAACTGGCGTCGCTTGCGCTTGACGACGAACCGGCGATTGACCCTGCGGACTACGCAGCGCAACTGCCGGACCCCGCAATTGCAGCGCTGCCCGGTGTGCGCCGGTCGCTGCGGCCCATCACACGCCCGGCACGCAGGATCAGCAACCCGATCACACCTAGCAGCAGCACCGAAGATGCCATCAATGCGGCAGTCAAAGCCGCTGTTGGCTTGGATGTCGACGCTGATACCCTTTCAAAGGGCACCCGTATGGCCCAGCTTGGGGCCTATGAAAGCACCCAGGTTGCGCAATCAGAATGGGATCGCCTGAACGGTCGATTCGGTGAGTATATGGATGGAAAACAACGGGTTATTCAAAAAACCTCAAGCGGTGGACGCACATTCTATCGGCTGCGGGTTTTGGGTTTTGATGATCTGAGCGACTCGCGTCAGTTCTGTGCTGCGCTTCAGGCGCAGGGGGCTGACTGTATCCCGGTCGCAGCCCGGTGACATTCGGCGCTGCGATCTCGGACGCGGAAGGGCTGCGGCTTACATCCGACGAGAAAAAACTGTTCCGCGATATGAACCCGTTCGGGTTCATCCTCTTTGCCCGAAATATCGACACCGCCGATCAAGTACGCGCCCTGTGTGACGACTTTCGCGAGGCGGTGGGCCGCAACTGCCCGATAACGATTGATCAGGAAGGTGGACGGGTTCAGCGCCTGCGCGCGCCCTTGGTCCGCGAATGGGCGCCGCCGCTGGATCACGCGGCTCGGGCCGGGGAACAGGCCGAACGGGCGATGTATCTGCGCTATCGCTTGATCGCACTGGAATTGTTCGAGCTTGGGATCGACAGCAACTGTGCCCCGATGGTTGATCTGGCGCGTGACGACACCCATGCGTTCCTCAAGAACCGCTGCTATGGCTCTGATCCTAAACAGGTTGCGAAACTTGGCCGCGCGGTTGCCAAAGGGCATCTGGACGGCGGCGTTCTTCCGGTCATCAAACACATGCCTGGGCATGGCTTGTCGACACTGGACAGCCACCATGACCTGCCGCATGTGGATCTGAATCAAGAAGCACTGGAGGGGGCCGATTTCGCACCATTTCGCGCGCTGAACGACCTGCCGATGGGGATGACCGCACATCTTGTCTATGACCGGATCGACCCGCAACCGGCGACGGTTTCACCTACGATGATCGGGCTGATCCGTGACAAGATCGGATTTGACGGGTTGATTATGACCGACGATATCTCGATGAAAGCCCTGTCAGGCACGCCCGAAGAAATTGCCGGGCAAGCGCTGGCTGCGGGCTGCGACGTGGTTCTGCATTGCAACGGCACGTTCGAGGCCCGCGCCGAGGTGCTGGACGCCGCTGGCGAGATGACCCCGCAAGCGCAAAAACGCGCCGAAAAAGCGCTGTCGATGCGGCAAAAGCCTGTGGAACTTGACATCGAAGCCGCCGAGGCGGAACTATCTGCCCTAATGGGCGGGCAGGTATATGAACGATAACCTTTTTAGCGAAGATCCGGTCTCGGTCGCGGATCGGCTTGCCGCCGAGGCGCTGATTGTTGATGTTGACGGGTTTGAAGGCCCGTTGGACGTGCTGCTGACCCTGTCGCGGACGCAGAAAGTTGACCTGCGCAGAATCTCGGTTCTGGCGCTGGCGCAGCAATATCTGACCTTCGTTGAAAAAGCCCGTGCGCTGCGGATCGAACTGGCGGCGGATTATCTGGTCATGGCCGCGTGGCTCGCCTTTCTGAAATCCCGCCTGCTGCTGCCGCCCGATCCCGATGACGAAGGACCGTCTGGCGAGGAACTGGCCGCGCATCTGGCGTTCCAACTCGAACGTTTGCAAGCTATGCGCGACGCGGCTGCGCGTCTGATGGCGCGGGATCAGTTGGGACGTGATTTCTTCAAACGCGGGCAGGGTGAGGATGTAACCCGCATCCGCACCGTGACCTATTCAGCCACGTTGTTGGACCTGATGCAGGGCTATGCGCGCATCCGCACCCGCGATGAATTCCGCCCCTTTGTCATGGACCGCGATGCTGTCTTTACCATGGAGCAGGCACTTGAACGGATGCGCCCCTTGATCGGGTTTGCGGGCGCTTGGACAGATATGGAGACCTATCTGCCCGACGGTTGGGATGCCGATCCGGTGCGGCGGCGCTCGGCCACGGCGGCGACGTTTGCGGCCTCGTTGGAGCTGGTGAAAGAAGGACATATGGAGATCAAGCAAAGCGAAACCTTTGCACCGATCCATCTGCGCAAGAGGACCGAAACACGTGACTGAAACCTCTGAGGAAACCGGCACCCTGTTCGAAGCGCCCCCCTTGGCCGAACAGGAACGTATGGTCGAAGCCGTGCTGTTCGCGAGTGCTGAACCCGTTTCGATCAGCGATCTTGAAGCCCGGATGCCCCACGGCAGCGACGCGTCACAAGCGGTTGATCTGCTGCGCAAGCGCTATGAAGGGCGCGGCGTGCGCGTTGTGCGCGTGGGAGAGGCCTGGGCCATCCGCACAGCCCCTGATCTGGGCTTTTTGATGCAAAAGGAAACGGTTGAGACACGAAAACTCAGCCGTGCCGCCATCGAAACTTTGGCCATCGTGGCCTATCACCAGCCCTGCACGCGGGCCGAGATCGAGGAAATCCGTGGCGTCTCCGTCTCGCGCGGGACCATCGACCAGTTGCTGGAAATGGAGTGGATTCGATTGGGTCGCCGTCGTATGACACCGGGCCGGCCGGTGACATTTGTGGTGACGCCGCAGTTTCTGGATCACTTCGGGCTGGAAAACGCCCGCGACCTTCCAGGGCTTCAGGAATTGCGCGCCGCAGGGTTGCTGGAAAACAGGCCACCTCCGGGTACGATTCCCTTGGGAGAGGGCAGCGACGAAGAAGAAAATGAAGATCAGGTGGAACTGTTCGAGGAAGAGTGATCAAACGGCCCTTTTGTTGCCAGACAGATCACCTATTTTGAGGTTCAGGAAACGGAGTTGAGCAATGAATGCCAATCGAATGATCGATATGATCGTGCGTCAGGTGATGCGCCGTCTGGTCAATAAAGGCGTGGACAAGGGCTTTGATATGGCCAGCCGTATGGGCGGCAAATCGGATCAGGGCGGTGATTCAGGCCAACAGAAACAAAGCAGCGGTCCACGCCCTTCTCAAAACATGAGGCAAGCGCAGAAGATGACCCGCCAGATGCGCCGCTTTATGAAGTTCTAGCCAACCGGCTTGAAGTGCTTGGACAGCTTCAACCCCTGTCCCTGATAGTTCGAGGCAATGCCCGCGCCATAGAGTTGCGTGGGCATATCGGCCATTTTCTCATAGACCAAACGCCCGACGACCTGTCCATGTTCCAGCACAAATGGGGCCTCGTGGCAGCGCACTTCCAGCACTCCGCGTGAACCCGCGCCCCCAGCGGCCGCGTGGCCGAAACCGGGATCGAAGAAGCCGGCGTAGTGCACCCGGAATTCACCAACCATGGCCAGATAGGGGGCCATTTCAGCGGCATACAAGGGCGGGATATGCACCGCCTCGCGGCTGACCAGAATATAGAACGCGCCGGGATCGAGGATGATGCGACCATCCGTGGTGCGTACCTCTTCCCAGTATTCCTGCGGGTCGTATTCGCCGATCCGGTCCAGATCGATCACACCCGTGTGTGGCTTGGCACGATAGCCCACCAGATCGGTATCGGGCAGTTGCAGATCAACCGAAAAGCCCAGCCCGTCCTGAATCACGGCCGGTCCATCCACCAATGGCGACTCGGCGTGCAGCGCGTTTAGTTCCGCATCGCTTAGCACCGCTT
This sequence comes from Ruegeria sp. N8, assembly GCF_056531325.1. Classification (NCBI taxonomy): domain Bacteria; kingdom Pseudomonadati; phylum Pseudomonadota; class Alphaproteobacteria; order Rhodobacterales; family Roseobacteraceae; genus Ruegeria; species Ruegeria sp. N8. The sequence continues at coordinate 416,008 of NZ_JBQFLQ010000001.1, read as the reverse complement.
GGCCCTGACGGAACCGGATTTGGTTCAGACGCATTCCGGGCCGCACCAGGACCGAGAATGATCGCGGGCAAATTTCGGCATATAGAGGCCCGGTATAACCCGCAGGCACCCGGTCGAACTCGGTGCCGCCATCGGTGATGGTGCGGGTCAGCAAGTCCAGCCGCCCGGTCGAGCTTTTGGCATTGGCCACGGCGGTCACGCTGTCGGGCAGGGCGAGTGATTCCATCAGTGGCACCAGATAGACGCAACCCTTTTCCAGAACCGCACCTTCGCTAATGTCGATGCGGTGCATCTCGAACTCGGCCAGACGGTCGGCGACCGAGCGCCCTTCGCCTGCCAGAAATGAGGCGCGCACGCGGTAAGCCACTGTTCCCAAACGCAAGTCAAGGCTGGCCGGTTGTACCTGCGGGTCGATTATAGCGGGATCGGCGGTGATCTCACCGCGTGCAATCATGCCTTCGATCTTCTGGTTTGGGCATACACCTGTCATTCCGATCCCCCCTGATGCCAGAGCGGGATCTGGCCTGTCTGCCATAAACGTCGGTGTGATTTGGTCGGGCTAGCAGGACTCGAACCTGCGACCTTCCGTCCCCCAGACGGACGCGCTACCAGGCTGCGCCATAGCCCGACGTTGGAGTGTTCATAACGGTTTTCCCGGCAGGGGCAAGAGGAAAACATTGCCTTTTTCTTATCCCGCCGACCGATTCTCAATTCGGTTCAGAAGGGCGCGCAGGTCACGGGCAACAGGCGCGATCTGACGCAAAAGTTGGTCGTCAAATTCGGTCCGATTCCACGCTTGGGTGGCGATGCCGCCCAGCAACGGCGCCTCATCCAGCTTGTCCAAAACAGGCTGCGGCGGCGCGGGTGCTGCGGGCACCGGTGCCTCGGGCAAATCAAGCGAGATCTGCTCTTGGGGCGCGGGCTTTGTTGTAAAGGGAACGACCACGTTGTCGTCGGTTGCGGCGGGCTTGGCCTCATCCTCCAAACCCTGAGACAATGAGGCGACATAGGCCACGCCCTGTTCGCGTAAAATGCGCTGCACGCCTTTGATGGTGACCCCATCCTCGTGCAGCAGCTTTTTGATACCACCCAGCAAGCGCATGTCATTGGGGCGGTAATAGCGCCGCCCACCGGCGCGTTTGACCGGTTTGACCTGCGTGAAGCGGCTTTCCCAGAATCGCAGGACATGGGCCTGAACGCCCAGCCAGTCCGCTACTTCACTGATCGTGCGAAAGGCGTCTGGGGACTTGCTCATAGCGCTGCCGTCCTGATCCTATTTGCGGTTCCCTGCGGCGACGCGATCCTTCATCAGATGCGAAGGGCGGAAAGTCAGCACGCGGCGTGGCTGAATAGGAACCTCTTCCCCGGTTTTGGGGTTGCGGCCGATACGGGCAGTTTTGTCCCGAACGCTGAATGTTCCGAAAGACGAAATCTTGACTTGCTCGCCTCGCACTAGCGCGTCGGACATATGATCCAGAACGCTTTCGACCAGCTGTGCGCTTTCATTGCGTGAAAGGCCAACCTCGCGAAAAACGGCCTCGCTCAGATCCATTCGGGTCAGTGTTTTGTCGCCCATGCCAATCCCCCTGTTGATGGTAGAGCATAGGGTCAGGGCAAATTCACTGTCAATATCAATGAATTGCAGGTCTGTGTGTAAGCCGTTTTGCGCCTGTTACCACCGAAGGAGGACTGATCCCCAGGCCAATCCACCCCCGATTGCCTCAGTAACAAGCAAATCACCCGGTTTGAACTGGCCGCGTTGCTTGGCCACGGACATGGCCAAGGGAATCGATGCCGCAGAAGTGTTGCCGTGATCCTGTAGGGTGACTACGACGTGATCCATGGGAACGCCCAATTTCTTGGCGGTGCCCTGAATGATGCGGATATTGGCTTGATGGGGGACAATCCAATCCACATCCTCATGATCCAAACCTACTTTTTCCAAGCAAGTTTCGGCAGTTGAGGTCAAACGTTCAACCGCCTGGCGAAACAGTTGATTGCCCTTCATCCGCAGATAGCCCGTTGTTTGCGTCGACACGCCGCCGTCTACATACAACAAGTCTTTATAGCGACCGTCGGAATTCAGATCAGTGGCGAGAATACCGCGATCTTCGGCCGTGCCGTCACCTTCTTGGCGTTCAAGAATCAGCGCGCCCGCACCATCGCCAAAAAGCACGCAGGTGGACCGGTCCGTCCAATCCATGATTCGCGAGAAGGTCTCGGCCCCGATTACCAGCACCCGCTTGGCCTGATCCGAAAGGATCAGTGCGTTGGCATTAGTCAGAGCGTAAACGAATCCCGCACAGACGGCCTGAACGTCAAAGGCAAAGCCTTTGGTCATACCCAACCGCGATTGCACCATGGTAGCCGCTGAAGGGAAGGTCAGGTCCGCCGTCGAAGTAGCCAGAACGATGGCGTCGATGTCGTCGGCCGTCAGTCCAGCATCGGCAAGCGCTGCTTCGGCTGCCTTTGTGGCCATGTCGGATGTGGTCTCGCCCTCGGCTGCGAAATGGCGGCGTTCGATGCCGGACCGCGTCTTGATCCACTCATCGGACGTATCAAGCGACTTTTCGAACTCGGAATTCGGCACAATTCGCTCTGGCAAATAATGTCCGACACCTACAACAACTGAACGGCCTGCCATGTTGGGGTACTGCCTTTTTTGTTATTCGCCCGCCTTGGACGGAGCTTGGGCGGCATCTTGTGCAAGCTCGACTGTCGATGCAACCCGTGCCGCCAATTTTTCAGAGAACCCGGACTGTGCCAGGGTAAAGGCCAGTTTCACGGCGGCCGAAACTCCGGTGGCATCTGCGCCGCCATGAGATTTCACCACAGTCCCATTGAGGCCCAGGAAAACCCCGCCATTTACACGGCGTGGGTCGATACGTTTCTTCAACCGGTTTAGTGAGGTGATGGCCAGAACCGACGCCAGCCGAGACAGGGGCGAGTATTTGAACGCCTCACGCAGAAGGTCCCCGATCAGGCTGGCCGTGCCTTCGCCGGTCTTGATCGCGACATTGCCGGTAAACCCATCGGTTACAATGACATCTGCCTTGTCACCGGGGATATCACTGCCTTCGACAAAGCCCACGAAATCAAAGCTCGCCTGATCCGCAAAGTCCGTGATCATGGCATGCGCTTCTTTCAATTCAGCGCGCCCCTTGTGTTCTTCGGTGCCTACGTTCAGCAAGCCGATCCGGGGGCGTTCCAGCGCCATGCCGTTGCGCGCGTACGAGGCGCCCATCAGCGCGTATTGCAGCAGATCCTTCGCGTCGGCGCGTACATCGGCGCCCACATCCAACATCACGTTGAACCCCTGCGGGTTGCGCGATGGCCACAGAATCGCGATGGCCGGGCGGTTTACACCCGGCAATTTACGCAGCCGCATCATCGACAGCGCCATCAACGCGCCAGTATTGCCGCAGGACACCGCACCATGGGCTTCGCCCTGGCGCACCGATTCCAGTGTCGACCACATTGAGGTCTGCTTGCCGTGGCGTACAACCTGGCTGGGCTTGTCCTCCATCGTGACCACGTCGGTGCAATCACGAAAAACGACGCGCCCATTCAGGACACGCCGTTTCGCAACAAGTTTGCGCAACTCAGCCTCAGGCCCGTGCAGGATAAACGCGATGTCGGGGTTCTTGTCCGCCGATTTGGCGATACCCGCCACAACTGCGGCGGGACCCGAATCTCCGCCCATAGCGTCAACCGAGATGGTGATCCGTCCGGTTTGCGTGGGCTGTTCCGTCATGCCTTGGCCTGCGCTTTGAAAGGCTTAGGCCGCGTCTTCGTCCAGGTCGATTTCGTCGGCCTGAGCGACGACTTCACGGTCATCATAGTGGCCGCAGGACGCACATACGTGGTGCGGGCGCTTCAGCTCGCCGCAGTTTGCGCATTCGTTCGGGTTTGCAGCAACCAGAGCGTCGTGTGCGCGGCGGTTGTTGCGACGCGACTTGGAAACTTTGTTCTGTTGGACGGCCATGGTCTCAACCTTTGTCTACTGAGGGTCCGCAGATTCGCTGCCGACCGGGTTTCATTCTTCGTTTTTTACGTGGTTTGACGCGCGTTTAGGGGACGAGCCCCGCAATGTCCAACCCAAATTCCGATGAGCGCGCGAAAATACTGCGATTCTCGACATGTTCAAGCGATTTTTCTGAGGGCGTGCTATGACAGGAAATCAGACCCGTGTCACTCGTCTTTTTTCAGTGCATCGCGCAGGCTGGCAAGTCCGGCAAAGGGTTTTGCATCTTCATCTGTCATCGCCTGTTTGCCCGGCTCTGTATAGTCGGCCTGTTCTAGTTCCGCACCATCTTTGCGCGGGTATTGGGGCAGGGACAGCGACAGCGCCTCGATCATTACAATGGCTGGGTCGATCTCGGACCCCAAGGGCTCCGACTCGTCGCCTTCTGGGATTTCGAACTCTTCCTCATCGGGGTCGGTCCAATCGGCCAGAAATACCCGCGTGACGGGCACGTCGATCCGGGTCGTCACCGGCTCTAGCGTGACGACGCAGGGCTGGATCACTGTTGCGCCCAGCTTACCTGCGAGTGCCCAGTCGCGTTTTCCTTGCGCGCGGACGTCTCCGACAAAGCTGAGCTTTCGCAGACCCAGCAGGCCCAGGTCATCGCGGATCGCCTCAAGCGCTTTGGTGTCGGGGCGCAGATCGAACGAGGTTGGCGCGTTTTGCGGCAGGTCGGCCACCCGCAGAGATGTCTGGTTGCTCATTCGTTACCCTTTCCTGTGTTGAACCGGGGCTGCGGTTTGATGTAAGCGGATAGGGTCCGCAAGGGACCAAGGCAAGAGGGTGTGCATGTTAAAGGTTGTGAACAGGTTGAAACCGGCGTCCAGAACGCTAGTGCTTGCAGCCTGTGTGGCAGGTATCAGCGCGTGTTCACCTGTGTTCGAGAATCACGGGTACATCCCGCCCCCCGAAGACCTGGCCGAGATTCAGGTGGGCGTGGACACACGCGAAAGCGTCCTCGACTCAGTCGGTGCGCCGTCCTCGTCCGGCGTAGTGCGGGATTCTGGGTTCTACTATGTGCGGTCTCGGGTGCGTCACTATGGTCCGAAACGACCCGAAGTGGTCGAGCGTGAGCTTGTCGCCATCAGCTTTGATCAGGGTGGTGTGGTGCGGAACATCGAACGGTTCGGCCTTGAAGACGGGATCGTGGTCCCTCTGGAGCGGCGGGTAACCGAATCGAGCATTCAGAACCGCGGATTCCTGCGCCAGCTGTTCGGCAATATCGGCAACTTCAACCCGGCCAATATTCCGGGCGCGACCAACTAATCAGCCTTCGCCTCTTGTCCGCGTCACAGGATGGTCACACATAATGTGATATGCACCGAGACGGGATGAAACGGGTCGGTGATCGCCGAATAGAGGACGACCATGGCTTTACTGCTTGGCAAAGGCCGGTATCGCGCCCGGTTGGCATTGACTGGGGCGGACATCGTGGCGGCACAGAAGTTGCGCACTCTGGCCTTTGGAACGGATCAGACGGATCGGGATGATTTTGATCGCCTCTGTGCGCATGTTCTTGTCGAAGATATGCGTTCCAGTGGCGAACTCGTCTGCTGTTTCCGCATGTTGACGATGGAGCGTGGGGACGAAATCGGCCTCAGCTATTCAGCGCAATTTTACGATCTGTCCGCTTTGGAGGATTTTCAGGGGCGTATGGTCGAGATGGGGCGGTTCTGTATTCATCCCGACTGGACCGATCCTGACATACTGCGCGTCGCATGGGGCGCGATGACGGCTTATGTGGATCAGAACAACGTTGAGATGCTGTTTGGCTGTTCGTCCTTTGCCGGGACAGAAACGGCCGAGTATCTGGATGCTTTTGCAATGCTAAAACACCGTCATCTGGCGCCCAAGCGCTGGTTGCCACGGGTCAAGGCACCGGATGTCTTTCGTTTTGCCGCACGGTTGCGGCGTCGGCCCGACGTCAAAAAAGCGATGTTGCGGATGCCGCCCTTGCTGCGCACCTATCTGTTGATGGGCGGCTGGGTCAGTGATCATGCAGTGGTCGATCGGCATATGAACACGCTGCACGTGTTTACCGGGCTCGAGATCGGGGCGATTCCGCCAGCCCGGAAACGTCTGTTGCGGGTGGTGGCTGGGTAGATTCCGTATTTTTGACGAGAACAAGGGCTGGGCGTTGACGCGCCGACCCTGCCGGTTTAGCTGGCGGGCATGGCGAGAATTCCTTTGTTGCAGATGTCCGGCATTTCCCTGACCTTCGGGGGCGATCCGGTGTTTTCCGAGCTTGATCTGGTGGTTCAACCCGGCGACCGCGTGGCGCTGGTGGGGCGCAACGGGTCCGGCAAATCGACCCTGATGAAAGTGATGGCCGGACTGGTTGAGGCCGATCAGGGCGACATCGTGGTGCCTCCGGGCAAGTCGGTCGGTTATATGGAGCAAGACCCGGGCATGGAGGGCTTTGCCACACTGGGCGACTATGCCTCCAGTGGGCTAGAGCCGGGCGAACTGTACAAAGTCGAGCGCGCAGGCGAGGGGCTGAAGTTCGATCCAGCGCGCCTGGTCGAAACGGCCTCGGGCGGGGAGCGTCGCCGCGCGGCATTGGCAAAACTGATGGCCGAAGCGCCAGACCTGATGCTGCTGGACGAACCGACCAACCATCTGGACATCGAAGCGATTGCCTGGCTGGAACGTGAGCTGGGCTCGACCCGCGCGGCTTATGTCCTGATCTCGCACGACCGCGCTTTTCTGCGCGCTTTGACCCGTGCGACCCTTTGGATCGACCGGGGTGCGGTGCGGCGGCAGGAACAGGGGTTTGATGCGTTCGAGGCATGGCGCGACAAGATCTGGGAAGAAGAGGATCAGCAGCGCCACAAGCTGAACCGCCTGATCAAATCCGAGGCGAAATGGGCCGTTGAAGGCATCAGCGCCCGCCGCAAACGCAATCAGGGCCGAGTGCGCGCCTTGCAGGCGTTGCGGGCTGAGAAGGCAGCGCAGATCAAACGTCAGGGCTCGGCGGCCATGACGTTGGAGGCAGGGCCTAAATCGGGGCGCAAGGTGATCGAAGCCAAAGGGTTGGCCAAGGCTTTTGACTCAATACCCATCGTGCGGAATTTTGATCTGCTGGTGCAGCGCGGTGATCGTGTGGCCTTTGTTGGCCCCAACGGTGTGGGCAAGACGACGCTACTGAAAATGCTGCTAGGTCAGGAAACCCCGGATGAGGGCGCAGTCACGCTGGGCACCAATCTTGAGGTTGCGGTCTTCGACCAGACCCGCGCCCAGTTAGACCCCGAGATGACCCTGTGGGACAGCCTGACCGGCGATCCCGAAATGCGGGTTTCGGGCAAGGCCGATCAAGTCATGGTGGGCGGACAGCCCAAACATGTGGTCGGCTACCTCAAGGAATTCCTGTTCGATGAACGGCAGGCGCGGGCTGCGGTCAAATCCCTCTCGGGCGGTGAGAAAGCGCGGCTGTTGTTGGCCAAGTTGATGGCCAAGACGTCCAACTTGCTGGTGTTGGACGAACCGACCAATGATCTTGACGTGGAAACGTTAGACCTGCTGCAAGAGCTGTTGGACGATTATGACGGCACCGTCCTGCTGGTCAGCCACGACCGCGATTTTCTGGACCGTGTCGCCACGACGACCATTGCGATGGAGGGCAACGGACGCGCCACCGTTTATGCGGGTGGCTGGTCGGATTACATCGCACAACGCGGTGATCTTCTGCCTAGGAAGGACGAGAAATCAAAACCTTCCAAGCCAAAGATCAAGCAAGGGGCACAGCCGAAGGCGGGTCTGTCCTTCTCGGAAAAACATCGCCTTGAAAGACTGCCTGCCGAAATGGAGCGGCTTGAGGCCGAGATCGGAAAGCTTGAGGAACTCATGTCCGACCCCGAACTGTTCACCCGCGAGCCGGTTAAGTTCCAGAAAGCGACCGAGGCTTTGGTCGAGCGGCAGGAAAAACTCGCCGCTGCCGAAGAGGAATGGCTGATGCTAGAAGAAAAAGCTGAGGGCGCTTAGGCTGGCAGCACGCGGGCTGGGTTTCCAACCACGGTCTGCCCGGCGACGACATCCTTTGTGACTACGCTGCCCGCGCCGATGGTGGCATTGTCGCCGATGGTGATACCGGGCAACAGGATTGCTCCGCCTCCGATCCAGACATGTTTGCCGATTGTGACAGGCAGGCCGACCTCCAGCCCCTGCGCGCGGTCTGCCGGATCTTTGGCATGTTGGGCGCAATAAATCTGCACATGTGGCCCGAACATCGTATCGTCCCCGATCCGGACCGGGGCCGTATCCAGAACGATGCAACCGGCGTTGAAATAAACTCTGTCACCCAGATGAATGTTCATCCCATAGGCACAGTGAAACGGTGCTTCTAGCAAACAGTCCGCGCCCACATGACCCAAGAGGGCGCGTAGTTCCGGCCCCATGTCGGTGCGCCGGTCCGGTGAACTGGTGTTGTGCGCATGAACGGCGCGTCTGGCTTGATCGCGCAAGGCGTTCAGTTCCGGGTCCAGACAACAATACCACTGCCCGGCCTCCATTTTCTCGCGCTCGTTCATGGCGCAGGTTTACCGCATTCTGAGCGCACCGTCGATGCGGATGACCTCTCCGTTCAGATAGCCCATTTCCACGATGAACCCGGCCAGCCTCCCATATTCGTGCGGGTCGCCAAGGCGAGCAGGGTTAGGCACATCGGCGGCCAGTTGCTGTTGCACCTCTTCCGGTAGTCCGGCCAGCATGGGCGTCATGAATATGCCCGGTGCAATCGCCATCACGCGGATACCAGTCGAGGCCAGGTCGCGCGCCATGGGCAGGGTCATTCCCACGATCCCTCCTTTTGAGGCCGCATAGGCCGTCTGCCCCTTTTGCCCGTCGAACGCCGCGATAGAGGCCGTGTTGATGATCACGCCTCGTGCACCGTCCGGTTCTGGGTCATTCTTGGCCATCTCAGCCGCCGCAAGGCGCGAGACGTTGAACGAGCCGACCAGATTGATGTCGATGGTGCGCTGAAACGCGTCCAGAGGATGCGGGCCGTCGCGTCCAACGGTCTTGATGCCCAAGGCGATGCCTGCGCAATTCACAGCTGCCGTGACACGCCCCATCTTACTTGTCGCAAATGCAACGGCCTCGGTCACCGATGCCTCGTTGGTCACATCGGTCTGGACAAAGTGACCACCGATTTCGTTGGCGACATTTGGGCCCCGGTCGGCATCGCGGTCCAGAATCGTGACCTGCGCGCCCTGATCAGCGAAGTGGCGCGCGGTCGCCTCGCCCAGACCCGACGCTCCGCCGGTGATGAGTGCGGCTGTGTTGGACAGGTGCATTGCGGGCTCCTTTTCAATATATGAACACCTGTTCAATAACCTGTCGCACCCCTGTCTGTCCAGTGATCGGTTGCAGGGAAGGGGCAGTGCCACGAGCAAGTATGAAGGCGTCTTCATGTTTGGCTCATGTGGGGATCACGTCCAATCGCCACTTCGTGACCGAAGAAACTTTGCAATTCGCGTGTTTGGTGAATGGAGGTGCTGTGATGCGAAATGTTTTGAAAGGTGCGGCCGGAGGGCTTTTAGTTGTCCCCTTGGCGAGTGTGATGTTTGTGGGTGAAGCCTCGGCCGCGCCTTATGTGTGCAATTGGAAAACCGCGCGCGATGTGACCAAAAGCGGGGATTACGCGGCCTTGTGCGACTGTGCGCAGGTGACGCCCAGCTTTTTGGAGCGGTTGCAAAAACAGAGTGATTTTCTGACCACTTTGCAGGTAACGGGCGAACAATGTCCGGGGCTTGCAGGTTTGCTAACAGATGTGCCGACTGCCTCGATCGGATCCAACGCTCCGCTTGGGGAAGATCGTGACAACGAGCAGTCGGCCGATGCAGGGCCGGGTGTCGGCGGTCCGGGCGGTGGCGGAAACCCTGGTGATGGGCCGGGTGACGGTGGCGGCGGCGATGGGCCCGGTGATGGTGGCCCCGGTGACGGGCCTGGTGACGGCGGAGATGGGCCGGGTGATGGCGGTGGCGGCGACGGACCAGGTGATGGTGGCGGTGGCCCCGGCAATGGTGGTGGACCCGGCAATGGCGGCGGTGGTAACGGCGGAAATAATGGCGGTGGCAACGGCGGCGGCAATGGCAACGGCGGCGGCAATGGCAACGGCGGAAATAATGGCGGTGGCAACGGTGGCGGAAACGGCAACGGTGGGAACAATGGCGGCCCCGGAAACGGGAACGGCAATGGTGGCAACCCCGGTAACGGCGGTGGCAACAATGGTGGCTCCGGTCCCGGCACCGGTAATGGCGGCGGCAATAACGGTCAGGGCGGCGGCTCAGGCAACGGCGGCGGCGGCAACAATGGCGGTGGCAACGGCGGCGGCAATGGCAACGGTGGGAACAATGGCGGCCCCGGAAACGGTAACGGCAACAACGGCAACCCCGGTAACGGTGGCGGCAACACTGGCGGGTCCGGCCCAGGCACAGGTAATGGCGGCGGCAACAATGGTCAGGGCGGCGGCTCGGGCAACGGTGGCGGCGGAAACGGTAACGGCGGAAACAATGGCAACCGTGGGAACCGCTGAGACAGGCCAAACCTGAAACGACGACGGCCACCCATTTGGGTGGCCGTTTTTCTTAGCGTAGAACTGAGCTTAGCCCAGTTGCACCAGCGCGTGGCGCTTTTTACCCGCGCTCAGTTTGATCGGAGACGACAGCGCACCGGCGTCGATCATCAACCCTGCGTCAGTCAGCGGCGCGTCATCCAGTTTGGCTCCGTTTTCGGCGATCAGGCGCTTGGCCTCTTTGCCGGTTTTGGCCAGGCCTGATTTCACGATCAACTGCACGATCGAAGTAGGTAGATCATCTGCGCGCAGCGTCAGCGTTGGAAGATCATCGCCCACGCCGCCTTTTTCAAACACTTCGCGGGCGGTCGCCGCGGCGGTTGCGGCGGCATCGGCCCCGTGCAGCAGAGTAGTGACTTCGTTGGCGAGGCGGATTTTGGCCTCGTTGATCTCAGATCCTTGCAACGCGGCCAGACGGTCGCATTCATCCACCGGAAGTTCGGTGAAGATCTTCAGGAACCGGCCAACATCCGCGTCGGTGGTGTTGCGCCAGAACTGCCAGAACTCATAGGCTGACAGCATGTCACCGTTCAGCCAAACCGCACCGCCCTGCGACTTGCCCATCTTGCGGCCGTCGCTGGTGGTCAGCAGCGGTGTGGTCAGGCCGTATATCTCGTGATCCAATACGCGGCGCGTCAGGTCGATACCGTTGACAATGTTGCCCCACTGATCGCTGCCGCCCATCTGCAGAACGCAGCTATAGCGGCGGTTCAGCTCAAGGAAGTCATAGGCCTGCAGGATCATGTAGTTGAATTCGAGGAAGCTCAGCGATTGTTCGCGGTCCAGCCGCGATTTTACGGACTCGAAAGACAACATCCGGTTGACCGAGAAGTGCCGCCCGATATCGCGCAGGAAATCGAGGTAGTTCAGACTGTCCAGCCATTCCGCATTGTTCAGCATCAGCGCGCCGGTCTCGCTGTCATCATAGGACAGGTACTTGGCGAAGACCTTCTGCATCCCTGCGATGTTGGCGTCGATCTGTTCGGGCCCCAGCAGGGGGCGTTCATCCGACCGAAACGAGGGGTCGCCCACCTTGGTCGTACCGCCGCCCATCAGAGTGATCGGCTTATGGCCGGTCTTTTGCAGCCAGCGCAGCACCATGATGTTCATCAGGTGCCCCACATGCAGCGACTGCGCGGTGGCGTCATAACCGATATAGGCTGTTTGCACCCCGCTGATCAGCGCCTCGTCAAGGCCCTGATAATCGGTGCAGTCGGCGAGAAAGCCGCGCTCGATCATCGTGGCGATGAAATCCGATTTGGGGTGGTAGGTCATATCCGTGCCCTTTGGGTTTATGTTGCGGGGCAGTGTATAGGCGGTGGGGGTGGCAAGGAAAAGGCACCTTTTTCACGAAAAGCGCGGGCCACGCCCGATGTGGCTTGCACTGTCTTCGCGTTACCGTGCAGGTTGAGGCCAACGCGCCGGATCAACGGGCGTGAGGAACACGAGGGCAAACATGGGTCGGGCGATCAGCAAAACGGGCGCGGTTAGGGCATTGGGCGCCATGTCGGGCACGTCTCTGGACGGTGTTGATACGGCTGTGGTCGAAACCGATGGTGTGCGCATTCTGGGCTTTGGTGCCAGCAGATACCGGGCCTATTCTGATGCCGAGCGTGCGGTTCTGCGGGCCGCGCTGGGCCAGTGGCACGGGCCCGAGGTCGATGCCGCCGCCGAGTTGGTCACGGTTGCCCATGCCGAGGCGCTGTCCGAGTTCGATGAAATTGACTTGATCGGTTTTCACGGTCAGACCTTGGCGCATGAGCCGCGCGGGCGGGGGACGTTGCAGGTGGGCGATGGAGACGGTCTGACACAGGCGCTGGGTGTTCCGGTCGTGTGGGATTTCCGCAGCGACGATGTAGCGATGGGGGGCGAGGGTGCTCCGCTGGCGCCGTTCTTCCATTTTGCCTGCGCCAAGTGGATCGGCGCGACCGAACCCTTGTGCTTCCTGAACTTGGGCGGGGTGGGGAACCTGACCTATGTGGACCCCAGCTTTGACGGCCCTGAGGCCCCTGGCGCGCTGCTGGCGTTCGACACGGGCCCGGCAAACGCGCCCGTGGATGACCTTATGCAGGCGCGGCTGGGCCTGCCGATGGACCGGGACGGCGCGCTGGCTCGCCAAGGGTCGGTCGAGGCGGGTGCGCTGGAGTTGTTCCTGTCCGAGCCGTTCTTTCGCAAAATGCCCCCCAAATCGCTGGACCGGAACGACTTTGCCGAGATGATCCGTCTGGTGCAGGAACTCTCGGACGCCGACGCCGTAGCGACCCTGACCGGCATGTGTGCCGCAGGCGTGATGCAGGGGATGGAGCATTGCCCCAAACCCCCCGCGCGCGTGCTGGTTACGGGCGGAGGCCGCCGCAACCCGGTTCTGATGGACATGCTGCGCGCGGGCCTCGATTGCGCGGTCGAACCGGTCGAGACCGTGGGTCTGGACGGAGACATGCTGGAGGCCCAAGCCTTCGCCTATCTCGCCGTCCGTGTGGCGCGGGGCTTGCCGACCTCATGCCCCGGAACCACAGGCGTCAGCGCGCTTGTGGGAGGAGGCGTAGTGAGTAGTGTCGAGCGTATTGAGGACTCGATTAAGCGTTTTTAGATCACTCTATGTGTCACACCAATAACTATCATTTAGTGTGCTTTATGCAAACAAAGCCTAGATTTATTGGTCTATTGTTGTGAAATGAGTGCACTAAATTCGCGTCAAGTCACATTTTAGTCATTTTCTTTTGTTTGGATTAGATCCTCGAAAATAAACTGGGTGGCGGTATTCGACTAGGCTCGAGGGAGAAGGGTATGCCATCTGAAAACAGTGGAAATTTCCTTGACTACGTGAAGTCATCAGGCGCGGGAGCTTCGCGTCTGCATGAATCCGAAAATAACAAACAATCCATCGGAACTTTGAGCGGTGATCTGCTGATGATCGATGAGTCAGCGGCCGCCAGGGGCAGCAAAGGGCCGCCAGCAGGCATAGGCGGCGGGGGTGAAACCGAAACAGAGGTTGTCACGGACACGTACATCACCGGTCAAGGCGACGGAATCGACGACAGCCTTCAATACAATATTGAAGTCCGGTTTGTAGGTGACTGGCCTGAAGATCTGAAGTCAGTGTTCATTGCGTCCGCAGACTATTTGGCTTCGCTTGTTGATGGCGATATCGAAGACGCTGTCGATGGAGAAGGGAACCTCTACGACGACCTCGTCATCATGGCGGATTTGGATGCCATAGACGGAGAAGGCGGCGTGCTGGGGCAGGCGGGTCCGACCGCAATACGCTCTGATACTGGTTTGCCAGCTTTGGGAGAAATGACGTTCGATGAAGCGGACGCTCTGGCGTATCATGATGCTGGGCAATTCGATGATATTGTTCTGCATGAAATGATGCATGTCATGGGTCTTGGTACGCTTTGGGATTACTACGGTCTGGTATCGACTGTGGTGGACGACAATGGCACCAGACGGCCGACTGATGACATAGTGACCAGCGTTTATACCGGTGATGCAGCGAACTCAGCTTATGTCGGCTACTTCACTGAAGACGATTTCTTGTTTGTAGAGACTGACGGTGGGTCGGGCACAGCCGGAGGACACTGGGACGAAGAAGAGTATCAGGATGAGCTGATGACCGGGTATATCGGGTATGTGGCAGATGATGGCTCGTATGATGCCACCAACTATTTGTCAGATTGGTCAGTCGCGTCCCTAGAGGATCTTGGTTATGTCCTTGCGGAAGGTGCGGCTGGCATCGAAAACGAAATCGCACTGGCATAATATTCTGGTCATAAGCTGCTTGATGACGTCTGGTTGCTAGCCATCCAGAGCAACCGCCGGTGTTGTTAGTTCCTTACTTTGCGGATGTACGCGCTTGTAAAGTCAGAATACCCGTCTGATGTCGATCTCAAATGCGCTCGGGTCCATCTGTGCAGCGCGGGTAGCTGATGGAAGGGGACATTCGGAAAGGCGTGGTGCTCGGCGTGGTAGGGCATGTTCCAGGCCAGAAAGCGGATCAGGCGGTTGGTGAAAGTGGTTCGGGAATTCTCGAGCATATTCGCGACCGGCGGACAGAGTCCGTGTTCGGCCAGAAGGTACAGCCTTAGAAAGGGCTGGCCGACCAGAACGGGGAGCAGCCACAGCCACCACAGCACGGGTGATATAAACAGGCTGACAAGCGCTAGGGCGTAGAGGCCCAGTAGCACCCGCGCCTCCAGCCGCATGGCTTTGTGCTGACGCGCCGGTAGATAGGGCGCGTTGATCCGGCCACGGGCATTTTGCACCAGAACCTGCGCCATGCCGCGCCAATAGGGCCAGCCGCTGAGGTAAATCAGCAGGCTGGACCAATTGTCGGGCTTGGGTTTGCCGCCCAGTTCGGGATCATTCTCGGGGTGGTTGGTCCATTTGTGATGGGCCAGGTGAAAATAGCGGAACCAGACAAAGGGCAGGGCAATCGGTATCGCCACCAGATGGCCAATGGCCTCGTTCAGCCAAGGGGATTTAAACGGCGTCTTGTGCGTGCATTCATGGCTGAGGGTGAACAGGAAGACCAACAGGATACCCTGAGGCAGGATCAGCAAAGGCCAGAAAGGCACCTGCGCGATGATGCCAATACTGGTGGCGGTCAATGCCAGCACATACAGCGCCAGATGCCGCAGCCCGGCCGTGTTGGACCGCTCTTGCAGTTTGTCTTTCGCCTCGGGCGGGATCGACGCGATGAGGGCGCGGTGATCCATGGCTTAGCCCTTGGGGATGTCGAAACCGGGCGCGGCCAGCTCAAACCCGTCGAACTCGAATCCCGGGGAAACCGTGCAGCTGACCAGCGTATAGGCGCCGGTGCTGCGCGCGGCCTGCCAATGACTCTTGGGGACGATCAGTTGCGGCGCGCCTTGTGTCAGGTCGGGGGACAAGAGGTGCTCGGTCGCCGGGCCGTCATCCGAGGCGCTGAGCGACAGGATTAGCGGATCGCCCGCGTGGTACAGCCAGATCTCGGTCGCATCGACGCGGTGCCAATGGCTGCGTTCCCCTTCGGCCAGTAGGAAGTAGATACAGGTGCCGGCGGCGCGGCCTGCGTTGTCGGCGCGCCATGTCTCGCGGAACCAGCCGCCCTCGGGGTGCTGTTGCAGGTTCAGGTGGTCGATGATCTCTTGTGCGGTCATGGGGCCCTCGGGGGTGTTTGGGGCGATTATGCACGGGATTGCGTGATCCGCTATGGTATTCGCGTGGATGAGGAATATCTTTTGCGCATGACCCTGACGATCCCATTTGACAACAGCTACGCTCGCCTTCCCAACAGCTTCTACGCCCGGCAGGCCCCAGTGCCTGTGCGCGCGCCGCAATTGATCGCCTTTAACACCGATCTGGCGAAGGTCCTGCGGATCACCCCGGGTGAGGTGCAGGATATGGCCGAGGCTTTTGCTGGCAATACGCTACCCGAGGGGGCCGAACCCATCGCGCAGCTTTATTCAGGGCATCAATTCGGCAACTACAATCCCCAATTGGGGGACGGGCGTGCCGTTTTGCTGGGTGAGACCGTCGGAACAGACGGTCTGCGCCGGGATATTCAGTTGAAAGGGTCTGGCCCCACGCCCTTTAGCCGTCAGGGGGACGGGCGCGCTTGGTCGGGGCCTGTTTTGCGCGAATACGTGGTGTCCGAGGCGATGCACGCTCTGGGCATCCCCACGACGCGGGCTTTGGCTGCTGTCGAGACGGGCGAGGTTGTTTTCCGCGAAGAACCCATGCCGGGCGCGGTTCTGACCCGCGTCGCACGTAGCCATCTGCGCGTGGGTACGTTTCAGGTCTTTGCCGCGCGGGGGCAGTTGGACAGCCTGCGCCGCCTGACTGAATATGCCATCGAACGCCACTTTCCGCAGGCTGCGGGTCCTATGGGTCTGTTGCGCGCCGTGGCGCAGGCGCAATCTGAACTGATTGCCGGGTGGATGAGCGTGGGTTTCATCCATGGTGTAATGAATACCGACAATTGCTCGATCGCCGGCGAGACCATCGACTACGGCCCCTGCGCCTTCATGGACAGCTATCATCCGAACACGGTCTACAGCTCGATCGACCGGATGGGACGCTATGCCTATTCGAACCAACCGGGCATCGCGGTGTGGAATTTGGCGCAACTGGCGACGGCCCTGATCCAGCAGATGGACGACAAAGAGGCCGCTGTGGAAGAAGCGACCGAGATCGTTCACGCCATGCCCGATTTGCTGGAACAGCACTGGCTGACGCGGTTTCGGGCCAAGATCGGGCTTGTGACCGAGGAGGACGGAGATCGGCAACTGGTTTCGGACCTTTTGGCGCGAATGGCGCAGAACCAGGCTGACTTTACAAATACCTTCCGCGCGCTGGGCGGTGATACTGCGCGCGATCAGTTCACAGACCCGCAGGCCTTTGATCAATGGACCGATGCTTGGAAGGCGCGGCTGCAGCGGGAAAACGATCCACGTGCCACCATGATGTCGGCGAACCCGGTCTTCATCCCGCGCAATCACCGTGTCGAGCAGATGATACAAGCCGCTTTACGGGGCGATTATGCCCCGTTCCACCGTTTGAATGACGTGCTGTCGCGCCCTTATGAGGATCAGCCTGAAGCGATCGACCTGACGCGCCCGCCTTCGGAAGGTGAAGTGGTTCACGCCACGTTTTGCGGCACCTGACGACGGCCTAGGATCTCGAATTCTAAACAGGCCTCGGAATGTTCGAGGGGCAATGTGGGAGAGATCAGGCCGCTATCAGCCAGCATGACAGTTTCACGCTTAAGCTGGATTTCCCGCCCGCCTTCGGATTTGACATAGGTGCCTGATGTGCTGCGATCCGACAGGATCAGCCTGCCGTCTTTCATGGTGATCACCATATGCAGACGGGACACCCAAGGCTGGCTGAGCACCACGTCGCATCCCGGCGATCGACCAACCGTCAGCTCGCCATTGTCGGGGCAGCTCCAGCTTTGGCCCTCGTGTCGCAGGACCAGCGTCAGATGCTCGGGTGCGGCAAGATTGTCTTCGGTGCGGCCATAGGATTGGGGCAGGCGGGTTTGGGTGAAGGAATTTGCCGTAGGGCTGATCAGCGAATGCGCCGCGAATTGTTCGGTCAAACCCTTGAGGTTGAGCTGACCCAGCGGGGTCAGCATCTGGCGCGCGCCGTTGTGCAGCAACGCGGCGGCTTCGTCACTGACGCAGGCCTCGCCGGGATTGGCCACAGAGGCAAGACGGGCGGTTACGTTCACGGCCTCGCCATAGACACCCTTTTCCGCAATGACGATCGGCCCACAGTGAACGCCGACATGGACCGACAGCGAGGTTTCCGGTGATCCTTCGATCAGGGTCAGAACGGCGTTGATTGCCGCATCCGCATCCTTAAAATAGCTGAGAACATCGTCCCCCTTCTGACCGACCTGCACCCCGCCATGCTCAAACAGGACGCGCCGTAGGCGATCCAGTTCCAACTGGATCAGCCTTTGTGCCTCGGCATCGCCCACGGCCTTGTACAAAGGCGTGCTGCCGGAAATATCAGCAATGACCAGGGTCGCGAAGGTGGTGCTCACGTGGGGTCCTCGGTTTGGGCAGGCGGTGTATGGACTGTTATGCCAAAGGGTATACAAGGCGAAAACCCTCTTGCACATCCGATCCTTTCGACACGCGCGGAAATTTACTGTTGCGCTGGGCGCAGGGCGTGGCACTGTTGTGGTCAGATATTTGATCCGAGCGCTATGACATCCACGCCAACGCTTCGCATTGCCAGCTACAACATCCAGAAATGCGTCGGGCTTGATTTCCGCCGCCAGCCGCAGCGCATCATGCAGGTCATAGACAATATGAAGGCCGATATCGTGGTGTTGCAGGAGGCCGACAAACGCCTGCCACCGCGCCCCGCAGCCCTGCCGCATTTCATGCTGGACGAGGCCGGATGGCAGATTGTAGATCTTGGTGGGGCAGGCAGTCTGGGCTGGCATGGAAATGCGGTGATCTGGAAGGGCGACACGATCCAAGTGCGACAGACCGGACATCACGACCTTCCGGGGCTGGAGCCTCGGGGGGCGGTGCGGGTTGAATTCGACACCCCCATCGGGCCGCTGCGCGTGATGGGCATGCATCTGGGTCTGCTGCCCGCATCGCGCCGTCAGCAGATCACCCATATCCGCCGCTGTGACGTTGACCTGACGCAGATGCCCACGGTCTGGGCCGGGGACTTCAACGAATGGTCGCGTCAGCCGGTGCTGGACCATCTGGCGCCAGACATGCGGTTTCTTCCTCCGGTTCCCAGCTTTCCCGCAGCGCAGCCTTTGGGCGCGCTGGATCGCATCGCGCTGGGCGCAGGGCTTGAGGCAGTGGTGCACGGCGTTCACGATGCGCGACCTGCGCATATTGCCTCGGACCATTTGCCGATCTGGGCCGACCTGCGGCGCGTTGCCTAAGATACAATTCCCCTGTGGCGCAGAGTGCGCAGACGTATTAAGACAGAGAACCGAATACACCCCGAGGGTCACTCATGTCCGACACGATCATCGCCCGTTGCGAGGCCAAGGGCCTGCGCATGACAGGTCAGCGCCGCACCATCGCCCAAGTGCTGCAACAAAGCGAGGATCACCCGGATGTAGAAGAACTGTATGCCCGCGCTTCAAAGGTCGATGCGGGGATTTCTATCGCGACGGTCTATCGCACTGTGAAGCTGTTCGAAGAAGCCGGGATTCTCGAGCGTCTGGAATTCGGTGATGGCCGCGCGCGCTATGAGGATGCCGAACGGGACCATCACGACCATCTGATCGACATGCAATCGGGGCAGGTCATTGAATTCGTCGACCCCGAGATCGAGGCTTTGCAGGAAAAGATCGCGGCCAAGCTGGGCTATAAGCTGAAAGGCCACCGGCTGGAACTCTATGGTGTTCCGCTGGAACAGGAGTGATTCATCACGAATCGCGAACGGTGACCGCACGCGAATTCATGTATTCCATGCGGATAGGACTTGCCTGACCAAGCCGCGTTCGATTTCTGTGATCGGGCGAACAGCGCTCCTCTGACGGATCGGATCATGAACAACGTAAACGGCATCTTGTTGGTCGTCGGCGCAATGGCGGCTTTTGCGCTTGAGGATATGTTCATCAAGCACCTGTCGGCCTCGGTGCCGACCGGTCAGATCATGATTTTGCTGGGCGCGGTGTGCGGCCTGATCTTTGCGGTGATGACCGTCGTAACGCGCAAGCGCATCTTTGATCGGGCTGCGTGGCGCCCCTTGCCACTTGTCCGTGCAGTCAGCGAAGGGGTCGGTGCGATTGCCTTCGTGACTGCGCTGGCCTTAGTTGATCTGTCCACAGTCGCCGCCGTTTTCCAGGCATTGCCGCTTGCCGTAACTGTCGGCGCGGCGCTGTTTCTGGGTGAGCAGGTCGGCTGGCGCAGGTGGAGTGCGGTCTGCGTCGGGTTTCTGGGCGTTTTGATGATCATCCGCCCCGGTCTGGCCGGGTTCCAGCCCGAGACCCTGTTGGTTGTGATCAGCGTTGTTTGTATCGCCGCCCGCGATCTGATTACGCGGCGACTGGACGCTGATATCGCCTCGTCCGTGGTAGCGATGCAGGCCTATGTCGCGGCGATCTTGGGTGGATTGGTGCTAATGGTGGTTCAAACACAATCGCTGGTGCCGATCGCAGGCCCGCAGATGGGGCCGTTGATTGGGGCCGTCCTGTTTAGTGTTTTGGGCTACTACGGCATCGTCACGGCGATGCGAGTGGGGGACGCCTCGGCGCTGACTCCGTTCCGCTATACGCGGCTGGTGTTTTCGATCACGGCGGGCATGATCATGTTCGGCGAACGCCCGGATCTGATGACCATTGCGGGGGCTTCGTTGATCCTGGGATCGGGTCTTTACACTTTCCTGCGGGAACGTCGTTTGGCGCGGGTCATGGTGGCTGCGGCTTGACGGATCGTCGCAGGTTTGCGCAAACACCTGCTGCGCAATGTGTTAGCGTTAACATGAATGGTTTACTTTTTGCCCGGTGATGGTATGAGGCGTGCAACGGATTGCAGCCACAGGGACGGGCCTCATGAGCACGATTATCGACATCCACGCACGCGAAATTCTGGACAGCCGGGGCAACCCGACGGTCGAGGTGGACGTGATCCTGGAAGATGGCACCATGGGCCGCGCGGCTGTGCCCTCGGGCGCGTCCACAGGGGCCTATGAGGCGGTGGAAAAGCGCGACGGTGACAAGGCGCGCTATATGGGCAAGGGCGTGCTGGAAGCAGTCGCTGCCGTGAATGGCGAGATCGCCGAGGAATTGGTGGGTTTTGACGCCACCGAACAAGTCGCCATCGACCAGGCGATGATCGAACTGGACGGGACCGAAAACAAGGGCCGTCTGGGCGCAAACGCCATCCTTGGTGTCTCGCTGGCTACAGCCAAGGCGGCGGCGGATTTCACCACGCAGCCTTTGTACCGCTATGTGGGTGGCACCTCGGCCCGTGTTCTGCCGGTGCCGATGATGAACATCATCAATGGCGGCGAACATGCCGACAACCCGATCGACATTCAGGAATTCATGATCATGCCGACCTCGGCCGCGAATATCCGCGAGGCGGTGCGCATGGGATCCGAGGTGTTCCACACCCTGAAAAAAGAGCTGTCCTCGGCCGGTCTGGCCACAGGCGTCGGTGATGAGGGCGGCTTTGCCCCCAACATTGCCAGCACGCGCGAGGCGCTGGATTTCATCCTGAAATCCATCGAAAAGGCGGGCTACAAACCGGGTGAAGAAATCCACCTGGCGTTGGATTGCGCCGCGACCGAATACTACAAAGACGGCAAATACGTGCTGGCGGGCGAGGGCACGACACTGACCTCCGAGGAAAACGCGGCCTATCTGGCGGCGCTGGTCAAGGACTACCCGATCATCTCGATCGAAGACGGCATGTCCGAGGATGACTGGGATGGTTGGAAAGCCCTGACTGACGCGATTGGCAACGAGGTGCAACTGGTCGGCGACGACCTGTTCGTGACCAACCCCGAACGTCTGGCCGAAGGCATTGATCGCGGCTGCGCCAACTCGATGCTGGTCAAAGTGAACCAGATCGGTTCGCTGACCGAGACGCTGCGCGCCGTCGATATGGCCCACCGCGCGCGGTACACCAACGTGATGTCGCACCGTTCGGGCGAGACCGAGGACGCCACCATTGCCGATCTGGCGGTTGCGACCAATTGCGGTCAGATCAAAACCGGCAGCCTCGCGCGGTCGGACCGGCTGGCCAAATACAATCAGCTGATCCGCATCGAGGAATCGCTGGGTGAGGTCGCCGAGTATGCGGGGGCGTCGATCCTCAAGCGCTGATCGTACCAAAAAAACGTAAACAGGCCCGGTCTTCGCTGGAAGGCCGGGCTTTTTCGTCTCTCGCCCTGAATTCGTGGGGAATCGGTTGTGCGGAATGTCCGATCCGCACCCTTTATGCGCGTTGAAGTCCTCGTTCTGTCTCCTGAAAGTTGTGTTCGAGTGACGTAAGGTAAAGAATCTTCAATTTTTCGAAAAATAATTGTGTAACGTTTGCAAGTGGTTGCCAACATTGTGGCAGCATAAAGGCATTTTTGTGTGAACTTTTCCCTATTTAGGTGAGGCCTCCAAACCCTAACCTAAGGTCACTACTCAAAAGGAGAATACCATGACTGGTTCCAGATTCCTTCTTGCGGCAACAGTGATCGGTACTGTCTTTCTGGCGGCCTGCTCGGCACCCGGAATTTACCCGATTTCAGGTCAGTCAGTTTCGGCAACCGACCCTGTCAAGAACATGGATTCGCCCACCTACATGTATAGCGGCGAGATGCGCTGACGCGCTGTCGCTGGGGGGCTGACACAAGACTGCTATCAGAGCTTTTTGCTCATCACTACATAACGATCGCGCGGTTTGAAGCCGGTGCGCAGATACAGTTTCTGCGCGGTCTCGCTGGTGCGGTCGACCTCAAGGTGCAGGGCGGTCAGCCCGGCACCGGCAAGGGCTTTGGGCAGGTCCAGCAGGACCTCGGTGGCGATGCCGCGGCCACGCACGGCGGGGCGGATGTAAATCTCGTCGATAAAGGCGTCCATTCCGCCGAACTCGACAGACCACCCAAAGGTCAAAACCGCGTATCCAAGCGGTGCACGTGCCGGACCAATCAAATAGACGCAGCCATGGGGAATACCGTCCAGCAGCGGCGCCAGCGCGTTGCGCCGGTGATCGGCGTCCTGTTCGATGCCCGCCTCAGCGTGAAATGCGGCGACGAGGGTCATCAGACGGTCCAGATCCTCGGGCCGGGCGAGTTTCAGCGCAGCACTCATAGCCGAGCCAGCCGTTCGGTCAGCAAATCGAAGAACCCCTGTGCATCGACGTTACCCATGAACATGGCGTTTGCCGGGCGGTCCGTGACGCCCCACCAATCGGCAACGGTCATGCCCAGTGTCAGCTCGGACTGGGTCTCGATCTCGACATTGATGTGGCGGCCCGAGAACAGCTCAGGCCGGATCAGATAGGCGGTGACGCAGGGATCGTGCAGGGGTGCGCCCTCTGATCCGTATTTTTCCTTGTCGAACCGCTCGAAGAAATCAGTCATCTCGGCCACTGCGTGTCCGACCTTGCTGTCCAGCGCGCGGAAGGCGTCGTTGCGGTGTGGCGTGACCAGCGCGTCATGGGTGACGTCCAGTGGCATGACAACGATGTGCGCGCCGGATTTGAACACGATATCAGCGGCTTCCGGGTCGACATAGATATTGAATTCCGCCGCCGGAGTGATGTTGCCAACCTCAAAATACGCCCCACCCATCAGCACGATTTCCTGTATGCGGTCGATGATATCGGGGGCCTTGGTGAAAGCCGTCGCAATATTGGTGAGCGGCCCTAGAGGGCACAGAGTCACCGTGCGCGGTTCCTGCGCGCGCAGGGTGTCGATGATGAAATCGACCGCGTGCCCTTGGGCTAGCGGCATTTGAGGATCGGGCAGAACGGGACCATCCAGCCCGGTTTTGCCGTGCACATGTTCTGCTGTGACCAAAGGGCGGTTCAGTGGCCGATCACAGCCTGCATAAACCGGCACGTCCGTATGGCCGGCCAGTTCGCAGACGATGCGCGCGTTCTTGGCGGTCAGCTCCAGCGGCACGTTTCCGGCGACGGCGGTGATACCCAGCACGTCGATCTCATCCGGGCTGGCCAGCGCCAAAAGGATGGCGACGGCGTCGTCCTGACCGGGGTCGGTGTCGATAATGATTTTGCGCGGCATAGGCGTCTCCGAGGGGCTAGAAGCGCGGACACTCGCAAGTGTCACAGCACTTGTCCAGCAGTTTCAGACCCCTGTGACGACATCCACCGGCGGGAGTTTGCCATTGGCGCGATGTTCCTCGGTTTTCACCTCGTCCCAAAGCGCGTCCATCTCGGCCAGATCGCTTTGGCTGGGTGTTTTACCGCGTTCGGCCAGGCGGGATTCGACCTGTTCAAAGCGGCGGGTGAACTTGGCGTTGGTGCGGCGCAGAGCGGCCTCAGGCTCGATTCCCAGATGACGGCCCAGATTGACGATCACGAACAGCAGATCGCCGAATTCATCTTCGAGCGCGTCGGCATCCATGCTGTCGCGGGCCTCTTCCAGTTCGGCGGCCTCTTCGGTGATCTTGGCTAGAACATGGCTGGCGTCGGGCCAGTCGAACCCCACGCGCGCGGCGCGTTTTTGCAGCTTGTGCGCGCGCAGCAGGGCAGGCAGGTTCGCGGCCACACCGTCTAGCGCGCCTTTCTGTTCCTTACCTGCACGTTCCGCTGCCTTGATCGTTTCCCAATCCAGCGTCTGCTGTTCGGCAGACTTGTCGCGGGATTCGTCACCGAACACATGTGGGTGACGCGCAACCATCTTGTCTGACATGGTGCGGACCACGTCCTGAAAGGTGAAATGCCCAGCTTCTTCAGCCATTTGCGCGTGAAAAACCGATTGGAACAGCAGGTCGCCCAGCTCTCCCTTCAGCTCGTCATAAGCCTCGCGTTCGATAGCATCGGCGACCTCATAGGCTTCTTCGATCGTGTAGGGAGCGATGGTGGCGAAATCCTGTTCGATGTCCCACGGACAGCCAGTCTGCGGGTCGCGCAGGCGGCGCATGATCTCCAGCAGACGTTCGATGCCTGCGTCTTTATCGTGGATCAGAGGATTTTCGGCCATTGCGAACCCTTTCGTTCCGGTGTCAGATGCATCCATTCCGCAGACCGCAACAGGAGTCCACCCCAGATGCCCGTCGTCAACCGAATTGCCGATTATACCGCCGATATGACCGCGTGGCGGCAGCACCTGCATACGATCCCTGAACTGAAATTCGAATGCCATGAAACGGCAGCTTTCGTGGCCGAGCGTCTACGTGAATTCGGTGTGGACGAGATTCACGAGGGGATCGCCACCACCGGCATCGTCGCCATTATCAACGGGCAGGGCGAAGGGCCTACCATCGGTCTGCGCGCTGATATGGATGCGCTGCCGATCCCTGAGGAAACCGGGGTGGACTATGCGTCGACCAAGCCGGGGAATATGCACGCCTGCGGTCACGACGGACATACGACAATGCTGCTGGGCGCGGCGCGCTATCTGGCCGAGACGCGGAATTTTTCAGGCCGCGTGGCCCTGATCTTTCAACCCGCCGAAGAGGATGGCGGCGGCGCGGGCGTCATGGTCGAGGAAGGCATCATGGAGCGGTTCGACATCTCTCAGGTCTACGCCCTGCATAATGCGCCGGGCGTGCCCGAGGGGATGTTTCAGACCAATACCGGTCCGATCATGGCTGCGGTGGACACGTTTGAAGTTCATATTCAAGGTGTCGGCGGCCACGGGGCGATGCCGCATGAAACTCGCGATCCTGTGATGGCAGCCTGCGGGATTGCGCAGGCGATTCAGACCATTGTCAGTCGCAACAACTATGCGCTGGACGATCTGGTGGTCTCGGTCACTCAGATCCATACCGGTTCGGTGAACAACGTGATCCCTGATACTGCCTATATCAACGGTACCGTGCGCACCTTTGATCCGAGTGTACAGAAGATGGTGATGGATCGAATGGCGCAGATCGTGCAGGGTCAGGCGCAGTCTTACGGGGTCGAAGCTCGGCTGGATTATGAGGTCAATTACCCCGCCACGATCAACGATGCCGCCAAGGCTGAATTCGCTGCCGATGTGGCGCGCGATATCTCGGGGGATGAGCGCGTGCTGACCGAGGTTCCGCCGATGATGGGGGCCGAGGATTTCTCATTCATGCTACAATCGCGCCCCGGTGCCTATCTGTTTGTGGGGCAGGGTGATGGCGCCGGGCTGCACCATCCGAAATACAACTTCAACGATGAGATCGCGCCCATCGGGGCATCCTTCTTTGCGCGGATCGTCGAAAAGGCACAGCCACTGGGCTGATAAGGGAAAGACATGGGACTGGAAGACGCAAAAACTCAGGTGGATGAGGCATTCACCAACCCCGACCTCAAGGGGCTGTCGTTCGAGAATACCTTTGGTGGAGCGACGTCGTTTCTGCGGCGGCTATACACCAAGGACCTGAAAGGGGTGGACATCGCCGTGACCGGCGTTCCGTTCGATCAGGCGGTGACGAACCGCCCCGGCACCAGGCTGGGCCCGCGCGCAATCCGCGAGGCCAGCGCGCTGCAATCGCCCGACGCGCCCTATGGCTGGCCCTTTGATGCACTCAGCGAGTTGGCCATCGTAGACTATGGCGACATGGCCTATGACTATGCCAATATCCCAGCCTTTCCCGACACGCTGACCGATCACATCCGCACCATTCTTGCCGCCGATGTGGCCTCGGTCACTTTGGGCGGGGATCACTATATCAGTTTCCCGATCCTGAAAGCCTATGCCGAGAAATACGGGCCCATGTCGCTGCTGCAATTCGATGCGCATACGGACACATGGGCCGATGACGATATGACCCGCGTGGATCACGGGACGATGTTTTACAAGGCGGTAAAGTCGGGGATCGTGGACCCCAAGCGATCCGTTCAGGTGGGTATCCGCACCACCAACGAGGACACGCTAGGCGTCAACATCATCGACGCGCGTGAGGTCTACGAATCCGGCCCCGCTGCCGTGGCGCAAAAGATCAAAGAGATCATGGGCGATAGCCCAGTTTACTTGAGCTTCGACATCGACGGATTGGATCCCGCTTTTGCCCCCGGCACCGGTACACCAGTCTGGGGTGGTCTGAGTTCTATTCAGGCGCAGATCATCTTGCGTGACATTGCCGGGATCAACATCAAGGGCGGCGATGTAGTCGAGGTCTCTCCGCCTTTTGATACCTCGGGCGCGACGGCGATCGCCGGTGCCCATGTGGCGACGCAGATTATTTGTCTTTTGGGATGGAACAAACTGCAGCCTTAACCATTGGTTAGCCATCTTTCCGGTATCACCTTAGCCAAAAGGTCGGACGGGAGAGATACGGGCATGACACAGTTTAACCAACCCCTCAGCGGCAATGATCTGGCGCGGTTTTCGGGGCCGAACACGTTCATGCGCCTGCCGCAGGCGGAGTCTCTGGCGGGGCTGGATGTGGCCGTGCTGGGCATTCCGATGGATATCGGCACCTCGTGGCGGTCGGGCACGCGGTTCGGGCCAAAACAGATCCGCGCCGAAAGTGCGATGATACGGCCCTATAACATGGCCAGTTTTGCCGCGCCCTTTGACAGCCTTCAAATCGCCGATATTGGCGATCTTGCGATCAACACGTTTTCACTGGCAGAAAGCCTGAAGATCATCAAGGAAAGCTATGACGCCATTCTGGCGCAGGGGGTGACGCCAGTTGCGATGGGCGGCGATCATTCGATCACCCTGCCAATCCTGCGGGCGATCGCGGCCAAGCACGGGCCTGTGGCGCTGGTGCATGTGGATGCGCACGCCGACGTGAATGACGAGATGTTTGGCGAGCGTGAAACCCATGGCACCGTCTTCCGCCGCGCCTATGAAGAGGGCCTGATCGTCCCCGACAAGACCTTTCAGATCGGCATTCGCGGCTCGGGCTATGCGGCGTCAGATTTCACCCAGGCCAAGGGCTGGGGTTTCAAGCAATTCCCCGCGTGGGAGTTGTGGCAGCAGAACCTGACGGTAATCGGCGCACAAATTCGCAATGAGATCGGAGAGCATCCGACCTATATCACCTATGATATCGACAGCCTTGATCCGGCCTTTGCGCCCGGCACCGGTACGCCTGAGATCGCCGGATTGACCACGCCGCAAGCTCTGCAATTGCTTCAAACTTTGAGTGGGGTGAACGTGGTGGGCTGCGATCTGGTCGAGGTGTCTCCGCCCTATGACCCTGCGGGGACGACGGCGCTGACGGCGGCAAACCTGCTTTTCGAACTGCTATGCATCCTGCCTAGCGTGACGTAACGGTAAAGGGGCGCTTTGTGCCTTGTCGGGCGCTAAGAACCAAATAGGTTCTGCGGAAACACGAGGTTCAGGATGAAGAAGATGGTCGTTTGGGTGCTGGTCGGGGCTGTTGTGGCTCTGGGGGTTTATATCCGTCTCGCACCCTCTGACTCTGCCCAATGGCATATACCGCTGACTGCAACGGCGGATACGGATATGCAAGGCGGCGTCATTCGCATCGTTGAAACCGGGCCGGAAGGTCTTGCCCGACTGGACGACATCGCGCAGGCCACGCCGCGCACTACCGTGCTGGCCGGGTCGGTGGATGAGGGGATGATCACCTACATTACCCGCAGCAAAGTGATCGGCTTTCCCGACTACACCACGGTCCAGCAAGACGGCGATACCCTGCGCATCCATGCGCGCCTGCGCTTTGGGCGATCAGATTTTGGGGTAAACCGTAACCGTGTTGATGAGTGGCTTGCTGCGCTCCAACCCTGAGGACAAACACCCCTCGGACACCTCGCGCCACATTGGCACGTTCAGCGACATCTGACACTGTGCCATGAACATGCGGCCATCGACCTGCAAGCAGATCATCTCACCCAAATCCACGCGTGCACCTGATTTGTCTGTGCAATAGCAGTCGCGCACCTTGCCGTCCGGCCCGACGTAATCCGCCATGGCAGGCACCGCAAACAGCGATAAAACGAAAACCAACCCCTTCATGTCGGCTATCTTAGCACAAGCTCGGCCCTTGACCAAAGCGGCATATTAGGGGACACCGCCCAGATGATCCCCGAAGAACGCCTTGAGCAGATAACCCAGCGATTCCAATACCTCGAAGCGGCCATGTCCGATGGTGCCTCGGGTGGAGATATTGCGGCCTTGGCCAAGGAGTATTCGGATCTCAAGCCTGTGGTTGATCAGATCATGGCCTGGCGGCAGCTGCGGGCCGATTTGGCCGAGGCCGAGGCAATGCTGGCCGACCCCGACATGAAGGAATTGGCCGAAGAGGAAATTCCTGATCTTCGGGCCCGTATCCCGCAAGCAGAACATGCGCTGCAATTGGCGCTGTTGCCCCGAGACGAGGCCGACGCACGCCCAGCGATGCTGGAAATCCGACCGGGCACGGGTGGGGACGAGGCCGCATTGTTCGCAGGCGATCTGTTGCGCATGTATCAGCGTTACGCCGAGGCGCGCGGCTGGCGGTTTGAGATCATCGAAGAACAGGCCTCCGATCTGGGTGGCATCAAAGAGGTGGTGGCCCATATCAAGGGCGAGAACGTCTTTGCCCGGATGAAGTACGAATCCGGCGTGCACCGGGTGCAGCGCGTGCCCGAAACCGAAAGCGGGGGGCGGATTCATACCTCGGCAGCCACCGTGGCCGTTTTGCCCGAGGCTGAGGATGTGGACATTCAGGTCGACGCCAATGACATCCGTATCGACACCATGCGCAGCTCGGGCGCGGGGGGACAGCATGTGAACACTACCGACTCGGCGGTGCGCATTACCCACCTTCCGACCGGGCTGGTTGTGACCAGTTCCGAGAAATCCCAACACCGCAACCGCGAGATTGCTATGCAGGTGCTGAAAACGCGCCTCTATGACTTGGAGCGCCAGCGGATCGACAGTGAACGCTCAGCCGATCGGGCCAGTCAGGTGGGGTCCGGGGACCGCTCTGAGCGGATCAGGACCTATAACTTCCCGCAGGGCCGCATGACGGATCACCGTATCAACCTGACGCTTTATAAGTTGGATCATGTGATGCAGGGCGACTTGGACGAAATCATCGACGCGCTCACCGCTGACGATCAGGCGCGTTTGCTGGCCGAGATGGCACAATGAACGGGCCGCAGACAGCGGCTATGGCGATGGTTGCCGCGACGGCGCGGCTGCGTGCGGCGGGGGTCGATGATCCGGCGCGCGATGCACGTGTTCTGCTTGCCCATGCCGCCCGGATCGAGGCCAGTCGTGTCACCCTGATCGCGCCAGAGGAATTGGCTCTGGAAATCGCCGAACGTTATGACCAGCTGATCGCGCTGCGGGCCATTCGGGTGCCGGTGTCGCATCTGCTGGGCGAGCGTGAATTCTATGGCCGTAGGTTCCGGGTCAGTCGCGATGTTCTGGACCCACGCCCCGAGACAGAGACCTTGATCGAAGCCGCCCTGAGCGAGCCGTTCGATCACGTTCTGGACCTGGGCACAGGTTCGGGCTGTATTCTGATCACTCTGCTGGCTGAACGCACCAGCGCGTCCGGTGTTGGCGTTGATCTGAGTGAATCGGCCTGCCTGCAAACCAGTGCGAATGCCGTGCAGCATCAGGTACAAGACCGGGTGGAGGTTCTTCAATCCGATTGGTTTGGAAACATTGAGGGTGAATTCGATCTTATTGTCTCGAATCCCCCGTATATTTCGCTGTCCGAAATGGAGGCGCTGTCCCCGGAAGTGCGCGAGCATGAACCGCGCATGGCTCTGACCGACGAAGGGGATGGGCTTGGGGCGTATAGACGCATCGCCGCCGGTGTGCCTGATTTTCTATTACCGGGCGGGCGGTTGCTGGTGGAAATTGGCCCGACGCAGGGCGCTGCCGTGGCGGCGCTTTTTGATGCGGCAGGTTTGTCTGAGACGCGCGTTATTCCTGATCTGGATGGGCGCGATCGCGTCGTTTTCGCCAGAATGCCGCAATGACGACACGTTCTGAGGCCGATTTCTGCCGATTGATGTAAAAAATCAGCGAAAAATGGGACAAACCCCTTGTCTGAACCTGCCGGACATGTTTACTCAGGAATAGTCAGCGAGGTTGACGCCGTTACAGCGCGCCCCTGACGCCAAGCCCAAAAAGTCGACACCGCGTCACAGCTAAAACCTTTGAGCAGTGTACGTCGCGAGGTGATCGACATCGTAAGACAAGGCTGACGAAAGTAGATGAGATCTTCAAAATCCCGCTCGCGGGCCAAGAATAACCGCAATCGTCCTTCTGGCGGCAACGTTGTAAACCGGGTCTTTGACAGCTCGGGGCCGGAAGGCAAAGTGCGAGGCACGCCCCAGCAGATCATTGACAAGTACAACCAGCTTGCCCGCGATGCGCAGCTGTCCAATGACCGTGTGGCCGCCGAGAATTTCCAGCAACATGCCGAGCATTACCTGCGCCTGCTGAGCGAAGCCCAACGCGAGATGGAAGCCCGCCGCGAAGAGCAAGAGCGTCAGAACCGCGAACGCCAGGCCGAACGTGACCGCGAGCGCGCCGAGCGTCAGGAACGTGAAGCAGCCCGTCAAGCCGACCCGGCAGAGGCTCCGCAGCCTGATGTGATGGGGTTCGCGCCCGAAGATGCGGCACCTGAATCCGGTCTGGTGGAGACACCCGAAAGCAAAGGCGGCGACGCCGCACCTGAGAAGAAAGAAAAACCGGCACGCAAGCCACGTGCGCGCAAGCCCAAGGCCGCGCCCGCAGCGGAAGAACCCGCTGCCGACAAGGGAGACGCCCCGGAGGCGGCTGAGTAATCGGTTTGAATAGCAAAGTTAGGCCTCGGGTTTCGACCCGAGGTTTTTTTGTTTCTTAGGGCTGCTTCACTGCACGAGCCAGAGCGCAGAAGGCTTCCAACGGGACCTGTTCGGCCCTTTCGGTGGGTTCTATGCCAGCAGCGCGCAACCTGTCTTCGATATCGGGGGCGACGCCTTTCAACGAGGCGCGCAGCATTTTGCGCCGCTGGTTGAAGGCTGCCGCGACAACGCGGGACAGGGTGGCTGCATCTGCCGGAAAACGAGGCTCGGGCAGGGCGGTCAGGTGGACCACCGCGCTGGAAACTTTTGGGGGTGGCGTAAAGGCACCCGGCGGCAGGGACATGGCGATCCTTGCCTCGGCCCGCCATTGCGCAAGGATGGCAAGGCGGCCATATGCTTTGCTGCCGGGTTGGGCGACGATCCGCTCGGCCACTTCGCGTTGGAACATAAGGGTGAGGCTTTGCCAGAACGGGGGCCATTCCGGCGGGGTCAGCCAGCGCACCAGCAATTCGGTGCCCACATTGTAGGGCAGGTTCGCGGCAATACGAATGGGGGGCGTCAGGTGGGCGAGCGGATTGATTTCAAGCGCGTCGCCGTTGATAACCTCTAGCCTTCCAGGATAGGCGGTTGCGATCTCGTTGAGAGCCGCGATGCAGCGGGTGTCTTTTTCGACGGCGACGACTTTACGGGCGCCTTCGGACAGAAGCCCACGGGTCAGGCCGCCGGGACCGGGGCCGATTTCCAGCACGTCACATGTAGTCAGATCACCGGCCTGACGGGCGATCTTGGCAGTTAGGTTCAGATCCAGCAGAAAATTCTGGCCCAGAGATTTGCGGGCCGAAAGCTGGTGTGCAGCGATGACTTCGCGCAGTGGGGGAAGGGTGTCGATGGCGCTCATGATCCGATTACCGTGGCGCGGGTTGAGGCGGTGCGCCAGTTTTTGTGCCTCCGGCGGGGATATTTTCAGCCAGGTGAAGGGTCAAGTGCTTTGCGCCATGCGTTGGGCAAGCTTCAGGGCCTCGATCAGGCTGGAGGGGTTGGCGATGCCTTGCCCTGCAATATCCATGGCGGTGCCGTGATCGGGTGAGGTGCGGATGAAAGGCAGGCCCAGCGTCACGTTCACGCCCCGGTCGAAATCCAGCGTTTTGATCGGGATCAGCGCCTGGTCGTGATACATGGCGATGGCCGCGTCATAGCGGGCGCGGGCAGCGGCGTGAAACATCGTGTCGGCGGGGTGCGGGCCGGTCACGGTGTAGCCATCGGTGGGCAGCGCGTCGATCAGGGGGCCGATCCAGTCCAGTTCCTCATGCCCCATTTTGCCGCCTTCGCCTGCGTGAGGGTTGAGGCCCGCGATGGCGATGCGAGGGTTCGGGATGCCGAATTGGGTGCGTAGGCCATGCGCGGTGATCTCGATCGTGTCTTGCAGGAGGTCAGGGGTCAGTTCCGCCGGGACGCGGGACAGCGGAATGTGGATCGTTGCGGGCACCACACGAAGCTGGTCGCTGGCCAGCATCATCACCACCCGTTTGCAACCAGAAAGCGCCGCCAGAAACTCGGTATGGCCGGGATAGGCGAAACCGGCGCCGTCGATCAGAGCCTTTTTGTGGATCGGTGCCGTACACAGCGCAGAGGCCGCACCGGATTGGACCAGGGATACGCCAAACTCGATTGCATCAATGACACCTGGCGCGTTGGCGGAGGCAGGGCGGCCGGGAAGAGCGGATTCGGGAAAGTCGAGCTGTAGGACGGGCAGGGCCGTGGTGCTAAGCTTCATTGCCTCGGCCGGATCCGAAATTTTTGCGGTCGGGGTCCCGCCCGGCAAATGCGCTGCGTCTCCGATGAAGAAGAACGGGCAGGTGTCGCGCAGCTCGGCCCAAGCTTTTGCTGCGATTTCCGGGCCGATACCGGCCGGGTCACCGCAGCTTAGCGCGATAGGGGCTGTCATTGCTCGACGATCGTGGCGTCGGCGCGCAGCTGCTCCAGAAGGCTTTCGGAAAAGGCTTGCAGGCGCTGCTGCGTCAGGGCGTTGGCGACGTCTGCCCGCGATGTTTCTTCTCCACGGTCCAGTGTGCGCGTGCACAGCATCAGGAAGCGCAGTGTCTGACCATTGTTGCTGGTCAGGGTCGTGGACACCTCGTTGAGGTCCAGCTTGGCCAGTTCCAGCGCTATATCGCGCGGAATCTCGGCTGGTGCGGCCTCAATCCGTTCCAGAACTTCTGGGGGCTGATCCTGTGCGATACCGTAGAGATCGTCGCAGGTATCGACCTCTTCACGCAATTCGGCTGCGCGCGCGAGGGTTGCCGGGCTGCGTCCGCCTGGCAGATTGTAGATTGCGTAATCGACCTTGGAGTACTGTGGCGCGGCTGTTGCGCTTTCCCGGATGCCCCGCATCTGAAACAGTGCGACGGCGTTGGACAGGGATATGGGTTGGGTGATGTCACCGGTCTTCAACCCAAGAATAACCGGCTGCAAAGCGGGCGGAAGCTCGGTCAGGTTCAACCAGTCCAATTGACCGCCATTGGTGCGGGTGCCGGCGGCCGAATATTGCGTTGCCGCCGCTGAAAAGGCATCGAACCCTTCAACCAGAGCGATTTCGTCGGCCAACAATTGCACTTGCGGCAGAGTCTGCGGTGTCACGGGGATGATGATTTCGGAGAGCAAAACCTGAAGGCCGCCGCTGCCCGATTGGCCCAGGGCACGGTTAATCTCATCCTCGGTCGGGCGCGCTTGCGAGATAAACCGGGCGCTGATGAAATCACGCCACGAGAGTTGGTCGGCGATAAAATCACGTACGGTTTCACGTGATACCCCGGCATCAGCAAGGAGTTGCAGGAATTCATCGCTGGAAAGCTGGCCGCGTGCTGCGAACTCGTCAATGCCCAGTTGAACGGCCTCGGGGTTGGCCGAGATTCCGGCCTGACGCATGACCTGTCGGCGTAGACGGTCATCAATAAGGGCCTGGCGGACTTCTTCGTCTGATGCGCCCGGCGCGCCCAGAACGGTCAGGAATTGCTGCCGTTGATCCAGTTCGTACCAGGTGACGATATCCTGATTGACCTTGATTGCAGGCGAGAACAGGCTTTGGGCCTGCGTTTGCGGAGCGACGAAAGCAAGGACAAGCGCGGTCAAAACCGGAGCAACCGGTTTAAGCCAACCGGAACGAAGGAAACTTGAGAAACCTGGAATCAACTGCATCTTCTCTTGAACTGTTGGCCACTGCCTTCAACGGAATATCCCGTCAAAGCTACGGTAAAGCCGAATTCTGTCGAAGGCTCAATACTTGATGACGAAGTAAAGCGCCTGCTGACACTCATGTTAACTTGTACGCATTCGTTGCGGTAGGTGACGCCAAGCCCGTATCGGATCGGCTCGGATTCACTAATATCATATCGGGCGAGGGCCTGGGTCAGCCAGTTTTGGTCGATTGTATAGCGCCCGTCCAAACGTATTTCCGATATCTCGTCGTCGATATTTTCATCCGGGTCGGGTTCTTGCCAGACGTAACTTCCTACGATCCCAACGGTTTCCCTTTGCCAGGCCGCGCGCATCTCGGCCTTGGCGAAGCTGAAATCGCCGTTCAACAGACCGCGCCCCGCGAGGGACCAACCATTGGCGGTTTGCAGCTGCCCGGCCAGCAACAGATCGGACGAGGTTCCCTGCAAGCCCGAGGTCAGGTTGAACTCGGGGTCTGCATCTGCGCGATAGACCTGCCCGACTGTAACCAACGCACGGCGACCATTGCCCGCATATCGGGACCAGTTGAGCCCGAATACGCCCGTGACCCCATCCTCGCGCCTGTCGGGTGCGGGAAAGCGCGACAGGGACAAAAGGTTCCCTTGGTCGAATTCCTGAAAGGTGCTTTCATCCAGCGGCACATCATTGGTCGAAACCTGGGTCCAACCGACCTGCGCAATCGGCTCCAGCACCTGTGTTGCCCCGCTTTGTTCGCGGCGTGCCATCGGATAGCGCAGGGTCAGCGCGGCGCGCGGCGTGGTGCGCGTCACCTGATCGGGAAAATTGCTGTCATGGCGAATGTTGAATGTGTCCACAGACGCACCCAGTTGCGCGTCGGCACGCAGCCCGGATGCAAAAGTCCAGCTGCGAAGCCATTCCGCATCGAATGTCGCCCGTGCGACGTCGCGGCCCAGCACGTCTTCGTCGCTGGTGCGCTCATGCGCGTGGGTCTCGACGCCTAGCCGTACTTCGCCTCCGACCGATTTGGGAAACAGGCGTTTCTCGTAGAACAGATCGAAGATGCGCGATGGGATTTCATCCTGATCTTCACTGTCGCGCAGGGTTTTGAAGTGGATAAAGCTGGTGCGGAATGCGGTATCGCGCTCGTACCGTTCCAATGCAATTTCACTGCGCAGGCGGTCGAATTCGGGCAGGCCATAATCGGCCAGATACGCGTCGTCCGACGTGGTTTGCAGGTTGAAACTGAGCAGATATCCGTCGTTAAGCCCAAAATATCCGTTTGCAAATAAGAACCCGCGATCCTCACCGGGTTCCAGGTCGTCACGTGTATACGCGCCATCAATTTCGATCCGCCCCCGCTTGAACGCTTGCCGATAACGGTAGCCCAGCGTTTTGGTTTCTGGCGAGATATAAGGCGTCAGCGTCAGATCCCGGTGATCACCCAACTTGAAGAAATAGGGAACCTGAACTCCGGTTCCAAGCTGCGATGTGGTGCGGATCGACGGCACCAGAAACCCCGTGGCGCGGTCCAGCGTCGGATCGGGAAGGCGCAGATAAGGGAAGTAGAAGACAGGCAGGTCCAGAATCCTGAACTGTGCGCCTTCGAAGTATAGTTGCCGCTCCAGCTGGTCATGCGTGACTTTCCGCGCCCGGATTTGCCAAAGAGGCGGCCTGCCGTCCGAACAAATATGACAGGATGTGGCCGAGACCTTGTCGAACTGCGTATACCGTCCGCCCGCACGTTTGGCCTGAACGGATGCGATCTGCACCTGCTGTTCGAACACCATCCGCGCACCTATCAGCAGGCCGTTTTGGATGCCGCTGTCCAACGTGGCCGAATCCGCCAGAATCGTGGTTGTCCCGGCCTGATCAATGCGCACGGGGCCTTCCAGATTCAACTCGCCGGTGTCGCGGTTATACGTGATCCGGTTGGCGGTGACTTTGGCGTCGCCCTGAAACGCCTCGACATTGCCCTCAGCCACCAGAACGCGGTCGGGGGTGATAAAGATCTTGTCGGCCACCAGCAACGCCGGTTCATCCTGTTGCTCCTGATCCTGCACTGGGGCGGCTGTGGGCTGTGCTTGCGCTGTCGCAGCTACGGGCAGTGTGAGCGCGACGGCACCAGACAACAATAAACGCGCGAAAAGACGCATCAGCCGTCCTCCGCGTGTAAAAGGAGGCCGAGCGACAAAAGAATGGCTGCAAATGGCGGAGCCCAGGCCGCGACGAAGATAGGCAATTGTCCGTTTTCTCCCAGAATTTGGGCAAAGTTTCTTACGAAGTAGATGGCGAACCCCAGCAAAACCGCCGACAGTACGGCGATCCCGGTGCCTCCGAACCTTACATGGCGCATTGTGAAGGCGGCCCCGATCAGGACCATTGCCACTAGAAAGAAGGGCCGGGCAAGCTGAACTTGCAGCCAGACCTCATATTGTTTGGTCGAAAACCCCGCTTCACCCAAATCGCGGATCAGTTCTGGCAGGTCATAGACCGACACGGATCCCTGATCGCCCAATGTATCCAGAATACGCTGACGGGTGAGTGAGGTCGGAATCTCCAGCCTTTCATGCTCTGTCGCGTTGGTTTCCGGATTGACGCCTTGGATCAACGGCCAAACCTTTGCGTTGCTGAGGATCCAATTCCCGTCCTTAAGCTCAGCCGCGTCTGCCTGGATCTGCTGGTTCGGTGTCCCGTCAGGTGAAAAGGTGATGATCGTCACCTCGTTCAGGACCAAAGTGTTCCCATTCGCGGTGCCCCGCGCGTGGATCACCGATTGTCCATTGCGCGAGCCCTGTCG
Source organism: Ruegeria sp. N8 (assembly GCF_056531325.1). NCBI lineage: Bacteria > Pseudomonadati > Pseudomonadota > Alphaproteobacteria > Rhodobacterales > Roseobacteraceae > Ruegeria > Ruegeria sp. N8. The sequence continues at coordinate 378,590 of NZ_JBQFLQ010000001.1, read as the reverse complement.
CAACCACAGGCCTTCGCTGCTGATCGAAAAGGCCGAACTTCCGTTGTTGCGGTAGCTGTCGGACAGGCGTTGATATTCCTCGGACGTGGCAGCCGCAATGGGATTCAGCAGGGCGACCGCTCCTGCGCCGATGACCAGCGCCAGCGTGGCGGGCGCGAGCAGTGCGCGAATGCCTGACCGACCGATGGCGCGTGTCACCACCAGTTCCGAACTGCGGGCCAGACCGACAAAAAGCGCGATTGTGGACAGGATCACCAAAAGGGGCAGCATCTCGCTGATGGCAGCGGGGGTATTCAGCAGGGTCAAATGCAGCAACCGTCCGAAGGACAGGTTTTCGTCGTCAAAGCGGCGCACCTGTTCGATCAGGTCGATCAGAATCAGCAGGGTCAGGAAAATCGCGCCGATGACCAGAAAACTCTGCATGAATCGGCGGGCGAAGTAGCGGTCGAGGATCATGCCGCCCCTCCTGCCGGACCAATATTTGCGGGAGGCAATGGGTCGGATTCACCGCAGGCCGCGCTTATATGCGACGGCATATGCCTGCCCCGTCTTACCACTGCACTCTCCCACCAACCTGCCGGAATTTTTTCGCGACTGTACTGCAAATGCCTGTCGGGGAAAACTGCTATCTGGTCAAGCCGGGCAGCGCGGGCTAGGTCTTGGGAAACAGATTTTCAGGAGTTCGCCATGAGCAGTCTTATCCCGATCCAGTTTCAGTCTTTCGACATCGACGTAATGGCACAGGCCGAGGGGCGCGTGGCGATAATCATCACGGACGATGGTAAGATGGGCCCAGCGGCACGGCGTGCCAATCGTCTGACCCGTGGAGCCGTCGCACGACTGGTGGAAAGCGAACGCTTCGGCAAGGTGAAAAGCGGTGACGTGATCACGCTGGCTTGGCCCGGAGGAATGGTGGCCGAGGCACTGGACATCCTGATTCTGCCCCGCCGTCCTGATCCGGCCGAGGCCCGCAAGGGCGGTGTTGCGCTGGCCAAACTGGCAGGCGGCAAAGCGCTATTGGTCATGGCGGCGAACCAGATTAGGACCGAGGAACTGGCCCTTGGTATCGCCCTGCGCAGCTATGATTTCGATGCGCACAAGACAAAAGACGCCGACGCGGCCGCTCCGGTCACGATCGCGCATCAAAAACCCGATGAGGTCGAGGTGGCATTTGCGCCGCTCTACGCCATTGCCGACGGCGTGCGTATGACGCGCGACTTGACCAATGAGCCTGCAAACGTTCTGACCACCACCGAATTCGCCAATCGCTTGGTCGAAATGCAGGAACTGGGCCTTGAGGTCGAGGTTCTGGAAGAGGACAAGCTCGAAGAGCTGGGGATGCGCACATTGCTGAGCGTCGGGCAGGGCTCGGTTAGTCCCTCGAAGGTTGTGGTGATGCAGTGGAACGGTGGCGACAAGGGCGATTCTCCGCTGGCGCTGGTGGGCAAAGGCGTTGTGTTCGATACCGGCGGGATTTCGTTGAAACCTGCGGGTGGCATGGAAGACATGACCATGGATATGGGCGGCGCAGGCGTTGTCGCTGGCACCATGCGCGCGCTGGCCAAGCGCAAGGCCAAGGCCAACGTGGTCGGCCTAGTTGGGCTGGTCGAGAACATGCCCTCGGGCAATGCCACGCGTCCGGGCGATGTCGTCAAGTCCATGAAGGGCGATACAGTCGAGATCATCAACACCGATGCCGAGGGCCGTTTGGTCCTGTGCGACGTGATGTGGTACGCGCAAGAACGCTTCAGCCCTGTAGGCATGGTCGATCTGGCGACCTTAACCGGTGCGATCATCATCGGTCTGGGGCATGAGAATGCGGGTGTCTTCTCGAACAATGACACGTTCTGCGAAGCCTTCCTGAAATCCGCCAAGGCCGAGGATGAGGGCGCGTGGCGGATGCCGTTGGGTGATGCCTATGACAAGCTGTTGAAGTCGCGTATCGCGGATATGAAGAACGTGGGCGGACGGCCGGCGGGCTCAATCACGGCGGCGCAGTTCCTGCAGCGGTTCGTGAAAGAGGAAACGCCGTGGATTCACCTGGATATCGCTGGTGTGGCCTCGGTCGCGTCCGAGACGTCTTATGCGCCCAAAGGGGCAACAGGATGGGGCGTGCGGGCGCTCAGCCGGTTTGTGCAGGACAATTTCGAGTAATCGGATGGGGGCTGTCTATTTCTACCACCTGACCCAACGCCCGCTGGAGCACACTTTGCCGGTGTTGCTGGACAAGGCGCGTCAGGCCGGGTGGCGGATTGCCGTGCGGGGCACTGATCCCGCACGGATGGACTGGCTGGATGAAAAACTGTGGCTGGGGCCCGAGGATGGGTTCCTGCCGCATGGTCTTGCAGGAGGCCCGCATGACGCGGATCAGCCCATCTTGCTGACCACCGGCCCGCAGGCTGGCAACGATCCGGCTTGTGTGATGGCCGTTGACGGTGCCGCTGTTGCCCCGGACGAAGTGAACGCTTTGGAGCGGGTATGCATCCTGTTCGACGGCAATGATGAACAGGCGGTGCAGCACGCGCGGGGGCAGTGGAAAGCACTGACTGACGCAGGTTGTTCGGCGCAATACTGGTCCGAGGCTTCGGGTCGATGGGAGAAGAAGGCCGAGGCTTAGGCCCTGCCGTACAGATTTCAGGAGAGTGATAAATGGAAATGAAGCCTTTGGGCCGCACCGGCATCATGGTGACCGATCTATGTCTTGGGACCATGACATTCGGAACCCAGACATCCGAGGCGGACGCCCACATTCAGATGGATATGGCGTTGGAGGCCGGGATCAATTTCGTCGACGCAGCCGAGATGTATCCGGTTAACCCGATCTCGGCCGAAACGGTGGGGCGCACCGAAGAGATCTTGGGGAACTGGAACGCGGCAAACCCGTCGCGCCGCAGTGACTATGTGCTGGCGACCAAACATTCAGGAGCAGGGTTTACGCATGCGCGGAACGGGTCTCCAATCTCTGCCCAAACCATTCCAGAGGCGGTCGAGGGATCCCTGCGGCGGTTGAAGACGGACTGCATCGACCTTTACCAATTTCACTGGCCAAACCGGGGCAGCTACATGTTCCGCCAGAATTGGACCTTTGCGCCGGCAGGTGACAACACCGACGAAGTGCTGGCCAACATGCAGGAGTGTCTGGAGGCGCTGCAGGTGCAGGTGAACAAGGGCAATATCCGCGCCTTTGGCCTGTCCAACGAAAGCGCTTGGGGCACCGCGCAATGGTTACGCTTGGCTGAGGCAGGGGCGGGGCCACGGGTGGCTTCGGTTCAGAATGAGTATTCACTGCTTTGTCGGCATTTCGATACCGATATGGCCGAGTTGAGCGTGCATGAGGATGTGGGATTGATGGCGTTCTCACCTTTGGCTGCGGGGTTCCTGACTGGTAAGTATCAGGGCGGTGCGGTGCCCGACGGATCGCGCATGTCGATCAATGCCGAGATGGGTGGGCGCAAGTCAGATCGTGTGTTTGACGCGGTTGCGGCCTATCTTGATATTGCAGATCGGCATGGGCTGGACCCGGTCCAGATGTCGCTAGCATGGTGCCAGACACGGAAGTTCATGTTGTCGGCAATATTCGGGGCCACGACGGTCAAGCAACTGGAACGTATCCTTGCGGGTAAGGATCTTGAGTTGTCCTCGGAAGTTTTGAGCGAGATCACCGCGGCCCATCGCGCCTTTCCGATGCCGTACTAGGTTTCGCGGTGGGTCGGGGGCTCTGCCCCCGCCGCCCTTTACGGGCGTCTCCCCCGGGATATTTTTGGCCAGATGAAAGCGGATCCGGTCAGTGATGGGTGGGGTGCGCGCGTTCTTGTCTTAGGTCACGGGCCGACAGGCCGTGGGCCGTGCGGAAGGCGCGGGCGAAGCTTGATTGCGAGGCAAAGCCTGTGGCTAGTGCTACGTCCATCAGCGGCATGTCAGTATCTGTGACCAGACGGCGGGCCTCGGCCAGGCGCAGTTGCAGGTAGTGGTCTTGCGGCGTGGTGTTCAGGCGCAGGCGGAATTGCTGTTGCAGGGTGCGGGGGCTGGTACCCAGTGTCTCGGCTATGTTGGTCAGCGGCAGGGGGTCATCCAGCGCGGATTGCATCAGGCTGTTGGCTTTGGCCGTCAGCGCTGTGTGGCGGTGTGGGGCGCCGGTGCGGCTTTGCGGTTTGCTGGGGTCGGGCGCGCCGTCATAGAGGAATAGGCCCGAGACGCGTGCGGCGAAGCCTGCGCCGTGGCGGGCGGCGATGATATGCAGCATCATTTCGACCGCTGGGATTGCGCCGCCTGAGGTGAGGCGGTTTTGCGAGACAGCGAACCGGTCGGGGCGGACGTCGACTTCGGGGAAACGGGCTGCGAAATTATCCAGATCTTCCCAATGGGTTGTTGCGGCGTGGCCGTCCAGCAGGCCTGCTTCGGCCAGTAGCCAGGGGCCTCCGTCGATGCCTGCCATTGTGGCGCCGGTGTTTGCGATCCGGCGTAGTCCAGCCAACAGACTGGGGGTTGCGTGGCGCGCCAGTTGGAAGCCTGCGACCACGATCATCAGGTCGCAGCTTTGCAGGCGCGCCAGCGGGATACCCGGTACGGTCAGTGCGCTGGTCAGCATCGCGGGCTCAGGCGTGGCAGTGACATAATCCCAGTCAAAGGCGGGGCGATCGGCCAGACGGTTGGCTGCGCGCATGGGGTCTACAGCGGATGCAAAACTAAGCGTGTTGCAGTCGTCCAGCACCAGCACAGCCGTTTTCAGGGCGCGATGTTCGGGTTGGAGGATGTTTTTTGCGGATTTCATCAAGTTCGATTCGCATTCTGGCAAGTGTTTCCACAAGCCTGCGTCAGAGTCGCAGGCAACGCAAATCGATTGCCGGGGAGAAGTCTGGGGAAAACTCAGGGCAAAACCGGGTATAAGCTGGGGAGAACGCCATGCCTTTGGAAATGAACCGCGAAGTATTTGTCACCTGTGCCGTGACCGGCTCGGGCGGAACGCAGGATCGCAGCCCGCATGTACCGCGCTCGCCGCAGCAGATTGCCGACAGCGCGATTGCCGCGGCCAAAGCAGGGGCGGCGGTGGTGCATTGCCATGTGCGCGACCCCGAGACCGGCGCACCCAGCCGACGGCTGGACCTCTATCGCGAGGTGACGGACCGGATTCGCGATGCGGATGTGGATGTAGTGCTGAACCTGACAGCCGGGATGGGTGGGGATATCGTGTTCGGCGGTGTCGAGAGCCCGTTTCCGGTGGCTGAGGGCACCGACATGATCGGCGCCTCCGAGCGCGTCGCACATATCGCGGAATGTCTGCCTGAGATTTGCACGTTGGACTGCGGCACCATGAACTTTGCCGAGGCGGATTACGTAATGACCAACACCCCAGGCGCGCTGCGGGCGATGGGGCAGATGATGACGGATATGGGTGTGAAGCCCGAGATTGAGGCTTTTGACACCGGTCATCTGTGGTTCGCCAAACAGTTGGTGAAAGAGGGAATTCTGGAGCCGAACGCTCTAGTTCAGCTGTGTATGGGCGTGCCGTGGGGCGCGCCGGATGATCTGAATACGTTTATGGCCATGGTGAACAATGTGCCCGACGACTGGACGTTCAGTGCGTTTTCGTTGGGGCGGAACCAGATGGCTTATGTGGCGGCCTCGGTGCTGGCAGGCGGCAACGTGCGGGTTGGGTTGGAGGACAATCTGTGGCTGGACAAGGGTGTTCTGGCCGAGAACTGGCAATTGGTCGAGCGTGCGGGGACCATTATCGAGAATATGGGCGCGAAGGTCATTGGGCCTGCTGAGGTGCGCGAGAAGCTGGGTTTGACCAAGCGTGCGCCGGCGGCGAAATAGGCGCGGTTTGGGGGCCTGCCCCCAAACCCCCGGGATATTTTTAGCCAGATGAAGAGGCGGATCGACGTGAAAACAGCGGCAATCATTGGTGGTGGTGTGATCGGCGGCGGTTGGGCCGCGCGGTTTTTGCTGAACGGGTGGGATGTTCGGGTTTTTGACCCTGATCCTGAAGCTGAGCGCAAGATTGGGGAGGTTCTGGACAATGCGCGGCGTTCGCTGCCGGGGCTGAGTGATGTTCCGTTGCCACCCGAGGGTTCTCTGAGTTTTCATGAAGATATGGTTGAGGCCGTGCAGGGCGCGGAGTGGATTCAGGAAAGTGTGCCCGAGCGGTTGGATCTTAAGTTGAAGGTTTACAAGGGGTTGCAGGAGGCGTGTGATCCGGGCGCGATCATTGGCTCGTCGACCAGTGGGTTCAAACCTTCGGAATTGCAGGAGGGTGCGTTACGGCCCGAACAGATCGTTGTGACGCATCCGTTCAACCCGGTGTACTTGCTGCCACTGATCGAACTTGTACCGACGGACAAGAACCCGCCTGAGATGGTCGAGCGTGCGCAGGGGCTCCTGAAATCGGTGGGGTTCTTCCCTCTGCACATCAAAAAAGAAATCGACGCGCATATCGCTGACCGGTTCCTTGAAGCGGTTTGGCGCGAGGCGCTGTGGCTGGTCAAGGACGGCATCGCCACCACCGAAGAGGTGGACGAGGCGATCCGTATGGGGTTCGGCATCCGCTGGGCGCAGATGGGCCTGTTCGAGACCTACCGCGTGGCCGGAGGCGAGGCCGGGATGCGGCACTTTATGGCTCAGTTTGGGCCAGCGCTGAAATGGCCTTGGACCAAGCTGATGGATGTGCCCGAGTTCACCGATGAACTGGTCGATATGATCGCCGATCAGTCGGATGCGCAATCGGGGATGCATACGATCCGCGAACTGGAGCGCATCCGCGACAATAACCTCGTGGGCATGATGCGCGCGCTCAAGGCGCAAAACTATGGCGCGGGGGCGGTACTGAACCAGCATGATGCGATGCTGAAACCCGGTGCGTTGCCTACGATCGATCAGGCTGATCTCAGCCAACCGATCCTGACCTTGTCGCGCGCTGTGCCGCTGGATTGGACGGACTATAACGGCCACATGAACGAGGCGCGTTATCTAGAGGCCTTTGCCGCTGCTACCGACCGGTTCATGGAGGTTATTGGCTGCGACGCGGACTATATCGCCTCGGGCGGCAGCTACTTCACCGCTGAAAACCACATCCGCTATGTGGATGAGGTTCATGCAGGCGCAAAGATACAGGTGCGCACGCAGATGCTGTTGGGGCAGGGCAAAAAACTGCACGTTTTCCACAGTATGTATGAGGGCGACAAACTGCTGGCCACGGGTGAAAGCTTTCTGCTGCATGTCAGTCTGGACACCCGCCGTCCAAGTGCTCCGTCGCCACAGATCGAGGCGGCCATGGCCCGCATTGCCGAGGCGCAGGCCGGGTTGCCTTATCCCGAAGGCGCGGGGGCGGCGATCCGTAAACCTGCATGAGCGGGCGGGTTCTGATCACGGCCGGGGCCTCGGGCGTCGGCCGGGCCATGGCCGAGGTGTTCGACGCCGTTGGGGCGCAGGTCTGGGTCGCCGATCTGGATGCCGAGGCGTTAAGCGCGTGCCCAGAGCATTGGAAACGGTCGCAGGTGGATGTGGCGGATGAGCCCTCGGTTGCTGCCCTGTTCGCCGAGATTGCGGCGCAATGGGGTGGGCTGGATACGCTCTGCGCCAATGCCGGGATCGCCGGGCCGACGGCGCTGGTCGAGGATGTGGCGCTTGACGAATGGCGTACCTGTCTGGCGGTCAACCTTGAGGGGGCGTTTTTATGCGCGAAATACGTGGCACCGATCCTCAAGCGTCAGGGCAGTGGGGCGATCATCATCACCTCGTCTACGGCCGGGCAATACGGATATCCCAATCGCGCGCCCTATGCGGCGGCGAAATGGGGTGTCATCGGGCTTGCCAAAACGCTGGCGATGGAGCTTGGCCCCCACGGCGTGCGTTGCAACACGATCTGCCCCGGCGCGGTCGAAGGTCCCCGGATGGAGGGCGTTCTGGCCCGCGAGGCCAACGCCAAAGGCATGACGCGAGATCAGGTGTATAACGGCTATGCCGCAGGCACCTCGATGGGGCGGTTTGTCGAGGGGCGCGACATTGCCGATATGGCCGTGTTTCTGGCGTCAGACGCGGCGCGGCTGGTATCTGGGCAAGTGATCGCGGTGGACGGGCATACCGTCAACCCCGACCCCAAGATTTAGCCCTGATTGGGACCACGAATCTGGCGGATGGTCTGACGGACCGCCTGCCAATCCTGTGCCTGTTGCATATTCCCGGCAGCCTCGCATTCGCGCATCTTCTGCGCGGCTTCAGCCTCGGCTCTGTCTCCGTGGGCGGAATATAAGGCCCGTGCGTATTGGGCGGTTTGCATTGCGTCCATTCCTGTGCTCCTCCGTTCATAATCGGAATGCGAAAGGGTTCGCGCCCAGCGACGTTAGCACAGGATTGAGTTCAACGCATACAGTCACGTAATGCGCGCAGATGGCCGGGAAAATCCCGCGCGGTGACGTCGGCCTCGCGGACCAGAGTGTCAAAATGGCGGGTGAACGTTTCGATCCGATCGCGGTCGCGGAACGCCATATAATGACTGCCCGCATAGAACACGCAGAGCAAGGGGCCAAAGATCGTGACTGGTGCCGAATAAAGCCTTTTTGCATCAAACAGATAGATGCGCAGGCGGGGATAGAGTTGGTCGCACAGAGCAAGTAGATGGTCGATCTGATCCTGACGTGTTTGCAGATCCAGCCCTCGGTAATATCCCGTTGCGCTTGCGAAGCTTTCGATTTCAAACAAAGGCATGGCAATTTCGTAGTCCGACTGCGCTCGGCGCATCCAGGTCAACCGGTCCTCAGATGCGCCGATGGCCTGATCTGCCGTCCGCCCCAGATGCGGTGCATACTCCCATTCCAGCACGGCGCGGGTCTTTAACATGTCCGGCAAAGTCGCTGGAACATAACGGATTTTGTATCCGGCGGCCTCTTGATGCCATTCGAATATCCGCTCATCCACCAACGCGCGGGCGGCCTCAGTCACAGTTAGCGCACCCGCCAAAAGTTCAGCCGCGCTTTCGGGTCGGTCCGAGAGCGACAGGAGCCAATCCGCCGAAACTCCCAGCGCTGACGCGCAGCCACCAACCACATGCGCATTCGGCAAACGAGCTCCGTCGCCGGTCAGAAGTTGCGACACGGTCGAGCGATCTACGCCGATGTTTCGCGCCAGAGCACTTTGGCTCACGTGCCGCTCCTCCATCGCGCGGGCAAGGCGGAGGCGGAACTGTGCGGCACGGTCTCGTTTGTCGATATTTTCGGACATGTGTTTGGTTTTATCACAGATGATGAATTTTGTTAATCACATTCAGAATGTTCACCATCTGCGTGATCCGTAATTCTTAAGCCATAACAAAAATATGGGTGACGGAATGGAGACACGACGCAGATCAGTCGTGAAGGCCGTATTGTGGAATGCGGTGGGCCTTGTGGTGATGACCGTTGTGGGGTTGGTCGCAACCGGCTCAGCCGCGATCGGGGGCGGTTTGGCTTTGGTCAACACGGCCATCGGCCTGACGCTCTACGTGATTTACGAACGTATATGGGCAGGTATCTCATGGGGCCGCAATGTCTGAGCGTGCAGGGCCTGAATGGGGCACCCTTGCCCTGATCCTTGGGTGCTATGGGGCGTGGTTAGCGATGCTGTTTTATTTGCCGGTTTGGGCCGCTGTGCCATTGGTGGGCGTCGTGGCGGCACTGCATTCTTCGCTGACGCATGAAGCGATCCACGGCCACCCCTTTCGGCAAAAGGCGTTGAATGAGGCGTTGATGGCGTTGCCGTTGACGCTGTTCATTCCGTACCGCCGGTTCCGCGACCAGCATCTGGCACATCATCGGGATGCGACGCTGACCGACCCCTATGACGACCCCGAATCTAACTATCTGGATCCACAGGTCTGGGCAGCTCTGCGCGGTTGGCAGAAACGCTTGCTGGCAGTGAACAATACGTTACTAGGGCGCATCGTGTTGGGTCCGGCCATTGGTCAATTTGTGTTCATACGGAATGAGTTACGGCCCGTTTTGCAACCAGATATCCTGCTTGCCTGGGCATTGCATCTATGCGGAGTTCTGGTGGTGCTGTGGATTGTGTCGCTGTCGCCCATGCCAATCTGGGCCTATGTTCTGGCTGCATATCTGGGGCTAGGCTTGGTGAAGATCCGAACCTTTCTTGAACACCGCGCCCATGATCGGGCTTCGGCTCGTACGGTGATCATCGAAGATCGGGGGCCCTTGGCCTTTCTCTTTCTTCACAACAACCTGCACGTGGTTCATCACATGAATCCAGCGGCGCCGTGGTACCGGTTGCCCGCCTTGTATCGCGCAGGGCAAGACACGTACTTGGCGCGGAACGAGGCCTATGTCTATCGCTCTTACGCGCAGGTGTTTCGAGCCCATTTCCTAAAGGCCAAGGATCCGGTGCCGCATCCGCTCTGGCCAAAGGGGTAAATTGCGGCCACAAGGGGCGGTATGAGCCTCTGGATACCCGTCACCATCGCCGCCGCCTCGTTTCAGACCGTGCGGTTTATGCTGCAAAAATCACTGAGCAGCGTGAAATTGTCCGCCGCAGGTGCGACCTTTGCCAGATTTGCCTATTCGATGCCGTTGGCCGTTCTGGCGCTTTGGGCTGCACTGCAACTCAGCGAGTTGTCTTTGCCTTCGATGCCACCCCTGTTCTGGCTGTTCGCGACCATTGGCGGCACAACGCAGATCTTGGCAACCATCTGTGTGGTCGCCTTGTTCAAGCAGCGCAACTTCGCGGTCGGAATCACGTTCAAGAAAACCGAGGTGATCCAGACCGCTATCGTCGGTTTCCTCGTTCTGGGCGACCAGGTTTCAGCCGGAGCGCTAGTCGCCATTCTGATGGGCCTGACGGCAGTTCTGTTGCTGTCGAAAAACCCCGGAGGGGACGGTGCGTGGTGGAAACACCTGACCAATCGCGCGTCACGGCTGGGGCTGGGGTCGGGGATTCTGTTCGCCTTTTCCTCAGTCAGCTACCGGGGCGCATCACTACAGCTTGGTGAGATCGACGCATGGTTCCGCGCGCTGGTGACGCTGGCCGTTGTTGTGACATTCCAATTCGTCAGCATGGGGCTGTGGCTGCTGTGGCGAGACCGCGCCGAACTGCGCGCGGTGTGGGAGACGCGGCGCACCGGCGTCTTCGTAGGCCTCACCAGTCTAAGCGGGTCGTTTTGCTGGTTCTTCGCCTTCACATTGCAGAATGCGGCTTATGTGAAGGCGTTGGGGCAGGTTGAACTGATCCTCAGCCTGTTCGCCTCGATCCTGTTCTTCCGCGAAACCATCACCCGGCGCGAGATCGCCGGGATGGCATTGCTGGGGGCCTCAATCCTGGCCCTGGTGCTAACGATTTAAGAGGCGTCCGCCTCGGCTAGCGCCGTTACGCCTGCGCGGCGTTCGTCAAAGCTCAGCGCTATGAAGCTGGGCAGGTGATCACCCATGCCAACAACCGCCGGACCTGAATCGTTTCGGCGACCACGGCCACGCGGTTCCTTGTCCTTTCGGCGGTCCGAGTCCTTCTTGCGCTCGGGCTTTTTGTCGACCTTTGCCTCGTCGACCGGCTTAATCTTTTTCTCGCGCTTGGGCTTTTCGTCCTTGGGCTCTTCCTTGACCGGATTGTCGAGCCGGGGAATGTCCTTCTGGATCAGGTTTTCAATTGCGTCCAGAGCCTTTTCATCGCGGCCCGAGCAGATTGTGATCGCCTTGCCCTCGCGCCCCGCGCGACCTGTGCGACCGATGCGGTGCACGTAATCCTCGGCATGGCCGGGGACGTCAAAGTTGAACACATGGCTAACCGAAGGGATATCCAGCCCTCGCGCCGCCACGTCCGAGGCCACCAGCAGGCGCAGTGACCCGTCGCGGAAGCCGTCCAGGGTTTTCATGCGCTGCGACTGATCCAGATCGCCGTGAATGGCGGCGGCGTTATAGCCGTATTTCTTCAGCGATTTCGCGCAGATATCCACATCCGTCTTGCGGTTGCAGAAAATGATCGCGTTGGTGCAGCCTTCACCCTCGGCGTCGATCAGCGCGCGCAGAACCTTGCGCTTGGCGCTGGCCTCGCGGTCGCGGCGGCCACCTTTGAACATGACCACGCCTTGTTCGATCGTCTCGGAAGCGGTGGCCTGACGGGCAACCTCGATCCGGGCAGGGGCGGACAGGAACGTGTCGGTGATGCGCTCAATCTCGGACGCCATGGTGGCCGAGAAGAACAGCGTCTGACGGGTGAAAGGTGTCAGTGAGAAGATGCGCTCGATATCGGGGATGAACCCCATATCCAGCATCCGGTCGGCCTCGTCCACCACCATGATCTGAACACCGGTCAGCAGCAGCTTACCGCGCTCGAAATGATCCAGCAGACGACCCGGCGTGGCGATCAGCACGTCGACGCCCCGATCGATCAGAGCTTCTTGTTCCTTGAAGCTGACGCCGCCGATCAACAGCGCTTTGGTCAGTTTCAGGTGCTTGGTGTAGGTGTCGAAGTTCTCAGCCACCTGCGCGGCCAGTTCCCGCGTCGGGCACAGCACCAGCGAGCGCGGCATCCGCGCGCGTGCGCGGCCACGGGCCAGCAGGGTGATCATCGGCAGTGTGAAGCTGGCAGTTTTGCCGGTACCGGTCTGGGCGATGCCCAGCACATCCTTGCCCTCAAGCGCAGGCGGAATCGCTCCGGCCTGAATCGGGGTGGGGGTTTCGTATCCGGCTTCCTCAATGGCTTTGAGGACCTTTGGGTTCAGGTTCAGTTCGTTAAACTTTGTCATGTATGTCCGGTTTTTGCGGACACTCGACCTGGCCCGCGCGTATGAAGATGTGCCGGGCCCGGATGGCCATGCGCATCCCGCGCATTTCGGCTGAGGCGGGACATAACAAAAACGTTGGGCAGCGTCAAATGAAGAGGGGTTTAGGTGTTCGCGGCCCTATACCGCGCAGATTTAATGCAACAATTCAGATGCTTCCGGAGAAATGTTTCGCAAGTTTTCGGTCCAGATCCAGTGGCCGGTGCCGGATCAACCCGTGTTGTTCCAGCCGTGCCCGCACCTCGGGGTGCGCGCCGCTGATCTCATCGAAAAACGCGCGCAAGCCGTCGACACCGTCCTCGCTTTCGATCCAGCTGAGCAGTTCGTTCATGTTCATCCCGCCCTCATCCCGCGGGACATTTGGCGTCATTCCGGGTTTGTATGACCCACGCTCAAGTCGGAACCGGTAATGCGCCAGCCAGTGATCCCAATCCGGGGCGTGCCGGTGGCAGAGCGCAGCCTCGGCAAGTTCCGCTTTGCAGATCAGGCGTTCCCCATGCTGGAACAACCCGTGAATGCGGAAGTTGATGCCTGGCAAACCGGTGCGAGCAAACACCTTGCCTTGCAGGTGACTGAGAAACCCACCCTTCACGAAAGCCCCATAGTTGGGATAGAGCGCCTGCACCGTTGCGGCACGATCAGGCCCGGACGGGATATAGGCTTTGTACAGGTCCTTGGCGTCGGCCACTGCCTCTTCCGGGCGTACGCGGATATAAGGGGTACCCTGCGCGACCTCGTCCAGCAGATCGGCTACCGGGCGGTCGGGCCACAGAAACTCGTCCAGATCAATATGCAGCAACCAGTCTTCGCTGGCCTTTCGGTAAGTGAATGAGGCGTTGGCTGTCTGGCGCACCTGATGCTTGTCGGGGCGCTCCCGCTTACGATTGGCCCAGAACCCGTCGTCGCAATTGCGGACCTCAACCTTTGGGTGCCGGTTCAGGGCGTTGAAGGCCTTGGGGCAGGGCTCGTCCAGATAGACATGCATCCGATCCACCCCAAGGTCGAGGTGATAGGCCACGAAACGCAGGATGTCCGGGGCCATCCCCCGTACCGTCGAGACGATGCCCCAGGTCGATTTATCACCCATGCGCGGCCCTTTGGCCGGTCACGTCATCATTTCCTTGGTCGCAGTCAGGGTCAGGTCAGGATAGTCCCGGACCACCCGGTCGATATCCCATTGCAGACGTGTCAGGTAGACGGTGTCGCCGTCATGATCATGCGCGATGTGCTGCTTGTTGGCGTTGACGAACTTGTCCACCGCCACCTTGTCACCACTGACCCAGCGGGCGGATGTGAACTGAGACGCCTCGAACCGCACAGGCAGGCCGTATTCCATCTCGATCCGGCTGGCGAGCACTTCGAATTGCAGCGCGCCGACGACACCCACGATAAAGCCCGACCCAATCGAGGGTTTGAACACCTTGGCTGCGCCTTCCTCGGCAAATTGCATGAGTGCCTTTTCCAGGTGCTTGGCCTTCATCGGGTCGCCCGCACGCACGCCTTGCAGCAATTCCGGCGCGAAGGACGGGATGCCGGTCACGCGCAGCGCCTCACCTTCGGTCAGCGTGTCGCCGATGCGCAACTGGCCATGGTTGGGGATGCCGATGATGTCACCGGCCCATGCTTCATCCGCTAGTTCGCGATCCGAGGCCAGAAACAGCACCGGGTTCGAGATTGCCATGGGCTTCTTGGACCGCACATGGGTCAGTTTCATGCCGCGTTTGAAATGGCCCGAGGCCATCCGTACAAAGGCCACCCGGTCGCGGTGCTTGGGGTCCATATTGGCCTGAACCTTGAAGACAAAGCCTGCGACCTTCTTTTCATCCGGCGCGATCTGACGTGGTTCGGCCGATTGCACTTGCGGCTGCGGGCCGTAAGCGCCGATGCCCTCCATCAGTTCTTTGACACCGAACGAGTTGATCGCCGAACCGAACCAGATGGGGGTCATATGCCCCTCAAGAACCGCCTGCGGGTCCAGCGCGGGCAGCAATTCGCGCGCCATCTCGACCTCTTCCAGCAGTTTCTCAAGCAAGTGCTCGGGAACATGTTCGGCTAGTTTCGGGTCATCCAGACCGTCGATCTGAATGCTCTCGGCTACCTTGTTGCGGTCGGCGCGGTCCATCAGTTCCAGCCGGTCGCGCAGCATGTCATAGCAGCCGATGAAATCGCGACCCACGCCAATCGGCCACGCGGCGGGCGTGACGTCGATGGCCAGCATTTCCTGAATCTCGTCAATGATCTCGAACGTATCGCGGCTTTCGCGGTCCATCTTGTTACAGAAGGTCAGGATCGGCAGATCGCGCAGGCGGCAAACCTCGAACAGTTTCTGCGTCTGGCTTTCCACACCTTTCGCGCCGTCGATTACCATGACGGCGGCGTCCACGGCAGTCAGAGTGCGATAGGTATCTTCCGAGAAATCGCTGTGGCCGGGCGTGTCCACCAGATTGAACCGGAAGTTCCCATAATCAAACGACATGGCCGAGGCGGAAACCGAGATACCACGATCCTTCTCCATCTGCATGAAATCCGAGCGCGTGCGCCGCGCCTCACCCTTAGCGCGCACCTGACCGGCCATCTGGATCGCGCCGCCATAAAGCAGGAACTTTTCCGTTAGCGTCGTTTTGCCCGCATCAGGGTGCGAGATGATCGCGAAGGTCCGGCGACGGGCGATCTCGGGCGGCAGGGTGGGTTGGTTCGAGGTATCAAGCATAATCGCGCGTATAGGCGGGGAATCTTGCCGAGGCAAGACAAAGGGGGTGGTTCGAATCATACACCTATGGCAATAGGAACATATAGTGAACAAATAGTGGAGAGAGACAATGAATTTGAAAGAGATTGCCGACGAGCTGGTCGCAGGTTGCCGCGAGGACCGCGCCAAGGAAAATCTTGAGAAACTCTATGCTGAGGATGCCGTCTCGGTCGAAGCGCAGGATTTCATGGATATGGGCCGCGAAACCCACGGTCGCGACGCGATCCGGGGCAAACATGAATGGTGGGAAGGCGCGCATGAGGTTTCCGGTGCCTCGGTCAGCGACCCGATGCCCCATGGTGAAGACCGTTTTGCCGTGATCTTCGAGGTCCAAGGTAAGGTAAAAGAGACCGGTGAAGCCTTTGATATGAAAGAAGTTGGTGTCTATCACGTCGCAAATGGCAAGATCGTTCGGGAAGAGTTCTTTTACTGATATTGCTTGAAATCTGGTCTTCTCTGTCTGGCCGGTGCTAGACATGGCAACAATAACAGATGGGGAGGATCAGATGGATCTAGGTATCAAAGGAAAACGCGCGCTGCTCTGTGCCAGCAGCAAGGGTTTGGGTCTGGGCTGTGCCGAAGCTTTGGCCGAGGCCGGTGTCAATCTGGTGATGAACGCCCGCGGAGCCGAGGCGCTTGAGGCCGAAGCCGCGCGCTTGCGGGACACCTATGGCGTTGATGTTCAGACGGTGGCCTGTGATGTGACCTCGACCGAGGGGCAGGCGCAGGTGATCGAAGCCGCGCAGGGTGTTGATATCCTTGTGACAAATGCGGGCGGTCCGCCTCCGGGTATGTGGTCGGATTGGGAGCGTGAAGACTTCATCAAGGCGCTGGATGCCAACATGCTGACACCGATTGCTTTCATGAAGGCATTGTTGCCGGGGATGATGGAAAAGGGCTGGGGGCGTGTGGTCAATATCACTTCGCAATCGGTGCGCGCGCCGATTGCCGTGCTCGGCCTGTCGAACGCGGCGCGGACTGGGTTGACCGGCTACGTCGCGGGAACCGCGCGGCAGGTAGCCCCGCAAGGGGTGACAATCAACAATCTGCTGCCGGGTATCCACGCCACTGACCGCGCGGAGTCCCTAGATAGTGCGGTTTCGCTGCAAAAGAACATCTCGATGGAAGACGCCCGTGCAGAGCGCGCCGCCACGATCCCTGCGCGCCGCTATGGCACACGGCAGGAATTTGGGGCCGCCTGCGCCTTTCTGTGTTCGCAGCACGCGGGCTTTATTGTGGGCCAGAACATCCTCTTGGACGGCGGTGGAACCAACCTGACGATGTAAACGATGACGCAGAATTTTTCATTAAAAGACCAACTGTTTAACGAAGAAAAGACCCGCTATTTGGCGGGGCTTTTTGCAGCGGCGGATGCTGACTTCGATGCAGAGGCGTTCGAGGCGCAGGTCATGTCCCGCCTGCTGGAT
The DNA here is from genome assembly GCF_056531325.1 of Ruegeria sp. N8. Lineage (NCBI taxonomy): Bacteria > Pseudomonadati > Pseudomonadota > Alphaproteobacteria > Rhodobacterales > Roseobacteraceae > Ruegeria > Ruegeria sp. N8. The sequence goes on along the minus strand of NZ_JBQFLQ010000001.1, from coordinate 361,657 downwards.
CTGGAATTGAAAGAGCGCATGGCGTGGATCGCCGAATGCCTGCAACAGGCCATCCCCGGCGCGCTGCCGGACATTGCGCCTAGGCTGTTAAGTGCGCTGCCACCGCCGCTGGACCCGTCAAAGACAGATGATGATTTCGGTGATTTCATCTTTGCGCCTTTGGGTGATTGGGTTGTGGCCGTTGGCCTCGACCATCCGGATCTGGCGCTGGACGTGCTTGATGAACTGACGCAGAGATTCTCGATGGAATGGGCCATTCGCCCGTTCCTGAACGCCCATCAGGACAAGGTGCTGGACAGGATGCAGGCGTGGTGCGCGCATGACAGCTATCATGTTCGGCGCTTGGTCAGCGAAGGCACTCGCCCGCGTTTGCCATGGGGGCAGGCGGTGGGCCTGGAACTGACCGACCCGTTGCCTTTGCTGGATCGCCTGCACAGCGATCCGACGCGATACGTGACGCGGTCGGTGGCGAACCATCTGAACGATATCACCAAGAAAGACCCCGATCTGGTGCTGGACCGTTTACTGCAATGGCGCGAGGGCGGTCAGGATGCGGATGAGTTGCGCTGGATGACTAGCCACACCCTACGCGGACTAGTGAAATCCGGCCATCCCGATGCGATGAAGATGCTTGGGTTTGATCCTGATGCGGCGATCTCGGCCGACATTCAGGTCAACGATGAGGCCAGAATCGGAGGAGCGTTGACCTTCGATGTATTCCTTGGCGGGACCGGGGATCAGCCTGTATTGATTGATTATATCATTCACTTTCAACGCCCTGGCGGTAAAACCTCGGCCAAGGTGCATAAGTTGAAACAGACCGCGCTGCGCGATGGCGCTCTGACGCTCAGCAAGACCCACAAGCTGAAGGGCAATGCCACCACGTTCAAACTGGTGCCGGGTCCGCACCGGCTTGAGGTTCAGGTGAACGGGCAGGTGCGCGCTGCCGTGGATTTCGACCTGCTCGGGTAACGCTTTTGTAAAATCGCACATGTGCGGATTGCGCCACGGCCCTTGCTGCATTAGCTGATCCCCTACCAGACACAGGGGATACCTTCGATGAAGCATGAATCGGTGCAGAACTATTACGGTGACGTCCTTCAAAGCAGCGCGGATTTGCAGACCAATGCCTGCTGCACGCCCGATGACATGCCGGATCATGTAAAGAAAATTCTCTCAAAAATTCATGATGATGTGCTGACGCGTTACTATGGCTGCGGTCTGATTGCACCGCTGGATCTGGAAGGGATGAGCATCCTTGATCTGGGCTGTGGTGCCGGGCGCGACGTTTATGCGCTGTCGGCGATGGTCGGCGAAAATGGCCGCGTGGTCGGCGTGGACATGACGCCCGAACAGTTGGATGTGGCCCGCGCTCATCAAGAATATCACGCGCAAGCGTTCGGCCATGGTGCGTCGAATGTGGAATTCCACAACGGCTATATCGAAAAGCTGGACGAGCTGGACCTTGAGCCCGGTTCCTTCGACATCATCGTTTCGAACTGCGTGATCAATCTGGCCACCGATAAAGAGGCCGTTCTGCGCGGCGCGCACCGTCTGCTGAAAGATGGCGGCGAGAAGTATTTCTCGGACGTCTATGCTGACCGCCGCATCCCCGCCGCAATGGCCGAGGATGAGGTTTTGTATGGGGAGTGCCTGTCGGGCGCGCTCTATTGGAATGATTTCCTGTCGATCTCGCGCAAGGCCGGGTTTGCCGATCCGCGCCGAGTGACACATCGCCCGCTGACCATCGAAAACCCGGTGCTGGAAGAGCGGGTTGCGCCCTTGAGCTTCCTGTCGGCCACGTATCGTCTGTTCAAACTGCCCGAACTGGAACCAGCTTGCGAGGATTACGGCCAAGCGGTGATCTACAAGGGCACGATCCCCCACGCGCCGCATCTGTTCGAGCTGGACGACCATCACGCGATCGAGGCGGGCAAGGTCTTTCCGGTGTGTGGCAACACCTGGATGATGCTGAAAGACACGCGATTTGCGCGCCATTTCGAGTTTATCGGCGATTTCTCGACCCATTATGGCATCTTCGAAGGTTGTGGAGGGGAAAGCCCATTCGAAGCCACCAATGCCAGCACCGGTGAAGCCGTCTCGGGCGGGTGCTGCTGACCGCTTGCGCCTGAACGGCGGGGTTGCTATCCCCGCCTAAGCCCGATGAAATTGATCGGGAAAGGCAACGGGGTCCTTCGGTGACAGTGAATTCAACGCCTCCACGTCTGGAAATCCGCAATTTGGTCGCCCGGTATGAAGGGCGCATTGTGGTGGATGATGTCTCGCTGAGTGTTCAGGCGGGGCAGGTGACGTGTTTGCTGGGGCCGTCGGGCTGCGGCAAGTCGACCACGCTGCGTATGATCGCCGGGGTCGAGATGCAGGAGTCCGGCCAGATTTATGTGGATGGCAAGCTGATCTGCGACACGGTGTTTCGTGTCCCGCCCGAGCGGCGCGAGATTGGGCTAATGTTTCAGGACTTTGCCCTGTTTCCCCATCTAAGCGTGGCCGACAACGTGGCTTTCGGTCTGAAGGGCCACAAGGACGAAAAACGCGCGCGGGTCGAGGAATTGCTGACCAAGGTTGATCTGATGCGCTTCGTCGACAGCTATCCGCATCATCTGTCGGGTGGCGAACAACAACGGGTCGCACTGGCGCGGGCTTTGGCGCCGCGTCCCCGGATCATGTTGATGGACGAGCCGTTCTCGGGGCTGGACAATCGTCTGCGCGACGGTATCCGGGATGAAACGCTGGCAATCCTCAAAGAAGAAGACGCCGCTGTGGTTTTGGTGACGCATGAGCCGGAAGAGGCGATGCGCATGGCCGATGAGATTGCCCTGATGCGGCGTGGTAAGATCGTGCAGCAAGGCGCGCCCTATAATGTCTATACCCGGCCAGCGGATAAAGCGGCGGTTGCATTCTTCAGTGATGTCAATGTGTTGAAGGCGCAAGTTAACGGAGCTCTGGCGGAAACGCCATTCGGCCAGTTTCTTGCGCCGGGTGTACCTGACGGCACGGACGTTGAGATCGTCTTCCGACCGCAGCACGTCAAACTGGATTTCGACCGAAACGGCAAAGGACCGCTGCCCACACCGACTGATGGGGTGGCCGCGCGTGGCGTGGTCCAGCGGGCGCGCTTTCTGGGCAATGAAAGCCTGGTTGAGTTCCGCATGGACTATGACGGTTCGATCTTGAAGGCCACGGTGCCGAATGTCTTTGTGCCGCAGCCGGGGCGCGTTATGTGGCTGACCATTCGCCGCGACCGGTGCTTTGTTTTCCCCGAATAATGCCTGACGTGGCATTTTAGACCCAACTGGTGCGCGAATGCCGCAGATTGCGCGTGCGCTTCGCTTGCCGAGGCGCGGGGCCGGGTCTATCAAGGGAGAAACGCAGGGATGGATGGGGCATATGCGTATTCTTCTGACCAATGATGATGGCATCAATGCACCGGGCCTTATCACGCTTGAGGCAATCGCCGCCCAGCTTGCCGGGCCCGACGGAGAGGTCTGGGTCGTCGCGCCAGCATTCGAGCAATCCGGCGTGGGCCATTGCATCAGCTATACCCATCCGATGATGGTCGCCAAGCTGGGTGAACGTCGCTATGCCGCCGAGGGCTCGCCCGCCGATTGCGTGCTGGCCGGTTTGCATGATGTGATGAAGGATGCACTGCCCGATCTGGTGTTGTCCGGGGTGAACCGGGGCAATAACTCGGCCGAAAATACGCTCTATTCCGGAACGATCGGTGGCGCGATGGAAGCCGCTTTGCAGGGTGTCCCTGCGATAGCCTTGTCGCAATACTTTGGCCCGCGCAATCTGGGGCTGGACGACCCGTTCGAGGCCGCCGCCCGGTTTGGGGCGGATCTTGTGCGCAAGATCTTGGACGCGACCCCGGCCCAGCAGGGCGATTACCGCCTGTTTTATAACGTGAATTTCCCGCCCGTTCCCGCAGATGAGGTGCTGGGCACCCGCGTGGCGCCGCAGGGCTTTCGCCGTGACACGCATTTCTCGGTCGAACCACACAGCTCGCCCTCAGGGCGGCGGTTCTTGTGGATTAAGGGCGGCTATCAGCACAATCCGACCGCGCCCGGGACGGATGCGGCGGTCAATCTGGCGGGCTATATCTCGGTCACGCCGATGCGTGCGGACCTGACAGCGCATGACACGCTTGAGACCTTGAAGTCGATCGAATGACGGGCTTGAGTGCAGAAACCAAGATGCAGTTCCTGTTTGCGCTTCGGTCACGTGGCGTGACAGACAAGCGTGTGTTGGCGGCGATGGAACAGATCGACCGGGGCCAGTTCGTCAGGGGCCTGTTTGCCGAGCGCGCCTATGAGGACACGCCGTTGCCGATTGCTTGCGGGCAGACGATCAGCCAGCCGTCGGTCGTGGGGCTGATGACGCAGGCGCTGGATGTGGGGCCACGCGATACTGTGCTCGAGATCGGGACCGGGTCGGGCTATCAGGCGGCTATCCTGTCCAAGTTGGCCCGCCGGGTCTACACAGTTGAGCGTCACAAGCGATTGGTGCGGGAAACCGGCGCGTTGTTCCGCGAGCTGGGTCTGACCAATGTGACCGCGATGTTGACGGACGGCTCATTTGGTTTGCCTGAACAGGCGCCGTTTGATCGTATCATTGTGACCGCGGCGGCTGAGGACCCTCCGGGCCCGCTCTTGGCGCAGCTCAAAATCGGCGGTATCATGGTATTGCCGGTGGGGCAGTCGGATGCGGTTCAAACTCTGATCCGTGTGCGACGGACCGAAACCGGCCTGGACTATGACGAATTGTTGCCTGTTCGTTTCGTGCCCTTGCTGGAAGGGCTGGGAAAAGACGAGGCGTAGAAGTTTATTCTGAGGAACCCACCCGAACCCCGGTCAACAGGGGCAGGTGATGAGGACGGTAAAATGAGAGCAGTTTCCAAATCAGCGACGCTCCGCTGCGCAAGCGGCATGGTGGCAATGGTGGTTCTGGCCGGGTGTGAAGGCCCGCTGGACTATGATCTGCGCGGTCAGGTAGGCGGGTTTTCGACCGCTGACGCGGCGCAATCGGCCACCACAAGGCGCCCTGCGCCCGATGCACGCGGGGTCATTACTTATCCCACCTACCAAGTCGCCATCGCTCGGCGCGGCGACAAGGTCAGCGACGTGGCGGCGCGGGTCGGATTGCCCGAAGGGGAACTGGCCGTATTCAACGGTTTGAAGCCGACCGATACGTTGCGGGATGGCGAGGTGATCGCGTTGCCGCGTGCGGTCAGTGCGTCGTCGGGCAATGTCGATATTGCCACGATTGCCGGGACTGCGATTGATGAAGCACCGACCGATGGGTCTGTGCGTACCTCGACCCTTGCGCCTGCGCAGCCGGCGGCAGCGCCTGCACCAGTGGCCTCGGGGCCGGAGCCCATCCGGCATCAGGTCAAGCGGGGGGAAACCGCGTTTACGATTTCGCGCCTTTATGACGTGCCGGTGGATGCACTGGCCGATTGGAACGGATTGGATTCCGATTTCACCGTGCGCGAAGGCCAGTATTTGCTGATCCCGGTTAAAACCCAGACGCCGCCACGCCAGACAGAGGAACCGGCGACTAATGTGACTCAGCCGGGTGAAGGCTCACCCACGCCGACGCCTCCAAGTGCCACCCAGCCTTTGCCTGACGAAGAGGTTGTGGCAGCCCCGCCTGCGCCGGATGTGACAGCGGAAGCGCCGACGTCTCAGAGCAACTCGGCGCTGGGTTTGCCGGTGACTGGTTCGATCATTCGGACCTACCAGAAAGGCAAGAACGAGGGGATCGATATCGCGGCGGCTCCGGGCACCGCGGTAAAAGCGGCCGATAGCGGCACTGTCGCGGCGATCACTGCGGATGCAGATCAGGTTCCGATCATTGTGATCAAGCACAACAATGATCTGCTGACTGTTTATGCCAATGTGGACGGTATCACTGTTAAAAAGGGAGATCGGGTGCGTCGCGGTGAGAAGATTGCCGCCCTGCGGGACGGTGACAATGCCTATGTGCATTTCGAGGTTCGCAAAGGGTTCGAAGCGGTCGATCCTGAGCCTTTTTTGAAATAGGAAATGGCCCGTTCCGGGCTATGCCTCCGGCGGGGATATTTTTGGCCAGATGAAGGGCGGATCACGCTTTGGGGTCGAAGTCGCTCAGGCGTTTGCCGGGTTCATCTGTGAAGAGTTCGGGCAGGGGATGGACAGCTTCGATCAGGTCGATGCGGAAGACGCGGAAGCCCTGACGTAGCTCGCACCAGGCGGTGAGGGTCCAAACGCGCCCCCAATATTCCATGTGTAGGGGGCGGATTGTGCGGTCGGTCAGTGTGCCGTCGATCCGGCGGTAGCTGAGGTGCAGTTTCTGGCGCGATTTTATGGCGGCGCGGATCGGGGCCATATGGGCCAGTCCACGCGCGGCATCGGCAAAGGGGTAGACGGCGAATTTCCAGGCGTCGGCCTCGGCGATCACCTGCGTGGGAAGAACTGCGTCGATTTTGTCTGCGAGCGTCTCGGCTGCGGTTTTCAGATCGGGGTCGGCGGCCTGGGCAACGATCGCCATGCCAAGGTTCAGCGCCTCAAGCTCGGCTGGGGTCAGGTTCACCGGGGGCAGGGTGATCTGTTCGCGCACCATATAGCCCACGCCGCGCTCACCCTCGACCGGGACGCCTGACGCGACTAGCGTATCCATGTCGCGATAAATTGTGCGGACCGACACCTCGAGCCGGTCCGCGATGTCCTGTGCGCGGTGCAGTTTGCCGTCGCGCAGGATCTGGATGATATCGAACAGTCGATCCGTGCGGCGCATGTCACGCCGTCCGGACCGCGTTTAAGCGGTCATGTTCCATAGCACTTTCTCGTGACGCATCTGGATACTGTCGGGCTTGATCGCCGTCATCAAGGCAGCGGCGAAGTCTTGTTGTGAGAACTGCGCGGCGGCGTCTTGTGCGGCGTTCATATCGGTCCAGACGACGTAGTCGGTCCATCGGCCATCCTCGCCTTGGCTCAGCTGTCGATGCGCAAAGCCAGGGGCCGCGCGCACGAAGGCTTCGGTGGATTGGCTGAGCTTCACGAACGCCTCGGGCGTGGTGCTGTCTGCGAGCGAAAAGGTGACGATTTCGGCAACATGGGTCATTTCAATCTCCGTTGACCAGGTTTCGATGATCCCTTCCTAGTCACGCGCAACTGACATAAACCTGTCAGTTGAGAAAATCCAGCCTTCAAAATTCATGTGAACTGGCCCGATATGTGCTTGGATTTGATCTGTCTCACTGTTGTTTGGCGGTCTGCAGGCGTAGACACGGTGCCAGACACTATTCCCGGCGCGCGGCGCCGACGTAGAAGGAGTAATCGAATGTTCACGACACCTATGGTATTGACTAATGTGCCTCCAGTTGGCTGGTTGCTAATCGCGATCGTTATTCTGGTTCTTTTTGGTCGGGGTAAAATCAGTTCTTTGATGGGAGAAGTTGGTAAAGGTATCACGTCTTTCAAAAAGGGTGTGAAAGAAGGCACAGAAGAGCTTGAGAAAGACGCTTCTGAAATGGCGAAAGACGTAACACCCGAGACAGATAAAGATAAGGTCTAAGCCGAGATGTTTGATCTGGGCTTTACAGAGCTTCTGGTTATTGGCGTCGTAGCTTTGATCGTTGTCGGACCAAAAGATTTGCCGGTGTTGTTTCGCAATGTAGGACGTTTCGTCGGTAAAGCTCGTGGTATGGCGCGCGAGTTTTCTAGCGCAATGAACGAAGCAGCAGATCAAACTGGTGTCGCGGATATAAAGAAGGGGTTAGATGCCGCGTCACAGCCCGTAAGTTCGGCTGTTGATGGTCTGAACCAAGCCGCTAAAGATATGGCGAGTAGCATGGACCCAACCAAGTTCGACCCCGACAGTCAAACGGGCAAACTGGCGGCCGAACGCGCCGAGCAGGCCAAGAAGATTCAAGCCTCGACCGCACGCGCGGCGGCTGAACGCAAGGCGAAAGAGGCTGCTGACGCCCTAGCCAAAGCCGAAGAGGCCGAGGCCGCGTTGAAAACCGAAAGCAAGACATGACCAAAACCGACGAGATCGAGGACAGCTCGGCCCCATTGATCGAGCATCTGGCAGAACTGCGCACGCGGTTGATTCACTGTGTTGGGGCATTCATCGTCGGTATGTTTGTTTGTTTCGCAATCGCTACACCGATATTCAACTTTCTCACGGCACCTTTGTGTGACGCTTTGCTTGAACGAGGCCAGGACTGCGGGTTGATTTTCATTTCCCCGCAGGAAGGTTTCTTTGTCGCTATTAAAGTATCCTTGTTTGGCGGTTTTATATTGGCCTTCCCTTACATTGGATTGCAGCTGTGGCGCTTTGTAGCTCCGGGTTTGTACCGAACGGAAAAGAGTGCATTCCTACCGTTCATGCTAGCGTCGCCATTCATGTTTTTGCTAGGCGCAAGCTTTGCATTCTACATCGTTACGCCACTGGCTTACGATTTCTTCCTAAGCTTTCAACAGTTTGGAAGTGAAGGTGAAGCTGTAATTGACGAAGCCAATGTGGCCCCGTTGAGCGTTGTTTTTCAAGGTTCGGCGCAAGAGTATTTGAATTTGACTATTAAGTTTATCGTGGCGTTTGGACTTTGCTTCCAACTACCTGTCTTGTTGACTTTGATGGGCAAAGCCGGATTGGTAAGCGCCGAAGGTTTGGGTGCCGTTCGCAAGTACGCAGTGGTCGCGATTTTGGTTCTGGCTGGAATTGTAACACCGCCCGATGTGATTACCCAGGTGATCCTGTTCGTGGTGGTCTATGGACTGTACGAAATCTCGATCTTCCTCGTAGCGCGTGTCGAGAAAAAGCGCGAAGAACAGCTGCGCGCTGACGGCTACTATGACGACGAAGAAGAAGCGGACGCCGATATCGTGAACGAAGAAAGCAAGTAAGCCGGCTTAATCCTGATCAGGCGCGCTCACCGGTGGCGCGCCTTTTTCATGCATGGGCCTTGCCGCTTGCATCTGATCATGGTTTGAACCCCAAAACAGTCGGAGGCCCTGATGGATGACCAAGCCCTGAACCGCATTGCTGATGCCTTGGAGCGCATGGCTCCAGCCCCCTTGGCAGCCCCGGATTTCGGCGCGGCACCGGCTTTCGTCTGGCATGTGGACCCGGACCGGCTGGAACCGGTGACAAAGGTCAACCGGGTCGATCTGGACCTGCTGATAGGCATTAACCGCTCGCGCGACACACTGTTGGACAACACGCGGCGCTTTGCGGCTGGGTATAAGGCAAACAATGCGTTGCTCTGGGGTGCGCGGGGTATGGGCAAGTCCAGCCTTGTCAAAGCGGTCCATGGGAGCTTGCAAGATGAATACCCCGATCTGAAACTGGTCGAACTTCAGCGCGAGGACATGGGCTCGGTCGCGCGTCTGCTAAACCATCTGCGGGCCGCGCCGCATCGGTTCATCCTGTTCTGCGATGATCTTTCGTTCAGCCATGATGACCAACACTACAAATCGCTCAAGGCGGTGCTGGACGGTGGTATCGAAGGCCGCCCGGAGAATGTTGTCTTCTACGCCACCTCGAACCGCCGTCACCTGATGCCGCGCGACATGATTGAAAACGAACGGTCCAGCGCCATCAACCCGTCCGAGGCGGTCGAGGAAAAAGTCTCACTCTCCGACCGCTTCGGCCTTTGGCTGGGCTTCCACCCCTGCGATCAGGACGAATACCTCGCCATGATCAACCGCTACTGCGCCGCCTATGGCGTCAACGTCGCCCCCGACACCCTACGCGCCGAAGCCATCGAATGGCAAGCCACACGCGGCGCACGTTCTGGCCGCGTAGCGTGGCAATTCTTCGTCGATCTGGCCGGGCGCACCGGGACCCATATCGGCTGATCCGCCCGCTTCATCTGGCTAAAAATATCCCTGCCAGAGGCATGGCCCGCAAGGGCCATTCCCCTATAGCGACGCCAAAATCCGGGCCGCCTCATCCGTAGGGCTCGTCAAAGCACCACGGTCCTCGCCGGGATGGAACCGGGCGCGTACGGCGGTGGGCATGGGGGCGGGCTCGACAATAGACACGCGCGGGCCAGTACGCTCGGTCTCAAGCTGCCAACTCCGCGCCAACGCCATCTGAGCGCCTTTGCTTGCTCCGTAGATGCCATAGAATTTCTCACCCGCCTTGGGGTCGTCGAAAAACACAGCGTGACCGCTCTCGCCCAACAAAGGCGCAACATATGGGATCAGAACTGAAGTCGCCGTCGCGTTGGTGTTCAAAGCCTTCGCCCATTCCTTGGGATCAATGAAGTGCGTAGGCGTCAGGGCCGAGGTGTGGATGGCGGTATGCAGCCATAGGTCCACCTTTCCCCAGCGATCGTGAATGCCCCGGCACAGGGTTGCCATGGCGTTCGGGTCGGCGATGTCCATTGGCGCCAGCGTGGCCGCGCCGCCCTTGGCCTGAATGCGGTCGTCCAACTCTTCCAGCCCACCGGTGGTGCGGGCAACAGCAACGATGTGGTATTCGGGGGCCAGCGCCTCGGCCAGGGCAGCACCCAGGCCCCGAGACGCCCCGGTGATGAGGGCAATTTTAGTCTGATCGGTCATGGGTGGGGTTTGAACCCCTGCGCGCAAGCCGTCAAGACAGGATTAGCGACCGGGGATGGCGATCCGCTGGGTCTGGCCGCTTTGTCGCAGCATGATCCCTTCGGCATCAATGGCTACGACGGTGCCCGAGGCAACGCGGCTACCCGGTTTGACCTCTTTGACCCGACCCGAGGACAGGCGCATCAGCGCACGTAGCTCGGTTTTGGGCCCGAACACGCCCAACAGGGCGACCGAACTTTTCTTTAGCGCGTCCTTCTGCGTAGCCGCGCTTTCGACGGTGGAATTTGGCATGGTTTGCGGCAGGGGCGAAGGGCCCCAACCCCTTATGTCTGAGTGAGTGGTGGCAGCGGCCTAGCAAATGAGCAGGTGAAACGAAAGGCGGCGGTGCTCGCTGGTTTTCTCACAATTTCGCGTGGGTCTGCGAACCCATTGCGATTGCGTTTCCTTCGCCAGAGAGTTGTGTGTCAGAAAATTTTGCCCCTGGCGCTGTACCTGACAAAAACGCCCGGACCGACACTACGATCCGAGCTTTTCCGCGCTTCTGATTCGCTGGATTTATGAACCCGACGCCAATTTCGTGGCGTTCCAAGACCCGCCCGGCACCTGCATGTCCTCGCGCTTTTTGCTGACGCGGGTGCTGTTTTCCAGGCTGTCCAGATAATCGTCGCTGACGCTGCCGGTGATGTAATTACCGTCAAAGCAGGAGCAATCAAACGCCTCGATCTCGGGGTTGCCTTCCTTGGCGGCCCAGATCAGGTCGTCCAACTTTTGATAGAACAGCGCATCTGCGCCCAGTTCCTGCCGGATCTCTTCGATCTCTTTGCCGTTGGCGACCAGTTCATGCTTGGTGGGCATGTCGATGCCATAGACATTGGGATATTTCACAGGCGGCGAGGCGCTGGCGATATAGACTTTTTTCGCGCCAGCCTCGCGGCACATTTGCACGATCTTCTTGATCGTGTTGCCGCGAACGATGGAATCGTCGATCAGTAGCACGTTGTGACCTTTGAACTCCAACGGGACCGCATTCAGCTTGCGGCGCACCGATTTCTGGCGTTCTTCCTGACCGGGCATGATGAAGGTTCGGCCGACATATCGGTTCTTCACCAACCCTTCACGGTAGGGAATACCGGTGATCTTTGCGGCCTCAAGCGCCACAGGGCGGGCGCTGTCGGGGACGGGAATGATCCGGTCGATCTCAAGCCCTGAGTCCTGGATCTGCTTGGCCAGAGTCTGCCCCATGCGCATCTGGGTTTTGTAGACGGAGACCCCATCCAACAGCGAATCCGGACGGGCGAGGTAGACATATTCAAAGATACAAGGCGTCAGCTTGCCTTCGACGGCCTGAAACTCATGCTTGTTGCCGTCGAGATCGATCAAGATTGCCTCGCCGGGGCGCAGGTCGCGCAGTTTGTCAAAACCGTTGATGCCAAAGGCCACATCCTCGGACGCAAAGGCAAAATCGTCACCATCCACATCCGATTCTCGGACCGCGACGGACAAGGGGCGAATCCCGTGCGGGTCGCGGAACGCCAGCATGCCGACACCGGCAATCAGACAAATCACCGAATAGGCGCCCTGAATACGCTCCATCGTCATCTTCACACCGGCAAAGATGTTGCGGATCGGATCGGCATTGCCGTTGACCTTGATAGCATCAGCCACCTTGTCTGCCAGCACATTCAGCAGAATCTCGGAGTCCGAGGTGGTACGCAGGTGGCGGCTGTATTTGCCGGTCACTTTCTCTCGCTGTTCGGCCGTGTTGGTGATGTTGCCGTTATGGACCAGATAGATGCCATATGGGGCGTTCACGAAGAAGGGCTGCGCCTCGGCGGCGCTCAGCGATCCGGCGGTTGGATAGCGCACGTGGCCGATGCCCACCTTGCCCAGCAGGGTTTCCGCATCCTTGGCGTTGAAGACGTCCTTGACCAAGCCATTAGCTTTCTTCTCGCGGAAGAATTCGCCGTTATAAGTAACGATCCCCGAGGCATCCTGACCCCGGTGCTGCAACATCAGCAGCCCGTCATAGATTTCCGCAAACACATCATGCGTTCGGCTTGCGATCCCCAAAATCCCACACATGTACGGGCTCCAACTTTCTATGACGTAGCGATTGACGGCAGGTTGAGAAACATCGGGGCGCTTGCCCTGTTCAAAGCCGCTGGCTTGCCTGTGGATACAGTCGCACCCTTGCCGCAACGGGCTGGTGCGAAAGAAAACGGGTACAGCAAGATCGGTGGCTCCGATTCCATCTCAGTTCGGCCCTCACATACTGCGTAACGATGCCTGTGTCATCAAAGGATCACAATTCGCATCTGTTGCAGGCGAATTTTGCAGCAACCACGCCTGTTCAAGTGACAGGCAGGGCAGGGTGTGCTGTCATGACCGGATAGAGAGTATCATTTGTTTTCGCTGGGATGAACTGAGCAATGTGGCAGCACAAACAGGGTCAGAAGAAAGAAACACCCGTAAAACGCCGATGCCACCGTTGCCGTGGCATGGGGCGTTCGCCTTGCCAGATCTGCAATGGCGCAGGCGAAGTGGTCAAAAGCCGCGATGTGTTTGGGAAACCTATAACCAGCCGCTGTGATGGCTGCTTCGGCTTGAAGAATATCCGCTGCACCGTTTGCGCAGGCGAGGGCTTTACCTGACTGGTAAAAGAAAAGCCCGGCCAAGGCCGGGCTTTCGCAGTTATTCAGTTGCTGCCGGTTCGGTCAGCTCTTCGGTCGCGGTGGGCTCCGTCGAGCAGCTGGCGACAAGCTCTTCATATTGCTGTGTGATCCAACCAAGCGCCTCTTCCGGGTTTTGTTCTTCGATCTGGTCGCTGAACTGTTCGAACACTTTGGCCGAGCGGCTTTCATCGACGATCGTATAGGATTGACCGGTCATGACGGTGTCGTAGACAAAGAAGGCAATGGCGACCAGCAGGATGCCACGCGCAATCCCGAAGAAGAAGCCAAGTGCCTGATCCAAACCGCCCAGGGCTGAGCGTTGCACCAACGACGAAAACAGCGGGGTAAAGATGCTGACCACGATCAGCGCTACCGCAAAGACCGCCGCAAAACCAGTGATTACTGACAATTCGCAACTGTCGCGCAGGAAATCTCCGACAACCGGAACTTCTTTGATAAGCGGAACCGCTTGGGGGGCGAAAATAAAAGCCAAAACAGCGGCCGCGACCCAACCTGCAATTGCCAAAATCTCGCGCAATAAACCGCGGGAATAGGCCAGAAGACCCGACACCACGATGATCAGGGCAACCACCCCGTCAATAATTGTAAAACCTTCCATGGCCCTCGCCTGTAGTTTTTTTCAGCCTCTCAAGGCTTTACCTTAACCTGCTCCGAAGGTTTCGCCAACAAACCCCACTAAATCAGAGGGTCGGGTGAGTGTCAGACCTGCCACAGTGCCGGTTTTGCCACCTGCCGGAGCTATAGCTGATGTGAAACCAAGTTTCTGGGCTTCTTTCAACCTGTTTTCGGTTTGGGCTGCGGGTCTCAGAGCCCCGGAAAGAGAGATTTCTCCGAATACGACAGTATCTGCAGGCAGGGCGGTATCCTCGCGCGCACTGAGCAGGGCTGCTGCCACCGCAAGGTCGGCTGCGGGCTCGCTGACCTTCAGGCCTCCGGCGACGTTCAGGTAGACGTCCAAACCGGTGAACGGCACGCCACAGCGCGCTTCGAGCACCGCCAGGATCATGGCCAGTCGCCCGCTATCCCATCCTACAACGGTGCGGCGCGGTTGTGAGTGGGGAGAGGGGGCGACAAGTGCTTGTAACTCAACAAGAACCGGGCGGGTGCCTTCGATCCCGGCAAACACGGCCGAGCCGGGACTGGGCGCGCCGCGTTCGGACAGGAACAGGGCCGAGGGGTTGGTGACTTGTGCCAATCCCTTACCCGTCATCTCGAATACGCCAATCTCGTCGGCGGGGCCAAAACGGTTCTTCACTGCGCGCAAGATACGGAACTGATGTCCGCGTTCGCCTTCAAAATACAGCACCGTGTCGACCATGTGCTCCACGACGCGGGGGCCCGCGATCTGGCCCTCTTTGGTGACATGGCCGACCATGATGATCGAAATGCCGTATCGTTTCGCAAACGTGGTCAATTCATGGGCTGCGGCCCTTACTTGTGACACGGATCCGGGCGCGCTGTCGACATTGTCGGCCCACATGGTCTGAATCGAGTCGATTATAGCAAGGCCGGGCTTTTCCGCCTCAAGCGTGGTAAGGATGTTGCGCAGGTTTGTTTCTGCCGCCAGTTGCACCGGCGCGTCCTCCAGCCCCAGACGGCGGGCGCGCATCCGTACCTGGGCGCTGGCTTCCTCGCCCGAGACATAGATGGTTTTGACGCCAGCACGAGCAAACCGTGCGGCGGCTTGCAGCAAGAGGGTGGATTTTCCGATGCCTGGATCTCCGCCTACCAGTAGGGCCGAGGCGGGGACAAGGCCACCGCCCAGTACGCGATCCAGTTCCTCGACCCCACACAATGTGCGAGGCGGAGGGGTTTCCTCGGTCGACAAGTCCGTGAGTGCGATGGTCTGGCCCCGCTTGCCGCCGAGGGATTTCTTGGCTGGGCCAGCCGAAAGGGGGGCTTCTTGTACAATCGTGTTCCACTCGCCGCAGCCGTCACAGCGGCCGGACCAGCGGGAATGCGTGGCGCCACAGGCCGAGCATGAAAAAGTCGTCTTTGCCATGCGGCCCTTGGTGCCCGAGGTGGGGCGGTTCTTCAAGCCCTTGCGGGCTTTCATTGCCGCCGGTGGCGCGCCACGTCCTCAAGCCCTGCGGGCCATCGTCCGCGGCGGGCGCCCAAGGGCGCCTACTCTGCGGCGCGTGAAGGCGACATGGCGATGACGCTGGATGTCGCCGTTTTGCGATCCTCGACCGGGGCCTGAAGCTGGGTCGAAAGTTCGGGCAGCAGGTCGAACAACTCGTCCCGCAGGCGTGCCAGTTGCGATTTGGCGATGGATTCTTCGATTTCGACATCGCGGGTCCATTGCCGCAGTTCTTGCTGGATGGTTTGAGCGTCACCGATGCGCTGCTGGAATTGTTCGATCTCTTCCTGACGCTGTTGCAGGAAGGTGCGCGCTCGGGCCACGCGTTCATCACTGTAGGTGACGGCCAATTCATGGCTGATCTGACTCATCTGAGCGGCGAGATCCAGAATTTCAGGCTCCAGAGCTTGCAGGTCGGGATGTTGGCGCAAAAAGGCGATACGTTCTTTGACGGCATCGAACTCGGACGACATCATGAATGTGTCACCCCGATCCGCGGCATGAGCCAGTTGGTAAGCGTAAGTTATGTCCTGCATGTTCATCGCAAACTTGCGATGCGCATTTTCAAGCGCCATCATCCGGCTATTTGCGGGCAGGTAGAAGGCCAGCATGAGAATCAGTGCGGTCAATCCGATCTGTATGAACATGCCCGCATCTGCGGTCGGCGCGGTGCCGAAACCAGCTTGCATGGTCAGCCAGGGTAGGACCCCGAGTGCGGATAATGCGGTGGTTGCCACGGCCGCAAGCGCAGCCATGCAGATGAGGAAAAAAGTCAGTCTTAAAAAGGCATTCTGAAATTGCAATGTTATGTTGTGGAGGGCGGCCATGGTTGTCGATCTCCTTCTAGAACCGGAACACACCGGAGCCGAAGCGGAGTAGACTTAACGTACAGACAGAGATCCGCCACGGACCCGAAAACTACTATTTGTTGCTGCTCGAAATATTAAGATGATACTGGGGTAAATGTTTTCAATCAATTAGCTTTAAGCTTTTCGTGAGGCGGATGTCATCTCTGTAATATGTCCCAATGCCAGCGAGGCCAGAATACAGCCTGTAAACAGGTAAAGACCCCAGGCGGTTTCGATGGTGGCGTAAGAGATACCCTTGGCCAGCGTGATGTAGAGTGCGATCAGGAAAATATCGGCCATGGCCAACTTACCAAGGATGTTCAGCGCGGGTTGAACGCGCGGGTCCAGCAGGCTCCATTGGATCAGGGCGGTGCCGATGGTTTTTATATAGGGCGCAAACAGGGCGAAGACGGTGACGACCAATGCGAGGAAAATGTCGGATTGCCAGAGGGACTGGAGCCCGGTGATGACGCTGATTTCGCTGAGGCCGAAGATCGGCAGGAGACCTGCGCGCATCAGCGGGGCGAACCACGCGATGGGGTAGAGGATCAGGAGGGCGAGGGTGGCGAGGCGGAGGGTCATGACAGGGCGTCTTGGCGAGATTAAAAATTCGCTGCGATGTTCTGCTATGCTTAACCTAAATCAGCACTCACCACAGAGTTATTTTTTGAAGGGAGGAACGATGTCGGGTTTTGTGGCCTACAAGTCAATTGTCGACCCATCGGACTGTGATTTTCTTGGGCACATGAATGTGTCCAAGTATTTTGCAGCCTGCTCGGATTCCGTTTTTGCGCTGCAGGCTGAGTTGGGGCTTACGGCCGACGACATGCGGTCGGGACGAAAGCTGTCCTTTGCGGTGGTCTATGCAGACAGCAATTTTCTTGCGGAATTGAGTGCTGGCGAAGCCATCCAGATGGAAAGCGAGATTCTAGAGGTTGGAACGAAATCTATGACTTTCAGCCACAAACTAGTTCGCGTTGCTGATGGAGAACCTGCATTTACGACCGTTTTCAAATGCGTTTTGCTCAATTTGCAGACGAGGCGCGCTGAAGTCATTCCGCAGGAAATTGTCGAGCGTTCGGAAAATTGGATGGCAAAGAACGAAGATTAACGCACCGCCTCAATCGGCCCTTCTGCACTGCCACTGATGAACTGCTCCACATAGGGATCACCCGAGGCATCCATTTGACCAACAGGCCCAGTCCACTGGATGACCCCTCCGTGCAGCATCGCCACATTGTCGGCAATCGCGCGGACGGAACTCATGTCGTGGGTGATGGTCATGGCGGTGGCGCCCATCTCGGTCACGATTTCGCGGATCAGGTCGTTGATGACGCCCGACATTATTGGGTCCAAGCCCGTGGTAGGTTCGTCAAAGAAAATGATCTCGGGTTCGGCAGCGATGGCACGGGCAAGGCCCACGCGTTTTTGCATCCCACCCGACAACTCAGACGGAAACCTGTCGGCCACATCGGATTTCAGGCCCACGCGGCGCAGTTTCTCGATGGCGATCTCTCGAGCGTATTCCGGGGGACGTTTCAACGGACCGCGCAGCAGGCGAAAGGCGACGTTTTGCCAGACGGGCAGCGAGTCAAACAGCGCCGCGCCCTGAAACAGCATCCCGAACCGCGCTAGAAACGTGTCCCGGTCGCCCTTGGCGGCATCCTTGCCATCCACGTAGATCATGCCGCTGTCGGGTTTGATCAGACCCAGAATACACTTCAGCGCCACGGACTTACCGGTGCCCGAGCCGCCGATGATCACCATTGAGGTGCCCTGGGGGATCTCAAGGTTCATGCCCTGCAGCACGCGGTTGTCGCCAAAGGCCTTGTGTACATTCTCAAGCCGTATCATACCGAAAAGAACACCCCTGTCAGAATGAAGTTGGCGGCCAGGATCATAATGGCTGCAGCCTCGACCGAAGACTTGGTGGCACGCCCGACGCCCTGTGCGCCCCGGCCCGAGTTCATGCCGTAGTAGCAGCCCATCACGGCGGTGATCAGGCCGAAGGCGGCCCCTTTGGTTAGGGACGAGATCACGTCGATCAGCTCAAGAAAATTGACCGTGTTTTGCAGGTAGACGGCGGCGTTGAAGCCAAGGCTTTGCGTTGCGACCACATAGCCGCCGGCGATGCCGATCACGTCGCCCACGGCCACCAGAGCGGGCACGGTGATGATTGCAGCCAATACGCGTGGAGCGGTTAGGTATTTCATTGGATGGGTGGACAGCGTGACCAGCGCGTCGATCTGCTCGGTCACTTTCATTGTCGCGATTTCCGCCGCGATAGACGAGGTGACGCGCGCGGCAATCATCAACCCGCCCAACACCGGGCCCAGTTCGCGCACCATGCCGATGGCGACGATTTGCGGCACCACGGCCTCGGCGTTGAAACGGGCGCCACCGGCGTAGATCTGCAGCGCCAGGGCGCCGCCGGTGAAGATGGCAGTCAGACCGACGACCGGCAGCGACAGCCAGCCGATATTCATCAGCGCCACGACAAATTCGCGCGGGTAATAAGGCGGGCGGAAAATGTGCGAGATCGCATCGACCGTGAAAAGCGACACTTTGCCGAAGTTCGCAAACAGGGACAGGACGACGCGACCCAGCCCGCCCAGCATATACAAAGGGTTCATTCCACGTAGCCTCGGGAATAGCGCGCGCCCAGCGATGTGAGGATTTCATAGCCGATGGTGCCTGCGGCCTCGGCCAGATCATCCACGGTCTGGTGGCCGTTCAGGATGCGCAGGCGTTCAGGGTCTTCGGGCAGGTCGGTGACATCCACGGTGATCAGGTCCATCGAAATGCGCCCAACAACCGGGCAGGGCTGACCGCCTGCAAAGGCGTCGATGCCGCCCCCAATCGCGCGATGCAACCCGTCGGCATATCCAGCCGCGACGGTGGCGATGCGGGATGGGCGACGCGCGGTCCAGCTGTTGCCGTAGCCGACCGTCTCACCTTCGGCCAGTTCACGGACCTGAATGACGGGCAGGTCCGCTGTCACCACGGGTTTCGCCGCGGCAAAGGGCAGGCCGCCGTAAAGGCCGACGCCAGCGCGGCAGAGGTCAAAGTGATATTCGGGTCCCAACAATATCCCACCGGTTGCTGCCAAGGAGCGTCGTGCAGTGACACCCTCGGTCATCTCGCGGAAATTGCGCAGTTGATAGGTGTTCATCGGGTGGTCGGGCTCATCGGCGCAGGCCAGATGCGACATGATCAGCGCAGGGTTTTGCGCCTCGATCCGTTCGCGCAGTTCAGCCCAATCTGAGCGTTCCAGACCCAGACGGTTCATGCCCGTGTCGAGCTGAATGCCGAAGGCGTGGCCGGGCAGACTTTGTTCGTGGCGCTTGACCTGTTCGGGTGAGTTCAGCATCGGCGTCAGGTCATGGGCCTGCAACAGATCTGCATCGCCCTCCATATGGCCTGAGAACACGCCGATCATCGGACCGGGGCCTACGGCGGCACGGACCTCGGCACCTTCTTCGGCAGCGGCAACAAAAAAGGTGCGCACGCCTTCTTCGGCCAGCGCATCGGAAACGGGGCCAGCCCCAAGCCCATAGGCATCGGCCTTGACCACCGCAGCGGTCTCGGCATTCGTCTTGGCATCCAAGGCGCGCCAGTTATTGGCCAGCGCAAGAAGGTTGATAGTCAAACGTGCGGTACTCATGGCACTGTTCATGACATTGGATCGCGGCAGGTCAAGGGGGTACGCACCGTTTATTGCCCGGTTTGACAGGAACGTGGGCAGGGATTGGCCACGGATCAGGGAAAAGCGCGCAGGAAATCGCGAAAAATCTCAATCCCATTGAAATTGCCGAACAGCAGTCGCAGGGTTAGGTGAGGAATCATGTTAAACGGTGTTATGCAGCGGGCAAGGGTGAAATTATGAAGCTATCTTCGGGGCTTACCGGGCAAGAGGCCGCAATTCCTGAATTCTACCGCGATGTGTTCGCAGCGTCCGAGGGCGAAGCGGAAGGCGATGCGCTTTTTGCGCTGACGCAAGCCCTAATGGACACCACGCCCCCCGAAGACCTGTTCTGCGTCACTGCTGGCGAGGTTGGTGATCTGAAGGGTTGCATCTTTTTTTCTCGGCTTTTTTACGAAGATGATCCGCGCGACGTGGTTCTGATGTCTCCGGTCGCGGTTCGTACTGACTATCAGGGGCAGGGGATTGGGAGAAAACTGATTGCTTATGGTCTGGACCAGATGCGTCAGGCGGGTTTGGATGTTGTCGTTACCTATGGCGATCCCGCTTACTATAGCAAAGCGGGATTTCAGCCAATGACGATAGAGTTCGCCGGCCCACCCCACGCGCTGAGCATGCCACATGGATGGCAGGGGCAATCGCTGACCAAATCGGACCTGACGCCGCTGGCAGGCTCGTCACGCTGCGTGTCGGCCTTCGATGTGCCAGAGATGTGGTAGGTCAGTAGCCCTCGATCTGGCCGTCCTGCTGCCAGGGTTTGACCAGATTGCCAAAGCGGGTGAACTGCGCCTCGAACGAGAGTTCAACCGTGCCGATGGGGCCGTGGCGCTGCTTGCCGACGATGACCTCGGCCTTGCCATGCAGGCGGTCCATGGCCTGTTTCCACTCTTCCATCTTTTCCAGCTCATGATCGCCGGGCTTTTCGCGCTCTTTGTAGTATTCCTCGCGGAACACGAACATCACCACGTCGGCATCCTGTTCGATCGAGCCCGATTCCCGAAGGTCTGACAGTTGCGGACGCTTGTCGTCGCGGTTTTCCACCTGGCGCGACAGCTGGGAGAGGGCGATGACCGGGATGTTCAGTTCTTTGGCGATGGCCTTCATGCCCATCGAAATCTCGGCAATCTCGTTGACGCGATTGTCGGCCATGCCGCGACACAGCTGCAAATAGTCGATGACCAGCAGGTCCAAACCGTGCGTCCGCTTCAACCGCCGCGCGCGGGCGGCAAGTTGCGAGATCGGCAAAGCCGGGGTGTCGTCGATGAACAGTGGGCAGGCTTCCAACTCTTTCGCCGCGTCTACAAAGCGGCGGAACTCGGCTTCGGTCATGTCGCCCTGACGGATCTTGTGCGAGGAGATTTCCGAGGCTTCGGCCAGAACCCGGCCTGCCAACTGCTCGGCGCTCATCTCCAGCGAGAAGAAACCGACCACTCCGCCGTCAATCGCACCCTCAGACCCATCTGGCTTGGTGCCGCGTTTGTAGGCTTTGGCCACGTTGAACGCGACGTTGGTCGCCAATGAGGTTTTCCCCATCGACGGACGACCGGCCAGAATAATCAGGTCGGACGGGTGCAGGCCCCCAAGCTGTTTGTCCAAGTCGGCCAGACCGGTGGAAATCCCTGCCATGCCACCACCGCGCTGATACGCTTCGTTGGTGACGTTGACGGCTTCTGTGACCGCCTTGAGGAAGGATTGAAATCCCTGTTCGGTCTGGCCCTGCTCGGATAACTGATAAAGCTGTTGCTCGGCCTCGACGATCTGTTCCTTGGGCTCGCTGCTGACATCCACCCGCGCCGCCTTGTCCGAGATATCGCGGCCCAGCCGGATCAACTCGCGCCGGATGGCGAGGTCATAGATCATCTGGGCATAGTCATGCACCGCAAAGGCACTGATCGACGCACCCGCCAGTTTGACCAGATAGGCGGGGCCACCCAGTTCCTTGAGGCCCTCATCCTCGGCCATGAAGGATTTCAGCGTCACGGGCGAGGCCAAAGCATTCTTGGCGATGCGATTGGCCGCCACCTCGTAGATGCGGGCATGGACCGGGTCATAGAAATGCTCGGCCCCAATGATCGAGGCGACGCGATCATAAAGATCGTTATTGGTCAGAATCGCGCCCAAAAGCTGCTGCTCGGCCTCGATGGAATGCGGCATGGTTTCGGCGTTCTGAATCTGCGCCGCCGCCTGCTCGATACTGCTTATCTCGTTCATTTTGTCCCCGCTGCCCGTGCGACAGTTCTAATCAATCCGGCACCCGTTGGGCCATCTGTAAATCTCTGAAGATAAGTCGCGAATAACTCGACTTCAGCTTGGGATAAGTTTGGACAACTTTGCCAAAGAACACCGCGCGGCGCAACATTTAGTGCAGCTTCATCGCGGCAGCACTAGATGCGAGCGCTGAGGGGGCGATTCTTTGCCAAGTTACCCCCAGCTTATGCACAGGCACTTTAGGAGGGTTTGTTCGCTTCCTGCCATCCACGCGGGTCGTTCAGGAAGGCTTCGACACCGTCAAGTGTCTCTGCATCAAAGGCTTTCTGCGCTTTTGCTTCGGCCAAAACATCCCACCAAGTGCACAGGTGATGCAGTTTCACACCGTGATCGCCCAGGGTTTTCTCGGTCTCGGGGAAGATGCCGTAGTAAAAGATCACCGCCGTGTGGCCGCAGGTCGCCCCGGTGTCGCGGATCGCATCCACGAAGGACAGCTTTGATCCGCCGTCGGTGGTCAGATCTTCGACCAGCAGAACGCGCTCACCCTCGGACATTGCACCCTCGATCCGGGCATTGCGGCCATAGCCCTTGGGCTTTTTGCGCACATAGGTCATCGGCAGGGCCATCCGCTCGGCGACCATGGCGGCAAAGGGGATACCTGCGGTTTCACCACCTGCGATGTTGTCGAACGCCTCGAACCCAGCTTCGCGCATCACGGTGACGGTCAGGAAGTCCATCAGGGTCGAGCGGATGCGGGGGTATGAGATCAGCTTGCGGCAGTCGATATAGGTCGGGCTGGGCAGGCCAGAGGCCAGTGTGAACGGCTCGCGCGCGTTGAAGTGGACGGCTTTGATCTCCAGCAGCATGCGCGCGGTCAGGCGGGCGATTTCGGTGCTGTCGGGGTACGAGCTGGGGATCATGATGCAAACCTCTGGGCTGATAACACGTTGCGGGCTGATAGCCCGCCGCAGGGCACAGAGTCGAGGGGGCGGACAAAAGAAAAGCGGACCCGCAAGGGGCCCGCTATGCACATTCAGATTGACGCGCGATCAGCTTGTCATGTCGTAAGCGCGCTCACCATGCACCGACAGATCGAGGCCATTGGTCTCGGTCTCTGCATCCACCCGCAGCGGAGTGATCAGCGCGACCAGTTTGATCAGTACAAAGGTCACAACGACTGTGAACACACCTACAATGACCAGGCCACCCAACTGTGCAGTCCAGGCGCCCAGGCCAAAGACGGCGATCATAAGCGTGCCAAAGATGCCGCCGACGCCATGTACGGCGAATACATCCAGCGTATCGTCGATTTTCAGAACGTTGCGAATGACATTGACGGCTTCCTGACACAACACACCGGCCACGGCACCGATGATCAGCGCCTGAACCGGATCCACATAGCCCGAGGCGGGTGTGATCGAGGCCAAGCCGGCGATCGTACCTGTCACCAGACCGACCATCGAGGCCTTGCCGTACTTAATCCGCTCATACAGCGCCCAAGACAGAGAGGCAGTCGCGGCCGAGATATGCGTCACGGTCATCGCCATCGCAGCACCGCCGTCAGCGGCCAGTTGCGAACCGCCATTGAAGCCGAACCAGCCAACCCACAGCATCGCGGCACCGATCATGACAAAGCCCGGATTGTGCGGCGGCGTTGTGCGGTTGCGGCGCGGGCCCAGAACCACGGCGATGATCAGCGCGGCCAGACCGGCGGTTTCATGCACCACGATGCCGCCTGCAAAGTCACGCACGCCGACCTCGCCCAAAATTCCGCCATCGGTCAGCATCCCGCCGCCCCAGATCCAATGCACCACCGGCGCATAGCACAGCAACATCCACAGGCCCGAGAAGGTCAGCACAAAGCCAAAGCCCACGCGCTCGACATATGCGCCGACGATCAGCGCGGGGGTGATGATGGCAAAGGTCATCTGGAAGGCGAAGAAGAGAACCTCGGGCAGCGTGCCCGACAGGCTGTCTGCATCGACACCGTTCAGAAAGGCCTTGCCCAGACCGCCCCACAGGCCCGATCCACCGTCGCCGAACGCGATGGAGTAGCCTGCGACCAGCCACAGGATGCTCATCAAACAAGCGATCGAGAAACAGTGCATGAACACGCTCAGCACGTTGCGGGCGCGCACAAGGCCGCCATAGAACAGGGCGAGGCCCGGCAATGTCATGAACAGGACCAAGGCGGTTGCCACAATGATCCAGGCTGTATCGGCTCCATTCATCGGCCGGTCTCCTCTTCAACTTGCGTGGCGCGGCTTGAAGCGGATCAGGGACGAGGAAAAAAGAGGCAACATCACAAAAAGCAGCCTGTTTTCGGGGCTTTTTGTGAAAAGGTGATTAAATGGGCGGCGATCAGAGCAACATGCCCTATTTTTGAGCAATACTAGAAAGCGCCTGAGAAAGCAGGTCAAGCGCGTGATCTCGAGCCGCGCGCCGGACGTTTTCCCGACCCAACGGACCAAATTCAACTGTCTCAGATCGTGTGTGCAAACCATCGGCGGCAAGGCCGAAGCAGACACGGCCCTCGGGTTTGAACTCGGACCCGCCGGGGCCTGCAATGCCTGTGATCGACACGGCAAGTTGTGCCTGTGAATGATGCAGCGCGCCTTCGGCCATTTCGCGTGCGACCTCTTCCGAGACTGCGCCGTAAGCATTCAGCGTCGCAGCCTTCACGCCCAGCATCTGTTGTTTGGCGGCGTTGGTGTAGGTGACAAAGCCGCGGTCCACTACGGCCGAGCTGCCGGGGATATCAGTCAGAGCAGACGCTACCATGCCACCAGTGCAGCTTTCAGCAGTGGCAATCATCACACCTTGCGCCTTGGCGCGGTCCAGTAACGCGGCGACGATCAAAGTCCCAACACCCCGTGCGCGATCCCGGCCAGGATCAGCACGCCGATGGCGGCAAACACCCCGGCGATCACATCGTCCAGCATCACGCCCATCGCATCTCCCTTGCGATCCGCCCAACCCACCGGGCCGGGTTTGGTGATGTCGAACAGCCGGAACAGCACGAACCCTGCAACCCAGCCGGGCCAGAGGGCGGTTATATCAATACCATGCGCCCACGAGGGGTAGGAAATCGCCCAGAGCGCGATGAACTGGCCTGCGACCTCATCTATGACGATCTCGGACGGGTCGTGGTCGTCTTGCCCTGCAGTCATCACGCGGGTGGCCCAGAGGCCGCCGAAGAACACCGCAAGCGTGGCGATCACCAGCAGGGGAAAGCCGCCCAGTGTATGCAAGACCCACGCCAAGGGCAGGGCGGCGAGCGATCCCCATGTACCGGGCGCAGGGCGTAGATAACCCACGCCACAGACGGTTCCGATCAATTGTGCCGCGTTCATGATTTCACCAGACAGGCTGTAGCCAGAGAAGCAATACCTTCGCTGCGGCCAGTGAAGCCCAGCCGCTCTGATGTGGTCGCCTTGACTGAGATCTGATCGGTCCGCAGCCCCATAATCCGAGCCATCTCGATCCGCATCGCCTGGGCATGGGGGCCGATCTTGGGGTATTCGCAGACCAGTGTGCAATCGATATTCGAGATCGCGTATCCCATCGTCGCGGCCAGTTCGACCGCATGGCGCAGGAAAATCTCGCTGGTGGCCCCTTTCCATTTTGGGTCCGAGGGCGGGAAGTGTTGGCCGATATCGCCCTGCGCCAGCGCGCCATAGATCGCATCGGTTACGGCGTGCATTCCCACATCAGCGTCCGAATGCCCCTGCAGCCCACGATCATGCGGCACCTGCACGCCGCAGAGGATTACATGATCCCCGTCGCCAAAGCGATGCACGTCATACCCGTTGCCCAGCCTTACATCCATTTTCGTTCCCAATATGCGTTCCGCCCGGGCAAAATCCTCGGGCCGTGTGATTTTGATATTGTCCGCATCGCCAGGCACGATGGCCACGTCCAAACCAGCGGCCCGAGCAACCTCGACATCATCTGCGGCACTGCCGGAATACGCAGCATGGGCCGCGACGATAGCGTCATAGTGAAAGCCCTGCGGCGTCTGCGCGGCGAACAGGCCGCTGCGGTCTTGTGTGCCGGTGACGGTTGCGCCATCTCCGGTCCAGAGCGCGTCTGTCATCGCCAATCCGGGGGCTGCTGCAGGGCGAGTTTCCAACGCTTGCAACACGTTGCGAATAATCTGCGTGCTGACACAGGGGCGGGCGACGTCGTGGATCAGAACGCGGGTCACATCCAAACCGCTCAGGGCGGCCAGCCCCTTGCGCACCGATCCCGCGCGATCCTCGCCGCCTGCGGTCAGAATCAGGCCCGACTCGGCGAGCTCTGCCCACGCTTCTTGGTCATCAGGTGATAGAACTAGCGCAATATGATCGACGTGCTCATGAAACCGCTCGATCGTCCAGTCCGCGACGCGGCGTCCGGCTAGAGGCCGCCATTGTTTCGGGATACCCCCTCCGGCCCGCAGGCCGCGTCCTGCGGCAACGATAATGGCGGCGGTGGTCATAAGGAGTGTCTCCGGCAAATTCAGGGCAATGTTTAGGGTGCGGTGAATGCAGAGGCAATCACCCGCGTTAACTCGCCTAAAAATTAAGCATGTGATGATTTTGCGGGCTTTTCAGTTGCCGATTTGTTGTTCATATACGCTCAATTCGATATCAAAGTCGCATCTGCCCAAGGATTAAGCACGTTGACACTGCAACTCGCTGAAAAAGACCTGACCCCTCCGGTTCTGCTGGCCCCGATGGCCGGAATCACCGACCGCCCGTTCCGCGATCTGGTGATGCGCTTTGGCGCGGGCATGGTGGTTAGTGAGATGGTCGCCAGTCAGGAAATGGTGCAGGCCAAACCCGGCGTGCGCGAACGGGCCGAGCTGTCGGCCGACGTGGAAAACACCGCCGTTCAACTGGCCGGGCGCGAGGCGCATTGGATGGCCGAGGCCGCCCGGCAGGTCGCTGATCGGGGCGCACGGGTGATCGACATCAACATGGGGTGTCCCGCCAAAAAGGTAACGAATGGCTATTCCGGTTCGGCGCTGCTGAAAACGCCGGATCATGCGCTGACATTGATCGAGGCGGTGATCGCGGCGGTCGATGTTCCGGTCACGCTGAAAACGCGGTTGGGGTGGGACGACAAGTTACTGAACGCGCCGGACGTCGCGCGGCGCGCGCAGGAGGTAGGCGTGCAAATGGTGACTATCCACGGGCGCACGCGCTGTCAGTTCTACAAGGGGCAGGCGGACTGGCAGGCCATCCGTGCGGTGAAAGAGGCGGTCGATATCCCCGTTATTGCAAACGGGGATATCGTGGATACAGAAACAGCGGGAATAGCTCTGAACCAGTCAGGCGCGGATGGCGTCATGATCGGGCGTGGCGCTCAGGGTCAGCCCTGGGTCCTGGCGCAGGTATGCCACGATCTTTATGGCGCGCCGGCACCGGTGGTGCCGCAGGGCGATGACCTGATCGAGATGGTGCGAACGCATTATCAGGCGATGCTGGGCTTTTACGGTACCGATCTGGGTCTGCGCGTCGCGCGTAAGCATCTGGGTTGGTACATGGATCAGGCTAGAACGCCCGCAGCCTTGCGCCGCGCTGTTCTGACTTCTCGCGATACGGATGAGGTGATCCGCCTGCTGGGTGACGCGCTTGGGACGCAAGTGGAGGCGGTTGCATGAATTCGGACCAGAGTATTTGGACTTCGCTTCCGGTACCAGCCTTCATCATTGATGGCGACGATCGGATATCCGACGTCAATTCAGCCGGAGAGGGCTTCCTGAACGCCTCGCGTAAATCGGTGATCGGGCACCCGGTGTGGGATCAGATCGCGGTTGATGCCCCTCTCGAGGAAGCGTTCGAGCGGGCGCGGGCACAGGGAACACCCCTGTTCGTGAATGATGTAGATGCGGGATCGGGTAATCGTGCGCCGCTGCAATGCGCGCTACAGATTGCCCCTTTGGTTGGGCATCCGGGGTCGATGATCATGATTATCTCACCGCGCGAGTTGGCGGGACGGATGACGCGGGGCAATACGGTTAAATCGGCGGCGCAGTCGGCGATTGGTATGGCCGAGATGTTGGCGCATGAGATCAAGAACCCGCTGGCCGGCATCACCGGCGCTGCGCAATTGCTGAGCATGAATATCTCTCAGCAAGACCTTGAGTTAACAGATCTTATCGTTGCCGAGAGCCGTCGAATTGTAAAGCTGCTGGAACAGGTCGAGCAATTCGGAAACCTGTCGGAGCCCGACTTCAAACCTGTCAATATCCACGACGTTCTGGACCGCGCGCGACGCTCTGCGTTGCTGGGGTTCGGCGCGCATATGAAGATTATCGAGGACTACGATCCCTCGTTGCCTTTGGCCTATGGCGACCCCGATCAATTTCTACAAGTCATTCTGAACCTGTTGAAGAATGCTTCGGAAGCAGCTGATTCCAAAGGCGGAACCATTCGTCTGCGGACGTATTTCGAACATTCCTTCCGCCTGCGGCGCAGCGATGGCTCGGGCCATTCGTTGCCCCTGCAGGTTGAGATCATCGACGATGGTCCGGGCCTGCCCGAGAAAATCCGTAGCGATATTTTCGACCCTTTCGTGTCGGGCAAGGAAAACGGCACCGGCCTCGGGCTGGCGCTGGTGAGCAAGATCATCTCGGACCATGACGGCTGGATTTCCGCCGACTCGGTGCCGGGCCGCACGGTGTTTCGTATCTCGCTGAGGCGGGCACCGAAGGATGCAACGTAGGACAAAGCCGACAAGAGCTTAAGGAGAGCACCCAATGGATGGAACAGTACTGGTCGCAGATGACGACCGCACGATCCGCACCGTTTTGACACAGGCCCTGACGCGGGCGGGGTGCAAGGTGCACGCGACCTCTTCGTTGACCACGCTGATGCGCTGGGTTGGCGAAGGGAAAGGCGATGTGGTGATCTCAGATGTCGTTATGCCGGATGGCAATGGCCTGGAGATGCTGCCCAAGATCGCGCAGGACCGACCCGGCCTGCCTGTCATCGTGATCTCGGCCCAGAACACGATCATGACGGCGATTCAGGCGGCCGAGGCCGATGCCTATGATTATCTGCCCAAGCCGTTTGACCTGCCTGATCTGATGAAACGGACCGCGCGGGCGCTGGAGCAGAAACAGCGCGTGCAAACCGACGCCAGCGAACCGGCGCAGGACCGCCCAGAAGAACTCCCTCTGGTCGGACGGACGCCGGTGATGCAGGCGCTGTACCGGTTGGTCGCACGGGTGATGAACACTGATCTTTCGGTGATGATATCTGGTGAAAGTGGAACAGGTAAATCATTGATTGCACGGGCTATTCATGATTTCTCAGACCGCCGCACATTGCCCTTTGTCACGGCAACAGCCGCTGATTTGCGCGATCTGGAAGGTCCTGCACGGGTGATGGCGCGGGTTCGAGGTGGGACGTTGCTGATCGACGAGATTGCCGATATCGAGGATGAACTGCAGGCTCGCATCGTCCGCATGATGGACACGCCCGGCGACCACGTCCCACGCTTTATGGCCACCAGCCAGTCGGACCTGACTGACGCGATGGAGAGCGGACGCGTGCGTCAGGACCTGTATTACCGTCTGTGCGGCGCTACAATCCACGTGCCTGCGCTGCGCGAACGTGTGGATGACATCACCCTTTTGGCCGACCACTTTCTGGCGCGGGAAGAGCGCGAACACGGCACCAAACGCTGGCTCAGCCCGGATGCGGTAGAGCTGGTGCGGCGCTATTCGTGGCCGGGCAATGTGCGACAGTTGGAAAACGCGATCCGTCGCCTCAGCCTGACCAGCCGCGCCGACGAAATCTCGAAATCCGAGGTCGAGGCGGTTCTGGGCAGCCAGCCCGAAGCCGAACCTGTTCTGGGCGATGGTGAGCGCGAGAAACTGTCGACTTCGGTCGCGCGTCACTTGCGGCGGTATTTCGACTTGCACGGCAATATTCTGCCGCCGCCGGGCCTGTATCAACGCATCCTGCGCGAGGTAGAGGCCCCTCTGATCGAGTTGGCCCTGGATGCAACCGGCGGAAATCAGGCAAAATGTGCTGATCTTCTGGGGATTAACCGGAATACGCTGCGGAAAAAGATCACAGACCTCGATATTCAGGTGACACGCCGCCGCAAACTGATGTAATATCGCCACACAAAGCGTGGCATTCGGGTTCAACCCCGACAAGGACCACGAAATATGGCGGTTTGCCGTGAAAACGGCGCATCAGGATGAGGGCAGACGGTGGCATCCCGAGCACAGAGCGGGCTGATCCTATCGATTAATCGGTGGCGGAAATCCCGAAAGCTGCGCAATATTAGCACCTTGGGTCTGGTTCTTCTGGGCCCGATTCTGGCGTTGGTGACCTATCTGGTCATCGGTCCCTTTGACTTGGGCACAACCGCGCCGTCGCTGCGCCTGATTCTGCTGGCAGATCTGGTCTATGTGCTGGTGGTTGCTGCGCTGGTTCTCAGCCAATTGGGCAGTTTGATCGCCGCGCGCCGGGCGAAATCGGCCGGATCGCGTCTGCACCTGCGTTTGATTGGTGCCTTTACCCTGCTCGCACTGGTGCCGACAGTGACGGTGGCGATTTTCGCTGGCCTGACGGTAAATATCGGTCTCGAGGGCTGGTTCTCGGACCGGGTGAGGCAGGTTGTTGGCTCATCCCTGACCGCCGCCGAAGCCTATGAGCAGGAGCACCGCGAAGGTTTGCGGCAGGACGCGACGGTTCTGGCGCTGTACCTCAACAATGCGCGCGCGGTGGATTTTTATATCTCGGACGCGGAATTGCGCGCGGTTCTTGCGCAAGGACAATCGCAAATTCAGCGTGGGCTGCGTGAGGCTTATGTCATTGACGGAGCAGGGGAAATAAAGTCGCGCGGCGACCGGTCATACCTATTCAACTATGAGGCACCGACGCCCGAGCAGATCGTAGAGGCCTCTGACACAGGCCTTCTGATCATCGACGATTGGCAAAACAGCGAATTCCGGGCGCTTGTGCCGCTACGCGCCTATCTGGACCGGTATCTCTATGTCAGCCGCGAGGTGGATGGTCAGTTGTTGACGCTGCTGGATGACACCAAGGAAACGGTGCAGTTCTATCAACAGCTTGAAAGCGAACGGGGCAGGGTACTGTTTGAATTTGGTCTGCTCTATCTGGGATTTGCGGTCATTTTGATCTTGGCGGCGATGTCGCTGGGTATGTGGTTTGCCGAGCGCCTGTCGCGTCCCGTCGGACGGCTTACTACAGCGGCGCAACGTGTGGGGGCCGGTGATCTGAGCGTTCAAGTCATCGAAGAAGCCAGCGACGATGAGATTGCCATATTGGGACGTTATTTCAACCAGATGACGCGGCAACTCAATGCACAGCGCGACACTCTGCTAGAAAATACCCGCCAGATCGAACGTCGTCGTCGGTTGTTCGATTCGGTGCTCAGTTCGGTCACGTCGGGCGTTGTTGGTGTCGATCCCGATGGGTGCGTTACACTGGTGAACCGTTCGGCGGAACGATTGTTGGACTGGTCGCGCGGGGACGAAACGCTGGCGATTGGCATAGCGGTGCCCGAGTTTCTTCCCTTGTTCGAAAGCCTTAAGGAAAGCGGGCAGGAAGCCGTTCAGGGTGAGGTCAAGGTGACGCGCAAGGGCCGTCTTGAAAACCTGCTGGTGCGGATGGCAACCAGACGGGGTGAGGATGGCGGGCTGGAAGGCTATGTTGTCGCCTTTGATGACGTGACCGATCTGGTTAGCGCGCAGCGGATGGCCGCGTGGGGCGACGTGGCGCGACGCATTGCGCATGAGATCAAGAACCCGCTGACCCCGATCCAACTGAGCGCCGAGCGGATCAAACGCAAATTCTCGCGGAAGCTGGATGAAGAGGATTGCGATAGCCTTGTATCCATGACCGATGTGATCGTACGGCAGACCAATGATCTGCGGCGGATCGTGGACGAATTCTCAAAATTCGCACGGATGCCCGAGCCCGATCGGCGTGAGGAAAACGTTGTCGATCTGGTACGCGAGGCGGTTTTGTTGCAGCAATCAGGGCAGCCCGATGTCGAGATCACAGCGCAATTGCCAGATGATCCGATTCCAGCTGATCTAGATGCGACGATGTTGAACCAGGCTCTGACGAACCTGATCAAGAATGCCGGGGAAGC
Source organism: Ruegeria sp. N8 (assembly GCF_056531325.1). Lineage (NCBI taxonomy): Bacteria > Pseudomonadati > Pseudomonadota > Alphaproteobacteria > Rhodobacterales > Roseobacteraceae > Ruegeria > Ruegeria sp. N8. The sequence continues at coordinate 329,432 of NZ_JBQFLQ010000001.1, read as the reverse complement.
CATAGAAACCCTTAAGCAAAAAAGCCCCCCCGAGAACCTGAAGCCACAAATCAAAGTGGACGTAGAACGCGATGACGCGGGTACCGTCATCACCATTGCAGACAACGGTATTGGCTTGCCCGAAGATCGGGCGCGCCTGTTCGAGCCGTATGTGACAACGCGGGACGCCGGGACAGGTTTGGGCCTGCCCATCGTCAAAAAGATTATCGAAGAGCATGGCGGCGCGCTGACTTTAGAAGATGCGCCGGTCTTCGACGGACAGGACCATTTTGGCGCGATGGCCGTGATCCGTTTACCAGCGGGTAATTTTTCCCCGTCTGACGCGCCCCAAAAGCAGGCAATTCAAACAAACAAACTGAAAGCAGGCCAAAGATGAGCGACATTCTGATCGTAGATGACGAACGCGATATTCGCGAACTGGTGTCCGACATTCTGGAGGACGAGGGCTATACGACCCGCTTGGCGGGCAACTCGGATGAGTGCATGGCCCAGATCAACTCGGAACCGCCGGGGCTGTTGATTCTGGATATCTGGCTGAAGGATAGCCGGATGGACGGGATCGATATTTTGAAAGCCGTCAAACGTGACAACCCGGATGTGCCGGTGGTGATTATTTCCGGCCACGGCAACATCGAAATTGCGGTCGCGGCGATCAAGCAGGGGGCTTATGACTTTATCGAAAAACCCTTCAATATTGACCAGTTGATGGTGGTCATCCGCCGCGCAATGGAAACATCGCGTCTACGCCGCGAGAATGCCTCGCTCAAGCGCAAAGAGGTGACAAATTCCGACATGATCGGCAAATCCGCCTCGTTCCGAGCGATGCAGGGGCAGTTGGACAAGGTCACAAAATCGAACGGCCGCGTAATGCTGAGCGGCCCGGCAGGGTCGGGCAAAGAGATCGCGGCGCGCTATATCCACGCGCATTCAAACCGTGCCAACGCGCCCTTCGTGACCGTAAACTGCGCCGGGATCGAACCAGAGCGCGTGGAAGAAGTTCTGTTTGGCCGCGAATCCTCGGACCGGGGGGTGGAATCAGGTCTGTTGGAAGAGGCGCATGGCGGTGTGGTCTATTTCGACGAGGTCGCGGATATGCCGTTGGGCACGCAGTCCAAAATCCTGCGCGTGCTGGTCGACCAGCAATTCCAACGTGTCGGCGGGTCGGACAAGGTTCGGGTGGATTTGCGCGTGATCTCATCCACCAACAAGGATCTGGATGCCGAGATTGCCGCTGATCGCTTCCGCGAGGAACTGTATCACCGGCTGAATGTGGTGCCGATCGACGTGCCCTCGCTTGAGGATCGGCGCGAAGATATTCCGGTTTTGGCCCAGCATTTCATCGAGATGTGCAACGAAACGCAGGGCCTGCCGGTTCGCGAGATTTCCGAAGAAGCGGTGGCCTTGCTGCAGACCATGACATGGCCGGGTAATGTGCGTCAGTTGAAAAACCTGATCGAACGGGTGCTGATCCTGGGCGACGGCACGGGGCCGATCGAGGCTAAGGAGCTGCCGACCGAGGATGAAAAGGCCGACGATTCCGGCCGCGTTGTCCTGTCTGGCGCGCTGGCGACCTTGCCGTTGCGCGAAGCCCGCGAGGCGTTCGAGCGGGAATACCTGCTGACCCAGATCAACCGCTTTGGCGGCAATATCAGCCGCACCGCCAGCTTTGTTGGGATGGAGCGCAGCGCGCTGCACCGCAAGCTGAAATCACTGGGTGTGGTAACATCGAACAAATCGGGCGCGCGGGTGGCGCAACTGGATGAACCGGAGCCGGCGGAATAATCCGCCGGTCCATTACCCCGTCTGGCCGGGTGTGATGATCTGAAACGATCCGTCGTCGAATTTGACAAAGCAGGACTCGGTTCCGATTGGCGGAAATTGGGTTGTGCGTGCGGCTGGGACACTGGCTTTTATCCGTTGCTTGCACGGTGGCAGGCTGATCGGGCGATACCCTTTGGCCGCCATGCACTGTGCTTCAACACGGTCGCGTAGGCCTTTATTGACGTCCACGGTGTAGATCTGCCCAGGCTGCCACCATCCCGCTGTGCGATAACAATTGCCGCGCCCGTCGCAGCGGGTACGGCCCGGCCAATAGGTGGGGGGGCCTTGACGCACCTGGGTCGCCACCGGAGCGTCATCCAGTGCCTGAACCTGACATTGTGTAGTCTCGGTCTGCACACGCGAAACGCTTGCGCCTTCTTGGTAATACATCGAAAGCGGACCGCATGAGGTCAACGCAAAGACAGGTATCAGGAAACGGGCAACTGTTTTCATAGGCTTATCTTGCCCTCGGCAGGCGGAAATGACAATTCGATTGACCGTTTTGGGGCCATCTGTCATTCAATCCTTTCAGGCAGAAGGGCCAGGTATATGAAGGTCATCATTTGCGGGGCCGGTCAGGTTGGCTGGCAGATTGCGCGGCATCTGTCGGGCGAACTGAATGACGTTACAGTGGTTGACAACAACCCGGACCTGGTGCGTCGCGCCACGGAAACACTGGACGTTCAGGGTATTGCCGGCTTTGCCAGCTATCCTGATGTACTTCAGCGCGCGGGCGCCCGTGATGCGGATATGATCATCGCCGCCACCCATTCCGATGAGGTGAACATGGTCACCTGTCAGATGGCGCATTCTGTCTTTTCGATCCAGCGCAAGATTGCCCGATTGCGGTCTAAATCCTATTTACAGGCCATCCATTCCGACCTGTATCGCCGCGATCACTTGCCCATCGACGTGGTCATCAGCCCTGAACGCGAGGTGGCCGCCGCCGCCATGCGCCGCCTTTCGGCCCCTTCGGCCTTTGATACCGAGATGTTCATGGACGGGCAGGCGCAGCTTTTGGGCATCCGCATTGACGAGGATTGCCCGATCGTAAACACGCCCCTACGTCAGTTGACCGATCTGTTCTCGACACTCAGCTCGATCGTGGTTGGGGTGCGGCGCGAGGGGACTCTGTTTGCCCCGGAGTCCGAGGACCAGTTGTTCGTTGGTGACGAATGCTATGTCTTTGCCAACGTAAAAGACGTCGACCGCACGATGGAGGTTTTCGGCAAGGCGCAAAAGAAACAGGACCGCGTGGTCATCGTGGGCGGCGGTAATGTCGGGCTCGAGGTTGCGAGGACGCTTGAGGAACGCGAAAGCCGGGTGCGCGCCAAGATCATCGAACGTGACCGCAGCTGTGCCGAACTGGCCGCCGAAGCGTTGGAGCGCACGATTGTTCTGAACGGCGATGGCTTGGACTCCGCGCTGTTGCGCGAGGCCGGGATCGAGCGTGCCGACGCTATGCTGGCCGTCACTGACGACGACCGCGCCAACTTGCTGGCCGCCGTGCGGGCCAAGGCCGAGGGCTGTGCGCTGGCGATTGCACTGATCAATGATCCCAGCATGGTGGCCTTGATGGGACCTTTGGGCATTGACGCCTATATCAACCCGCGCGCCACCACTGTCAGCTCGATCCTGCGCCATATCCGCCATGGGCGCGTGCGGCAGGTTTATTCCATCGGCGATGCCGAGGCCGAGGTGATTGAGGCCGAGGTTCTGTCGACCTCTCCCATGGCGGGGCAAAGGCTGCGTGACATCGACTTTCCCGAGGGCGTTCTGGTCGGGGCTGTTCGCAAAGGGGATGAGTTGCTGCGCCCCACGGGCAGCCTGCGGATCGAAGAGAAAGACGTGCTGGCGATCTTTGCCATGGCCAAGGACGTGCCCGAGGTCGAGCGCTTGATGCAGGTTTCGATTGATTTCTTCTGATGGAGCGCGCGCGGACACAGCGGATCGGATTGGTGCGGCGCTTGCCGCTGTTTCTGCTGATCTGGGCTATTGCCGCGCTGTCCATGTGGATACCCGCGATTTATGCGCTGGTTCTGGATGATCACGACACCTCGCGCTCGTTCTTCTATTCGGGGTTTCTTGGGCTGTTCATCGTGGCCATCATTGCTTTGGCCTCATCGAACCGTGTACCGCGCAGGGGGACCTTGGGGCAGTTAGCGGTATTGCTGGCCAGTTTCACCGTTTTGCCCCTTTATCTGGCAATCCCCCTGCATGACGCTTTGGGGAATACCACCTTTCTGAACGCCTATTTCGACATGGTCAGCGCGCTGACCACGACCGGCGCCGACCTGTTTCCCGACCCCGATCGTCTGAACGCGCCTCTGCATTTCTGGCGCGCGCAAGTCGGGTGGATGGGCGGCCTGCTGATGTGGATTTCAGCTGCCGCGATCCTGGCCCCTCTGTCGCTAGGCGGGTTCGAGGTTACGGCGCGCGGGCAGCCCGGTCGCCCGGTCTCGGGCGTGGCGCAAAGCGAAAAGGTCGATCCGCGTGGCCGTCTGATCCGAGTCGCGCGGACGCTGACACCGATCTATGCCGGCCTGACCTTGGTGATTTGCCTGCTGCTGTTGATTGCGGGCGAACAAGGGCTGACTGCGATCTGCCACGCCATGTCAACGATGGCGACCTCGGGGATTTCTCCGGTCGGCGGTATGGAGGGTGCGCAGGCCGGGTTCACGGGTGAGGCGATCCTGTTCTTGTTTCTTTTCTTCGCCTTGTCTCGCCTGACCTTTTCGACCGACACGGCAACAACCGGTTATTCACGCTTGGACAAGGATCCCGAATTTCGCATTGGTCTGATGATTGTCGGCACAGTCGCAACGCTTTTGTTCGTCCGGGTTTGGCTGGGGGTCAATGAGATCGGCAACCGGCTAGAACCGATGCAGGCGGTCAATGTGATTTGGGGCATGTTGTTTACAGGCTTGTCCTTTTTGACCACGGCAGGGTTTGAAAGTGCGAACTGGAACGATGCGCAGCAACTGTCGGGTCTTGGCACGCCGGGTCTGATCCTGATGGGCATTGCCCTGATCGGCGGCGGGGTTGCCACGACCGCCGGTGGGGTCAAACTGCTGCGCGTGTTTGCGCTCTATCTGAACGGCGCGCGCGAGATTGACCGGCTGATCTACCCGTCCTCGGTCAGTGGGGTGGGCGGCGGCAACCGACGTATTCAAAGCGATGGAGCATTCATTGCGTGGATCTTCTTGATGATGTTCGCGCTGACCGCCGCGCTGTTCAATATGTTGCTTGCTGCGATGGGGGCGGGGTTCGAACAGGCGATGGTGCTGACGGTCGCGGCGCTCAGCACCACGGGTCCGCTGATCGAACTGGCGACCGATGTGCCCCTGCGCCTGATTGACCTTTCGTCAAGCGCCAAGCTGACCATGTGCGCGGCGATGGTGATTGGCAGATTGGAGACTCTGGCCATTATCGCCTTGATCACGCCCACGCTCTGGCGGGACTGAGAATCAACACTCGTGTTAATGATTGATTTTTCATCTGGAAACTCGGTTAACGACACTCCATACTCCGCCAGAGGGAGCGCGTTGGTCCGCAGCGCGTTGCAAGAACAATGGCGAGTTTATAAAAATATGGCTTCGGACAGACAGAATCTGCAGGACGCGTTCCTGAACAATGTACGTAAGGCAAAGGTCCCGGTCACAATTTTCCTGATCAACGGTGTGAAATTGCAAGGTGTGATCACGTGGTTTGATAACTTTTGCGTGTTGTTGCGCCGCGACGGACAGTCGCAGCTGGTTTATAAGCATGCGATCTCGACCATCATGCCATCACAGCCGATCAACCTGTATGAGGGCGAAGACGCCTCTTGATGGAACATGACAGGACGCGCACCCGTGCCTGGGTGCTGCATCCGGAAATCAAGTCAGATGAACAGCGCCGTGTCCCCGAACCGGCGCTGGAAGAAGCGGTTGCTTTGGCCGCCGCGTTGCCCGACCTCGACGTGGTCGGCTCTGAAATCGTGCGCCTTCCGCGGGCGCAAGCCGGGTTGCTGTTTGGCAGTGGCAAGATCGAAGAACTTGCCGATCGGCTACACGACAATGAAATCGAGCTGGTGCTGATCGACGGCCCGGTGACACCCGTTCAGCAACGAAACCTCGAAAAAGCGTGGAAGGTCAAAATCCTCGACCGGACCGGGCTGATCCTTGAGATTTTCAGCGACCGCGCCCGTACCCGCGAGGGTGTGCTTCAGGTCGAGATGGCCGCGCTCAGCTACCAGCGCACCCGTCTTGTGCGCGCTTGGACCCACCTTGAACGACAGCGCGGCGGATTGGGTTTTGTCGGCGGCCCCGGCGAGACGCAGATCGAAGCCGACCGGCGCGCCATTGACGAACAACTTGTTCGCTTGCGGCGGCAGTTGCAGAAGGTGGTCAAGACCCGCACCCTGCACCGTGCGGCCCGTGCCAAGGTGCCGTATCCGATTGTGGCGTTAGTGGGTTATACCAACGCGGGCAAGTCCACTCTGTTCAACCGTCTGACCGGGGCCGAGGTGATGGCCAAGGACATGTTGTTCGCCACGCTTGACCCGACCATGCGCCGGGTAGAGCTGCCCGACGGCCCCGAGGTGATCCTGTCAGACACGGTGGGCTTTATCTCGAACCTGCCGACCGAGCTGGTGGCGGCTTTCCGCGCCACGCTCGAGGAAGTGTTGGGCGCGGATATCGTCGTGCATGTGCGCGACATCAGCCATGAAGAGACTGACGAACAGGCCCGCGATGTCGAAACGATCCTGACCTCGCTGGGTGTGGATGACGCGCGCCCTCGGCTTGAGGTCTGGAACAAGATCGACCTGTTGACCGCCGAAAATCGCGAAGCCGCCATAGCCCGCGCCGAGCGTGATCCTGCGGTTTTTGCCATCTCGGCGGTGACTGGCGACGGGGTTGACGCGCTGCTGACCGAGATCGCCACCAAGCTGCAAGGCGTCCGTCACGAGATCACCCTGACGCTCAGCTTTGCCGAGGGCGACAAACGCGCGTGGCTGTTCCGTCAGGACGTCGTGCGGTCCGAGGAGCAGACTGAGGATGGCTTTCAGATCACCGTCTTGTGGACGGATAAACAGGCGGCGCAGTTCGCCGCCCTCTAGGTGTTATGCCCCGTCGATCTGCCGCTGGTAATCGTCAGCATCGAACCAGCCTAGCGAGGATTTGACCTTGTTATCCGCGGTCAGTTCCCATTCTTCCCAGCCTCGGGCAACGACGTGGTTGCCGGTCTGTGCATGGTGCCCTTCAAGGGTCCAAACAAAGATGGCGTGGCTCCCCGCCCAACGCAGCATGTCGCAGCGCACTTCAAGATCCGGGAAGTCGGCATAGAACCCGCGTGCCATCTCGGCCACCGCAGCGCGACCGACAATGGGCTCGCCCCGATTGATGATGATTTGCCCGTCGGGTGCATAGAAACTTGCAACGGCGTCCGGGTCGCCTGAACTCCACGCGATTGCATAGTCGCGCGCAAGATTGTTCATCGTATCTCTAATACTGGCCATCAATTCCCCCGGTCTCAAATCGTTTCACCTTGAGATCGTAAGCCAGAACAAGGGTCTGCGTCCACGAAACCTTGTTTTCAGGGCAATGTCTTGCCTAAAACCCGGTGTCAGCGCGGGGTCAGATGGGTCACGCCGACCGCCGCCGCACGCGCCAGATCAAGGTCCAGCGACATTGGGATGTATTCCCCGCGCCGCCACAGCTGCGCCTGATCGTCATAGTAGCGCGACAGGAAATGGCCCGACTGACCTGTGGCCGTGATAAAGACCGAGCTGTCAGGGTCGGCGAAATCATAGACGCCCCGATACCCCGCGCCATGTACGTTCTGGAATGGGTCTGGCCGTTCGCCCGAGGTGCGCCCCCGCAGCAAAGTATTGTCGCCGCCGCTGGTGGATTGACGGATATTTACGAAGAACCGCAGAACCGGAACCGAGCCCAGAACCGGGTGATCATGGGTGGCCTGATGTGCATCGCCCCAACGCAGAGATTCCAGCGCTCCACCGTATTTCTCGGAAATCCAGATCAGCGCATCGTCCAGCGCCAGTCGCGCCATGTCAGTGCAGGTTTCGACCGGTGCGCTTTGACGGACGTCACACCAAACTGCCGCGCCGTCGATGTCGCGGTAGACGCGCTCGATGAACAGCGGCTCGACATGTTTGTATTCCGCGGCTAGCGGGCCCAGCTCGTCCGAGATCAGGCGGATTTGTAGCGCCCGCAACCAGGCGGCATAAATCAGCGGTTCGGGCAGGTGCTCGTTCATCTCGCCGTTCCATTCGGCCAGCAGACCAAGCGCGATCTGGCGCTGGCGTTCGGGCGTGCCTTCGGGTGCAGAGGCACCGGTGAACCACAGGTCCGCACCGATCAGCGGCAGAAGCGAGCGGGCTGTGAAACTGACCGTGTCTAGCTGCGCCTCGATAAAGCTGTCGCGGGTGTGCACTTCGCGCGATTGCATCAAACGCTGCCAGCGGTGAATGCGCTGTGTGTCGCCCCATTCGTATGAAACATGTTCGGGAAAGGGACGGTCGATGATCTTGTTGTTGGTATTGCCCAAAATGCCGCCCGCCGGGGCCACAAATTCGGGGTTGTCGGCATAGGGCAGGCGACCTTGCCAGCGGTTCTCGTTCAGCCAGCCGGGCGTCGGGATACGGCCCCGGCTTTGGTTGCGCAGGGCGCGGCGTGGCATGGCCCCGATCAGTTTCATCCCGATGGTGGTCCGATCGACCAGCGATAGGTTCTGTGACGGAGCGATATAGCCCTCGGCTGCTTCGATCCCTTGCCGCACGCTGTTGGCATTCATCAGGGCCAATGCGGCGGACATGGAGGTGTCCTGCGCACTCAGCGCGGTCCACGACAATGAAGTCACGTGACCGGGTGGAGTGATCGTTTCCAGATCATAGTGGCTGCCGGGCAGCACAGGCCCGTTCTCGGTCCAGCGCAGGGTCAGGGTGATCGGGGCTTCGTCCTTGATCTCGATGATCGAGGGGCGCGCGCGGAAGGCTTTGAACCCGTCCGGTGTTTCGTATTCCTCGGGGTTGTCGGGGTTGAGCCGTTCGATATGCACATCCTGATCGTCCAGATAGGACGAGGTCAGTCCCCATCCCAGCCGATCACTGCGCCCGGCCATGACCGCAGGCACACCAGGGATTGTCGCGCCGATCACGCCGCCTTTGGCCAGCTCCAACCGCGCCAGATACCATACGCCGGGTGCGGTGAAACCCAGATGCGGGTCATTGGCCAACAGCGTGCCGCCAATAGCCGAGCGTGAGGGGGCAGCTGTCCACGCGTTGGACGCGCCTGCAAGGCCGCGCTTGGGGAAAGGTGACAGCGGGCTATCGGGCATCGGCGTGCCTTGGGCATAGCGCGGAAGGCCGGGAAAGAGCGTGGCATATTCCGGCAGAGCCGCGATCCCGGCACCGGGTACATCGGGCAGGATATCGGCCAACCGAGCCGAGTCGTTCAGCATAAGCGAAGTGCGCGCTCGCAGCACCTCGTCCTCAAGGTGGCCGGACAGTTGCAGCGCCATCAGCTTGATGACGGCAAGGCTGTCTCCGGGCTGCCAAGGCGAAACGGGGGCGTTGAACAGAAACATCTCGGGCGCGCCGCGGCCAAGGGCCATTTCGTTGATCTCGTCCAAACGCGCATTCACGCCCGCCGCATAGGCCCGCAAGGCGGCTTTGGTATAGTCGTCCTGTACCTGAAACGAGCGATGCGCCAGACCGTACAGGTCCAATCGGCGCAGCAGCTTGTCGATATTGACCGTGCGTGCACCGAAGACCTCGGACAGGCGACCTTGGGCGGTGCGGCGCATGACGGTCATCTGCCACAAACGATCCTGCGCGTGGGCGTAGCCCAGCCCAAAGAATACATCCGGGTCGGATTGACCCAGAACATGGGGTACATTTGCGGTGTCTCGTACGATTTCGACAGGAGCGGTCACGCCCCGCACGGCAACGGTCTGGTTATACTCGGGCAGGGATTGGCTGGCCAAGAAATAAACCAGAAGCACAGCCCCCAACGTCAACATGACAAGGGCCGAGGTGATACGCACCAACCAGCGAAAAACTATACCCATCTGCGGTCCATAATCCGTTCCGTCAAACCTTGTTCGCAGAGTAAAGGAAGGCTGTACCAACCGAAAGAGGAACGCCACGAAATATGCAGGGTTAACTCTGCTTTAGAAACGCGAAACCTCGCCACAACCGTTGGGCCATGACGGGCACTTAGCGAGGGGGTGGTATTTCAGCTTTACGGAATGATCCGCGTATATTTTGTGCCCTCGACGGTCGCCCCGATTTGCAGACCCGCTTGACCAAACACAGCCGCCAGAACAGGCGAGCGCAGTGTCGTCGTGTCGGTCGAAAGGCTGTCACCCTGATCGCTGACCACGTAGCCGATGTCGGCTCCGGCGGTCCAACCGCTGGCGCGGCGGAAGTCGTTCAGCGCATCTTGTGTCATGAAGAACAGAACATGCGCATACTGCTGGGCGCCGATCTGTAAGCCGGCGGTGCCTTTGACGGCTGAGTAGTAGTCTACTGTTGCCCCGTTGATGCGCAGCGCGCCACGCCCAAAACCGCCGCCGAAGACAAAACCTGCTTCGGTGATCAGTGGCATGACTAGCATACCATTAGCCTTGTTGGCGATCTCAACAGTGTTGGGATAGCTCGCATACATTTCGGTCAACGTCGCATCGACGCGAGCGTCGATCGTTGCCGCATTGGAATTGCCGACGCCATTACCACAGGCGGCGGTCACGGTCAGACCGGCCATGCCAAGCGCAAAGCCACGACGGTTCAGTCGGGGAAGGTTGGAACTGCTCATATGTTTTCTCTGTATAACTGCCTGATTTGCCGGGTGATCCCGATCTTATGTGGAAGACTACGCCGATTGCGGCGTCCTGTCACGGGAAAGCTGCCGCCGCACTCATCACAATCGGCGAAAAACCGCGTCACACTGGAATTTTATCCTTGCAAGAGGCGTGCGACCGTGGGCGCGAAATAGGTCAGGATGCCGTCACAGCCCGCGCGCTTGAAGGCCAGCAGGCTTTCCAGCATCACCTTTTCTCCATCGATCCAACCGTTTTGCGCCGCCGCTTGAACCATCGCGAATTCGCCTGACACCTGATAGGCATAAGTGGGCGCGCCAAAGGCGTCCTTCACACGGCGACAGATATCCAGATAGGGCATCCCGGGTTTGATCATCACCATGTCTGCGCCCTCGGTCAGATCGCGCTCGATCAATCGCAAAGCCTCGTTCGAGTTGGCGGGATCCATTTGATAAGTTTTTTTGTCTCTGGTCAGCGCACCCGATGCGCCCACGGCATCGCGGAACGGCCCGTAAAAAGCGCTGGCATATTTCGCGGCATAACTGAGGATCATCACGTTGTGATGCCCGGCGTTTTCCAAAGCACGGCGCATTTCCCCGATGCGTCCGTCCATCATGTCCGATGGTCCGATGATATCAGCCCCGGCCTCGGCCTGCGCCAGCGTCATTTTGACCAGTGCCTCGACGGTCTGATCGTTCACAATCTCGCCATCCACGACGTATCCGTCGTGACCGTTGATGTTGTAAGGGTCCAGCGCGACGTCCGTCATAACCGCGATATCAGGGGCGGCGGACTTGATGGCACGGATCGCCCGGTTCGACAGATTGTCGGGGTTCCACGCCTCGGCGCAATCTTCGGTTTTCAAGCTTGGGTCGGTATAGGGAAAGATGCAAATCGCCGGAATCCCCAATGCTTGAGCCTCAACAGCGGCTTGTGCGATCATATCGACCGAGCGGCGGACGACACCGGGCATCGAAGGCACGGGTTCTTCCACGCCTTCCCCATCGCGCACAAACACCGGCCAGATCAGATCATCGGTCAACAGGCTGTTCTCGCGCACCAGTCCGCGGATGGCTTCGGACTGGCGGGCCCGGCGAAAGCGCGTCAGGGGATAAGGGGCGATGGTCGGTTTCATGTCGCGCTCTCCTTGAATATTCGTGCATTGGGTGGCATGAATTCGGCGTAGTCTCAAGGGTAACGATCGACGCGGGTCCCTCAGGACAGTGAATTAAAGGGCTGACGCGTGGACTTATTTTCTTCGATTTTCGAAATCATCGATATGCGCAGCTTTTCGAACCTGTGGTATTGGATCGGGCTGGCCGTTTTGTGGTCGACCGCCAGCCATTGGTCGATGGGTGTGCCGTTTGATCTGGTTCAGCGCGCCCGCCGGATCGGGGGGCAGAGCGAGCAGGATCTGCTGGACATCGTCCGGATCAACCGCAATCGGCTGCTTTATATTGTCGAGGTGTCGGGACTTGCGCTGCTGGGGCTAAGTTGTTTTTTCTTCACCGGGCTGGCCATGCTGGGCTTTGTCTATGGCGTGGAATTTGCGCAGGCGGTGTTTTTACTGATATTTCCACTGGTGTTGGTAACGCTCATCAATATCTCGGCCGCGCGCAAGTTGAGCCGGGTTGAACCTGAATTGGCCTTTGTGGCGAAAACCCTCATGCGGTGCAGGATCTATACGCAGATCGTGGGGATGATTTCGATCTTGATTACCTCGCTTTGGGGTATGTATCAGAACTTTTCCATCGGCGTTCTGGGATAGAGAATTCGGAAAGGTTAGGCGATGAAGGCTCCGAACCATGTCACGGTTGGCGGCGCCCCCGAAGGGTTTGACGCACAGCTTGTCCTGAACGAGATCGCCCGGTCCGGCGGGCCGGTGTGTCATGTGGCGCGCGACGACAAACGGCTAGAGGCGATGCGCGCAGCCCTTGCCTTTTTTGCGCCGGATATGCCGGTCTTTGTGTTTCCCGGCTGGGATTGTCTGCCCTATGACCGGGTCTCGCCCAACGCAGATATCGCAGCCGCGCGCGTGGCGACGTTGGCGGCGTTGGTGCATCAGATGCCCGATCGGTTTGTGCTGCTGACCTCGTTGAACGCGGCCACCCAACGGGTGCCCGCGCGCGAGGTTCTGCGCGAGGCGGCCTTTACCGCACGTGTGGACCACCGCGTGGATGAGGCCGCGCTGCGCAACTTCCTTGTCCGCATGGGTTTCACCCAAAGCCCCACGGTAATGGAACCCGGCGACTATGCCATTCGCGGCGGCATCATCGACATCTTCCCTCCGGGCGAAACCGGCCCCGTGCGGCTGGACCTGTTCGGAGACGTTCTGGACGGCGCACGCCGGTTTGATCCCGTCTCGCAGCGCACCACCGAAAAGCTGGACGTAGTAGAATTGGCTCCGGTGTCCGAGGTCATTCTGGACGATGCCGCCATCACGCGCTTCCGCCAGAACTATCGTATCGAGTTCGGCGCGGCGGGCACCGATGACCCTCTGTACGAGGCGGTCAGCGCAGGGCGCAAACATCAGGGCATTGAACACTGGCTGCCCTTCTTTCACGAAAAGCTGGAAACGCTGTTCGATTACCTTCCCGACGCAACGATCACCGTGGATGATCAGGTCACACCCGCGCGTCTGGCGCGGTGGGATACGATTGCTGATCAGTATGAGACCCGGCGTTTGGCGCTGGAAAACCGGTCCCGAATGGATACGGTTTATAAGCCGACCCCGCCTGGATTGCTCTATCTGGATGATGCCGCATGGGAGCAAGCGGTCGGTGATCGTCGGGTGCTGCAATTCAGCCCGCTGCCACAGGCCAGTGGGCCGGGTGTGATCGACGCGGGCGGGCGGATCGGGCGTAACTTTGCGCCTGAGCGGCAGCAGGAAAGCATCAGCCTGTTTGGCGCTCTGGCCGCGCACATCACCGACAAGATGGCCCAAGGCCCGGTGCTGATCGCCTCCTATTCCGAAGGCGCGCGCGAACGTCTGACCGGGTTGATCGAAGACGAAGGCTTGGCCGAGGCGATCCCTGTCTCCGACGGCACCCGCGTCGGCAAACGGGGCCTGCATCTGGCCGTCTGGGCGCTGGAGCATGGGTTTGAAACCCCCGACTTGACCGTTATCGCTGAACAGGACGTGCTGGGCGACCGCCTGATCCGCCAGCCAAAGAAGCGCCGCAAGGCCGAAAATTTCCTGACTGAGACTCAATCCCTGACGCCCGGTGATCTCGTGGTGCATGTGGATCACGGCATCGGCCGCTATCAGGGGATGGAGGTCGTCACCGCCGCTGGTGCTGCCCATGAGTGCTTGCTGCTGGAATACGCCGAACAGTCCAAGCTGTACCTGCCGGTCGAAAACATCGAACTACTGTCGAAATACGGCCATGACGAAGGTCTGCTGGATCGTCTGGGCGGCGGCGCATGGCAGGCCAAAAAGGCCAAGCTGAAAGAGCGCATCCGCGAGATGGCGGACAAGCTAATCCGTATCGCAGCCGAACGCGCATTGCGAAAGGCTCCTGTGATGGATCCGCCGCCTCACGCATGGGAAGAGTTCAGCGCTCGTTTTCCCTATCAAGAGACAGACGACCAACTGCGCGCGATTTCCGAGGTGATGGAAGACATGCATTCCGGCGCGCCGATGGATCGCCTGATCTGTGGCGATGTGGGTTTCGGCAAGACCGAGGTCGCAATGCGCGCCGCCTTTGTCGCCGCCATGTCAGGCGTTCAGGTCGCGGTGATCGCGCCGACAACGCTGCTGGCCCGACAGCACGCGGTCTCGTTTAAAGAACGCTTCCGTGGCTTTCCGCTTGAGGTTCGGCAATTGTCGCGTTTCGTGTCGGCCAAAGAGGCGCAGCAAACCCGCGACTGTCTGGCACGCGGCACGGTGGATATCGTGATCGGCACCCATGCTCTACTGGCCAAAGGCATCCGGTTCAACAATCTGGGCCTGCTGATCATCGACGAGGAACAGCATTTCGGTGTCGGTCACAAGGAACGCTTGAAACAGCTGCGCAGCGACATCCACGTCCTGACCCTGACAGCCACGCCGATCCCGCGGACATTGCAACTCTCCCTCACAGGCGTGCGCGACCTATCGATAATTGGTACACCGCCCATCGACCGCCTAGCCATCCGCACCTATGTCAGCGAGTTCGACGCGGTCACCATCCGCGAGGCCTTGCTGAGAGAACACTATCGCGGTGGGCAGAGTTTCTACGTGGTCCCGCGTATCTCGGACTTGCCTGAGATCGAAGAGTTCCTAAAGGAACAACTGCCGGAACTGACCTATGTGGTCGCCCACGGTCAGATGGCGGCAGGTGAGCTTGATGATCGGATGAACGCCTTCTACGACGGCAAATACGATGTATTGCTGGCCACGACGATTGTGGAAAGCGGGCTTGATATTCCTACCGCGAACACGATGGTCGTACACCGCGCCGACATGTTCGGCCTTGCGCAGCTCTATCAAATTCGGGGTCGGGTGGGGCGCTCAAAAACCCGCGCTTACGCCTACCTGACCACCAAGCCTCGTGCCCGCCTGACAGCGACGGCCGAGAAACGCCTGCGGGTTCTGGGCTCGCTGGACACGCTGGGCGCCGGGTTCACGCTGGCCTCTCAGGACTTGGACATTCGCGGCGCGGGCAATCTGCTGGGCGAAGAACAATCCGGCCAGATGCGCGACGTGGGCTACGAGCTTTATCAGTCGATGCTGGAAGAGGCGATTGCCAAGATCAAAGCGGGCGAGATGGAAGGGCTGTCGGATGCCGATGATCAATGGGCGCCGCAGATCAATCTGGGTGTCCCGGTTCTGATACCCGACGACTACGTACCCGATCTAGACGTGCGTCTGGGCCTTTATCGCCGTTTGTCCTCGCTGTCGACCAAGGTCGAGTTGGAAGGCTTCGCCGCCGAACTGATCGACCGGTTCGGCAAATTGCCGAAAGAGGTAAACACCTTGATGCTGGTCGTTCGCATCAAAGCCATGTGCAAACGCGCAGGTATCGCCAAGCTGGATGGGGGCCCAAAGGGTGCTACCATTCAGTTCCACAACGACAAATTCGCGTCCCCGCAAGGGCTGGTCGAGTTCATCCAAAACCAACGTGGCATGGCTAAGGTCAAAGACAACAAGATTGTGGTGCGGCGGGACTGGAAGAATGACGGTGACAAGATCAAGGGGGCGTTTGCGATTGCCCGTGATCTGGCCGAGAAAGTCATCGCCCAGAAAAAGAAGTCCAAAACCAGTTGAAACCGGTGGAAGGGGGCGCTGCCCCCGTCGCGCGTGTCGCGCGACTCCCCCGGGATATTTAAGGCCAGATGAACAGGGGATCCCAGCTTCATCTGGCTAAAAATATCCCCGCCGGAGGCATCGCGCTTTAGCGCGATTTAGCTTTGCATCGCGGCTTGGGCGCAGAAACACGAGGCTGCGACCGCCCGATCGGCCCGAGCTAGAGCGAGGTCCAGCCGTTGTTTGATCTGTTGGATTTCGAGCGTTTCATTCCGCGCCTTGAGGCAATCATGCAGGCCTTTGAGGCTCCAGACGTTGTCCGGGTGGATCGAGGCGCGGCTGAGCGTTCCGCCCAGACCCAGATCTTCCCGGTATACGGCTTCGGCCTCGGTCACGTGACCTTGTTCGAACAAAAGCGCCCCAAGCGCGTGGCGGGTGGGCTGCATCCAGCCCCATGGCTCGTCGTAAGGCAGCGTATCATCCAGTTCGACCGAACGCCGCAGATGCGCGTATGCCGCAACATAGTTTTCTTTGCGGTATTCGATCTCACCCCGCAGCATTTCACTGGCGATTTCCAGTAGGTCGATGACCCGGTTGTTGTGCAGGCGGCGGGCCTCGGGCACGCGGGCTTTGGCGGCGTGGAACTGGGTTTCTTCCGCTTCGGCTTCGGCAACCTCTCCGGTCGCAGCATGGGCGAGTGCGCGGGCATAGTGGGTTGTGGCCGTGAGCGTTCGGTAGAGGTCGGGGTCATCCGGCAGGTCTAGCGCTTTGGCCTCGGCCCAGCGACCAAAGCGGATCAGGATGTGAGGTTTCATGGACAGATAGGCTTCGAAGAAATCGGCCATCGGAGGGCTTTCGATCCGCAGCATCTCTTCCGGCGTAGTGTCCCACATTGCCTGATTTGCGGCCAGAGCCGGTGCCATCTGACCCAGAAAGAGCGCGCCATATATTGTGAAGTGGTAATTGTGCAGCCGGTAGCCGGTATAGATCGTGAAGGCGCCTTCGCGCTCGAAATACTTCAGGTCCGCGACCGAAGCCTGCTGGTTCCACTGAACGACATTGTGGTAGTGGCCGCACAGAACGTCGATATGGGTGGGCATGTGTACCAGGTGCCCGGCCTCGGGAACCAGTCTGCGCAGCACGTCGCCAGCCTTGAGCGCTTTTTCCGGGGTTGGCGACATTTCCATCAGGTGCACGTAAAGGTGCAGCAGGCCGGGATGAGACATGGCTGCGGGATCGTCGGCCATGGCGTCTTCCAGCGTGGTTTGCGCCTCAAACGTTGCTGCACCTTCGGCGGGTAGGCCTGTCTTCAGGTCCCACATTTTCCAAGGGGTGAGGTTCAATAGCGCTTCGACATAAATGGTGCGCAGGTCCAGATTGCCGGGCTGGGCGGCAAAGGCGTCACGCATGGCTTCAGCAAAGTCATGATCCCAGCTGTGCATGTCGGGAATTGGTTCGCGCTGTGGATAGCGGGCGGGTAGGGCGCTGATCAGCGCTTGTTCGACCGGGTTGCAGATTGAGGCCAGAGCCAGTGCCTGCTGCGCTGCGTCATAGGCTTGCTCGAGCGACTTTTTCTTCCCGCGGTCATCTCGCAAATCCCAGGGAAGGTTATAGTTAGGACCCGCCGCATAAGCGATACCCCAAAAGGCCATGGCACAGTCCGGGTCGGCCTCGGCAGCGCGCTGGAAACAGGCGACGGCCTCGTCATGGTTATAACCGTAGGTCCAGTTCAGCCCCCGATCGAACCAAAGCTGCGCGTCGGGTGAAGTCGTAGTGATCGGGCAGGAATATGGGCCCAGATCGTAATAGTCGCTCATTTCAGTCTCCCCTCGGGTCGAGCGGAGGTTAGCGCGTTTCAATCTGGCTGCACAGATCAGACGAGTAGTCTGTTTTCGATCCGGCCCATATGCAGCATCAGGCCGAAACCCAATGTGCTCATGGTCAGTATACCCGCGCCCAGAGGCAGGATCGAACCGTCAAAGAGCAGACCGATTGGGCCAGCGATCAGCGCGGCCAGAACGGTTGAAACCGAACCGATCACCGAAGCCGCCATGCCCGCGATATGGCCCATCGGTTCCATCGCGATGGCGTTGAGGTTGCCCATGGTCATTCCGGCCATGAAGAACACCGCTGTCTGCCAACTGACGAATAGCGCAAAGGACAGGTTGGCCGACAGGTCGAACGAATTCAGCAGCAGCACGGATGAGGTGAACAGAATCTGACCGCCCAGCCCCCAAGTCACCAACCGCCGCATGCCCAGACGCACAACAAGGGTCGCATTCAGCAAACTGGCCGAGCCCGACATCAGTGCCACAAAGCCGAACCAGAAGGGAAAGCTGTGGGCGCTGTTGTGGATCTCGTCATAGACCTGCTGGACCATGGTCAACATGGTAAACAGCATGCCAAGGCACAGGGTCTGCACCATGATTGACAGGCGCACCGTGGGGTGGCTGAACATCTCGCGGGCGGCATCCAGCATTAGCGGCAAGCGCAAGGGGCGGCGGTTTTCGGGCGTCAGCGACTCGGGCAGACGCAGGCCCATCCATATGATGGTGATCAGCGAAAACAGCATGAAGGAGACAAAGACCGCGCGCCAACCGGCCAAGGCGATCACGCCGGCGCCCATCATGGGCGCAATGGCCGGGACCAAAGTGAAAATCATCATGGCGATGGAGACGATCCGCGCCATCTCGCGCCCGGAATAGAGATCGCGGATTATGGCCATGGCGACCACACGCGGCGCGGCGCTGCCGACACCTTGCAGAACGCGGGCCAGCAGCAGCATTTCCAGCGAAGAACTTGCCCATGCGGCGGCAGCGGCAAGGATATAAAGGGCCGAGCCTACATAGATTACAGGTTTGCGCCCGAAAGCGTCCGACAACGGGCCGGTGAAAAAGGTGCCGATACCCATACCCAGCACAAAGGATGTCAGGATCAGTTGCGCCTTGTTGGTGTCATCGGGGCTAAGCTGTGCGCCGATATCGGGCAGCGCAGGCAATATCGAATCGATGGAAAACGCAATTGTTGCAAACATCATTGCGACAAGTGCGACGAACTCTCCGCGAGACATGCGACTGGCCATGGTGCCCTCCTGACCCGTTCGCGCTATCACGCGCGGTCAGGGGGCGCCAGTCATGCCAATGCACACAGACCTGTGCTAATTTGCAGGGGAGGCCTCAAGTTGAGACATGATGTCCGCGATCACGCGCTCCCACATCTCGGGCGGCTGCGCACCGGGAACGGCGTGCTGGTTGGCCACGATGAAGGTCGGGACCGAGTTCACGCCCATTTGGCGCGAGTGGCTGTCGCGGTTGCTGATATCCGAACGGTCGGCGTCTGACTTCAACAGTTTCAACACTACGGCGGCGTCCATGCCGATGCTGTCTGCAATATCGCCAAGAACCTCATGGTCTCCGATATCGCGCGCCTGGACGAAATAGGCGTCGAACAGGGCGTCCACGGCCTCGGTTTGCTTGCCCTCGATCCCGGCCCAATGGATCAGGCGGTGCGCGTCCAGCGTATTTGGGGTGCGCTTCATGCCTTCGAAGTCGATCTTCAGCCCGGCATTCTCGGCATGTTCGACCACCGGCGCATAGGCCCGCACGGCGCCTTCTTTGCCGCCGAATTTACGCTCCAGATATTCACGACGATCCATGCCGTCATCAGGCATGTCGGGGTTCAGTTGAAACGGGTGCCATTCGATGACGAAGGGGTGGTCGGGGATCGCGGCCAGCGCTTTGTCCAGATGGGTCTTGCCGATATAGCACCACGGGCAAATCGGGTCGGACATGATATCAAGCTTGACGGTCTGGGTCATTGTTGGCTCGCCTTGAAGTAGGCCGGAAGCGCCCGGCGCAGGAGTTTGCCGTTCCCACCGGTCGGCAGTTCGGGCAGATAGATAAAGGCGCGCGGTTGCTTGTAGCGCGCCAGATTTGCTTCCACATAGGTGCGCAGGTCCGCCTCGTCCAGTTCTTCCGGCCCGGTATAGAAAGCGGCGATCAGAAAAGTGTCCTGTTTGACCTCAAGCGCTGCCGCTCCGACCTGCGCGATGCCTGGGTATTGCGACAGCACCGCTTCGACCTCAATCGGTGAGACCCGATAGCCGCCCGCGTTCATCATGTCATCGTCGCGCCCCAGATAAGTGATCTGGCCGTCAACGGCCATCGCCCCCTGATCTCCGGTTAAAAACCAGTCGCCCTGCATTCGCGCCTGCGCCTCGACCGGGGCGTTCAGATAGGTCAGCATCAGGCCGGGGTCCGAACGGTGGATGGCGATGATGCCTGCCTGACCCCGCGGTGCAGGGCCGTCGGGCCCCAGAATCGCAACGCGACGACCGGGTTGCGGTTGTCCCAATGACTCTCCCCGTGCCGGATGGTTAGGGCTGGAGGAGATGAAGGTCGAACATTCGGACATACCGTAAGCTTCGAACAGCTCGGTTCCCGTGGCGCGCATCCAGGCATGGTGCAGCGTAGGCGACAGCTTTTCCCCGGCGCACAATCCATGGCGTAGATCGGGCAGGTGCAGGTTATCAGGGGACGATACGATCTTGCGGAACACCCCCGGAGCGGCGGCAAAGATCGTGGCTTGGTGGTCGCGCAGCAAGCCGGGCAGGGCGGTCAGATCGGTGCCCGGTTCTGGGATCAGCGCCGTGGCACCGATTGTCCAGGGATCCATCAACCCGGTGCCCAGCGTATAGGTCCAGTTGAAGGCACCCGCGTGGCACAACCGGTCATCTTCGCGCAACCCGTACCAGCCATCGACCATCATCTGCCGCGCCCAGATCGCTCGATGGGCATGGGCAACGGCGCGGGGTTTGCCCGAAGTGCCGGAGGTGTAGACGACATAAGCCAAACGCTCGGGGTCGCCCATCTGGACTGTGGCGGGTGCGAGGTCCCGCATCATGGTCAGGTCGGACAAGGAAACTTGAACTGGATGAGGAGCACAAGCCACCGATGGGTCACGCAGCACAGCCGCTGGTTTCAGATCCTGAATGATTTTCGTCGTTTCTGGCTCGGTCAGTTGAGACGAGGTTGGAACGGGGACAATCCCCACCGCAATTGCGCCCAGATACGCAATCGGAAAATCAACCGTGTTTCCCAACCGCATCAACGCGATATCACCCGGGAACAGACCCGCCTGCAGCAAGCCGGCGCCTGTGCCCAGTATGGCGCGTTTCAACGCGGCATAAGTCCAATGTTGCGCGCTCTGCGCACCCAGCACTGACAAAGCGGTCTTTTCCGCAAAATCATCCGCGTGACGCAACACATGCGCAGCCAAATTGAATGGTACGGGGCAAGCTGGTGGCGGGCCTTGATCGAAGACAGACAACATGGACCTTGGCTAACGTGACGTCTGACGCGTTGCAAGCAGGACGGGCTGGCCCTATAGAAAAACGCATGAGCACCCAAGAGCAGACATCGCTGATCCGCATCGCGCGGGAATCCGGAGACCATACCGAGCTTGAGCCGTTGGATCTGGGCGCCCGTGTCCGCGAATTGCGCAAAGCGCGCAACTGGACGCTGGAACAGGCGGCCACGCAGGCAGGACTGGCGCGTTCGACGCTTAGCAAGATTGAAAACGGTCAGATGTCGCCCACCTATGACGCGCTGAAGAAGTTGGCGGTTGGGCTTGAGATCTCGGTGCCGCAGTTGTTCACGCCCCCGCAACGCGAACAGGTGATCGGGCGGATGTCTGTCACCAGGATGGGTCAGGGTGCGGCACATGCGACCGCGACTTACGAACATGAGTTGCTGGCGGAAACACTGACCAAGAAACAGATGCTGCCCTACCGTGCGCGCGTACGGGCCCGCTCGATGGACGAGTTCGAGGGCTGGGTACGCCATGATGGTGAAGAGTTTCTGTATGTCCTGACCGGCGTCGTGCGGCTGTATACGGAATTCTATGAACCGGTTGAGATGCGTCGCGGTGATAGCGCCTATTACGACGGCAGCATGGGCCACAACGTCGTGTCTGTCAGCGAAGAGGATGCAACGATCCTGTGGGTAACGTCACTTACGTAACGTGCTGCTGAATTCGCGGTTCAGACCTTCTGTGAACAGAAAATCCTCTAGCTCTTCATGGGCTTCGTTTACGGTCAATTGGTGTCGCTCAGCCAGGTAGGCTTCGAACCCTTTGCGATCCTTGCCCAGCTTTCGCTTATCCTGATCGCGCAGGTTCGGAAACCGCCGTTTGGCGCGTGCGTACATCGCATCCCAGTCTTGCGTCAGGTCAGTCCAGTTCAGCATGTGCAAGCTTTCCGGTTTCCAGGTTTCAAGGCTGCCCGGCCTGTATTCAGGTTACGAAGCCCCTGCGCGGCCCCGTGCATGACAAAATGTCGCACCTTGCGCTTGCGTGTTTTCGGAATGGAAATGCCCGTTGCAGCCGCACCGCAACGGGCTGTCGGACCTAAGGTTGGAGTGAGTGGAGGCAGGTCCGTTTCTCAGAAGCGCTGCGGGGTACGAAATTGGCTAAAGTTCAAGAATAAAAGCAAAAATCTTATCACACAGAGCGAAGTATAGGCCGAAGGCTAGCGGCAAAGATGTATTCGGTAAAGCTCTTTTTGAGACTGCGCCGATTTTGGACGAAAATTCGCGGACCCGCAGATTTTGTGGTAGTGAAAACAGTGACTACTCTATGTCGTCAGAAAACCGAATGTGCCAATTTTCGCCGAAAGGCTGCGACGGGCGAGATCAGACCTTGGCTCGGAGGGCGGAATGGGGCGCGAAAGCGCCCCATTTGGGCTATTCTTCGAACCACCAGACCTGCGGCATGTATTCCGGCCCGTCCCCGTAAATCGGCAGAGTGTCGGGGAATTTTAGCTCTTTCGCGTGGGCGATGCGGCCAACGTCGAAATTCCAGATCGGGATGACATAGCGCCCGGCGGTCAGAACCCGGTCCAAGGCGCGGGTGGCGGCCACGAAATCCTCGCGGCTTTCCGAGGCAAGCATGGCGTCGATCATCCCATCTACCGCAGGCGAGGCAACGCCCATCAGGTTACGCGTCCCCGGCGTGTCGGCGTTCTCGCTGCCCCAATAGAGCCGCTGTTCGTTGCCCGGAGACAGTGACAGTGCCCGGCGGAAGAAGGTCATGTCGAAGTCCAGCTCGGAAGTGCGACCCGTATATTGGGCGCTGTCGACCATCTCGGTCGTGACCTGAATACCCAGACGCTCCAGCGCGCGACTGTAAATCTCGATCGCCGTTTCGCTTTCGGTGTCACCCTGTTGCAGAAGGACGGTGAGGGTAAAGGCATCGCCAGTTGCATTGCGCAGCACGCCGTCCTGAATGGTCCAACCAGCCTCGGCCAGCAGAGCGGTCGCTTTGCGGATATTGGACCGGTTACGCGCTGATCCGTCACTTTCGGGTAGGCTGTAACCCTCAAGCACGCCAGGCGGCAACGTGTCTGCAAAGGGTTGCAGCAATTCAGCGACTCGGCCCGATGCTTCGCCTGATTGCATGGCAAGATCCGAGCCCGAGAAATACGAGGTAATCCGGGGCTGTGCGCCGCCCGTGATCGTGTCGTTGATGAATTCGAAGTTGAAGGCAAGGGTCAACGCCTCGCGCACACGCCAATCATCGAACGGGGCCTTGCGGGTATTCATGACAAAGCCCGTCATTCCCGAAGGTTTGCCATGCGGGATTTCAGTTTTGATCACGTCGCCACGCTGGATCGAGGGGAAGGTGTATTGCGTGTCCCACTTGTCGGCGTTGAATTCGCGCACGGCGGTCAGAGCACCGGCCTTGAAGGCCTCGAACAGGACCGTGCCGTCTCCGTAGAATTCGATCCGCATCTCATCCAAGTTCATGGTTCCGCGTCGGAACGGGATGTCCGCGCCCCAATAGTCCGGGTTCCGGCGCAGGGTGACATAGCGGCCGGCCTCATAGTCATCGATCACATAGGGGCCGGTGCCGACGGGGATGTCATGCAGGGTGGCGTCTGCGAAATCCTTGCCCTCCCACTGTGCCTTATGAAGGATCGGGCGCAGACCGGCGATGAGCGCCAGCTCTCGGTCGGGGTCGTTAAAGGTGATCCGAACCGAGCGCGGGCCAGTCTGTTCGATACTGTCGATCTTGCCCCACAATCCGCGATATCGCAGGTGGCCTTCGGTGCCCAAAATCTCGTACGACCAGATCACATCTTCGACAGTCACCGGAGTTCCGTCTGAAAATTGGGCGTTTTCGCGCAGGGTGAATTCGACCCAAGAACGGTCTGGTGCTGTTTCAACCGATTCGGCCAACAACCCGTATAACGAGAATGGCTCATCCCAGGATCGCCCCATGAGGCTTTCATGGGTCCAAAATCGCAATTGCCAGGGTGGGGTGCCTTTTTGCACAAACGGGTTCAAACTGTTATAGCCGCCGGTATTTCCAAAAACGACTTTGCCGCCTTTTGGCGCGTCGGGATTCACGTAAGGCAATGACACAAAATCCGGTGGTAGCGCGGGCGCGCCATACATAGCTATGCCATGAGCCGATTCTGCGTTAGCGATAGCACTGCTCAAAAGCAGGGTGATTCCCGTGATCACAGGGCGAATGGGGCGGAGAATATTGGGGCGCATTTTGGAAACAATCCTGCTCTGGCCTTATTTTGTTGGGATTCATCGTACCGATGATTTTTCTTATTTTCAAACTTTTAGCTTGGACGGAGGCGTGGAATTGCTTATAAAGGGTGCACTGCTCGATAGGTTTCTTGCCTGTATGAAACCTGCCTCAATAACTTAACGCCCGCTTCGTGCGGGCGTTTTTTTTGTGCAGATTTTTGGCGCTGTTTCGTGCTTTTGTCATTCGCCGTTTTCTTTGCAGGTGCAGCATGGCACTGTGGCTGAAATTCGGTTTTTGAGGGAGAGCGACCATGAGCCTTTCGGGCAAGACGGCAATTATCACAGGGTCAAATTCAGGTATTGGATTGGGTATCGCACGCGAGTTGGCGAAGGCCGGGGCGGATGTGGTGTTGAACTCGTTCACCGACCGCGACGAGGATCACGCGCTGGCTGCCGAGATCTCGGATCAGACGGGAACAAACGCGCGCTATGTCAAGGCCGATATGTCTAAAGGCGACGAGTGCCGGGCGCTGATCGAGACCGTGGGCGTATGCGATATTCTGGTCAACAATGCGGGTATTCAGCATGTGGCGCCGATTGATCAGTTCCCAGTCGACAAATGGGATGCGATCATTGCGATCAACATGAACTCGGCTTTTCACACTACGGCCGCCGCTTTGCCGATGATGCGCAAGGCCGGGTGGGGGCGTGTGGTCAACATCGCCTCTGCCCATGGTTTGACGGCGTCGCCCTACAAGGCGGCCTATATCGCAGCCAAGCACGGTGTAGTGGGTATGACCAAGTCCGTGGCGCTGGAGACGGCGCAGGAACCGATTACCTGCAATGCCATTTGTCCGGGCTACGTGTTGACCCCGCTGGTCGAGGCGCAAATTCCCAATACGATGAAGGAATATGACATGAGCCGCGATGACGTGATCAAGAATGTGATGCTGGAGCGGCAACCGTCGAAAGAGTTTGCCACGGTTGAGCAGTTGGGAGGCACAACGGTGTTTTTGTGCTCGGACGCTGCAGCGCAAATCACCGGCACGACGATTTCCGTGGATGGCGGTTGGACGGCGTTGTGAGACTGCGTGGGGGCTCGGCCCCCACACCCCCGAGGTATTTTTGAACAGAAGAAGGGGTGAGCGTTGTGAAGAGGATCAATCTGGCCCTGCAGGGCGGTGGTGCACATGGGGCGTTTACCTGGGGTGTGCTGGATCGGATTTTGGACGAAGAGGATATCGAGGTCGCTGCGATCACTGGGACTTCGGCCGGGGCTTTGAATGGTGCCGCGTACAAGTCAGGTATGGTTCGGGATGGGCGCGATGGTGCGCGGGCCAACCTGAACGGGCTTTGGGCGCGTATGGGGGCCGTGGGCGACGTGCGGTTGGCCAATTGGATGCAGGCCGTTGAGCCTGCTCAGGTCGCGCAGGCGATGGAGTATTCCCTGCCGTTTTCTGTGGGGGATACGTGGTCGCGGTTGGTGTCGCCTTATGCATACGGGCCGTTCTACAAGAACCCGTTGGAGTCGGTGATTGATCGCTTCAACTTTGATGAGGTCTGTGCGGATCTGGGACCAGCCCTGTTTGTGTGTGCGACCTGTGTGCGCAGTGGCAAGATCCGAGTGTTTACGGGGGACGAGATTTCGACCGATGCGATTTTGGCTTCGGCCTGTTTGCCGACCTTGTTTCAGGCGGTGGAGATTTTCGATCCAAAAACGGGGCGGACTGAGGCCTATTGGGACGGTGGGTATACCGGCAATCCGGCGCTTTACCCTTTGTTTGACAAAGGTTTGCCCGATGATGTTGTGATCGTGAATATCAACCCGCTGGAGCGTGACGAGGTGCCGAAGACCCCGCAGCAAATCCAGAATCGGGTGAATGAGATCAGTTTCAACTCGTCCCTGTTTCGGGAGTTGCGGGCGATCAGTTTCGTACAGCGTCTGTTGGCCGAGGGCAAGTTGCAGGCGGGTGAGATGAGCCGCGTGTTGGTGCATATGATCGCGGATGATGAGCTGATGAATGATCTTTCCGTGGCGACCAAGACGGTGCCGAACCCGGTCATCCTACATAAGCTGAAAGAGGCTGGGCGTCGGGCTGCTAGTCGGTTTCTGACCGATCACAAGGCGGATTTGGGCCAGCAAAGCACTGTCAACCTGCCGGAGATGTTCGGCTGATTACTCGGGCGGCTGGGTCGGGTCTTTTTCGTTTGGGTAGACCAGGCCGGCTGAAATGACCAGTTTGGCGGCGTCCTCAATGGACATGTCCAGAAGGATCACGTCCTCTTCAGGGAAAAACAGCAAGAAACCGGAGGTCGGGTTCGGTGTTGTGGGCACGAAGACGCTGAGCAGTGCACCGCCGGTTTCGGCACGGTCGCTGACCTCGCCCCGCGCGGTGGTCGAGACAAAGCCGATAGCCCAGATACCACGGCGGGGATATTGGATGAGACAGGCTTTTTCAAACGACCGTTCGGTTTGCGCGAAAACCGTTTCCGAGATCTGTTTGATCCCGGAATAGACCGACCGAACCACTGGCATCCGATTCACGACGCTTTCGCCGAAATGGATCAGCGACCGGCCCAGAATGCCTTTGGCGATCCAGCCGACGATCACCGTGAAGATCAGGAATATCACCACGCCGACGCCGCGCAGATTGATTCCTACATACTGTTCCGGGTGAAATTGCTGCGGCACAAGCGGCAGGACGGCGCTGTCGATCCAGCCAACCACGGACCAGATCAGCCAGACGGTTAGCCAGACCGGCGCAATGACAACGATGCCCGTCAGAAATGACGCGCGCAGCCGGGAAAACAGGCCCGGTCCGCGGTGAGGTTCTTCGTCAAAGGGCGTGTTCATTGTGGTCCTGAGTGATTTGCCGATTTAGTTAAGCAGTCCGGGGCCTTGGTACAATAGCTTTGCTCACTCGGACAGGGCGCGGGCGATTCTGGCGGCCAATTTTGCGTTATTTCTAACCAATGCGATGTTTGCGGTCAGTGAACGCCCCTCGGTCTGTTCATAGATGCGCTGCAGCAGGTAAGGGGTGACACCTTTGCCGGTGATCCGGTGCGCGTCGGCGTCCGCTTGGGCAGAGGCGATGATCGGGGCCAATTCCTCGGCCGGGATCTGATCTGCGTCGGGGATTGGGTTGGCTACGAGTTGCCCGCCAGGCAGCCCAAGGGCGCGGCGAGTGGCGTGGGCCTTGGCGATGGCTTCGGCGGTGTCCATACGCAATGGCGCGGCATAAGGGGATTTGGCGGACCAGAAGGCGGGGAATTCGTCCTGCCCGTGAGCTATGACGGGGACGCCCAGCGTTTCAAGAACCTCGAGCGTTTTGGCCAGATCGAGGATGGCTTTTGCACCGGCGGCCACAACAGTCACAGGGGTTTGAGCCAACTCATGCAGGTCCGCTGAAATATCGAAAGAAGTTTCGGCGCCTTGATGCACGCCGCCTATCCCGCCGGTGGCGAAGACCGGAATTCCAGCGTAGTGCGCTGCGATCATTGTGGCGGCGACAGTTGTAGCTCCGGTCCCGCCGGTCGAGATATAGGCCGCCATGTCCGCGCGCGAGATTTTGGCGACACCTTGCGCCTGACCAAGCGCTTTGAGCTGATCCGCTTCCAGCCCCACGTTCAGCACACCGTCGATAACCGCAATCGTTGCTGGAACGGCCCCTGCATCGCGGATATCCTGTTCCACCTGCGCCGCGACCTCGATGTTCTGAGGGTAGGGCATCCCGTGGGTGATGATGGTGCTTTCCAGCGCAACGATGGGCTGGCCTGCGTCTTTGGCGGCGCGGACCTCGGCCGAGTATTGGATGTCGATCACAGTGGGGTTTCTCCGGAAACGTAAGTAGCGGCGGCGTGCAAGGCACGGGTCAGGGCAGCGTCGGGGGCGGCCCCGGCGGCCTCGGACGCGATATGCGCCGCCATGAAAGTGTCGCCCGCGCCGGTTACGCGTGTCACCAGAACGGACGGGGGTGTTTGGGTCAGAATCTCATCTGCGGTGCCTACGGTGGCCGAGTTGCCGCCATCTGTGACCAGCACTCGCAAGGCGCCGCGATCCAGCAGACCTTTGGCGGCGGATTCGGAATCGGTGAATTCGCGCTGGCACAGGATGCCGGCCTCTTCGAGGTTCACATAGAGCGTCGCGCGGGCGTGTTTGAGGAAGGGCAGCAGGCGCTCGGCCTTCCCGGGTGAGGCCGGGGCCACGCGCAAATCGGCTTTTGCGAAGGCCGGGCTTTGGGCGATTTCTTCCAGCAAAGTTAGCGTCAGGTTGCCATCCAATGCGATGGGGCCTTCAAACGGTGTGTTCTCGTAGCCCAACGGTCCGTGCATCAGCGGGCGTAGGATTTTGGCCCCAGCAGCCTCAAGCGAATGCGCGTCGGCGATGGCGGCGATCAGACCATTGGCACCTTCGACAGCCATATAGCGGTCGGTCGGCAAATCCTGCGAGCGGTAGACGTGATCCGTGACCATGCCCAGCCGTGCGCAGGCATTGACCAGTTCGTCGCCTTCAGGGTCGCGGCCAATTGCGGTCAGCAGTGTAGGCGTCATACCGAACCGCACCAGTGTCATGGCGATGTTCATGGCCACGCCGCCGGGCAGGCGGGTGATCCGCCCCGGCACGTCTGACCCCTGCCGCATGGCGCTGGCAGACCGCCCGATCACGTCCCACAAGACCGATCCGATACACAGGATTTCGCTAGTCTGAGTCATGCCCGTGTCATGCCGCAGCGTCACGGCAGGTGCAAGGGATAACGCTCACATCGCGTCGGTCAGGGCTTTCAGCGCGGCAACAGGATCGTCCTGGGACCAGATCTCGTCGCCAATGCCAAAGAAATCGGTGTGCGGCGACAGCTCGCGGATCAGGTCGGGGGTCAAACCGCCTTCGGCCACAACCGGAACCTCGATCATTTCCGACCACCACTGGAACAGGTCTTTTTCTGCAATGGTGCCGTCGCCTAAGGCCGATGTAACCACCGGGCCAAAGGCCACGTAGTCCGCGCCATGCTCACCTGCGGTCATGCCGTCATGGCTGGAGGCCGCGCAAAAGCTGCCGACGATGGCATCCGCGCCCAGTTCTTTGCGCGCCGCCCGGACCGAGCGCGCACCGTCATCCAGATGCACCCCGTCCAGCCCTAGCCGCTGCGCCAGCAGGACATGGTTCGAGATCACGATCGCCACATCCCGTGCGTGCGCGACTTCGCGGCAGGCATCGGCGGCGCGGGCGATGGTGTCTTCGTCGCTACCCGCCAAGGCGAGGCGGATGCAGGCGATCTCGGTGCTGTCCAGCACGCGGCCCAACTGCTCGGGGAAGGTGCTCAGGGTGATCGTGGGCGGGGTGATCAGGTAAATCTGCGGCTGCTCGGGGGTGTCCATTGGCGCGTCCTTCGCTTTCAGTCTTTGGCGCGGTTTAGCGGATTGGGCCGGGGAAGCAAACTTTTATGCCGGATATTGGCGCATTTGGCCTCCCGGACGGCTTGCCCTGCGCCAAAGCGCCGATTACAGCAAGCGGAACTTTCGGAGACAGCCATGCCCAGCGACAAATCCCAGCCTTCCTTTGTGCTCGTGCGCCCTCAGATGGGCGAAAACATCGGTGCTGCCGCGCGGGCGATGTGGAACTTCGGGTTGGACCGGATGCGGATTGTTGCGCCACGTGACGGTTGGCCGAACCCCAAGGCTGTGGCCATGTCCAGCGGGGCGGGGCGGTTGCTGGATGAGGCGCAGCTTTTTGACGATCTGGCCGGGTCGTTGGCTGACAGCACCTTTGTCTTCGCCACCACGGCACGTCAGCGCGGGTTGACCAAGCCGGTCTACAGCCCCGAACGCGCCATGCAGATTGCCGCTGAAAAAGTTGCGGCGGGCGAAAAGGTTGCCGTACTGTTTGGCCCCGAACGCGCGGGACTTGAGAATGAGGATATCGCCAAGGCCAACGCCATCATCTCGGTCCCGGTGAACCCCGAATATGCCTCGCTCAACCTCGGGCAATGTGTGCTGCTGACTGCCTATGAGTGGATGCGCCAAAGTGCCGATGTGGTGCATGAGGCCAC
Source organism: Ruegeria sp. N8 (assembly GCF_056531325.1). Lineage (NCBI taxonomy): Bacteria > Pseudomonadati > Pseudomonadota > Alphaproteobacteria > Rhodobacterales > Roseobacteraceae > Ruegeria > Ruegeria sp. N8. Next base: position 298,980 of record NZ_JBQFLQ010000001.1, on the reverse strand, counting down.
TGATTTGGGCAAGGGCGATTGGGCGACAGGGATCGAGGTTGAAAAACTGGTCGAACATTACGAGGACCGGCTGGAAGAGGCGGGGTTTTTCTACCCGCCTGAAAAGGCCGAAGGGATGAAGACCAACCTGCGCAACCTGTGGTCGCGTATGCGGATGACGCGGGCCGATGTGCAGATGCTGCACGGGATCATGCGGCAGATGGTCCGCTGGAAGGACAAGGGCTAAGGCTGGACCTATCTTCCGCTTCACCCTAGCGTGCGACGAAACAAGGACATGAGGACAGCATGAGCGGCAAGCGCAGCATCTTCGAAGAGGTCTCGGGCGACCAGAAACAAGAGGCGGTTCAGCCCGGTATGATCGACCGTGGCCGGGGCGGCGCGCGCAAGGCAATCCGGGCGTGGCTGATGATGCTGTTCGCGCTGGTCGTGGTGATGATCGCTGTGGGTGGCCTGACGCGCCTGACCGATAGCGGGTTGTCGATTACTGAGTGGCGACCGATCACCGGGGCTATCCCGCCGATGTCCGAGACGGATTGGCAATCCGAGTTCGACAAGTACAAGGAAATCGACCAGTGGCGCATCCAGAACCAGTGGATGGAGCTGGACGATTTCAAATTCATCTACTGGTGGGAATGGGGTCATCGTCAGCTGGGCCGCGTGATCGGTCTGGTCTGGGCCATCGGGTTCTTTGGTTTCTTGGCCGCGCGGAAAATCCCTACGGGTTGGACTAGTAAGCTTTTGATCCCCGGCGTTCTGGGCGGGGTGCAGGGGGCTGTCGGTTGGTGGATGGTCGCCTCGGGCGTGACACAGGGCGAGGGGATGACTGCCGTTGCCAGCTACCGCCTGGCCACCCATCTGGGGCTGGCCTTTGTGATTCTCGGGTTCCTGGCGTGGTACATTTTTGAACTGGGCCGCGGGGAGCGCGACCTGATGCAGGCCCGCCGCACGAAAGAGGCGAAGCTGTTCTCTCTCTCGACCGGTTTGATGCATTTCGCATTCCTGCAAATTCTGATTGGCGCACTGGTCGCCGGGATAGACGCGGGGCGCTCTTATACCGACTGGCCTCTGATCGGCGGGCAGCTTTTGCCGCCCGATGCAACGATGCTAGAGCCGATGTGGAGGAACTTTTTCGAAAGCCCCGGTCTGGTGCAGTTCATTCACCGCTGTGCAGGCTATCTGCTGCTGATTTTCGGCTTCATCGTCTGGAGGCGCGGCGGCTCCAGCGCACATCCGCAGACGCGGTTTGCCTTTAACGCGGCTTTTGCAGCGCTGGCGCTGCAAGTGGTGATCGGGATTGTGACCGTGGTCTATGCTGCGCCGTGGCAGATCGCGATTGTCCATCAGTTCATGGCCGTGGTCGTCTGGACCCTGATCCTGCGCGCGCGTTTCCTGACCGCTTACCCAATCGCAACCTCGATCCGCGGAGTCTGACATGACCGCCTTTGACGACCTGATGGCCTTTCAACGCGAAACTTCGGCGCTGGGGCAGATTGCCGGGCGTTTGGGCTGGGATCAGGAAACGGTGATGCCGCGCGGAGCGGCCCCGCAACGGGCAGAAGAAATGGCCGCCATCGAAGCTGTTCTGCACGCGCGTCGGTCTGATCCGCGCGTGGCCGAGTGGCTAGAACAGGCCGACCCGCAGGATGAAGCTGGAAAGGCGCAGATCCGAGAAATCCGCCGGTCTTATGAGCGCACGGTCAAGGTGCCCGCCGATCTGGCCAAGGCAATTGCGCGTGTCACATCCGCTGCGCAGGGCAAATGGGCGCAAGCCCGTGCGGACGAAGACGTGGCCACGTTCCTGCCCGTGCTGCATGAGGTCGTTGCCCTGAAACGTGAAGAGGGCGCGGCGCTGGCGCAAGGCGGTGACGTCTATGACGCCATGGTCGAGGATTATGAGCCCTACACCACGGGCACTCAAATTGCCGAGATATTCGACCAGATGCGCCCGCGTCTGGTGGCCCTGCGCGCCGCTGTTCTGGATCGCCCCGCGCCGCAAGCCCTGACCGGCACTTTTGACGAACTAACCCAGATGCGCCTGTCGCAGAAACTGGCGACCACCTTCGGCTATGACCTGAACACGGGCCGCGTGGACAAGGCGGTGCATCCGTTCAGCTCGGGCAGTGGGTTGGATGTGCGCATCACCACCCGCACCAGCGAAACCGACCCGTTCAACTGCTTCTACTCGACTATTCATGAGGTCGGCCATGCCGCTTATGAGCAAGGCATCGACCAAGCTTATGCGCTGACCCCGCTGGGCAGTGGGGTGTCGATGGGCGTGCATGAAAGCCAAAGCCGGATTTATGAAAACCAGCTGGGCCGCTCGCGTGCGTTCACCGGCTGGCTGTTCGATCAGATGACAGCGGCCTTTGGCGATTTCGGGATTAGTGACGCCGACGCATTCTATGCCACCGTCAACGGTGTTCATAACGGCTATATCCGAACCGAGGCGGATGAGGTGCAATATAACCTGCACATCATGCTGCGCTTTGATCTGGAGCGCGCCCTGATGGCCGGAGACCTGCAGGTCAGCGATCTGGAAGCCGCTTGGAATGACCGTTTCAAGGCCGATTTCGGCTATGCGGTCGACAAGCCTTCAAACGGGTGCTTACAGGATGTGCATTGGTCGGTGGGGCTGTTTGGCTATTTCCCGACCTACTCGCTGGGCAATGTCTACGCCGGATGCCTGTATGAGGCGCTGCGCGCGGCGCTACCAGATTTGGACGCGCAGCTTGCGCAAGGTGACTCGACGGGCGCAACCGGCTGGCTGCGCGAGAACCTGCAGCGCCATGGCGGGCTTTATGCCCCGCGCGAGGTCATAACCCGCGCCAGTGGGGTTGAACCGGGGCCAGAGCCGTTGCTGACGTATCTGGAAGACAAATTCTGCAAGCTCTACGGCCTCTGACCCTCACGTTTCAGTGTTCGGCCGTGGGAATCTTTGTGCCAGACGATAGAGTGCCCCAGAGGCGACTTGGGAGGGGCACGTGTCGATCAAAAACAAGTTGAAAACCCAAGCGGCGGTTGTGCTGACCAGCGAGGGCCTGCACGGCGCAAGGCAGCGTATTGCCGAGGTGCGACGGAGGCTCAGCGGCGAGCCTCATACCGTACAGTATTTTCACGACGTTGCTGATCCCTATTGCCACCTCAGCCTGCAGCTTTTGCTTAAGTTACAGAACAAATTTGATGTCCAGATCGAGCCGCATCTGATCTCGCGCCCGGCTTCGGATATCCAGCCGTTGCCCACCGAATACTGGCAGAATTCATGGGCCGACACTGTGCGATGGGCGCGACGTTTAGGGTTTGCAGCGCCACAGCAGCCGGCCCCGTCTGACGCGGGTTTTGCGCAAGCCGAGCAGCGTCTTGCGGCCCTGTTGGGTGATCAGGACTTCGCCTCAAAAGCACTGCAAATCAGCACTGCGCTGTGGTCCGGTCTGGATATCCCCGAAGGGGCGCACTCTGATCCGAATGTGGCGCGGCGGGCAGGGGATCAGGCTCTTGCCGCCGCCGGGCACTACCTTGGCGGCAGCTTTGCGTATGGGGGCGAATGCTATTGGGGGCCGGACCGGCTTGGATACCTGGACGGGCGTTTGGCGACGCTTGGGCTTGGGCCGTCGCACCCGCCCATTGTGCCGGACTATTCCGAGCCCTTCCCAGATGCAACAGGGCAGGAACTGGAGTTCTTTTTCTCGTTTCGAAGCCCGTATTCCTATCTGGCTTTCGACCGTGTACGCGATCTAGCCACGCGGACCAATGCGCGTTTGATCTTGCGTCCGGTGCTTCCGATGTTGATGCGTGGACTGCCCGTTCCCAAAGCGAAATCATCATATATTTTAGGGGATTGCGCGCGCGAAGCGCGGCGTCTGGCCATCCCGTTTGGTCGTATTAGCGACCCTTTGGGCGCGGGCATTGAAAGGGGGTACGCCCTATTGGATTATGCCGAAGCCGAGGGTCGCCTGCCGGAATATTGCGCGGCTTTCATGACCGGCGCTTGGGCCCAAGGATTGGATGCCAGCACCGATACCGGGCTTGCGGAGGTCGTGCGTCAAGCGGGTTTGGAATGGCAAACGGCCAAGACATTGATTGGCACTTCTGACTGGCGGACCCGGGTCGAGGCCAACCAGGAACGTCTTCTCCAAATCGGGCTTTGGGGGGTTCCCAGCTTTCATCTGAACGGCCAAAGCGTTTGGGGTCAGGACAGGCTTTGGGTGCTTCAGGATCTTATGCGAGCACAAGCTTAACAAGCCATCCCGCAACGTATGTGTCAAAGTATGACCTCGCCGCTTAACATGGGTTGCGCGGCGAGGTCACCAGATGGTTTTGGACTATTCGGCCTCTTCATCGCCCTGATCGGCGATCCAAGCGACGCTGACGACTTCTTCGCCCTTGCCGGTGTTGAACACCCGCACGCCGCCTGCGCTGCGCGACCGGAAGGAAATCCCGTCAACCGGCACCCGGATCGACTGCCCCTTGGAGGTGGCCAGCATGATCTGATCGTCGATCTCAACCGGGAACGAGGCCACAAGATCGCCGCCGCGCATGGCCTTGTCCATCGCTGCGACACCCATGCCACCACGCCCGCGCACGGGGTAATCGTGGCTGGAACTCAGCTTGCCTGCACCGCCCTTGGTGATCGTCAGGATCAAATTTTCGGCTGCCGACATCTCGGCGTAGCGTTCCTGCGGCAGAACACTATCTGCGTTGCCTTCCTCGTCATCGCCCTCGGCCTCATCGGTGACACCGGCCATCAGGCGGCGCATCTTGAGGTAAGCCGCGCGCTCGTCCGAGCTCGCGTCGAAGTGACGGATGATCGACATCGAAACAACCTCATCCTCGCCGTTCAGGCGCACGCCCCGCACACCAACCGAGGATCGGCTGTTGAACACCCGCACATCCGTGGACGGGAAGCGGATCGCGCGGCCGGATTTGGTAACCAGCATCACGTCGTCATCTTCGGAACAGATGCGCGCGTTGATCAGCTTGGTGTCGGCGTGCTCGTCCTCGAACTTCATGGCGATTTTGCCATTGCGCTTGACGTTGGTGAAATCCGACAGGCGGTTGCGCCGCACGGTGCCCGCGCTGGTGGCGAACATGATCTGCAGGTTTTCCCATTCCTCATCCGGCACATCCACTGGCATGATGGCTGCGATGGAGACACCGGTCGGGATCGGCAGGATATTGACGATCGCCTTGCCTTTGCCGGTGCGCCCGGATTGCGGCAGGCGCCAGGTTTTGAGCTTGTAGACCATGCCGTCCGTGGTGAAGAACAGCAGCTGCGTATGGGTGTTGGCCACGAAGAGGGTGGTGACTACGTCCTCTTCCTTGGTCTGCATTCCCGACAAGCCCTTGCCGCCACGCTTTTGCGCCCGGAAATCGGCAAGCGGCGTGCGCTTGATATAACCGCCCGAGGTGACGGTTACGACCATGTCTTCCCGCTCGATCAGGTCCTCGTCTTCCATGTCGCCCGACCAATCGACAATTTCGGTGCGACGGGGGACCGCAAACTGCTCACGGACTTCGCGCAGCTCATCGCCGATGATCGACATGATCCGTTCGCGTGAGGACAGGATATCGAGGTATTCCTTGATCTTGGCCGCCAGTTGCTCCAGCTCGTCCGTGACCTCTTTGACGCCCAGTTGGGTCAGTCGCTGCAGGCGCAGTTCCAGAATGGCGCGGGCCTGAACCTCGGTTAGGTTATAGGTGCCGTCGTCGTTCATCTTGGACAGAGGATCGTCGATCAGACGCAGGTAGCCCTCGATCTCGGCCGCAGGCCAGCGGCGCGTCATCAGTTTCTCGCGCGCCTCAGCCGCGTCAGCCGACGAACGGATGGTGGCAACCACTTCGTCTACGTTCGAAACGGCCACAGCCAGGCCACACAGGATATGGCTGCGTTCGCGCGCTTTGCGCAGGTCATAGGCGGTACGGCGGGCGACGACGTCTTCGCGGAAGTCGATGAACGACGTCAGGAACCGGCGCAGGGTCAGTTGCTCGGGCCGCCCACCGTTCAGGGCCAGCATGTTACAGCCGAACGATGTCTGCATCGGCGAGAAACGATAAAGCTGGTTCAGCACCACCTCGGGCGTCGCGTCGCGCTTGAGTTCCACCACGACGCGCACGCCGTTGCGGTCGGATTCGTCCTGCACATGGGCCACGCCTTCAATGCGTTTTTCACGCACCGCCTCGGCGATCTTTTCGATCATCGAGGCCTTGTTCACCTGATAGGGAATCTCATCCACGACGATGGCGTAGCGGTCCTTGCGTAACTCTTCCACGCGGGTCTTGGCGCGGATGATGACGCTGCCACGGCCTTCCAGATAAGCCTTGCGCGCACCGGACCGACCCAGCATGACGCCGCCGGTCGGGAAATCAGGGCCGGGGACGTATTCGATCAGTTGCTCCGACGTCAGGTCCGGATCGTCGATCAGCGCCAGCGTGGCATCAACCACCTCGCCAAGGTTATGCGGCGGAATATTCGTCGCCATACCCACGGCGATACCGCCGGCACCATTGACCAGCATGTTCGGGAACCGGGCGGGCAGGACGGTCGGCTCTTTATCTTTGCCGTCGTAGTTGTCCTGAAAATCGACCGTCTCTTTTTCGATATCGGCCAGCAGAGAGGCGGCGGGCTTGTCCATCCGCACTTCGGTATATCGCATGGCCGCCGGGTTATCGCCGTCCATCGAGCCAAAGTTGCCCTGACCGTCCAGCAGTGGCAGCGACATCGAGAAATCCTGCGCCATCCGCACCAGCGCGTCATAAATCGCGCTGTCACCGTGCGGGTGGTATTTACCCATCACATCGCCGACCGGACGGGCCGATTTGCGATAGGCCTTGTCGTGGGTGTTCCCGGTTTCGTGCATGGCATACAGAATCCGCCGATGCACCGGTTTCAGCCCGTCGCGCAGATCGGGGATCGCGCGGCTGACGATGACCGACATGGCATAGTCCAGATACGAGGTGCGCATCTCGGATTCGATTGACACCGTCGGACCGTCATAGACGGGACGCTCGGGCGGGGTTTCATCCATGTTTTCTGGGGTTTCTGGCGTATCGCTCACGTAAACTGCCCGATCTTTAGCTTGGGTCTATATCTTGTGGATGCACTCTATCAGACCCGGCACATAAGGTGCAAGCAAGCTGATCCTTTCCGGCAAAAAAGCCACGGTAACAGCTGGGTAACATATTGTTATCAGCCTGTTAGGGGGTTTGCGTGCTACCCTGAAGAGACCTTGCAAGAAATTGGGGGTCTATATGACGCAAAGCGAAACCGAATTGATGCTGAAAGGGTACGGGCTGACGACGGCGGAATTCTTCTACCATATGCCCGACTATATCCACGTCCTAAACACGTTCATCTGGCAGGATTACGATCTTGCCCCGGATCATCCGAAACTGTTCGATTTCATCGAATTCTGGCAGCGTGAGATTGAAGGTCCACTGCATTCGGTGCGCTACACGCACCGCAAGATGATCGCGCCCGGTGAATGGCGCAACATGGTGGGTGAGTTTCGGGTAAACTAGCCGACCCGCCAAGCATAGACCGAGCAGCCGGTCGATCCCGATCCGGTAAAGCTGTTGCCATCCTCGGACAGGCGGCCGCGCCATGTCACGGTGATGCCGGGGAAATAATCCGTTCCGTTAAGCTCTTGCTCGTTAAGGTAGACGACCGTGTTGGCTTTTTGCCCCAACGAATCCGTCAGGCTGCCCGTGAATTTGTTGCTACCCGCACTGGTGTACCTAACTGAACCGGTCACTTTGACGACCAGCGCGCAGGTTGCTTTGAAGCTCCAACTTCCGCTTAGGGACACGGCCGAAGATGCTGTGGTGCGGGGGGCTGTAGGTGCAGGTGCTGCGACGCAGATAGTGCCGCTTTTGCCTTCCAGTTCGTCCAGCGCGTGCCGCGTGCCCAGATCGTCCGCACCCAGATTGGATTTGCTGGCGCGCCGGTAATCCGCAAAGGCGCGTTTGGTACGGGGACCTGCGACTCCATCGGCCCCGCCCGCATTGCATCCCAGCGCGTTCAAGGCCGCTTGAGTCGCCTGCATCACCTGCTTTGAATCCTGAATGACAGCGGGTGCAGGGGTCTCGGGGTCCTGTAGCCCTGCACGCAATTGCAACGCGATTTCATAGGTATAGTCAGTGGACTGGTCCGCGTATGTCTCAAGAAACGTGTCCAGCGCCGAAACCGTACCGACGGACCGGGCTAATTCCAGATCGGCGCGCATCTTTTCAATCGGCGGCGTGACCGTATCGACGGAAGGCGCGGCGACAGCGGCCGGGGTGAAATAGAACTCGCCCAACAGCTCATCATAGTAAGCTGGGACTTGATTGTGCTGCACGGTGCGAGACAGATCTCGGACTTCGCGCCTGAGATCGGCGACCATGCTGCGCAGCTCTAGCCCCGGTTGCGCCAGACGTGGCAGCAAGGCGCGGGTGAAGACCGAGTTTGGTTCGGCCTCGTTATCATGCAGCCGGTCCAGCGCCATCTGGCCCGCCCCGGCCGAGAATATCACGAACATGCCTTGCGGCGCGTCGATGCGACCCAAACCGCGGGTGCCGCCGATGCTACGTCCGGCAGTGGTTTCAAACGGGTTGTCTCGGCAGGCGTCGATAATGGCGATTGATGTCCGCGCCCCGGTGCTACGCACGCGGTTCAGCAGATTCGACAGGGCGATGGATTCGGATTTGACAAAATCGGTCTCACCAGCAAAGGGGGTTTCGATATCCGTGGGTAGAAGATAGTTCTCGCCGTCAATTTCAACTCCATGCCCGGCGAAGAAAACAAAAGCTGTATCCCCTGCCTCAAGCTGCGCGGTGAATTCCGAGATTCGTTGGTTCATGCCGCGCCGGTCCAGGTTCAACCCCTCGAACGTCTCGAACCCCAATGCCCGAAGCTGCCGCGACACCGCTTCGGCATCGGCAACGGCTTTTTGCAGGACAGGGACCGACTCGTATTGATTGTTGCCGATGACCAGCGCCAACCGGTCCTGCGCCCAAAGCGGAACAGCCCAAACTATGAACCAAAAGGAAATCAGCCACTTCATTTCAAGCCCCGGTTTTCCAACATCCACTGACTTTATAGCGGATGACGGGGGCTCGCCTCAGTGACTTTGTTTACTTAGCGGCGTCTCAGCCCGAGCAACTGGCGCCACCCAATACGCAGAACTTGGCGCAATGTGGGTGGTTGAGATGCACGTCCGCCTCGGCCTCAGCCAGGGTCGAGCCCATTTCGAACTCGGGCTCGTAGGCCAGCAGGGTGCAGGCCAGAACGGCGGGTTTTTCTGCGCCTTTGCGCTTGACCACCATCCGAGCGTTCGAACACATCACTGCGTCAGGTGACTTGTCCAGAATGCCCCAGCAGGCCGTCGTGATCTCGGGCACTTCGACGGATTCGTCCATTTCCGGGAACAGCACTGTCTGTGCCGGGTTCTGTGCGTCGATGTCAAAGCCGTGCTGGTCAAAAAATGCGGCATATCCGGCGCGGCTGTCAGAATCGCTGTCGCCCCAAACCGTCCGTCCGGCAACCGCCATGCGAAACCCATTGTCGCGCAGCCATTCCATGCCGGTCACGGTCTTTTCGAAACTGCCCTTGCCGCGTTCTTCATCATGCAGGTCGGGGCGGTAGTGATCGACCGAAATGCGTAGGGTCAGCTTGTCGCCATACGTGCGTTGCAGTTCCAGCAGCCCTTCGCGCATCTTGCGGCGCATCATCGGTGCCATCGCGTTGGTCAGGATCAGAACCTCAAACCCACGCTCAAGCGCGGCACGGGTCATTTCGATCATCTCGGGGTTCATGAAGGGTTCACCACCCGTAAACCCGATCTCGCGCACCGGCCAGTTGCGTTCTTCTATCTGTTCTAGATAATCGCGCACCTCATCGGCGGTGATATAGACCAGCGCATCATTGGAAGGGCTGCTGAGGATATAGCAGTTTTGACACTCGATATTGCACAGCGTGCCGGTGTTGAACCACAGCGTTTCGGGGTTCTTCAACGCCACCGACGCGCGGGTTTGTCCATTGGCTGTCACCAATTTGTCCTGAAACTTGCCGATATTGGCAGCGCTTGCGACGTTGTCTTTCATTCCGGTATCCGGTTCTTTGAAGTCATTGCACTGACTTAGACGGTTGGGGCGGGTTCGTTAAGTGCGACACGGACATCCTGACAGAATTTTGAAGATGAGGGTTTCTGAACAAATGATTGCGCTAACATTGGACATGCGCCAGCGGTCAAGGTAAGGAAAACACATGGTTTCTCGCATCATCCCTGTTGATCCCTTTGATCTGGTCATTTTTGGCGGAACCGGTGATCTGGCCCAGCGTAAGATCCTGCCGGCGCTGTTCCGCAGATTTTGCGCCGGGCAATGGGTGGACGGTGCCCAAATCATAGGTGCTGCGCGCACGGGATTTGACAGCAACGGGTACCGCGATTTGGTGCGCGAATCGCTCAAGACTCACGCGGCGAAGCAATGTCAGGACGTCTCGGCGCTCGAGTCGTTTTTGCGGCGGCTGGACTATGTGGCGCTGGATGGGGTCTCGGATGAAGGGTGGGGGCATCTGGCCCGCCGGCTAAAGCCCGGTCGAGTGCGGGCCTTTTACTTTTCGGTGGGGCCGCGCCTGTTTGGTCCGCTGGCCGAACGGATCGAGGCGCACGGGTTGATCACACCCCTGACGCGGATCGTGGTCGAAAAACCTTTTGGCCATGACCTAGACAGCGCGCAGGCTTTGAACGCTACTCTGGCCGCGCATTTCTCCGAGAACCAGATTTACCGGATTGACCATTATCTGGGCAAGGAGACGGTCCAGAACCTTATGGCCGTTCGTTTCGGGAATATGCTGTTCGAACCGCTCTGGAACAGCCAATACGTCGATCACATCCAGATCACGGTGGCCGAATCCGTTGGGATTGATGGGCGGGAAGAGTATTATGACCGCGCAGGCGCCATGCGTGACATGATGCAGAACCACCTGATGCAGCTTTTGTGCCTGATCGCAATGGAGCCTCCAGCGAAGTTCGACCCAGACGCGGTGCGGGACGAAAAGCTGAAGGTCATCCGCGCTCTGGACCCGGTCGAGCCGCATCACATTGTGCGCGGCCAGTTCGAGGGTGAGGGCTCGGGCTATCGCCAGGTCGTGGGCAATGAACGCTCGACCACGGAAAGCTATGTGGCGTTGAAGGCGCATGTTAGCAATTGGCGGTGGGCGGGCACACCGTTCTATCTGCGCACGGGGAAGCGGCTGGTGGCGCGCTCCTCGGTGATCAACGTGATGTTCAAGGACGCGCCGCACTCGATATTCGGTGCTGATGCGGGGCGTCACGCGAATGTGCTGTCGATCCGGTTGCAGCCGAATGAGGGCATCACGCTGAAAGTGACAATCAAGGAGCCGGGCCCGGGCGGTATGCGTCTGGTCGATGTGCCATTAGATATGAGCTTTGCCGAGGCGCTGGGGCCGGAAAATCAGGACCCGCCCGATGCCTATGAGCGGCTGGTTATGGACGTAATCCGGGGTAACCAGACCTTGTTCATGCGTGGGGATGAAGTCGAGGCCGCATGGGCCTGGACCGATCCCATCATCGCCGGATGGCAGGCACGTGGTGATGTGCCGAAACCTTATGATAGTGGCAGCACAGGACCGGGCGACGCCGAGCTGCTGATGAAACGGGACGGTCGCCGCTGGCAAGGAATAAACCCATGAATATACAGGAATACCCCGACAGGGACATGCTGGCCATCGACGTTGCCAATGCGTTGGCCGGAGATCTTGAGGCCGCCTTGCTGCACCACGATATGGTCTCACTTGCGGTGCCCGGCGGCACCACGCCCGGGCCGGTCTTTGACGGGTTATGCGCGGCCGATTTGGATTGGGACCGCGTGCGCGTCCTGCCCACCGATGAACGCTGTGTGCCCGGTGACAGCGACCGTTCAAACGAACGACTTATCCGCGAACGTTTGCTGACCAACCGCGCCTCGGTCGCGCAATACGTGCCGCTGTTCGTGGAAGGAAAAGACCCAGAGGCAGTGCTGCCCGAGATCGAAAGCCTGATCACGCCAGTTCTGCCCCTGTCCGTATTGGTGCTGGGCATGGGTGAGGATATGCACACGGCGTCTTTGTTTCCGGGGATGGCGGGGTTGGCGGCTGCCTTGGACAGCCACGCGCCGCCCTTGACCATCGCCCGTACCGAAACGCAGCCTGAGGCGCGTATCTCGCTGACGGCCCCAGTGCTGGACGGTGCCTTGTCCAAGCATCTGGTCATTTTCGGCTCTGCTAAGCGCGAGGCGTTGAACAAAGCCATGGCGCTACCGCCGGAAGAGGCTCCGATTGCCGCTGTGTTGTCCGGCATGATGGTCCATTGGGCGGAGTGATGCAATGAAACTGGCCGACCTCAAGACCCTTTCGGGCAGCACAAAAACCATTCTGGATCTGTTCGAACAGAACCCGAACCGGGCGCAGGAGTTCTCGGCCTCGACCGGGGATATGCTGTTTGACTATTCCAAGACCCAGATTGACGGCGATATCCGCGCGGCGCTGATCAAGCTCTGCGATGACGCCGGTCTGGCGGATCGGCGCGAGGCGATGTTCTCAGGCGCCAAGATCAACGAAACCGAAGGGCGCGCGGTGTTGCACACGGCGCTGCGCAACCTTGATGGCGGCCCGGTCGAGGTCGACGGGCTGGACGTCATGCCCGACGTTCTGGACACGCTTCACCGGATGCGAGTCTTCGCCGAAGAGGTGCGCGGCGGCACTTACACCGGGGCAGGGGGCAGCTTTACCGACGTTGTGAATATCGGCATTGGCGGGTCCGATCTGGGGCCCGTAATGGCGACGCACGCCCTGTCACCCTATCATGACGGCCCCCGGCTGCACTATGTGTCCAATGTGGACGGGGCGCATATCGCGGATACTCTGCGCCAGTTGGACCCGACGCGAACGTTGGTGATCGTCGCCTCGAAGACCTTCACCACGATCGAGACGATGACCAATGCCCGCACTGCACGGGCGTGGATGTCCGAAGGTGGCGGCGATCCGGCCCGTCAATTCGCAGCCGTTTCCAGCGCTTTGGACAAGACACAGGCCTTTGGCATCCCGGCAAAGCGTGTGTTCGGGTTCGCCGATTGGGTCGGGGGGCGGTATTCGGTCTGGGGGCCGGTGGGCCTGCCTGTGATGATCGCCGTGGGATCGAATGCCTTTGATGCATTCCTGCGCGGTGGCCAGTCCATGGACGTCCATTTCCGCGCCGCGGAGTGGGCCGACAATGTGCCGGTGATGCTGGCGCTGGTCGGTATCTGGCATCGGCAGGTTTTGGGCCATGCCAGCCGCGCGGTTCTGCCCTATGACCAGCGATTGCTGCGCCTGCCTGCATATTTTCAACAGCTTGAGATGGAATCGAACGGTAAATCCGTCGCGATGGACGGCACAGCGTTAGAGGTTGCGTCCGGCCCCGTGGTCTGGGGCGAGCCCGGCACCAATGGCCAGCACGCCTTTTACCAGTTGATCCATCAGGGCACAGATGTGATCCCCTGCGAATTCATGGTTGCCGCAGAAGGGCACGAGCCCGAGCTGGCCCATCATCATCGTTTGCTACTGGCAAATTGTCTGGCTCAGTCGGAGGCGCTGATGCGCGGCCGGTCCCTGGACGAAGCCCGCGACCGCATGGCCGCCAAAGGTCTGGAAGGGGCCGAACTGGACCGTCAGGCCCGGCATCGCGTCTTTCCGGGCAATCGCCCGTCCACCACGCTGATTTACCCGCAGCTTACTCCGTTTGTTCTGGGCCAAATCATTGCGCTGTATGAACATCGCGTCTTTGTGGAGGGCGTCTTGCTGGGCATCAACTCATTCGATCAATGGGGGGTCGAGCTGGGGAAAGAGCTTGCGACCTCACTGGGTCCGATCGTGGATGGCGAAGAGGACACCGCAGGCAAAGACGGGTCGACCGCCGCGTTGGTGGCCTATGCGTTGCGTCAGCGGGGTGAGTAAAATCGGCTTGCCGTAGCGGCAGGCTGCATTCTTTTATTGTCAGACAATTAAATGATTGGCAGGATTTGTCCTGACCGTCCCGACGCTAACGTCGGGCCAGAACAAGGGGCCGCCGAACAGAAGCGGCCACCACCAAGGGAGGATGTCCATGCTGGGACAAATGATGACGCAGCCGTTGCTGATCTCGTCGCTGATCAAGCACGCTGATTGCTACCATGGTCAGACCGAGATTGTTTCCGTCGAAACGGACGGAACGGTGACGGAAACCAACTGGTCCGAAGTTTCGACCAATGCACGGAAACTGGCCTCTGCGCTGACGGCATTGGGGCTTGAACCCCAAGCACGGATCGGGACGCTGGCCTGGAACAACCGGCGCCATCTTGAGATCTACTATGGCACCTCAGGCGCCGGGTTCGTGTGCCACACTATCAACCCCCGTCTGTTCCCTGAGCAGTTGACCTATATCATCAACCACGCGCAGGACCGGGTGCTGTTCTTTGATGCAACGTTTATCCCTCTGGTTGCCGCGCTGCATTCTCATCTGACCGAAGTGCAGCATTTCGTGCTGATGGGCCCGCGCAACGAGGATGCGATCGCGCAGGTGCCGGGTGTTCAGTTCTATGATGAGTTTATCGAGACCGGGGATGCCGGGTTTGATTGGCCCAGCTTTGATGAAAATACCGCGTCCAGCCTGTGTTATACCTCGGGCACGACCGGGAACCCTAAGGGTGTTCTGTATTCTCATCGTTCGACAGTGCTGCATAGCTTTGGCTCGAACACGCGCGATGTTATCGGGTTTTCGGCTATGGATGTCGTGTTGCCGGTGGTGCCGATGTTCCATGTGAACGCCTGGGGTTCGCCCTATGCCTGCGCGATGTCCGGGTCGCGCATGGTTTTGCCGGGGCCAGACTTGCACGGCGAAGCTCTGGTCAAGCTGATCGACACATATGGAGTGACGCTCGCCATGGGTGTGCCGACGATTTGGCAGGGGCTGCTGGCTTACGCGCAGGAATCGGGCAGCAAACTGGAAACTCTGGAACGCACGGTCATTGGCGGGGCCGCGTGCCCACCGTCGATGATCGAGACCTTCCGCGAGGTCTACGGCGTGGACACCATCCACGCCTGGGGCATGAGCGAAATGAGCCCACTTGGTACTGCCAACCATCCGCTGTCGAAACATGCGAAACTGCCGATCGAAGCGCAGCACAAACTGCGCGAAAGCCAGGGTCGCCCTTGTTATGGTGTCGAGTTGAAGATCGTGGACGATGACGGCAATGAGTTGCCGCGCGATGGCGAAACGCAGGGCGATCTGATGGTGCGCGGGCCGTGGGTGTTGGACAGCTATTTCCAGATGCAGGATCAGGATCTGTTGCAGGATGGTTGGTTTGCCACGGGCGATGTGGCGACGCTGGATGCGGATGGTTATATGACGATCCGGGACCGGTCCAAAGACATCATCAAATCGGGCGGTGAATGGATCAGCTCGGTCGAGCTGGAAAACATCGCCGTTGCCCATCCCAAGCTGGCAACGGCTGCCGTCATCGGGGTACCGCATCCGAAATGGGACGAACGCCCCCTATTGGTGGCGGTGAAAGCCGACGGCGCAGAGCCGAGCGAGGAAGAACTGCTGGCCTTTTTCGACGGCAAGATCGCCAAATGGCAAGTGCCGGATAAGGTTGTCTTTGTTGATGCTTTGCCACTGAACGCAACGGGCAAGGTTCTGAAACGCAACCTGCGCGTGGATTTCGAAGACGCCCTGACGGGTTGAGGTCTGCGCTTGGGAAGAATGGCTCCGGCGGTAGGGATCGAACCTACGACCAATTGATTAACAGTCAACTGCTCTACCGCTGAGCTACGCCGGAACGGTTCGCGCCGTATAGCAATCACAATCTCTGTCGTCCAGAGGGGATGGTGAAGTTTTTTCGACGAAAAAACTTGGCCCGCGTGAAGGCAAATGTTTCGCGCCAAATCTGTGTGTTTTGAAGGTGGATTTGGCTCCGGCGGTAGGGATCGAACCTACGACCAATTGATTAACAGTCAACTGCTCTACCGCTGAGCTACGCCGGAACTGAGGGCCGTATAACAACACCGAAATTTGCCGTCCAGAGGGGATCGGCATCAAATGACGAAAAAGTTTACGCCTTATGGTAATCGGGTGAACTCGGCCTCGACGGACAGCACACCTTTGGGCGAAGCCATTGATCTGACTGTTAAATCGACCAGATGAGCAAATACGTTGCGCGTCGCGGCCGGAAGCAGTGCGGCGGGGGTTTCGGTGTAGATCCTCTCTGCCAGCTGGCGGGCTGTGCCGGGACGATCCTCTAATGCGGACAGAATCTGGGCCTCACGCGCTGTGCGGTGTTGGATCAGCCAGTCCAACCGGGCGGCAGGGTC
The DNA here is from genome assembly GCF_056531325.1 of Ruegeria sp. N8. Lineage (NCBI taxonomy): Bacteria > Pseudomonadati > Pseudomonadota > Alphaproteobacteria > Rhodobacterales > Roseobacteraceae > Ruegeria > Ruegeria sp. N8. Next base: position 282,617 of record NZ_JBQFLQ010000001.1, on the reverse strand, counting down.
GGTGATCGGCGCGCCGTGCCCGGCGTGAAACACCGACCAGTCGCCGGCGCGCAGACGGTGACAGGCTTGCATGAAATCCGTCAGGTCGCCATCCGGTGGCGAAACCAGGGAACTCGCCCACCCCATGACGTGATCTGCGGTGAAACAGGTCTGCCCCCAACCCAGCGCAATATGATTGCCAAGGTGGCCTGGTGTGTGAATGACCTCTAGCTGCCAGTCATCGCCCGTGATGACCTGCCCATCGGTTAGTTCGATATCAGGGCGGAAGGCCGTGTCGATGCCCTCTCCGCCGCCGGTCAGCCCTTTTTGGGCGAGCTCTTGCATCACAGCGCTGCGCCCGGCCTCGGGGCCGCCAAAGGCCAGAACCGGCGCGCCGGTCCGCAGGGCCAGAGGGGCGGCAAGCGGAGAGTGATCCAGATGCGTATGCGTGACGATGATATGGCTGATGCGCTGGCTGGGGGTCAGGGCGGACAGAATCGCCTCGAGATGCACATCGCTGAGGGGGCCTGGGTCGATAACGGCACAGTCCCGCGTGCCCAGCAGATAGGTGTTCGTGCCTCGATAGGTCATAGGCGACGGATTCGGGGCCAGAATGCGCCTGAGGCCGGGCTGCAATTCGAAAGCCTGACCGGCGGGTGGATTGAAATCGTCGGGGGCCTGCATTCTGTGCTCTTTCTCTTGTCCGATCAGCCCGTTAGGTTTAGCGCATGTCGAGTGCCTGGCTCAAATCCTATATGCCGCGCAGCCTGTACGCGCGGGCGGCCATCATCCTGGTGTTGCCGGTTGTAGTTTTGTTGCTGGTGGTCGGTATCGCCTTTCTGCAAAAACACCTTGAGGATGTGACGGCACAGATGACCACCTCCTCGGCGCGCGAAGTCACGCTGATTCTGGAAACGATGGAGGGGGCTGAGACGCAGTTGCAGGCGCTTGCCGCCATACGGCAGGACCTTGTTGCCCTGGATATGAAAGCGCGGTTTCTGGGTATTGATGAACGTCCTGCGGTCGGAATGCGGCGCTGGTATGATTTTATCGCGCCGCAAGTTGCAGCGGAATTACACGCCAAGCTGCCACAACTGACGGCAGTGGCTTTGCCCAGCGGTGACGAGGCGCGCCTGTATCTTCAAACCGATCTGGGCCCGTTCGAACTGGTGCTAGATCGCCGCCGCCTGTCCCCGGCCGCACCACATCAGTTGATCGTGACGATGGTATTTTTCGCAGTCGTCATGACGACGATCTCGTTTCTATACATGCGCAACCAACTTCGGCCCATCACCCGCCTGGCGGATGCGGCCCAGGCATTTGGGCGCGGGCGGGTGGTACCGTATTCGCCAGGTGGCGCGATTGAGGTACGCGCCGCGGGGAGCGCGTTTTTGGACATGCGCGCCCGGATCGAGCGGCAAATCGAACAGCGCACCCTGATGTTGTCCGGTGTAAGCCACGATCTGCGTACACCTCTGACCCGGCTCAAGCTGGGATTGTCGATGCTGCCCGAAGATGAAGCCGCACCTCTGCAAAAGGATGTAGACGAGATGCAGTTGCTGCTGGATGCGTTCCTCGAATTCTCACGCGGTGCAGCCGAGGGTGCACCGGAACAGGTTGATCCGCGCCATTTGCTGCAAGTGATTGTTGATGACGCACAGCGCGCGGGTTACGACGCGCGTTTGGTTGCAACCGATGGGGAAGGGCAGGCCATGCTGCGTCCGACCGCGATCCGGCGGGCAGTCGAAAACCTGATTGGCAATGCTGTGCGCTATGGCAACAAGGCCGAATTGAGCCTCTCGTTGACCGCCAAAACTTTGCGAATCCGGGTCGAGGATGATGGCCCCGGCATCGCGCCTGAAGATCGGACCGAAGCGGTGAAGCCGTTTTCGCGGCTTGATCCGGCACGCAACCAGAACAAGGGCAGCGGCGTGGGTCTAGGGCTGGCGATCGTCGCTGATATCGCCCGCGCGCATGGTGGTGTATTGCGGCTGGGAAAGAGTGAAAGGCTTGGCGGGCTGAGCGCGGATATCATCATCGCGCGCTAGAAGTTCCAATAGCGTTTGGCGCGACGGAATCGGGTCATATGGCCCTGTCTAGAGACTAAGAGATCAAGCCATCTTATTCGAATTCAAGAACAAAGTAGCCAAAACCTGTCAAATTGTGTATATATTAACGCAAAATGAACGCGCTATGGGGAATTCCGTTAGAGACGGTGGGACTCTGAGTGTATTAAAGTTCAGTTAATATTTGAGGTTGTGGGTGTCGGGTATCGCTTTTCAAAGCGAGGTGGTTGTTGTGAATTGGTTTTTTGTTGTTGGTATTGGCGCTGTGGTTGGCGCTGTGGCCATGGGCTGGTTTGAACCCTGCGACTCGTTTTATGAAGTCTGTGAGTTTTTACACTATCGCGCTCTGAACTATTGAAACCCAGAGGCAAGGCCTGGTGTTTGCGGTCAGGAAGTTTCTATGACCGCTCGGCTTCGTATCCAGTTATGGCAGATTTTGGTAGGCCCGGCAGGACTTGAACCCGCAACCAAAGCGTTATGAGCGCTCTGCTCTAACCAATTGAGCTACAGGCCCGCCTGAGCGCTTTGACTATCACGGTGAACGCCCGCGTCAAGCCTGACCGTTGCAACATCTTCCACAATCGACTAACCCGCGCGGGAACCATTCATGAGGGGTTGGCCATGACAGCGGGCAAGAACGGAATCACCTATGCGGACGCGGGTGTTGATATTGATGCAGGCAACGCTCTGGTTGACCGGATCAAGCCTGCGGCCAAGCGGACCAACCGTTCCGGTGTGATGAGCGGGTTGGGCGGATTTGGTGCTCTGTTCGATCTCAAGGATGCGGGCTACACCGACCCGATTCTAGTCGGCGCGACTGACGGCGTTGGCACCAAGCTGCGCATCGCCATTGATACCGGCGTGGTTGATGGCGTGGGTGTTGATCTGGTGGCCATGTGTGTCAACGACCTGATTTGTCAGGGCGCTGAACCGCTGTTTTTCCTCGACTATTTCGCCACTGGCAAGCTGGACACCGACACGGCCGCTCGGATCATTGAAGGCATTGCTGAAGGTTGCGTGCAGTCTGGCTGCGCCCTGATCGGTGGTGAGACGGCGGAAATGCCCGGCATGTACCCCGATGGCGATTTTGATCTGGCCGGATTCTCGGTCGGCGCGATGGAGCGTGGCGCGCATCTGCCCGCAGGTGTGCAGCAGGGAGATGTGTTGCTGGGTCTGGCCTCGAACGGGGTGCATTCCAACGGCTACTCTTTGGTGCGCAAACTGGTCGAGATTTCTGGGCTGGGATGGGACGCCGAGTCGCCGTTTAGCGACGGTACGCTGGGCGAGGCACTGCTGACGCCCACGCGTCTTTATGTCAAACAGGCGCTACAAGCGATCCGGGCAGGGGGCGTTCACGCGCTGGCCCATATCACCGGTGGCGGTCTGACAGAAAACCTGCCGCGTGTCCTGCCCGAGGGGTTGGGCGCTCAGATCGACTTGAACGCTTGGGATTTGCCGCCCGTCTTCGGTTGGATGGCCGAGACCGGCGGGATTGCCGAAGCAGAGATGCTCAAAACCTTTAACTGTGGCATTGGCATGATCGTCGTCTGTGCCGAAGACTGCGCCGATGATCTGGCCGCTTTGCTGGTCGAAGCTGGCGAAACCGTCTCGCGCATCGGGTCCGTCACCGACGCGCCCGGCGTGGCCTACACTGGCAAGCTGTTGTGAGCCATAAGCGCGTCGCCATCCTGATCTCGGGCGGGGGGTCCAACATGGTGTCGCTGGTTGATTCCATGACCGGAGATCATCCCGCGCGACCCTGCCTGGTTCTGGCCAACGACCCGGAAGCGGGCGGTTTGAAAAAGGCCGCCGCGCGGGGCATTCCCACTGCGGCGATAGATCACCGCCCGTTCAAAGGCGACCGCGCTGCGTTCGAGGCGGAGCTGCTGAAACCGCTCGAGGCCGCGGGGCCCGATATTGTCTGTTTGGCGGGATTCATGCGTGTTCTGACCGGTGATTTCGTATCGCGGTTTCAGGGCCGGATGCTGAACATCCACCCTTCACTGTTGCCGAAATACAAGGGTTTGAACACCCATGCCCGCGCGATCGAGGCAGGCGATGCCGAACACGGATGCTCGGTGCATGAGGTGACGGCGGCACTGGATGACGGCCCGATCCTGGGTCAGGCCCGTGTGCAGATTGACGCTAACGATACGCCCGAAGCTTTGGCCGCGCGTGTGCTGGTTTGCGAACACAAGCTCTATCCCGCTGTGCTTCGACGTTATGCGAGCGGTGATCGGACACCCGTGTTGCTGCCGTGATCTATGCAGGGTGATTTACACGCCCGTGTTATTCGGCCTATGGTCTGCACAAGCGCTCGGATCGGTATGAAAGCGACGGGCAGTCACCAAGAAGAACAAGAGCAAGAACACGACCGCGCATGAAGACCCTGACAACGACGCAAGAGCTGGCCGATTTCTGCGAGGCCGCCGCAAGCCATGACTATGTGACAATAGACACCGAATTCCTGCGCGAGCGCACGTATTATTCGAAACTCTGTCTGGTTCAGCTTGCCGTCCCATCCTCGGGTGAAGACAGCGCGGTGCTGGTCGACCCTCTGGCCGATGGTCTGTCGTTGGAACCACTATATGACCTGTTCAGAAACGAGGATGTGGTCAAGGTCTTTCACGCCGCCCGTCAGGATCTTGAGATTTTCTGGGTCGAAGCAAGTGTCTTTCCGGCGCCGTTGTTTGACACACAGGTTGCCGCGATGGTCTGCGGGTTCGGTGAGCAGGTCGGGTATGAAACCTTGGTGCGCAAGATCTGTAAGCAGGGGCTGGACAAAACCTCGCGCTTTACCGACTGGTCGCGCCGTCCGCTGTCTGATGCGCAAAAGACCTATGCTTTGGCTGATGTGACCCACCTGCGGCAAATCTACGAATATCTCGCCAAAGAGCTTAAAAAGACCCAGCGTAACCATTGGGTGGCCGAGGAACTGCGCACGCTAACCCATTCGGATACCTATGACATTCGACCGGAAGACGCGTGGAAGCGGGTCAAGACCCGCACGAACTCGGCCAAGTTTCTGGCAGTCGTCCGGGAACTGGCGCATTTCCGCGAGGCCTATGCGCAGCAAAACAATGTCCCGCGCAGCCGGGTGTTCAAGGATGACGCGCTGATCGAGCTGGCCTCGACCAAGCCCAAGTCGCCTTCTGATCTGGGCGGATCGCGCCTGCTGCTGCGCGAAGCGCGCAAGGGCGCGATTGCCGAAGGTATTCTGGCGGCTGTCAAAAAGGGTGTGAACTGCCCCCCCGAACAGATGCCGCGCGTGGATAACAGCCGCGACAAACTAAAGGTTAATCCAGCCCTCGCCGATCTGCTGCGCGTGTTGCTAAAATCCAAGACTGAAAGCTCGGGCGTGGCGGCCAAGCTGATCGCAACCAGCTCAGAACTGGATCAGATAGCCTCGGGCGAGCGGGATTTGCCAGCGATGTCGGGTTGGCGTTTCGAAGTGTTCGGTGAAGATGCCCTGAAGCTGTGCGAGGGTAAGATTGCCCTGGCTGCACAAGGCCAGACCGTCAAAGTCGTGGCTTTGTAAGAGGCTTATCGACGCCGCGATTCCAGCGCGTTTTGCTGACCTATGACCCGCACCAGCCGGATATTAGCCAGATCATCCCGTGTCACGTTGGTGGCGTCCGTCACTTTGCGCGAACGATCTGTCCCCTGATTGGTCGCATAGCTTGGGTAGCTGACGCGGAACGTGTACTCCAAAACGCCGTTCTTCGCGTTTTCTTCGCTCTCAACAGGGACAAGCTGGGCTCCAAACGCGCCTTGCCGCGCGGCCGTTCCGGATACGAAGATGATCGCGCCGCCGGGTGTGGGATCAATGCGCAACTGGTCAATGCGCGCGATGGGTACGCTGTTGTCCTCGGGTTCCGGGCGTCCAAACAGCCTTACGCGCTCGCGCTGTTGGGGCACCAGCGCATTTGGGTCGTAGGCCGCTGTTTCGGTCGGTGCAGGCGTCGATGTGCTGGACCCAAACCAGTTGCTTGGATTCGCGCGCGAGTCGCGCCACCCGCTGCAAGCCGACAAGGTAAGTGTAGCGACCAGAAGAACAGACAGTGTTTTTTGCATGGATCCAAAGCTCTGAGCGGTATTCCCCGCACTGGCCTAACGCAAATTCCTTGCTTTGAAAACCCAAACCGGGTCTGGACAGGCCGGGGTCGGCGGCATAGGTCACGAATGTGAATGCAATGAAAGGACCGTCGCACTATGGCAACGCCTGCCTTTGAAGAAATCGTCGAGGATTTCGAGTTTCTGGAGGACTGGGAAGACCGGTACCGCCATGTGATTGAGCAGGGCAAGGCAATGGAGCCGCTGGAAGATGCCCTTAAAGTGCCTGCCACAAAGGTGCATGGCTGCGCCAGCCAAGTCTGGCTGCACCCAGTGATCGAAGGTGGCGTTTTTCACTTCGATGGGGATAGCGATGCGCTGATCGTGCGGGGCCTGATTGCGGTGTTGCGGTCTTTGTACAACGGTCTGCCCGTCGCTGATGTGCCCAAAGTAGACGCAGGCGGAGAGCTGGCGCGATTGGGCTTGAACGATCACCTGTCAGCACAACGGTCCAACGGTTTGCGTGCTATGATCGAGCGCATCCGCGAGGTGGCGCAGGAAAACGCCTGACGGACCTCAGCCGCGCTTGGCCCAATCCGCCAGTGTCGTCTCCAGATCTCCATAGCCGGTAAAGCGCCGCTCGAACGTCAGCCCCATGCGGTCGGCGCAGTCCTTGGCGCGCGCGGTCAGGGCTGGGTCGTCGGTCTGGGCCTGATAGACCAGCTTGGTGTAATTGCCGAAATACATATCCCGCAGCTCGGGGTGGCGATCCAGACCCAGCGGTTTCCAGACAAAGGCATCGAATTGCCGGGCCAGGAAATCGGTCAGGTAAAAGGCAGTCGTTTCATCCTCGCCCCGTGCATCAAAGATATCATTGCCTTCGAAAAAAGAATAGCAATGCGGGCCTTTGATCATTTCGACGCCTAACTCGGCGCAGGCTTTCTGCAGCAGACCACCGGTGCCGCAATCGGCATAGACCACATAGACCGCGTCATATTGATCGCGGTGCTTGGCCACCGCTTCTTGCACGGCCTGTGTGATCCGTTCGGGGTGGACGTGCAGGATGGCGGGCAGGCAGGTCAGGGCCATGTGATCCCAGCCGTTGCGCTTCTTGAGGTCCAGAATCTCGCGGGCCAGTGCGCCGCAAGCCAGCAACAGGATACGCCCTTGTTCCGAGTGGCTTTGATAGCCATCCGTGGTCAGGCTGCTGTCATCGGGAACCCGTTCCTGTGTCATGTCACCCCCATGGGCCTTGGGTGTTAAACAAAAAAAGCCGCCCGGTTGCCGGACGGCCTTGAATTCGGAGTGTAGGTCCGATCAACCCGCCAGCTGGTTATGCTTGCGCGAGACGAAGTCCTTTGCCATTTCCACGGCGACGGCTGCGTCACGGCAATAGCCGTCGGCGCCGATCGCTTTGCCGAACTCTTCGTTGAGGGGCGCGCCGCCGACCAGAACGATGTATTCTTCGCGCAGGCCTTGCTCGACCATCGTGTCGATCACAACCTTCATGTAGGGCATGGTCGTGGTCAGCAGGGCCGACATGCCCAGAATATCGGGCTTTTCGGTTTCCAGCGCTTCCAGATAGTTCTCGACCGGGTTGTTGATGCCGATATCGACCACCTCGAAGCCGGCGCCTTCCATCATCATCGACACCAGGTTCTTGCCGATGTCGTGGATGTCGCCCTTCACGGTTCCGATCACCATTTTGCCGACGCGGGGTGCGCCGGTTTCGGCCAGTAGCGGCTTAAGGATGGCCATGCCGCCCTTCATCGCGTTTGCGGCCAGCAGAACTTCGGGAACAAACAGGATGCCGTCGCGGAAGTCGTGACCCACGATGGTCATACCGCCAACCAGCGCCTTGGTCAGGATGTCGTAAGGGGTCCATCCGCGTTCCAGCAGGATGTTCACACCTTCTTCAATCTCTTCTTTCAGACCGTCGTACAGGTCGTCGAACATCTGTTCGACAAGTTCGTCGTCGTTCAGTTCGGACAGGACGATGTCTTCTTCATCGGACATGGGGCGTTTCCCTAGGGCTGTTCGGGCATAGCGCCCGTTGGTGGCATTTTTTCCGTTTTGGCCAAAACGTCGCATCCAGACTGTGACGATTGCGACCTTGGCGGTTCCGAGACCGACCTATACGGCAAAATCTCAATCAACTCGACGTCATTTCCCGCAAGATCATCCTGAATTGGTTTCAGGTTTCAGTCAAATCGAGGGGCGGTGCAAAGGTTTGAAAACTCTTGCGGGATGGTAACCAGGCCTTGCGATTCCGGCGGTTCGAGCCTAATTTGAGAGTGAGAACAAAAGGGAAACAAAATATGTCGCGACCGCATGTCCGAGCCCGCGGTGTCGCAACCAACGCAGCAGGCCGGTTCGAACAATTCGAGACCGAGACCTGCACGGATGGGTGGGAGCTTGAGGAAGATCTGCTGCCCCTGCGCACCGAAGTGCGAACAGAAGTCGCGCGCAGTCTGATCACCTATAACCGGTCGCCCGATCTGCCGTTTGACCGCTCGATCAACCCGTATCGGGGGTGTGAGCACGGCTGCGTCTACTGCTTTGCCCGCCCGTCTCATGCCTATCTCGGGCTGTCTCCGGGGTTGGATTTTGAAACCCGCCTGATCGCGCGGCCTAATGCGGCTGCTGTCTTGCGTAAAGAGCTTTCATCGCCGCGTTACAAGGTGGCAACCATTGCGCTGGGGACAAATACGGATCCGTATCAACCGATTGAGCGGGATTTGAGGATCACGCGGGAATGTCTGTCCGTATTGCGGGACTTCCGGCATCCCATTGGGATCGTTACCAAAGGGGCCCTGATCGAACGCGATCTGGATATCCTGGCAGAGATGGCGCAGGACGGATTGGTGCGGGTTGGAATTTCGCTGACCACTCTGGACGCCGATCTGTCCCGCCGGATGGAGCCACGCGCGCCGTCACCGAACCGCCGTCTGGCGGCCATTCGCCGGTTGACCGGGGCAGGGGTGCCAGTGCGGGTCATGACCTCACCCCTGATTCCGGGCCTGACCGACCATGAATTGGAGGCGCTGCTGGAGGCTGGCCGGGACGCAGGTGCGGATGCGGCAAGCTGGATCATGCTGCGTCTTCCGCGGGAGGTGTCCACCTTGTGGCAAGAGTGGTTGCACGACCACGAACCCGCACGCGCGGAAAAGGTCATGTCCAAACTGCGTGAAATGCATGGCGGTCGAGACTACGACCCGCGCTGGGGCCATCGGATGCGCGGTGAGGGCGAGTATGCCGCGCTGATCGCAAAGCGGTTTGCTTTGGCTGTCAAACGGCTTGGGCTTGCGACGCGCATGCCGCCCCTGCGAAGCGATCTGTTTGCCAGACCAGCTCAACCGGGGGATCAGCTCGCTCTGTTTTGAACCCAAAAGGTCGTGGTTTTTCTGCGGCTAAACATTGGCTTTTAGGTGTCTGTTTTTACGGGAATATTAAGTTTTGGCCATGCGATGAAACACATCTGGATATCTCGTGGCTGCCCCTATATCTCCCGAAGCTGAGGTTACTATTGAGGTGGAAAAGATGGGTACCCCCAAGGAAATCGAAGCAGCTGCGAAGAAGATGCAGGCCGCAACGGCGGTCTATCATAAATCACAACAAGAATTGGATAAGGCCAACAAAGACCTGTCGAAATACAATGACATCATCAAGGGCGGCAATGTCTCGGCGATGGGCCCGGCGACGATAGAGCTGTCCAAAGTTGCGGCCAAAATCGGCACGCTACACAAAAAGGTCGGTGATGCGAAAAAGAAAATGGACGACGCGATCAAAGCGCTAAGCAAGGTCATGCCGAAATAGGCGGAAACGTCCCGATTTCGCCCACTGAGCGGGTGCTGTCAAAATGAAAAACCCCGCCAGGTAGCGGGGTTTTACTTTGATAATGTATATCAGCGATTTTCGATATCGACGTAGTCGCGGGTGGTCTCGCCCAGATACAGCTGACGCGGACGACCGATCTTGTTCTGCGGATCGGCGATCATCTCTTTCCACTGGCTGACCCAGCCCACGGTGCGCGACAGGGCAAAGATCGGCGTGAACATCGAGGTCGGGAAGCCCATCGCCTCGAGGATGATGCCCGAATAGAAGTCCACGTTCGGGAACAGCTTTTTCTCGGCAAAATACGGATCTTCCAGAGCCTGCTTTTCCAACGCCTTGGCAACCTGCAGCTTCGGGTTGTCTTCGATACCCAGCAGATCCAGCACTTCGTCGGCGGACTGTTTCATCACCTTGGCGCGCGGGTCAAAGTTCTTGTAGACGCGGTGGCCAAAGCCCATCAGACGGAACGGATCGTTTTTGTCCTTGGCGCGGGCGATGTATTCGGGGATGTTTTCGACCGAGCCAATTTCTTCCAGCATCTCCAGACATGCCTGGTTCGCACCACCATGGGCAGGGCCCCACAGGCAGGCGATGCCAGCCGCAATACAGGCAAACGGGTTGGCACCCGAGCTTGAGGCCAGACGCACGGTCGAGGTCGAGGCGTTCTGCTCGTGATCGGCGTGGAGAGTAAAGATGCGGTCCATCGCCCGGCTGAGGATCGGGTTCACCTCATATTCCTCGGCCGGGACGCTAAAGCACATGCGCAGAAAGTTCGACGCATAGTCCAGATCGTTTCGCGGATATACGAAAGGCTGACCGGTGTGATATTTGTATGCCCAGGCCGCGATGGTCGGCATCTTGGCGATCAGGCGATGCGAGGCAACCTCGCGCTGATGAGGGTCCGAGATATCGGTTGAATCGTGATAGAAGGCCGACATTGCGCCGACGACACCAACCATGATCGCCATCGGGTGCGCATCGCGACGGAATCCACGGTAGAAATACTGCATCTGCTCGTGCAGCATGGTGTGACGCGTGATGGTGGATTCGAATTTTTCCAGAACGGGCGCGGTCGGCAGCTCTCCGTACAGCAGCAGGTAGCAAACCTCGAGGAAGTGGGATTTGCCTGCCAGCTGGTCAATCGGATAGCCACGGTGCAGCAGTTCACCTTTTTCGCCATCAATATAAGTGATTGTGCTGTCACAGCTGGCGGTCGAGGTGAAGCCGGGGTCATAGGTGAACACACCCGCAGTGCCGTACAGCTTGCGGATATCGATCACATCAGGCCCGGCAGTCGGCGAATGAATCGGCAGCTCATATGTTTCGCCATGCACGGTAAGAGTGGCTGATTTGTTGCTGTCGGTCATATTTTCCCTTCCTCAATCTTGCGCAAAACGGAACGCTGTCCGATCCTGCGGGCAACGGATGCGCGCACGCGCGCAGTCCGGGTGTTAGCGGAGCAGCGTTACCCAAATGTGAAGATCGGGTTTAGTTCGCTGCATCAGATAGCCGCGCCAGAGTTTCCTCCTGGCCCAGCACAAGCATCATGTCAAAAACCGAAGGAGTTACGGCCCGACCCGCCAGGACGGCGCGCAACGGCCCCGCCAGCTTGCCGAACTTGACGCCCTTGGCTTCCGCAAAGGAATTCAAGGCTTCCTCCAGTTCGCTCCGCGACCAGCTAACATTTTGCAACTGCGGCGTCAATTCATTCAGTATACCATCGGATACTGATGCCAGCGCCTTGGCCGCTTTCTCATCTGGTTGGATGGGGCGGGAAGTCAGGGCAAAATGGGCCTTTTCAAGCAGTTCCGGGAAGGTGCGGGCCCGATCCTTGAGGCAATACATCGCACGTTCCAGATCACTCGATTGTGTATCGGTTAGCGCTGGCAATTGGGCCGCATCAAGGTAAGTTTCGATTTCCTGCCGCAGTGCAGCATCGTCCGAGATAGCGATATGTTGCCCGCACAGATTTTCTAGCTTTTTCAGATCGAACCGGGCCGGGCTTTTGCCGATCCCGTCCAGATCGAACCATTCCTTCGCCTGTGCGTCGGTGAAAAACTCGTCATCGCCGTGACTCCAGCCCAGGCGCGCCAGATAGTTGCGCATGCCGGCGGCAGGATAGCCCATGGCCTGATACTCCTGAGCGCCCAACGCGCCGTGGCGTTTCGACAGTTTCTTGCCGTCGGGCCCATGGATAAGCGGGATATGGGCCCAGACTGGAACGTCCCAGCCCATGGCCTGATAGATCATCATCTGACGCGCTGCGTTGTTCAGGTGGTCGTCGCCCCGGATCACGTGGGTCACCCCCATATCGTGATCGTCCACCACCACGGCCAGCATATAAACCGGTGTCCCGTCCGAACGCAGTAGGATCATGTCGTCCAACTGATCGTTGCGGATGGTCACGTCCCCCTGAACCTGATCGCGGATCACGGTCGCGCCGTCCTGCGGGGCCTTGATGCGGACCACAAAAGGTGCGTCTGGATGGGTCGCGGCGTCGGCGTCGCGCCAGGGGCTGCGGTACAGGGTCGATTTGCCCTCGGCCTTCGCTTGTTCGCGGAAGGCGGCGATTTCATCTTGGGTGGCAAAGCATTTATACGCCTTGCCCTCGGCCAGCAGCTGGTTGGCCACTTCGGCATGACGCGCCGCGCCCTCGAACTGGCTGATTACATCGCCATCATGGTCCAGACCCAGCCACGCCATACCTTGCAGGATGGCTGCCGTCGCCTCGGGGGTCGAGCGCTCGCGGTCGGTGTCCTCGATCCGCAGCAGGAACTTGCCACCGCGGCCACGGGAATAAAGCCAATTAAACAGCGCGGTGCGCGCGCCGCCGATATGTAGAAAACCGGTGGGCGAGGGGGCGAAACGGGTGACGACCTGATCGGACATTGTGTGGATTAACCTTTTGGTAACCGTGTCGGGCATAGTTTGGCGCCTGTCTAACGAGGCTGAGGGACGGGGGCAACCATGCGTGTTCTGGCCCGGGTCGAAGCCGCATTGCTGAACCAGACCGGGTACCTGTTTCCATGGTCTCCTGTGTGTCTGGCGATGGGGATCGGTCTGTATTTCTCGCTCCGGTTCGAACCGGCTTGGCAAGTCTACGTCTGTCTCGGCGCGGTCGTTATTGCGGCTTGGGGGTTAGCCCGCAAGGCACGATCCGGCTGGGCCTCGTTGGCAATCGGGGGGGCGCTGATCGCGGTCGGGTTCATACTGGCCGGTATCCGCGCCCATACGGTGGCAGAGCCGGTTTTGTCGTGGCGATACTATGGCCCGGTCGAGGGGCGGGTCGTCGCCATTGACCGCTCTGCGTCGGATGCGCTGCGGGTGACATTGGATCGGGTGCGGATAGGGGATGTGCCCAAGGATCGTCGGCCGCAGCGCGTCCGGCTCTCGCTACATGGCCCAGTGGCGCAGATCGAACCGGGGCAGCGCATCATGACCACAGGGCATCTGTCGCCACCGCAAGGTCCGGTGGAGCCCGGTGGTTTCGACTTTCGCCGCCATGCATGGTTTCAAAGCCTCGGCGCGGTGGGATATACACGCGTACCGGTCCTGACGATTGCCGCAGCAAATCCCGAAGGGGTGCAGATCACAGCGTGGCGTATGGCGATATCCGGGCATGTCCGATCCATCCTGCCTGGTGAGGTCGGAGGTTTCGCCGCAGCCGTCACCACCGGAGATCGCAGCGGTATGGGTCAGAGCACGTTGGAGTCCCTGCGTGCATCCAACCTGGCGCATCTTCTGGCCATTTCGGGCCTGCATATGGGGCTGTTGACGGGCTTTGTGTATCTTGCGCTTCGTATCGGCCTGTCAGCAGTGCCCGTCTTGGCGCTCAGATGGCCTGTGCGCAAACTGGCCGCGATCGGGGCGCTGATCGCGGCGACGGTCTATCTGATGCTGTCAGGCGGTAGCGTTGCGACCGAGCGTGCCTTTGTCATGGCCAGCGTCATGCTAGGGGCGGTACTCATCGACCGCCGGGCCATTTCGTTGCGCGCGGTGGCCGTTGCCGCGCTGATCGGATTGATTCTGCGGCCGGAATCGCTGTTGAGCCCCGGTTTTCAGATGTCCTTTGCTGCCACCACCGCTTTGGTGGCTGTCTTCGGCCAATTGCGCGATGTCGGGCCGTTGCCTGGACCAAAATGGCTGAAATCAGTAGCCGGGTTGTTTATGTCCTCTGCAATTGCAGGGCTGGCGACGGCGCCGATCGGAGCGGCGCATTTTAACACGATGTCGCACTATGGCCTGGTGGCAAACATGCTGTCCGTGCCAGTCATGGGCATGGTCGTGGTGCCTGCCGCGGTGGTTGCTGCCTTGCTGGCCCCCTTCGGGCTGGAATCACTGGCGCTGGGAGTAATGGGGCTTGGGCTGGAGTGGATATTGCTGGTGTCCGAACGGGTCTCGGGGTTGGAGGGCGCCGTTGGACATGTCGCAAGCCCGCCCGGTTACGTACTGCCTCTCTGTGCATGTGGAGCGTTGTGGATCGCCCTTTGGCAAGGGCGTTCAAGATGGCTGGGGGTCAGCGCCGTGGCGGCTGCCTTTTTGCTGTGGGGGCAAGGCCAACGCCCCGAGGTTCTGATTGCTGATTCAGGCGGGCTGGTGGGCGTCATGACCGATCAAGGCCGCGCGCTGAGCAAGGAAAAAGGCAGCGGATTTATTGCGACGGTCTGGCTGGAAAACGATGGGGACGGGGTGGGGCAGCCCAATGCCGCGGCGCGTTGGCCTGAGCCGAGTGCTATCCAGCGGTATTCATGGCGCGGGAAAGAGCTGATTCACCTGACGGGAAAACGAGCAGCCTCGGGTTTTGGGGACTGCACGTCGAACCAGATCGTGATTGCTGCCGTAGAGGTTGATCTGAAGGGGGACTGTGATCTCTATGATCCTGCGCGGCTTTTACAAACCGGCAGTCTTGCCCTGTCTGGAAGTAAGGTCATGACCAGCCGAAAGATTGTCGGAGACCGGCTGTGGTCTCCGAAAACACGCGGCGACAAACGGGCTCAGTAGCTTCGGATCAGGCCGACCAACCGGCCTTGTACCTTGACCTTGTCCTCGGGCAGCACTCGGGTTTCGTAGGCGGGGTTCGCGGCCTCAAGCGCAATCGCATGCCCACGCCGGAAAAACCGCTTTAGTGTGGCTTCCTGATCTTCGACCAGCGCCACGACGATATCGCCATTATCCGCGACCGAGGTTTCTCGGATCACCACGACGTCCCCGTCATTGATTCCGGCGTCGATCATGGAATCACCCCGCACCTCAAGCGCGTAATGCTCACCCTTGCCAGAGACCATTGTACCCGGCACTGCAACACGGTGCGAGACATGGCTGATCGCCTCAATCGGGACACCGGCGGCGATGCGACCCATGACGGGCAATTCCATTGCGTCAACGGTCACGGGGTCAAAATTGGCTGGGCGCGGGCCATCGGGCCTGTCGCCTTCGATCACACGCGGCTTGAATGCGGCCGTAGGCTCACCCCCAAGGCTTTCGGGCAGTTTCACAATCTCAATCGCACGGGCGCGGTGGGCGAGGCGACGAATAAAGCCGCGTTCCTCGAGCGCGGTGATCAATCTGTGGATGCCGGACTTGGACCGCAGGTCCAGCGCCGCCTTCATCTCGTCAAAACTGGGGGGAACACCATCCGCTTGAACGCGTTTGTGGATGAATTCCAACAAATCCAACTGCTTCTTGGTCAGCATTGCTCACACCTCGTCGGTCATGCGTTTTCTTTTGTTCTACGCATGTTCACGTTTTGTGTCAATGGTTTTGGTGCATCAGATCGGCAGGTACTGAACCTCGTCCCCAGCCGAGCGCGCAGGGTCATGGGGCTGGCGCACTAACAGGGCGTTGGCTTGTGCTAGAACGCTTAGCAGCGAACTGTCCTGATCATCGCAGGCGCGGATGCCTTCATAATCCAAAACGGCGCGCATGTAGTGTTCACGTGGCCCGTTCTGGCTGATATCGGCCGCCAGTTTTGCAGTGCGGAAGGGTTGAAGAACCTTTCCAATTCCCAACATCCGGCGGATCATCGGAACAAGGAAGAGATAGCCGCAAACCATTGCACTCACGGGATTTCCCGGCAGTCCAACCATCGCGCTTTGCCCTAATCGTCCGGCCATCAGAGGCTTCCCGGGACGCATCCGGATCTTGTAGAAGGCGCGCTCCATCCCCAAATTGCTTGAGACATCAGAGACCAAGTCGTAATCACCGACCGATGCGCCACCGATCGTCACGACCAGATCGGCCCCTTCAGCCAAACCAAACGCGGTTTCCAGAGACGATTGCGTGTCGCGCGCTATCGGCAGGACTCGCACATGTGCTCCGGTCTTCTCGAGCAACGCCTTGAGGCCGAAAGTGTTGGACGCGATGATCTGGTCAGGGCCGGGGATCTCTCCGGGCATGACCAATTCGTCGCCGGTCGAGATCAGCGCGACAACCGGCTTGCGGGCGACGGGTACTTCCGCAATGTTCATTGCGGCCATCAGCGCAACATCTTCGGGTCGTAACTGTTTGGGCGCGCATATTTTTGTGCCGCTTTTGAAGTCGGCCCCGGCAGGGCGAATGTTCGTCTTCTCCCCTGGCTCGTCGGCAATGGTCAACAGATCGCCGCGCCGGTCGGTGTCCTCTTGGATCACGACGAAATCGGCCCCGTCAGGAACGGGCGCGCCGGTGAAGATGCGCACGGCTTGTCCCGGACCCACTGTACCTTGAAACCGCCGCCCAGCTGCAGCTTCGCCCACGACCTTGAACATGGCGTGCAGTTCGACCTCTGCGGCTTTGACCGCGTAACCATCCATCGACGAGGCCGCAAAGGGTGGTTGATCCCGTGTGGAAACGACGTCAGCGGCCAGGCACCGGCCTGCAGAGTCTGCCAAGGAAACGGTTTCGGACGGCAGGGGCGAAACCAGCTTGAACAGCAGCGCGCGGGCGTCTTCGACTGAGATCATGACGCCTCGTATCGCCCTGATTTACCACCATCTTTCAGCAATACGCGAATGCCGCCGATCTCCATCGCCTTGTCCACAGCCTTGGTCATGTCATAGACGGTCAAGGCGGCGGTCGAGGCGGCCGTCAACGCTTCCATCTCGACGCCCGTCTGGCCCGAGGTCTTGACGGTCGCCTCAATCTGCACACCGGGTAATTCTGGGTCCAACGTCAGTTCAACCGCGACCTTGGTGACAGGCAGCGGGTGACATAGTGGGATAAGGTCCGGTGTTTTCTTGGCGCCCATGATTCCGGCCAGTCGGGCCACGCCCAGAACATCGCCCTTTTTGGCCCGGCCTTCTGATATCAAATCAAAGGTTTCCTGCGCCATTTTAATGTGTCCGGAAGCAACGGCGACCCGATTTGTAACCGCCTTTTCAGACACGTCGACCATATGCGCCTGACCCTGTGCGTCGAAATGAGTTAACGGCATCACATCACTCCGGGGATGAGAGGATTGGCCAGCAGGTGGCGCGTAGCCGAGGCGACGTCGCCTTGCCGCATCAGGCTTTCGCCTATCAGGAAACTGCGCGCACCATAGCGGGCCATATCTGCAAGGTCGTCGGGGGTGCTTAGACCGCTTTCGCAGACAATAGTGCGATCGCCGGGCACCAGTTTTGACAAGCGACGGGTGGTATCAAGAGTTGTCTCGAACGTCTTGAGATTGCGGTTGTTTATCCCGATCAGTGGGCTTTTGAGGCCTGTCGCACGCTCAAGCTCTTCCTCGTCATGCACCTCGATCAGAACGTCCATGCCCCAGTCGAAAGCGGTCTGTTCCAACTCTGCGGCCTGAGCGTCCTCGACCGAGGCCATGATGATAAGGATACAATCTGCCCCCAGCGCACGCGCTTCGACTACTTGATAGGGGTCATACATGAAATCCTTGCGCAGTGCAGGCAGCGAACAGGCGGCACGCGCAGCGGTTAGGAACGGTTTGTCGCCCTGAAAGCTGGGTGTGTCGGTCAATACGGACAGACAAGTGGCCCCACCCTCCGCATAGGCTGTGGCCAGGGCGGGTGGGTCAAAATCGGGACGGATCAAGCCCTTGGATGGACTGGCTTTCTTGATCTCTGCAATCAGGCCATACCCTGTGCGGGCGGCGGTCTGAATGGCTGCTGCAAACCCGCGTATTTCACCGGCTTCTCGCGCTTGTTCTTCCAGCGTTTCCAGTGATTTATGCGTCTTATCTGATGCAACTTCCTCAAGCTTATAGGCTTTGATTTTATCCAGTACCGTCCCGGTCATGCGGCCTCCTGAGTAATACGGGCCACCATGGCAATTTTGTCTTTCGCGTTTCCGCTGTCGATGCTCTCGGCTGCCTTGGCAACCCCGTCCTTGAGGTCCGAGGCTGCATCCGCAACCACCAGCGCGGCTGCGGCATTCAGCAAAACCGCATCCCGATAGGCCGATGGTTGGCCGTTCAGCAATGCTCGGAACGCAACCGCGTTTTCTTCGGGTGTGCCACCTAAGATGTCCTCGAAAGGGTGAACCGGCAGGCCAGCGTCCTCGGGGTGCAATTCGACCTCTTTGACGCGTCCATCCTCTAGCGCGGCAACCCAGCTTACACCGGTGATGGTCAACTCATCCGTTCCGTCGGATCCATGCACCAACCACGCGCGGTCGGCGCCCAATAGACCCAAAGTCTCAGCCATCGGGCGGATCAGATCGCGGCTAAACGCGCCAGTCAGTTGCCGTTTGACGCCTGCGGGGTTGGTCAGCGGGCCAAGAATATTGAAGATCGTGCGCGTCCCAAGCTCTTGCCGTGTGGGCATGACATGGGCGATCGCCGGGTGGTGCATCGGGGCCATCATGAACCCGATCCCGGCCTCTTGCAGCGCCTTTTCAACTGTTTCCGGGCCGACCATAACGTTGATCCCCAACTGTCCCAGCGCATCAGCGGCCCCGGATTTCGAGCTGAGGTTGCGGTTTCCGTGCTTAGCTACTGTCACCCCGGCGCCGGCAACCACAAAAGCGGTTGCGGTCGAGATGTTCAGAGTGCCTTTGCCGTCTCCGCCAGTGCCGACGATGTCGATCGCGCCCTCGGGCGCTTGGACTGCGTTGCATTTGGCGCGCATGACAGCGGCGGCGGCGGCGTATTCCTCGACTGTTTCGCCCCGGGTGCGCATGGCCATCAGCAGCCCGCCGATCTGGCTGGGCGTGGCAGCACCGTCAAACAGAATGCCAAAGGCCTGTTCAGCCTCGGCGCGGGTCAGGGGCCGGTCGGCGGCGGCCCCGATCAGCGGTTTCAGAGCGTCGCTCATGCGGGAACTTTCATCTCGGACAGGAAATTCTTGAGCAGGGCGTGGCCGTGCTCGGATGCGATGGATTCTGGGTGGAACTGAACGCCATGAATGGGCAATTCTCTATGTTGCAGACCCATGATGGTACCGTCCTCCAATTCTGCCGTGATTTCAAGGCAGTCGGGCAGGGTGTTACGGTCCACAACCAGCGAGTGATAGCGCGTCGCCTCAAACGGCGATGGCAGCCCTGCGAACAGACCTTTGCTTGTATGGTGCATGGTGCCCATCTTGCCGTGGACGATCTCGTGACAGCGGATGACGTCGCCACCAAAAGCCTGACCGATGGTCTGATGTCCAAGGCACACACCCATCAGCGGTGTCTGCGTTTCTGCCGCGGCCTTGGTCAGAGCCAGGCAGATGCCGGCCTGATCAGGATCACAGGGGCCAGGGCTGAGCAAGATGCCTGTCGGGTTCATGGCCATCGCTTCTTGCACATCCAAAGCGTCGTTGCGCCGGATCACCATTTCGGCCCCAAGTTCGCCCAAATAGTGGACGAGGTTGTAGGTAAACGAGTCGTAGTTGTCGATCAGCAGCAGCATGTGAGCACTTGTCTTAGATTGGGCATTTCGGACTGGCGATGCAGCCCCGAGCCGCGATATAATGTCGGGACATACATGCTCAGGCTTGCGGGGCAGCGTCAAGAGGACATCCGACCTGACGCGCCTGCAAGGTGAGTGTCGCAGAAGACGGCACATTGACAGTCGACGCAGGAATTGGACGAGAGGCAATTATTATGGGCGGATTTGTGGGTGGAATGATCGCAGGTGCGGTCGTTGTATTGCTGCTGGGCGCGGCGTTGTCGCTGAATACCCCCCTGACGCGAAAACCGGAGGTGGTTGAAAAAGCCCCTGAACCGGCCGAAATCGAAGCCGCGCAAGTGACCGAGGCCGAGGTTGGTACGATCGCCGATGCCGATGTTTTAACGCTGCCTGCCCCTGATCCGGCCCCGGCGGATGCGCCCGACACTGTGGCGGGGCTGTCCGAAGTTGAAAACGCGCCGAACACTGTCCCCGAAGTGAATGAGACCGCCGTTCAGGTGGACAGCGCCGAGCAGGTTGAAACCACCGACGTGGCCATTGCAACTGAAGCTCCTGTTGCCCCACAGGCTCCGACCTCTCCTCAAGTTCCTGAAGCGCTGGCCGAGGCTCCGCTGGCCGAAGACGTGCCTGCTGTTATTGAGGAGGCTCCGACACCTCCGGCCCCTGTCGAAGAGGTGGTTGTGGAAGAGGTTGCGCCAGCGGAAGACACTCCGGTTTCCGAGCCGCTGCCCGAGGTGGCCGCAGTTGAGCCGGAACCGGAAACGCAAGACCCCGTTGCGGTTGAGCCGAAGGATGAAGAACCGCCCCGTACCCTGCCGCGTATTGCCGCTGTGCCACAGATCGGGGCCGATCAGGCCACCGAGGGGACGCAGGGCGTCGGCCGGCGCGTTGTTCCCCTGACCGAGCGAGACGGCGGTGAACCCGTTGATGAAACTGCCGACGCGGCCCCAGTTTCTAACAAGCCGATCGAGGCTTATGCCGCCGAATTCGACCAACCCGGCTCGGTGCCACTGATGTCGATCATTCTGATCGATGACGAAGGCGCGTATGGGGCCGAAGCGTTGCAGGACTTCCCTTATCCGATCAGCTTTGCCATCAGCCCGTCCGACCCCGAAGCTGCGGAAAAGATGGCCCGTTACCGCGCGGCAGGATTTGAGGTTCTGGCGATGGCGGACCTGCCCAAAGAAGCCAGCGCGCAGGATGCCGAGGTCTCGCTGTCTGTATGGCTGGATATGCTACCTGAAACGGTTGGCATCCTTGAAGGGGTCGATACGGGGATTCAGGGCAACCGCAAGCTGGCTGATCAAGTTGCGGCTATCGCAGGCGGCACTGGTCGTGGGTTGATCACTCAAGACAATGGGTTGAACACGGTGCAGAAACTGGCCGCGCGGAATGGCATTCCGTCCAGCGTAATCTTCCGTGATATCGACGGTGCGCGTCAGGAGCCGAAAGTGATGCGTCGCTTTCTGGATCAAGCGGCCTTTCGGGCCGGGCAAGAAGGTTCGGTTGTGATGTTGGGTCGTTTGCGCCCCGACACGATCTCGGCATTGTTGGTTTGGGGATTGGAGGATCGTGGCGGTCGCGTGACAATGGCACCGATCTCGGCCGTGATGAAGCGACAGGTTCAATAGGCGCGTTAACTGCGCCTATTTTCAGCTATTGCCCGAACCGGTGAAGCGCGCCGCATCCTCAGCAGCGCGGCGGATGGCGTTGGATTTATGGACTGTTTCCATGAACTCGGCCTCAGGGTCGCTGTCATAGACCACACCGCCCCCGGCTTGGATGTAAAGCTTTTGATCCTTCACGATGGCTGTGCGCAGGGCGATACACATATCCATGTCGCCCCCCGCGCTGAAATAGCCGACACCGCCGCCATAGATACCGCGCTTTTCGGGTTCCAGCTCATCAATGATCTCCATCGCCCGCACTTTCGGTGCGCCTGAGACGGTCCCGGCGGGCATACCGGCAAAGAAGGCGTCCAGCGCGTCTTTGTCGTCGGCCAGCTCTCCGACCACGTTCGAGACGATGTGCATCACGTGGCTGTAGCGTTCGATGATGAACTCTTCGGTCGGGCGGACAGTGCCAATCTTGGACACGCGCCCCGTATCGTTGCGGCCCAGATCCAGCAGCATCAGATGCTCGGCCAGTTCTTTCTTGTCGGCCAGCAGGTCGACCTCATTCGCCTTGTCCTCTTCGGGCGTCGCACCCCGCGGGCGGGTGCCAGCGATGGGACGGATCGTGACCTCATTGCCGAAGACGCGCACCAGAATTTCTGGGCTGGCGCCAACGACCTGAAATCCGCCGAAGTTGAAATAAAACATGAAGGGCGACGGGTTGGTCCGACGCAACGAACGGTAGAGCGCAAAGGGCGGCTGGGGGAAATCCTGCGTCCAGCGCTGCGCCGGGACGACCTGAAAGATATCGCCCGCGCGGATGTATTCCTTGGCTTTTTCAACCGCTTCCATGTAGCCGGACTTGGTGAAGTTCGACTGCGGAGTCGCGACTTCCGATGCATCGCCAAGATCGCGCGATTCAGCAGGCATGGCGCGTTCCAGATCCCGCACGGCGTCCATGACACGCTCGGCGGCCTGTGCATAGGCCGCTTTGGCCGATTGCCCTTCGCTGACCCAGGCGGGAGAAACAACCGTAACCTCGCCCTTGACGCCGTCCAGCACAGCTACGACTGACGGGCGCAGCATCACCGCATCAGGCAGCCCAAGAGGATCAGGGTTCACATTGGGCAGGTATTCCACCAGCCGCACCATGTCATAGCCCAGATATCCAAACAGCCCGGCAGCGGCCTGCGGCAGATCATCGGGCAGGTCGATCCGGCTTTCGGCCAGCAATGCCCGCAGGTTGTCCATGGGATTGCCGGTTTGCGGATCGAAAGCTTCGGGGTCGAAGCGGGCGGAACGGTTCAGTTCGGACGCTTCCCCCCGGCAACGCCAGATCAGATCGGGCTTCATTCCGATGATCGAGTACCGGCCGCGCACCTCGCCGCCTGTCACTGATTCCAGCATGAACGCGTCTTTCTGCGCGCCCGTCAGCTTGAGCATCAGCGACACCGGCGTATCCAGATCAGCGGCCAATCGGGTGTAAACGACCTGGTTCTCGCCTGCCTCATAGGCGCGGGCGAAGCTGTCGTATTCAGGAGTCAAGGCCATAGGGGTCTCTTAGTAGCTCGCTTGGACAGCGTTCAGGGCCTGTTGATCCACGACGGGACGGGCGCGAACCTGCGCGTCACGGACATAGGCGTCGAAAATATTCTGAGCCAGAGCTTGGTTCAACTGCGCCGCAAGGGCTTCGCGTGCCTGACGCAACTCGTCTGTCTCATCAGGCGGCAAAAGCTCTTCGAGCCGCACAACAAAGGCAGAACCAGTGCCAGGGATCACGCGCAACTCATCCAGTTCCATGTCAAACACGTCCGACATGAAGGTTGCGGGAACGTCATCCAGAAAAGCGGTCCGGGTCAGGGCGTTTTCCACGCGGAAGGGCAGGCCAGTTTCAGTGAAATCGCCATTGCTCTCAAGCTGTGCAAGAACGGTTTTGGCCTGCTCTTCCAGCGCCTTGTCCGTCTCTGCCTGCACCCAAGCGCCAATCACGCGATCACGGGCGCTGTCCAGCGGTTCCGGGCGGCGGGGTAGAACTTCGTCCAGTCGCAGGGCAAAGATTGAGCCGTCCTCAAGGAACGCAACTTCGGGGAAATCGCCTTCGATCACGTCCTGTGCGGCAACGCGGAACCCGTCATAAGCGGCCACGCCATCTTCGCTTTGGCGAGTCCAGTCGATCTGGCCCAGTTCCATCTCAGTCTCGCCCACCAGCTCTTCCAAGGTGGCACCACCCGCCAGCAGGTCGTTGATGTCTTCGGCTTGCGCCTCGATCTGGCGGCGGGCACGGTCAGCGGCCAGTTCTTCACGCAAAATTGGAGCGGCGTCTTCGAACGCAATGATGTTTTCCGCCAGCGTGCCGTTGATGCGGAACAGTGCCGGGCCCAGAGGCGACGGAAGGGGGCCAACAACATCGTCCAGTTCGGCGGCAAATACGCCGTCGGCCGCGTCGCCAATATCGTCCCGGGTCACGTCACCCAGATCGACATCACTGAGTTCAAGATCGCGGTCGCGCACCAGAGTTTCGAACGTTGTGCCGCCGACAGCGATTTGCGCCATGGCAGTCTCGGCAGCGGCCTCGTCCGAAAATGGCAGACGTTCGACCAAACGTCGCGCGGGCTGTTGGAATTCCTCCGAGCGCTGATCATAGAGGCGGCGCACCGCGTCCTCATCCACCTCAACGCTGTCCAGCAGCATGTCGGGTGACAGTATTGCATAGGTCAGCCGCTTGGTGCGGGGCAGGGTGAAAAGGTCGGCATTGTCGTCGTAAAAAGTTTGAACCTGCGCATCGGTGGGCTGTCCGATTGGCTCAGACAGGGCGTCCGGGCTGACGGTCGCAACAGTAAAGCTGCGTCGCGCGCCGACGAAATTGGTCATCACATCTGTCAGGGTCTGGGGCATCTCGACGCCGCCCATGATCGCGCCCTGCACGATGGTGCGTGCAGATTCCTTGCGCAGATCGGATTCGAATTCGCTGTCGGTCAGGCCAACCTGATCAAGCTGAAACTCATACGAGTCGCGGTCGAAACTTCCATCCACCCCCTGAAAGGCCGGGATGGCCAGAATTTCCTTCTGCAGGTTCTCATCCCCGATCGAAAGGCCCAGCAGACCGACCTCATTATCCAGCGCGGCAAGCGCGGTCAGGCGCGAGAGGGCAAGCTGGTCCAGCCCGAACTCATGCGCCTGCGAGATTTGCATCGGTTGCCCGGTCTGACTTTCGACGGCGCGGATTTCGCGTTGAAGCTCACGCACATAATCGTTGATCGAGATATCTTCGTTGCCTACCTGCGCGACACTGCGCGCGGTTCCGGTCAGGCTTGTGGCCCCGAACCCGGCAAGGCCCAGCATCAAAAGACCCATCAGGATCCAGACAAAGGTCTTTGAAAGGTTTTTCATGCCTGCGGCCATGGTGCCCTCATTTGTGGTTTTGTGGCAGATTGCTGCCCTGTCGGTTGCGGCCTTGAATACGACGCGGACCGGCGGGGGGCAAGCTCAGAAGGTAGCGTCGGTCAGCCGATCGAACAATTGGCGCAAGCCTTTGCGGTCTAGATTGGCAAAGGCGATGCGGACCTGCCGCTTGCCGGCTGGATCGTCCTGCGGCATGAACATGGTGCCGGGCAAAAGCAGGATGCCGGTTTCGGCCACCATGCGTTTGGCCAACTCGTCCGAGGGCAAGTCGAACGGGTGTTCGAAATAGGCGAAATAAGCGCCTAGCCCCAGAAGTTTCCACCCCTTTTCCGCAAGATCGGGCAACATGTCCTGAATGGCGGCGCGTCTGTCGAGAATCTCATCCCGTTCTCCGGCGACCCATTGCGACAGGTTCTGCATTCCCCAAAGGGCCGCGAATTGACCCATCTGACCGGGGCAGATGGCGACGGTGTCGAGGAATTTTTCGATCTCGGCCAGAAGGTTTGGGCTGGTCGCGATTGCGCCGACCCTGTGGCCGGTCAGACGGTAGGATTTCGAAAAGGAATAGAGATGCACCAGCGTCTCGTCCCAACCGGGTTGTTGGAACAAGTCGTGGGGCGGGCCGCTGCGGCTGTCGAAATCACGGTAGGTTTCATCGACCAGCAGGCGAATTCCGGCCTCTTGCGCCAGATCGTAAAAGGCGCGGACCAGTTCCGCCGGGTATTCGACGCCACCCGGATTGTTCGGCGTCACCAGAGCAATCGCACGTGTTTTATCAGTAATCAGCGCGCGCGCAGCCTCGGGGTCGGGGAGCAAATCGTCCCCGGTTTGCAACGCGATGCTGCGTACCCCTGCCATATCCAGCCACATTTTATGGTTGAAGTACCATGGGGTTGGTAGAATGACCTCATCCCCTTCGTCGGTGATGGCCGAGATAGTGGCGGCGAAAGCCTGATTGCAACCCGAAGTGATGGCGACCTGATCTTGCGAAAGGTCCGCGCCGTAATGGGTGCCGATTTGTTGGGCAAGTTCGGCCCGGAGTTCGGGGTTTCCAAGCACGGGCCCGTAGAGATGTGCGCTGTCTTCACTAACGGCAAACTCGGCCATGGCCTGACGCAAGGCAAGCGGCGGCGGATCGACCGGGGCTGCTTGGCTGACATTTATCAGAGGACGGTCTTGAGTGAAGTCCACGCCCTCAAGCCAGCGGCGCGCCTCCATCACCGGAGGGGGGAAGGTGGCGCGGGTACGGGTTTGGGGCATGGCGGATCATTTTTTGCGAGGCTCTGCCTCGCGCTCCGAGGTGTTTTTGAACAGAAGAAGGATCAGTCGGTGCCCCGGTAGGGTTCGACATATTGCAGGGCCATATCCCATGGGAAGAATATCCATGTGTCCTGGCTGACTTCGGTGATGAAAGTATCAACCATCGGGCGGCCTTTGGGTTTGGCATAGACAGTGGCAAAATGCGCCTTGGGGTACATGTCCCGGACCAGTTCCAGGGTTTTGCCGCTGTCGACCAGGTCATCGATGATCAATACGCCGGTGCCGTCGCCCATCAGGCCGGCGTCCGGGGCCTTCAGAACTTCGGCTTCGCCTTGTTCCTGATGGTGGTAAGAGCGGACGCTGATCGTGTCGACGGTGCGGATGTCCAACTCACGGCTGACAATCATCGCCGGGGCCATGCCGCCGCGCGTGATGGCGACAACGGCGCGCCAGGCACCATCTTCGGGGCCTTGCCCGTCCAGACGCCAGGCCAGAGCGCGCGAGTCGCGGTGAATCTGATCCCAACTGATGTGAAAGCCTTTTTCGTGGGGCAGGCGGTCCTTGGCGCTCATGGATATTAACCTTTTTCAACGTCTGGTGCGTCAACGGCCTTCATGCCGACGATGTGATAACCTGAATCCACGTGCAGATTCTCACCGGTTACGCCTCCGCTGAGGTCAGACAGCAGATAGAGGGCTGAGTTGCCGACGTCATCAATGGTCACGTTGCGGCGCAGGGGCGAGTTATATTCGTTCCATTTCATGATATAGCGGAAATCACCGATCCCGCTGGCTGCCAGCGTCTTGATCGGGCCGGCCGAGATCGCGTTCACGCGAATGCCGTCTTTGCCAAGATCTTCGGCCAGGTATTTGACCGAGGCCTCAAGCGCCGCCTTGGCCACACCCATGACGTTGTAGTGGGGCATGACTTGTTCTGCGCCGTAGTAGGTCAGCGTGACCGCGCTGCCGCCATTGGTCATCATCTTCTCGGCCCGCTGCATTACTGCGGTGAAGGAATAGACCGAGACATCCATGGTCAGTTTGAAATTGGCGCGCGAAGTATCAACGTAGCGGCCGCGCAACTCGTTTTTGTCGGAAAAGCCGATGGCGTGGACGACAAAATCCAAATGTCCCCATTTCTGCGAAAGCGAGTTGAATAGTTCGTCAATCGACTCTTCGTCGCTGACGTCGCAGGGCAGGACGATTTCACTGCCCAATTGAGCGGCCAGCGGGTCCACCCGCTTTTTCAGCGCATCGCCTTGATACGAGAACGCAAGTTCGGCCCCTGCGTCAGACAATGCGCGGGCAATCCCCCATGCGATTGATTTGTCATTCGCCAGTCCCATGATGAGGCCGCGCTTGCCGGCCATCAACTGATTTGACATGTTCGGTTCTCCGCCTGTCCTTCGCATTATGTTGGGATGGTTTATGCCATTGGATGGCCTGCATCAAGGCCGTGTGCTCTTGCCCGTGGCGGGTTCTCGCCCTAGGGTGAACATTAAGAGTTTCCAGGGGATGGAAATGAGCGAACGAGACGGCATTTTCGCCGGTACCGATCCGTTTGAAATAGCGGCGCGGTGGCTGGACGACGCCAGGGACAGTGAACCGAACGATCCGAACGCGATTGCCCTGGCAACCGTGGATTCGACAGGTATGCCAAACGTGCGGATGGTCTTGCTGAAAGAGATCGAGGCTCAGGCCTTTGTGTTCTACACAAATTACGAAAGTACCAAGGCGGCCGAGTTGGACAGTGCCGGGAAAGCTGCTTTTGTGATGCATTGGAAATCTTTGCGGCGTCAAATCCGAGTTCGTGGTACAATAACTCGGGAAAACGGACCACAAGCGGATGAATATTATGCGTCCCGATCCCTAAAAAGCCGGTTGGGTGCATGGGCGTCGAAACAGTCACAGCCGCTCAGCAGCCGGACGGCTCTGATGGCTGAGGTTGCAAAGGTGACCGCAAAGCTGGGGCCGAATCCACCGCGTCCACCGTTTTGGGGTGGATACCGGTTGGAGCCGACAGAGATCGAATTCTGGGCTGACGGAGCCTTCCGTTTGCATGATCGGTTCCAGTGGCGGCGTGAAAACGCAGAGACTGAGTGGCAGATACAGAGGCTGAATCCATGACATTCACGTGCCGCGAAATGCAACACTCGGAGTTTAAAGGGTTTTTTCAGCTTGAAATCGTGGGGCAATCCCATACACATCAAAACCTTAACGAATTATTAAAACGCGCGATAGGAACACTGTGCCAGACGACCTGAACAACATGTACCGCGTACGTGGACACGTGAAATGGTTCGACCCTGCCAAGGGGTATGGCTTTGTTGTGTCCGATGAGGGTGGCCCGGATATTCTGTTGCATGTAAATGTCTTGCGGAATTTTGGCCAAAGCTCGGTCGCGGATGGTGCCGGCATTGAGATCATGACGCACCGCACCGATCGCGGTGTTCAAGCGGTCGAGGTGATCAGCGTAGATCCTCCGGCGCGCGCCGACTCAATGATGCTTGCCGATTTCGCCGAGCTGGACCCTGTGGCCATAGCCGAAGCCCCATTGGAAGCTGCGCGCGTAAAATGGTTCGACAAGGGCAAGGGATTTGGATTCGCCAATGTGTTCGGTCGGGACGAAGACGTGTTTCTTCATATTGAGGTTTTGCGCCGGTCTGGTTTGGCCGATTTGCAGCCGGGCGAGGCTTTGGCGATGCGGGTGATCGATGGCAAACGTGGACGTATGGCCGCGCAGGTTCTGGCCTGGGAATCCGCGCTTGATAGCTAGAGCATGATGATCAGGGTTCTTTCGGTTGCTGCGACGATACTATCGGTATGGACCGGAACGGCCTTTGCGGCCTGTAGCGCGGATCGCGTGAACCTGAAAAATGAAAAGTCTCAGATCAGCTTCGAAATCGAACTTGCCGTGACACCGCAGGAACGTGCGCGCGGTCTGATGTTTCGGGAATCCATGCCGCAACGGGCAGGGATGCTGTTTATCTTCGATCCGCCGCAGCGGGTCGCGTTCTGGATGAAGAACACACTGATTCCCCTGGATATGATTTTTGTGAATCGCGCAGGTGAGGTCGTGAATGTGCATAGTGATGCCATCCCCGGTGATTTATCGCTGATTGAGGGCGGTGATTCGGTCTATGCCGTGTTGGAGATCAACGCAGGGCTGGCGCGGCGTTACCTGATTGAACCGGGCACGCAGATGCAGCACGAAGTTTTTTCGCAAGGTCCTGCAATTTGGCCCTGTTAGGGCTTTTCAAATCAGAACGGCCCCGTTAGGAAGGCGCACGGTCCGGGGCGTGGCGCAGTCTGGTAGCGCACCTGTTTTGGGTACAGGGGGTCGTAGGTTCGAATCCTGCCGCCCCGACCACTTCCTTTCAAGCTGGAGCACCGCCCATCGCGCGATAAAGCGCGGTAAGGGCCTTGTCCAATTGTTCGCTTTCGACGGGCACCTGAATGTCGGGCGCATTCTGGCGCGGTACGTTGAAATAGAGTTCAGCGTCGACGCGGTATCCTCCGGAGTTTTTGGTCGAGGTTAGGCGCATCACGCTTTTGGGCAGATCCTGCGGGTAACCATCATAGTTGAGAATCAGAAAGGCCGTCGTTTCGGGGGGCAGCAACTCGGTGCATTCGAACAGGCGATTCCCGACACGCCTGAAATCTTCTCCAGGGCCATCACAGCCGACTTCGAACGTATCGAACAGCCGCGTGGGATAGGTTTCAAACTGCGCGCTGCGGGATGGAGGGGGCACATCTTGTGGTGTGCAGGCCACGATCAGTCCCATCAGGGGAAGGATTCCAATCTTCGACATCTCTGCTCGTACCTTTACTTCGTGCTGCGTTGGTCGGCGAAGCTGTTTTCGCGCCGAACAAACGCAGGGATGATTCTATTCGAGTTTAGATATCTTAACTTCGGTTTATCAAATGCCGATAACTGTGCCGGAAATCACGGTTAATTGTTCTGCAGAATTTTGCGCCGGTCCATTTGAACCCGTGGATGAACCTGTGGAGGAATCGGCCCACCCCGTTCAGCGCCATTTGAGAGATCTTGGGTCAATATAAAAGATTCCAAAAATGACGGAAAAATGACGTTGACGATCTATGGCCGAATACGCCAGATTGTATGGGCCGAATATGATGCCACTAAATCTGGTAGGAAATCCGGAGCGCGGCATAGGGCGAGGGTCGGAAAGCACAACATAGAGACGTGCAACCGTTGAAACGGAATTTCGTTGCCATTGGCAGCGACCGGTTCCTTGCGCCCAATTTTCTGGCACGGCCAAAGGTTCGCTTTCTCGAACTTGAGGCGACAAGGACAAGTGATTGAATCTAGGGCGGCGGACATGAAGATTGACAGAAAATTCACCAAATCAGGACAAGACGCTTATGCGGAGCTGGACTTTGTTTCGGCAACGTCAGAAATCCGTAACCCTGATGGTACGATTGTTTTCCGTCTGGATGATATCGAAGTGCCCTCCAGCTGGAGCCAGGTGGCAAGTGATGTCATCGCCCAGAAGTATTTCCGCAAGGCTGGTGTTCCGTCCAAGCTGAAGAAGGTCAAAGAAAAGGATGTACCTGAATTCCTGTGGCGTTCGGTCCCTGCGGATGGCGCGGAATTCGAAGGTGAGACTTCGTCCAAACAGGTGTTCGACCGACTGGCGGGTGCATGGGCCTATTGGGGTTGGAAGGGCGGCTATTTCTCGACCGAGGAAGACGCGCGCGCCTATTTTGACGAGATGCGCTACATGCTGGCCACCCAGCGTGCCGCGCCGAACTCGCCGCAGTGGTTCAACACTGGCTTGCATTGGGCCTACGGAATAGATGGCCCGGCGCAGGGGCATCACTATGTCGACTACAAAACCGGTAAGCTGACCAAGTCGAAATCCGCTTACGAACACCCGCAGCCGCATGCGTGTTTCATCCAGTCCGTCGATGATGATCTGGTGAACGAAGGCGGCATCATGGATCTGTGGGTGCGCGAGGCGCGCCTGTTCAAATATGGCTCGGGCACCGGGACAAACTTCAGCCATCTGCGGGCTGAGGGCGAAGCGCTGTCGGGTGGCGGCAAGTCTTCGGGCCTGATGGGCTTTCTCAAGATCGGCGACCGCGCCGCTGGCGCGATCAAATCAGGCGGAACAACCCGTCGAGCAGCAAAGATGGTAATCGTCGATGCAGATCATCCCGATATCGAGCAATTCATCGAATGGAAGGTGATCGAAGAGCAGAAGGTGGCCTCGATCGTTGCCGGATCGAAGATGCACGAGAAGATGCTGAACGGCATTTTCGAGGCCATCCGCAGCTGGGACGGTGCCGCTGATGATGCTTATGATCCGAACAAGAATGACGGCCTGAAAACGGCTGTGCGCGAGGCCAAAAAGGTCGCGATCCCCGAGACTTACATCAAGCGCGTGCTGGATTATGCCAAGCAGGGTCATGACAGCATCGAATTCCCGACCTATGATACGGACTGGGATTCAGAAGCCTACAGCTCCGTCTCGGGCCAGAACTCAAACAACTCGATCCGGGTGACAAACGCGTTCCTGACCGCCGTTGAGAAAGACGCCGATTGGGAGCTGATCAACCGGACAGATGGTAAGGTAGCAAAGACCGTTAAGGCCCGCGATCTGTGGGAAAAGGTTGGACATGCGGCATGGGCCTGCGCCGATCCGGGCATTCAGTTCCACGACACGGTCAATGAATGGCACACATGCCCAGAAGATGGTGAGATCCGCGGCTCGAACCCGTGCTCGGAATACATGTTCCTAGATGACACGGCCTGTAACCTGGCGTCGATGAACCTGCTGACCTTCCTCAACGATGGTGAGTTCCAGGCGGCGGATTACATGCACGCCTCACGCCTGTGGACGCTGACGCTGGAAATCTCGGTGACCATGGCGCAGTTCCCGTCGAAGGAAATCGCGCAACTGTCTTATGACTTCCGCACCTTGGGTCTGGGCTTTGCAAATATCGGCGGTCTGCTGATGAACATGGGCTACAGCTACGACTCGGATGAGGGGCGGGCAATCTGTGGCGCGTTGACCGCGATCATGACAGGTGTGGCCTATGCGACCTCTGCCGAAATTGCCGGTGAGCTGGGTGCGTTCAAAGGCTATGAGCGGAACGCCGATCATATGCTGCGTGTCATCCGCAACCACCGCCGTGCTGCGCAAGGTGTGACCGAGGGCTATGAGAAGCTGGCGGTAAAGCCGGTGCCTCTGGACCACGGCAACTGCCCGGACAAGCGTTTGATCGATCTGGCCATGTCCGCTTGGGATGAGGCGCTGAGTCTGGGTGAAAAGAACGGTTATCGCAACGCGCAGGCCACTGTGATCGCCCCCACCGGCACCATCGGTCTGGTGATGGATTGCGACACCACCGGGATTGAGCCGGACTTTGCGCTGGTCAAGTTCAAGAAGCTGGCCGGTGGTGGTTACTTCAAGATCATCAACCGTTCGGTGCCTTCGGCGCTGGAGAAGCTGGGCTATTCCTCGTCTCAGATCGAAGAGATCGTGGGCTACGCGGTCGGCCACGGCACCATCGGGAACGCGCCGGGGATCAACCACACCTCGCTTACCGGTCATGGGTTCGGCCCGAATGAACTGGCCAAGGTGGATGCGGCACTGGAAAGCGCGTTCGACATCCGGTTCGTCTTCAACCAGTGGACATTGGGCGAGGATTTCTGCACCGGCGTTCTGGGCATCCCGGCCACCAAGCTGAATGACCCGACTTTCGACCTTCTGCGTCACTTGGGTTTCACCCGCGCGGATATCGAAGCGGCGAATGATCACGTCTGCGGAACCATGACACTGGAAGGCGCGCCGCACCTGAAAGAGGAACACTATTCCATCTTCGATTGCGCCAACCCGTGCGGCAAGAAAGGTAAGCGTTTCCTTGGGGTTGACAGCCACATCACCATGATGGCGGCGGCGCAGAGCTTCATCTCGGGCGCGATTTCCAAGACGATCAACATGCCGAACGACGCGACCATCGAAGACTGCCAGAAGGCATATGAGTTGTCGTGGTCGCTGGGTGTGAAGGCGAACGCGCTGTACCGCGACGGCTCGAAACTGTCTCAGCCTCTGGCCGCTGCATTGGTTGAGGATGATGATGAGGCCGCCGAGGTTCTGGAAAGCGGCACACCGGCCGAAAAAGCTGCCGTGCTGGCCGAGAAGGTCATCGAGAAGGTCGTCGTCAAGGAAATCGTCCGGTCTCACCGCGAAAAGATGCCCGAGCGTCGGAAGGGTTATACTCAGAAAGCCATCGTTGGCGGCCATAAGGTCTATCTGCGGACGGGTGAGTATTCGGATGGCTCGTTGGGTGAGATCTTCATCGACATGCACAAGGAAGGCGCTGGCTTCCGCGCGATGATGAACAACTTTGCCATCGCGGTCTCGGTCGGCCTGCAATACGGCGTGCCGCTGGAAGAGTTCGTGGACGCCTTCACCTTCACCAAGTTCGAACCGGCGGGGATGGTGCAGGGCAACGACTCGATCAAGAACGCGACGTCGATCTTGGACTACATCTTCCGCGAGCTTGCTGTCAGCTATCTGGACCGCACCGATCTGGCCCATGTGAAGCCCGAAGGCGCGACCTTCGACGATATCGGTCGGGGCGAGGAAGAAGGTGTCTCGAACGTCTCGGAAATCAGTGAAACCGCGGCCTCCAAGTCATTGGAAGTATTGAAGCAAATCAGCTCGACCGGGTATCTGCGCAAGCGGTTGCCGCAGGATTTGGCCATGTTCACGCCGCAAGCGGATGCAACCGGAATGGCGGAACCTGCCGCCGTGTTCGAAGCGCCTGCTGAAACTGCAGTGGCGACCGGCATGGACGCTCGCACCAAAGCCAAGATGCAAGGGTACGAGGGCGATCCCTGTGGTGAATGTGGAAATTACACGCTGGTGCGCAACGGCACCTGCATGAAATGCAACACCTGCGGTGCGACCAGCGGGTGTAGCTAAGGCAAACGCCCCGTCAGGCGGGGTGTAGGGACCTGGGCTTTCCCCCGAATGCCCGGTCCCGACGAAAACGGAAGAAGGCGCCGAGACTTACCTACGATGCCTTTTTCCACTCGGCCGACATGCCCGTGTCGGCCGGGAACAGGGTGGGGCGGAATATTGCTCTTTCCCACTCTCTCACGGGACGGGTGCGCTCGTCCCATGCGCAGTCCAGGCCGCAGGCAAAAAAACACCGGGCGGTCAACGAGATGAGCCTGGATGGCGAAACTTAAAGGGGGCCTCGGCCCCCTTTTTTTCAAATACTTATGTTGGCAAATGAATGTTAAATTTCTCGCGAATCGCCGCGTCCAGCATGGGATCGAACCGTGCGGGTGACGGTGCGGACAGGATTTCCTCTTTCCGGGCCGTGGCCTTGGCGATCAGGTCAGGCTTGTCCAATTCGGCCCATTCTTTGGGTGACGTTCGGTCGCCATAGGTCGGATACACGTAATCGGCTTGCATCCGGCTGAGCGTTGCTTCGGTGCCCAGATAGTGACCGGGGCCGCCCATGCAGACCTCGGCCATCTGATCAAGGGCAAGGGTCTCGTCCGTAACCTCGATCCCCCGCACGCAGCGCTGCGCTTGACCGATAAGATCGTCCCCCAAGATAAGGCTTTCAAAGCAAAATCCAAGAAGGGAGGCGTGCATACCAGCGGCCTCATAGACCATGTTCACCCCGGACAGGCCGGCCATAACGTTCGAGCACATCTGCTCCCATCCGGCCTGCATGTCGGGCAATTTTGAATCTGACGCACCAGCGGCGGCACCGCCCGGCAGATCGTAGAAATGATGCATCTGGGCGCAGCCTGCGGTCAGCAGCGCTTGTTCGCCCGACCCGATGGACATCGCGCCTGTGCGCAGGTCCAAGCCAAATGGCCATGTTCCAAAAACCGCAGGGGCCCCAGGGCTTACGGCATTTACGTAAACCAACCCTGCAAGACATTCCGCCGTCGCCTGAGCGATTGCTCCCGCGATAGTCGACGGTGCGGTCGCCCCCGCCATTCCGGCCGAGAGCAGCAGAACCGGCATTCCAGCTTTGATACATTCCTCCATCACTTCGCAGCTTTCGGTGGCGAATTTCATCGGAGGCACTACGAAACAGTTCGAATTCGACACGAAAGGCCGCTCACGCCATTTGTCCTCGCCGCCAGCAATCATGTGCAGCATTTCCACTGCGGGGGCTACATGGCTAGGTTCGGTGAACGAGGTGCCGATATGTTTGAAGGTGCCGGAGCAAGCGGCATAGACCGTGTTCAGATCCATTTCCAGATTGTCGGTGATGTCACGACACACCATAGGGCGTTGAACAAAATGGATATTGTCCAGTTGCTGGCAGATGCGTGCGGCGTCGTGCAGGTCTTGCACGGTCGAATCGCGGTACTCTCGCCCCTCCACATCGACCATGCTGACAGCGGCGCCTGCGGTGCCATAGTGGACGCGGGTACCAGACAGCTCCAGATCAGTTTGCCCATCGCGGCTGTGCAGGGTTACCGAGCGGTTCGCCTTGGCGATCGTATCCTCGACCAGTGCGCGCGGAAACCGAATGCGTCCGTCCTCGCCCAAGGTACAGCCAGCGCCCACCAGATAGTCGATTCCGCTTTGCGGTGCATCGGCAAGTCCGATGGTTTCCAGCGCTGTCAGCGCGGCTTGGTGTATTTGCTCAACCTGTTGAGCGGTCAGAGGTTTATACGTACCGCCCTCAAGGCCGGGGCGCACTGGGCGCAGGTGATCGGGTAGGGCCGTGGCGCGGGCAGCACGGCGCGCGGCGCGTCCGCCGCTGCGCGAGGATGTACGGGATTGGTCGTTCATTTCAGGATCCGATAGATGAAAAGCGTACAGGGTGGCGTCAATTAGCGCCCGAATGGACGCCCCCGCGCCGCGCGACCGCGATCCGCCCCGATTGTACGGCTGATCAACCGGATTTTCCAAACATCGCTTTGCATGCGGATCCTCGCTTCGTGACGTTCAGTCTTTCAATCCGAAACGTCGCAATCTGTTCTGTTTGCGACCTGATGGGTCAAAAGCGAAACAATCCGTGTCGTCAGATCGCTTAGGTGACGTGAAGTAAAGAAAAGACCCCATTTTGCGGGAAATCTGTTATACTTCGGTCACTTGTTTAACAGCTTTTCGTGATCTCAATTGAATTTTAACCATTTGCATACAGTTCTGTGCCAGTCTCTGAAGAATACTCAAATTTTTTTATGAAAGGCCTTCGCAAGGCGATGAAACTGTTCCGCGCATTCCTTGCCTCCATTTTGGTGGCCCTCGCAGCCCCCGCTGCGGCTGAGGATTGGAGCGGTGCCTATGCTGGTTTCAGCTTTGGCTATGCGGATGCGGATGGGTCCAACGGGTCAAGCGGAAGCGATACCAGCTTTGGCCCGCATGTCGGATATGATTTCGATTTCGGCAATTTCGTTCTGGGCGGAGAGCTTGAATATAACCGACTGTCCCTTGGGTTAAGCCAAAATGAAGGCAGTCTGGACAGCACGACCCGGCTGAAGCTGCGCGGAGGGTACGATTTCGGCTCCGCATTGGGATATGTCGTGGTTGGCGCTGCACGGGCCGAGACCTCGGCGGATGATGACACCGCTGCGGTTTATGGCATTGGAGTTGCTTACCCGATCAACGATCGGTTCGTCATCAGTGGTGAGGCGTTGCGGCAGGAATTTGACGATGCCACCCAATCCGAAGGAGGGCTGGATTCTAACGTGTTCAACCTGCGCACCACGTTCCGGTTCTGATTCAACTATCGCCCTGAACTCAGCTCCGCTGCAAAGCAGCATATGGTCCGCAAAGCGGCGGTAAAACGATCGTCGTCTATGGTCATGGCAACGCGGATATGTCCTGCGGCGGCTTGGCCGAAACTTTCGCCCGGCATGACGGCAATCGCGTGTGTATCCAGCAGGGCATTGGCAAATCCCTCGCCATTCAGGCCGGTGGGGCGAATGTCCAGCATCAGATACATCGCGCCCTGGGCTGGAATCAACCCGACCGTGTTTTGCGCGGCCAGAATATCCATCGCCAGCTCGCGACGTCTGCGGAAAGGGGCGGCGATGCGGTTCTCAAGCTCGGGGCCTGCGCTCAACGCGAAAACCGCAGCGTCCTGAATGAAACCAGGAACGCCATATGTCGTGTGCGTGGCCAGATTGATCATGTGTTCGATCACATCCGGAGGACCGGCAACCCACCCGCACCGAGATCCGGTCATGGCGTGGGATTTCGACATCGAACCGATTACCAGCGTGCGGGCGAGCATATCTGGCAGTGCACGGGGCGAGATATGCGTGCCGTCCCACACTTGGGTGTCATAGACCTCGTCCGAGATCAGCCAAAGGTCGCGCCTGCGGCAGACTTCCGCAACGGCTTCCAGGGTTTGGCGCGAATAAACGATGCCAGTGGGATTGTTGGGCGAGTTGATCAGAAGTGAGACAGCGCCCTCCGACGCCGCGTCGATCCTGTCTGCCCGTGGTTGGAACGCGTCTTCTGCCGTCGTTTGAACCACACGCGCAACCGCTCCGGCCCCTCGGATCGTGCCGGGATAGGTGGCATAGTAAGGGTCGAGATACAGGCCCACATCACCGGGGTCACAGAC
Source organism: Ruegeria sp. N8 (assembly GCF_056531325.1). Taxonomy (NCBI): domain Bacteria; kingdom Pseudomonadati; phylum Pseudomonadota; class Alphaproteobacteria; order Rhodobacterales; family Roseobacteraceae; genus Ruegeria; species Ruegeria sp. N8. The sequence continues at coordinate 245,008 of NZ_JBQFLQ010000001.1, read as the reverse complement.
GGCTACATGCGCGGCGAACAGGGCCGACTGACCTCCGGGCGTGATCAGAATATTGTCTCGGGTTGTATTGACTCCGGTGCGGGTCTGAATGCGGGCGGCCACCGTCTCGCGCAGCAGTTCGGTGCCGGGCACCATGGCGTAGCCCGTATGGCCTTGGCGTGCAGACTGTTCCATCTCGGCCAAGATCGACGGATCGGTGCGAATGTCATGTTCACCAATGGTCAGTTCGGTAACCGCTTGTCCCTCACTTATCATCCGGCGGGCGCGATAGAACACACCCCACCCGTCGCTACCGCCATGGGTAAGCTGCGTGATCCGCTGCGACAGTTTCATGGCCGGTCTCCGTCTCGGTCTTACGCGAGTTGGGCCAGAGAGACTTGCGATTGTCAATCGGATCAGAGCCGGAAATCAGGGGCTTGGCGTGGTGGCGCGCGCGTGATACTCACATCCTATGAACCCGATGAACTGCATCATTATCTGCTGCATTTCCTGCTGATTTATCACGCGGGCCGGTTTCTTTCGTTTTCATCCCTGAGACAAGTTGCTAAGCCCGCGCCAACGCGAGACGCCACGTTGTTCCTAGGAGCTGACCGATGACCACGATCAAACTGCACAACACACGGACGCGGACGAAAGAGGATTTCGTGCCGATCAGTGCTGATAATGTGCGGATGTATGTCTGTGGCCCGACGGTCTATGACCGCGCCCATCTTGGCAATGCGCGGCCCGTGGTGGTGTTTGACGTGCTGTACCGGTTACTGCGTCACACCTATGGGGCGGATCACGTGAATTATGTGCGTAACTTTACCGACGTGGATGACAAGATCAACGCGACCGCCCTGGCGCGTCAAAAGGCCGGCGCACCGGGCACGTTGGAGCAATTGGTGCAGGAACGCTCGGATGAGACGATCGACTGGTATCTGCATGATATGGGGGCGTTGGGCGCACTAGAGCCGAACCAGATGCCGCGTGCGACTGAATATATTCCGCAGATGATCGCGATGATTGAAGGGCTGATCGACAAAGGCCACGCCTATGCTGCAGAGGGGCATGTGCTGTTCGCCGTAGACAGCTGGAAAGAGCGTTATGGCGCTCTTTCGGGGCGGTCGGTTGATGACATGATTGCAGGGGCGCGGGTCGAGGTTGCGCCCTACAAGAAGAGTCCTATGGATTTTGTCCTTTGGAAACCCTCGAGCGATGAGCTTCCCGGCTGGGACAGCCCGTGGGGACGGGGGCGTCCGGGGTGGCATATCGAATGCTCGGCCATGAGCTTTGAGCTGTTGGGAGAGAGTTTTGACATTCACGGCGGCGGCAATGACCTGATGTTCCCGCATCATGAAAACGAGATAGCGCAAAGCTGCTGCGCCCATCCCGAGGGCGAGTTCGCGCGGGTTTGGCTGCATAATGAGATGCTGCAGGTTGAGGGCAAGAAGATGTCCAAGTCTTTGGGCAATTTCTTCACCGTACATGATCTGCTGGATCAGGGCGTTCCGGGTGAGGTGATCCGGTTTGTTTTCTTACAGACGCATTACCGCAAGCCGATGGACTGGACAGAGAAGAAAGCCCGCGGGGCCGAGGCGACGCTGCGCAAGTGGCGAGCGCTGACAGCGGGCATCGAGCCTGCCGCCAGCGCGGCCCCCTCGGTGATCGCCGCGCTGAGTGATGACCTGAACACGGCGGGGGCTGTCGCGGAACTCCACCGTCTGGCGGCAGAGGGTGACGCAGCGGGCCTGTTGGCCAGTGCGCAGGTTCTGGGGGTGTTGGAGCCTGAAATGGGCGCTTGGGCCGATACGGGCTCAGCGGATCTTTCTGGCCATGCGGCGCGTCTGGCCGAGGCGCGGGCCCAGGCGATGCAAAGCAAGGACTTCTCGGAAGTTGACCGGCTGAAGGCGGCCTATGTCACGGCGGGGCTGGAAGTGCGGATGAGCAAGGACGGTGTGGAGCTTGTGCCGGGGGCCGGGTTTGACGCTGCCAAGCTGGAGGGCGTGTAATGTCGAAGGAACGGCTTTATCTATACGACACCACGCTGCGCGACGGGCAGCAGACCCAAGGGGTGCAGTTCTCGACCGCTGAAAAGGTGCAGATCGCCAAGGCTCTGGATGAGCTGGGTGTGGACTATATCGAGGGCGGCTGGCCTGGTGCAAACCCCACCGACAGCGCGTTTTTCGAGGTTGCACCAAAGACCTCGGCCCGGTTGACGGCCTTTGGTATGACCAAACGGTCGGGGCGTTCGGCTGAAAATGACGATGTTTTGGCCGCTGTTATGAACGCGGGGACGCAGGCCGTCTGTCTCGTGGGAAAATCGCATGATTACCACGTGACCCACGCGTTGGGGACCACGCTGGAGGAGAATGTTGAGAATGTCCGCGCCTCGGTCGCGCATATCGTGGCGCAGGGGCGCGAGGCGCTGTTTGACGCCGAGCATTTCTTTGACGGCTACAAGGACAATCCCGCCTATGCGGTCGAAGTCTGCCGGGCGGCGCTGGACGCAGGCGCGCGCTGGGTTGTTCTGTGCGATACCAATGGCGGTGCGCTGCCCGCCGAGGTGTCGCGCATCGTGTCTGAGGTGATTGCCGCAGGACTGCCTGGCGATCGGTTGGGCATTCATACGCATAACGATACCGAAAACGCGGTGGCCTGTTCACTGGCCGCTGTCGACGCAGGCGCGCGGCAGATACAAGGCACGCTGAACGGGCTGGGTGAACGGTGTGGGAATGCGAACCTGACTGCTCTGATCCCGACCTTGTTGCTGAAAGAACCCTATGCCTCGCAGTTTGACATCGGCGTCAGCACGCAGGCGCTGGCTGGGCTGACGCGGATCAGCCGGATGTTGGACGATATCCTGAACCGGGTGCCCAGCAAGCAGTCGGCCTATGTGGGGGCCTCGGCCTTTGCCCACAAGGCGGGGTTGCACGCCAGTGCGATCCTCAAGGATCCCTCGACCTATGAGCATATCGACCCCGGTGCGGTCGGCAATGCGCGGATCATCCCGATGTCGAACCAGGCGGGCCAGTCGAACCTGCGCAAGCGTCTGACCGAGGCGGGGCTGTCGGTGGAAAAAGCCGACCCGGCGCTAGGGCGTATCCTTGACAAGATTAAGCAGCGCGAGGCCGAGGGCTATTCCTACGACACCGCGCAGGCCAGTTTTGAATTGCTGGCGCGGGATGAGCTGGGTCAACTGCCAGAGTTCTTCGAGGTCAAGCGCTATAAGGTCACGGTCGAGCGGCGCAAGAACAAGTATAACAAGATGGTTAGCCTGTCCGAGGCCGTGGTCGTGGTGAAGGTCGACGGCGAAAAGAAGCTGTCGGTCAGCGAGTCTCTGGATGAGGATGGCAGCGATCGCGGCCCGGTGAACGCGCTGGCCAAGGCGCTGGCCAAGGATCTGGGGCAATATTCGCAGGTGCTGTCCGATATGCGGCTGGTGGATTTCAAGGTGCGTATCACCCAAGGCGGGACCGAGGCTGTCACTCGCGTCATCATCGACAGCGAAGACGGGCAGGGGCGGCGCTGGTCCACCGTTGGCGTCAGCGCGAACATAGTCGATGCCTCGTTCGAGGCGCTGCTGGATGCGATCCAGTGGAAGCTGGTGCGTGATTGCGAAAGACAGACTGCGGTGGCCGAGTGAGCGTTGCCTTTGACGATGACGTAAAAGCCTGCGCGGCACTGGTGCATCGCGCCGATCCGGATCGGTTCATGGCGGCGATGGCTGCTCCGGTTGCCGCACGGGTTGTTCTGTTCCCGATCTATGCACTGAATGTCGAGGTCGCGCGCGCGCCCTGGGTCACGCAGGAAACCATGATTGCCGAGATGCGTCTGCAATGGTGGCGGGATGCGTTGCAGGAGATTGCCGAAGGCAACACGGTGCGCAGGCATGAGGTCGTCACACCCTTGTCCCGCGTTCTATCACCACATCTGGCTGTCGCATTGGATGAATATGTGGCTGTAAGGCGCTGGGATATCTACCGCGACCCGTTCGAGGATCAGGCGCATTTCGATAATTATCTGTATCAAAGCGCAGGGTCGCTGATGGTCGCTTCGGCGCAAGCCTTGGGTGAAGCCGACGAGCAATTGCTGCGCGATTTTGGTTATGCTGTAGGCGTTGCCAACTGGTTGCGGGCGATCCCAGAACTTGAAGCACGCGGTCGTATCCCATTGTTGGACGGGACACCTGCTGGGGTGCAGGCGCTGGCGGGATCGGCGTTGGAGCGTTTAGAATCCGCACGAGCGAACAGATCGCGTGTTTCGCCCGAGGCATGCCCTGCGATGCATGTAGGTTGGCAGACCGATTGGGTGTTGCGCAAAGCGATTGCAGAGCCCGAGCGCGTTGCGGCCGGTGCGTTGGCGCAAGGCGAAATTCGTCGGCGGGCGTCACTGATGTGGAATGTTGCCCGAGGACGCTGGTAGGTTTCAGGCCGTTTCCGGCTCGGCCGGGCGCAGGACGAGCCACAGCAGCGCGCCTCCGGCCAGTGTCAGCAGTGGGATCATGGCAAGGTTCACGGCTGTCCACCCTTCAACCGGGGATCCGCCCGAACAGTTCATCAACCCGCCCGAGGACAATGAGGCCAGTGTCACGCCTCCGAACACCAACAAGTCGTTGAGGCCCTGCATCCGCCCGCGCTCGCTTACGTCATGCGAGGCGGCTAGCATCGTGGTAGCGCCAATAAAGCCAAAGTTCCAACCAATGCCCAGCAGGATCAGGGCAATGAAAAAGTTTTCTAGCTCAACACCTTGCAGCGCGACGACACCGGCGCCTGCCAAAATGGCAAGGCCAAGGGCGACGATTTTTTCCACCCCGAAGCGCGCGATCAACTGACCGGTAAAGAAACTGGGGATATACATGGCCAGCACATGGCCGGTCACCACATCCGCCGCATCATTGGCCGAGAAGCCGCATCCCACAACAGCCAGCGGGGTCGAGGTCATCACTAGGTTCATCAGCGCATAGGACACCATTGCGCAAATGATGGCCACGGCGATGCGCGGGGTTTTCAGCATCTCAAGGCGCGTACGACCTGTAGATGCGCCTTCTTCTGCTTTCGGTGGCGTTGGAATATCCAGAAAGAAGAACAGGGCCGATCCGATGATGTTCAGCGCGATGATCGCCAGATAGGTGCCAAGGAACGGAATCACATAGGCAGTCGAAGTCAGTTTGACGATCTGTGGGCCAATAATGGCGGCCGCAAGGCCGCCAGCCATGACATATGAAATCGCCTTGGGCCGGAATGCCTCGGACGCGGTATCGGCAGCAGCAAAGCGATAGAACCCGTGCGCGCTCATGTAGACACCGGTCAACAGACTGCCCAGCAAGAACACCGGAAACGACCCGAGGTAGAGGCCATAGGCCCCAACCAGCCCGCCACACGCGCCCGCCGTGGCGCCCACCAAAAACCCGGTCCGCCGTCCCCAGCGTTGCATGATGGCCGAAATCGGTGTCGCCGCTAGCATCGAGCCCAGAACGATCAGTGAGATTGGCAGCGTTGCCAAACAGGCATTGGTCGCCAGCGATTGACCAGCCAACCCGCCGACGATGAATACCATTGGCATCTGCGCACCCAGCATGGCTTGGGCTGCGACCAGCACAGCCACGTTACGTTTGGCCTGGTTGTCATTGGGGGCGGTGGCGGTCATCGTCATGCGCCTATGGGTAGCCGCGAAAACCGCCTTGTACAAGCGGGTTGCATATGCGGCAAAGCAGCCTAACGTGTGCGCAATCAAACAGCCTGAGGCCCGCATGTCCGTCGGACGTATCATCGAAACCAATGACTGTGTGCGGGAAGGGGCCGAGTGGCTGGGCGATGCCTGCCCGCGCATGGCTTATGCGTTGGATCAGGTGGGGCCGTTGCCCTTGCGTCGCAAGCCCGACGGGTTCGCGCAGCTGCTTAGCGCGATTGTCAGCCAGCAGGTCAGTGTGGCCTCGGCGAATGCGATCTGGAAGCGCTTGCAGGAGGCGAAACTGACCGGCCCGCGCAAGATCATGTGGGCCACGGAAGATGACCTGCGCGGCGTTGGGTTGAGCCGTCAGAAAATCCGCTATGCTCGCGCGCTGGCCGAGGCGCGTATTGATTACAAGGCATTACGAGACCTTCCTGATGCGGATGTTGTCGCTATTTTAACCGAGGTTCCCGGCATCGGGGTCTGGACAGCCGAGATTTATGCCATGTTCTCGCTGGGCCGAGCCGATGTGATTGCACCCGGCGACCTGGCGCTGCAAGAGGCCGCGCGTATTCTCTACGATTTGCCCAAGCGACCGACCGACAAAGAACTGCGACAGATGGCCGAGGCGTGGTCGCCCTGGCGCTCGGTTGCGGCGCGGGTGCTGTGGGCCTATTACCGGGTGGCCAAGGAACGAGAAGGGATCAGATGACTAGAGTATTGAATGCGCTCCGAAAAGAGCCGGTTTCGGGCGACACACGCTCGGTCGTGGTGTTTGTGCATGGCTATGGCGCTAACGGGGCTGACCTGCTGGGTCTGGCCGATCCGCTTGGTGAACACCTGCCGGACACGCTGTTCGTGGCGCCCGACGCGCCCGAGCAAATCCCTGGTATGCCCAACGGATTTCAATGGTTCCCGATCCCGTGGATCGATGGCTCCTCCGAAGAAGAGGCGCGCCGTGGCATGGAGATGGCGGTCGAAGATTTCAACGCCTTCCTTGACGCGCTGATGGTCGACGAGGACGTTTTACCTGAACAGGTGGTTCTATTCGGGTTTTCACAGGGCACGATGATGAGCCTGTATGTCGCCCCGCGTCGCGAGGATCCGGTCGCCGGGATCGTGGCCTTCTCGGGCCGGTTGCTGGAGCCAGATCTTCTGTCCGATGAAACCGTCAGTCGGATGCCGGTCCTGCTGGTGCATGGTGACGCTGATGACGTGGTTCCGCCTCAGTCTCTGCCCGAAGCCGCCGAAGCTCTGCAAGCCGCTGATTTCAAGGAGGTCTACGCCCATGTCATGAAGGGCACCGGCCACGGGATCGCCCCCGATGGCCTGAGCGTGGCACTGGCCTTCATGCGCGATAAGCTGAGCCTTTGAACCCCTATTTGGGTCTGAACGAGTTTAAACCAGAAAGGATTGGCAATGCTGGTGGTCACAGGAGTGGTTGAGGTCGCGCCAGAAGGTGTTGAAAAGGCTGCAAAAGCAGCGCAGGAAATGGTGTCGGAAACGGTGCAGGAAATGGGTTGTATCGTTTATGAATTCAGCCAGATTCTGGGGCATCCCAACCTGTTTCGTGTCTACGAAGAATGGGAAAGCCAAGCCGCGCTAGAGGCGCATTTCGCCACTTCGCATATGGCGGCGTTTCGGGCCGCTCTGGCCGAGGTTGGCGTGATCTCGAACAGCGTGTGCCGGATTGTGGGTGGTGAGAAACAGCCACTGAGCTAAGGTCAGCCCCACAGGTGGGGTTCTGCGAACTCCACCGAATTACCTGCCGGGTCGCGCACATAGATCGAACGCGCGCCGTTGGGCCAGTCGAACTCCGCATCAATTGGCACGTTCCAGTCCAGCAGATGTTTGCGCATCGCTTCGATCTGCGCGCGCGGCATGGACAGGCACACATGGCCCGGTCCACGCGCGCCGTGCGGCGGCACGGGCAAGTCTGGGTTCTGGGGCGGTTTCTCGGTCTCGTCCGCGTTGAACACCAGCAGAACCGAAGCGCCGACGCGATAGAATACATGCCGGTCGGCAATGCGCTGGATTTTTTCTAACTCCAGAATCTCACCATAGAACCGTTCAGCGGCGTCCAGATCATCGACATAGATCGCAGCCTCGAGAATACCGTTGGGGGTCGGGATATCTGGTGTGATCTTCATGGCGTAAGCCTATCACAAATCGCGGTTTTTGTCACCGGCGCGTGCGGCGGTCGCGTTTACGTTGTGGGGCCGCGTTGAACGCAGGTTCGGGCAAGCTGTCCCATTGGCCGGGCTGCAATCCGTCCAGTGCCCAGTCGCCGACACGAGCACGGATCAAGCGCAGGGTAGGGTGTCCAACAGCCGCCGTCATACGACGAACCTGTCGGTTCTTACCCTCGCGCAGGATCAATTCGATCCAGCAATCCGGCACCGTCTGACGTACCCGGATTGGAGGGGTGCGCGGCCATAGCCCTTCGGGTTCGTCCATCAGACGAGCCTTGGCGGGGCTCGTTACGCCGTCTTTCAACTCTACCCCGTCGCGAAGTGCCTTCAGTGCGGCGGTGTCGGGCTGCCCCTCAACCTGAACCCAATAGGTTTTGGACATTTTGTGTTTGGGATCTGAGATATGGGCCTGCAGACGGCCATTGTCTGTCAAAAGCATCAAGCCTTCGCTGTCCCGATCCAACCTACCGGCCGGGTAGACACCGGGTAGGTCGATGAAATCCGACAGGGTACTGCGCGGCGAGCCTTCATTGGCGCGGTCGGTGAACTGCGGCAGCACGTCAAAAGGTTTGTTGAATCGGATGAACCAGGCCATGGGCCCGCCTTAGCGTGCAGGACACAGCGGCGCAAGCTGTGGATAACCGTCACGTCTCTGTTACGGATTCGGAATAACCAATCCCGAGATATTGTGGAAACTCGGGGCTTGTCAGAGTTTTAACACGATATATAGTTAAGTTAAGGCCGGGGCGGGTGTTCCCCGCTCTGATGTCAAACGGGCAGAGCAGAGCGAGGAGCGATTCTGATATGGACGCAGACTTCAGGACCGAATTTGTCAGGGAACCCGGTGCGCTGAGGCATCATCCGGCATTGGTTTTGAACGCCGATTATCGCCCCTTGTCCTACTACCCTCTGTCGTTGTGGCCCTGGCAAGAAGCGATCAAGGCGGCCTGGCTGGATCGGGTGGATATCGTGGCCGAATATGACGAGGTCGTTCGAAGCCCCAGCACCCAAATCCGAATACCGTCGGTTGTTGTGCTGAAAGATTACGTAAAACCCAGAAAGCGCGTGGCCTTCACGCGCTTTAATTTATTTCTGAGGGATGAATTCCGCTGTCAGTATTGTGGCAGCCGGGGTGATCTGACCTTTGACCATGTGGTGCCGCGCGCCGCAGGTGGCGTGACCAGTTGGCAGAATGTTGTGGCGGCGTGCAGCCCTTGCAACCTGCGAAAGGGGTCGAAATCTTTGCGGCAGGCGGGGATGAGCTTGCGTAAACCTCCGCGTCAGCCCGATGCCGAAGCGTTGCGCAATATCGGGCGGAAATTCCCGCCCAATCACCTGCATGACAGTTGGATCGACTTCCTTTACTGGGATGCGGAACTGGACGAGTTCTGACGCCACGCCGCCAGCCAGATCAGCACCAACCCGGCCGAGATCACGGCGTTCCATCCAGCCATCGACAAACCCAGCATTTGCCACGGGATATCGTCGCAGCGCACTAGCGGAGCGGTCATGATCTGATCGAACAAGTCATTGGTCGACATCCCACCGATATCGCCCGACGTGCAGCTTGTCGGACCTTCCCACCAGCCTTGCTCGACCCCCGCATGAAAGACGCCAATGGCCGAGGTGGCCAGTGCGGCGAGCGCGCCCAGCAGCGGCAGCAGTCCAAAGCGCGGCAGCGCCAAGGCCAAAGCGCCGATCACGGCAGCGGCCCCATGTGGGTAGCGCTGCCAGATGCACATTTTGCACGGTGCCAGACCGCCAAGATACTGAAAGCCCCACGCCCCCAGCAACAGCGCAGCCGACCCGCCGGCCGCACAGAAAATCAACAGAGTACGTCGTGTCATAGGTATTTCACCACCAGAAAGCCGCCAAAGAGCAAAATGATGAACAGGGTGAACATAAGACCAAGGCGCTTTTCGATGAAACCTCGGATGGGCTCGCCAAAGCCCCACAGCAGACCCGCCACCAGAAAAAACCGTAGCGCGCGGGCCAAGATCGAGGTTGCAATGAACGTGCCCAGCGGCATCCCTGTCCAACCCGACATGATGGTGATCACCTTGTATGGGAAGGGGGTCACACCTGCAGCCAGCACGGCCCAGAAGCCGAAATCGTTGAAGCGGGTGTTGAACTCCTCCATCGCGTGGCCTTTGCCCATGGATTCAAGGATGGGTGCACCGATACTTTCGTAAAAGAACGCCCCGATGGCATAGCCCAACATTCCCCCCAGAACCGAGGCGACCAATGCGACACTGGCAATCAGCCACGCGCGAGACGGGCGGGCGATGATCATGGGAATCATCAACACGTCCGGGGGGATCGGAAAGAACGAGCTTTCGATGAACGCCACAAAGGCAAGCGCCCACAGCGCGTGCGGATGTTCGGCTAGACGAAGGGTCCAGTCGTAAAGAGATCGCAGCATCAGACGCTCAAATCCTGTTTCATTCCCCGCCAGCCAAATCATGCGCTTTATGGGGCGTCAACCTTGCAGGTTAAACAAACCTTTCGCGCGGTGTTTTTTGCCTCTGGACCTTCTGGGCCATGGGCGCTAATCCAGTGTTCGTTGCCCAAGTGGCGGAATGGTAGACGCAGGGGATTCAAAATCCCCCGATGGTAACATCGTGAGAGTTCGAGTCTCTCCTTGGGCACCACCTCCGCAAATTGTTCTGATACCTTACCCGAACAGGGGTCATTTCTTGGGTCGAAGCACGAGCCAGATCAGAAATCCCATATAGGCAAAGACGTTCACGTTCAGAACGGTATCGATCAGGGCTTGGCTCATGAACGGGCCTCTTGCGATAGGGATTTGAACAGGCAGATCACCAGAACTGGAACGATGAAGACAAATGCGATGGCCGACAGTGCGATGATAGAGCGGACAAGTCCGATATCCCCGACCAGAATCATCGCAAGCCCCAACGCTCCGAGAATGGCACCCCAGACAGTTCGAATACGCGGCGAGGGATTCTGATCGCCGCCGGTTCCGATCATGGCAAGAGTGAAGCCGGCGCTGACGACACTGGTTACGACAAACAAGAACGCCGCCAACACGGTCGCGGCCCGCGTGATGGAATCCAAGGGGAACCGTTCCAGCAGGGCAAACGTGGTTGCGTCCAAATTCTGGGCGTTGATAACCGATAGTGCCCCGTCCTGACGCAGGGCGTCATAGAAGCCAAGGCCGCCAAAAATACCGAACCAAAGTATCGAAAACAGGGTGGGTGCTATGATCACGCCGACAAGAAATTCTCGGATCGTTCTCCCGCGCGAGATCCGGGCGATGAATATGCCGACAAAAGGCGACCACGCCAGCCACCAGATCATGTAGTTCAGTGTCCAGCTTTGGAACCAGTTTACGATGGTTTCGTCAAAAAATTCGGCCGTCGAGAATCCAGCGGGTAAAACTTCGAACAGGTAGCGGCCAAATCCGGCGACAATGTCATTCATCAAAAATGAGGTCGGGCCCAGAATCAAAAGATAAATCATCATGGCCACGGCAATCAGCATCGCCGCGTTCGACAGTTTCGCCATTCCATCTCCAAGCTCTTTTCGTAGCGGGATGATGAACGCGATACAAAGCGCAATGAACACCGGGTAGGTCAGGACCTCGGGCGTATCTATTCCGATCAGGCCAGCCACGCCGGTTTGTATCTGGAATACACCCATTGCCATTGACCCGGCCAGGCCGACCGCGATGGCGACGATGGACAGGAGGTCAAAGATCCATCCCATCGCACGAGTCCAGCGTACATCGCCCAACGCCTCGACGACGGGTGCGCTTAGCAACATTGACCCACCCCGACGATAGGCGAAATAAGCAATGACAAGCGCTACAATTCCGTAGATCGCCCATGCGTGAAAGCCCCAGTTCAGGTAGGTCACGAACATCGCATAGCTGGCGGCTTCGGCATCGTTATTGTACTGTTTGAGAACCTCGAAATGAGTCAGAGGTTCGGCTGCGCCATAAAACAACAGCCCAACACCCATTCCGGCCGCAAACAGCATCGCGATCCAGGCGGGTGTCGAGAACTCGGGCTCGGTCGCGTCGCTTCCCAGACGGATATCGCCAAAGCGGGACAGGGCAAGGAAAATAGCCACGAAAAGAAGGCCGCTGACCTCAAGCATGATGAACCAGCCGCGGCTGTTGAACTGAGTGGCCACCGCAGTTTCAGCCAATCTGCCCAACCCTTGAGGGTCAGCGAGACCCCAACCGGCAATCGCGGCACTGAGGAGCAACGCAGTAATCAAAAGCGGGCTTGGGCCGTTGTTTTCCAAGTTTTTTCACCTTCTGGTCTGTTAGGCTTAGTTAATCCCATCCCCGGCTTGAAATAAAGCATGGGACATACTGTGTCGCGCTGCGTAGCGGCCGAAAAGGGGGTCGACCGTTCTACTGAGGGGAATTTTCGTCATCGGCCCTCAGATATGCGGTGCCGGGACGTTGCGCTGCGGGCGGGGGTTGACAAGCCGGGTCTCTGAATGAAACGTCGAAGCAGTTGGGAGACGTAGAAAATTCAGATGTTTGACCCTGTTGCCAGGTTGAACGGTGCAAAGCTTGTGCATGTGCCCGGCCAGGGCGCTCTGAAAATTCTCTCAAACACAATAAAAACATGGGAGTTATTCAAATGAAACACAGCAGAAAACTGGCCCTTGGCTCTGTCGTTGCCGCATTTTTGTCGCCTGCGGCTTATGCTGAGGAGTTCATCACGATTGGCACGGGTGGTGTAACGGGCGTTTATTATCCGACGGGTGGCGCGATTTGTCGTTTGGTTAACAAGGGCCGTAAGGAGCATGGGGTTCGGTGTTCGGTGGAATCGACGGGTGGGTCGGTTTACAACATCAACACCATCCGCGAGGGTGAGCTGGAGTTTGGTGTGGCGCAGTCTGACTGGCAGTACCATGCTTACAACGGCACCTCGAAATTCGAAGATGCGGGCGCGTTTGAGAACCTGCGCGCGGTGTTCTCGGTCCATCCTGAGCCGTTCACGGTTGTGGCGCGCGCGGATGCGGGGATTTCCAGCTTTGAAGACCTCAAGGGCAAGCGCGTGAACATCGGCAACCCGGGTTCGGGTCAGCGCGGCACGATGGATGTTGTGCTTGAGGCCGTGGGCTGGACGCTGGACGATTTCGAGCTGGCCTCGGAGCTGAAAGCGGCTGAGCAGTCGGCGGCGCTGTGCGACAACCAGATCGATGCGATGATCTACACCGTGGGTCACCCGTCGGGCTCGATCCAGGAGGCGACCACTGCGTGTGATTCCGTTCTGGTGAACGTGACCGGCGATGCGATCGATGGTCTGATCGACGGCAATTCCTACTACCGCACCGCGACCATCCCCGGTGGCATGTATCGCGGCTCGGATGGCGACACCACGACCTTTGGTGTGGGCGCGACCTTTGTGACCTCGGCGGATGTATCCGATGACGCGGTCTATGCGGTTGTCAGCTCGGTCTTTGAAAACTTTGACGATTTCAAAAAGCTGCACCCGGCATTTGCGAACCTGAAGCCCGAAGAGATGATCTCGGACGGTCTGTCGGCGCCGCTGCATCCGGGTGCCGAGAAGTACTACAAGGAAAAAGGCTGGCTGCAGTAAGCCGGACCTGATGTGGGGCGCGCCTGTGACGGGCGCGCCCCTTTTGCACCCGGAGCAGCCGGGTGGACGATAAGGCCGAAACGGCCATATGACGGGGAGACGCCAGATGAGTTCCGACACACAATCCAACCGCCCGCTATCCGAGGAAGAGCTTCAGGATCTGGTGGCGTCCTCTGACGCGGGCGCGCGCAATCCGGCGGGGAATGTGGGGCTGTTTCTGGCCATCGTGGCGGTGCTGTGGTCGGTCTTTCAGGTGGTGCTGGCCTCGCCCTTGTCGAATGTGCTGCTGCCGGGCAGCGTGGTGAACAACTCGCGCCAGATCCATCTGGCCTTTGCGATCTTTCTGGCCTTTGCGGCCTATCCGGCGCTGAAATCCAGCCCGCGCAATTACATCCCCGTGCAGGATTGGATCATGGGCGTGGTGGGTGCGGTGATCGCGCTTTATGGTTATATTTTCTACGAAAAAGTCGTGAACAATGGCCTGTTGGCCGATGACGTGGACAAATGGGTGGCCCTGGCTGGGTTGCTGTTGCTGTTCGAGGCCGCGCGGCGTGCGCTTGGCCCGGCGATGGCGATCATTGCCACGATTTTCCTGGCCTATGTGTTCTTTGGCTCATCCTCCTGGGTGCCCGAGGTGATCCAGTGGAAGGGCGCCAGCCTGAAAAAGGCCATGAGCCATATGTGGATCACGTCCGAAGGTGTGTTTGGCATCGCTTTGGGCGTCTCGACCAAGTTCGTCTTCCTCTTCGTGCTGTTCGGTGCGCTTTTGGATAAGGCGGGTGCGGGCAATTACTTTATCAAGATGGCCTTTGGCGCGCTGGGTCACCTGCGCGGCGGCCCGGCCAAGGCGGCTGTGGTGGGGTCTGCGGCGACCGGGCTGATCTCGGGTTCTTCGATTGCCAATGTGGTGACTACCGGCACCTTCACCATCCCGCTGATGAAGCGGGTGGGCTTTTCCAGCGAACAGGCGGGCTCGGTCGAGGTCGCCTCTTCGGTGAACGGTCAGATCATGCCGCCGGTGATGGGGGCAGCGGCCTTTTTGATGGTGGAATATGTGGGCATTTCCTATGTCGAGGTGATCACGCATGCCTTCCTGCCGGCGGCGATCTCGTACATCGCACTGGTCTATATCGTGCACTTGGAGGCGGTGAAGCGGAACATGCCGACGCTGGGCAACCGCGTGGTGTCGATGGGCCGCACGATCGGTGGCATGGCGCTGTTCTTTGTGGGCTTTGCCGGGCTGTGCTATGGCATCCAATACCCGATCAAGGCGGTGATTGCGCTGATCCCCGGTGCCTCGGGTCTGGTGCTGTCGGCGCTGGTTGTTGTGGCCTATATGATCTTGTTGAAACTGGCCTCGGGCGTCGAGGATCTCGTCCCCGATGACCCCAACGCCAAAGAGGTCGAGCTGCCGGTCATTGCCGAGATCTACAAGGCCGGTCTGCATTACCTGCTGCCGATCATCGTGCTGGTCTACTTCCTGATGATCGAGCAGAAATCGCCAGGTCTGTCGGCTTTCTGGGCCACATCGCTGCTGTTCGTGATCCTGCTGACGCAGAAGCCGCTGAAGTCGATCTTCCGGGGCGAAAGCGACACGGCCAATGCCTTCATGGCTGGCGTGGCCGACCTGTGGAACGGCCTGATCGACGGCGCGCGCAACATGATCGGCATCGCACTGGCCACCGCCACTGCAGGCGTGATTGTGGGCACCGTGACGCTGACCGGTGTGGGGCAGGTGATGGCCGATCTGGTCGAGTTCCTGTCGGGCGGCAACCTGATCGCCATGCTGGCGCTGGTGGGCCTGCTCAGCCTTATTCTGGGCATGGGCCTGCCGACCACGGCGAACTATATCGTCGTCAGCTCGCTGATGGCGGGTGTGGTCGTGGAACTGGGCGCGCAGGACGGTCTGATCGTGCCGCTGATCGCGGTGCATCTGTTTGTGTTCTACTTCGGCATCATGGCCGATGTGACGCCGCCCGTGGGTCTGGCCAGCTTTGCCGCTGCTGCCGTGTCAGGAGGCGACGCGATCAAGACGGGCTTTACCGCCTTCTTCTACAGCCTGCGCACCGTGGCGCTGCCGTTCGTGTTCATCTTCAACACCGATCTCTTGCTGATTGATGTGGGCTGGGTGCAGGGCATTCTGGTGGCCATCTCTGCGACCATCGCGATCCTGATCTTCACCGCCGGCACCATGGGCTGGTTCCTGACCCGCAACCGCATCTACGAAAGCGTGGCGCTGATCCTGATCGCCTTTGCGCTGTTCCGTCCGGACTTCTTCATGAACCGCATCGCGCCACCCTTCGCGCAGATCGACCCGGCACAGCTGGAGCAAGCCGTGGGCGACGCCGCACCGGGCAGCACCCTGCGGATCGAGGTCGCGGGCCCCGATTTTGACACCGGCAACATGACCGAAACCACCGTGGTCCTGACGGTCGGCGACGAGGGTGATGGTGCGGCCCGCATCGACGCCCTTGGCCTGTTGCCGCTTGAGGAGGACGGCCTGGTCAAGCTGGATGAGCCTCTGTTCGGCACCCCGGTCTCGGACGAGCTGTCGAACTTCGACTACTACGCCGACGAGCCCGTCCGCATCACCACCGTGCAGGCCCCCCAGAACCAGCCCCCCAAAGAGCTGATCTTCATCCCGGCGCTGATCTTGCTGGGCTTCATCGCCTTCCTGCAACGCAGCCGTGCAGCCCGCACAAGCGAACAAGAGGTAACATCATGATCAAATCCGTCCTCTGTGCCGTAGATGCCGGGAAGCCCGAAACCGATGCCGAGGTCCTACGTCAGGCCGCGCGGCTGGCAGAGCTCGACAATGCTCAGCTTGATGTTGTTACGGTGCTGCCCGATTTTGGGGAATCCTTTGTCGGCAGCTTCTTCGAGCCCGAGCATCACGAGCAAGCCGTGGCCAAAGCGCAAGAAGCGCTCGAGGCGCTGGGTCAATCGGTCCTGGGCGAAGCGCGCAACGCACAGGTACGCCATGTGGTCGCCACGGGCACGGCCTATCAGAAAATCCTGCACACGGCCAAAGAAGCAGGCAGCGACCTGATCGTCATCGGCGCACACCGGCCCGACCTCAAAGACTACCTCCTCGGCCCAAACGCAGCACGCGTCGTCAGACACTCAGAAGTCTCAGTCTACGTCGTGCGCTGATCAATAGCCGGTCATTTCAAGGTAGCCGCGCCCTGTGTGACTGCCTGATACCATGATCGGGCCTTCCCAATACTCAAATCGCGTTGCCATCCATGCTTTGGGCGTCAGGGCCGTGACTTCGACATCCACTCCGCGTTCAGGCAATTCAACGCGCCAGCGAACGGGGATGTCTCGCTCTGCGATCCGCGCTGTGTCCAGCGGGGTGAAACGGGTTGACCCGTCCGGCAACGGGGTTGTGGTGCCATCTGCGCCAATCCATGTGGCCGCCGTGAAATCTTGTTGCGTCCCACGAAGACGGAAGGCCATCAGCTTGTCTCCGTCGTCAAAACTAAGCGAGAACCAGTCCCATCCGATCTGATCCGCGGCCAGAGGTTGCGAGGACCATTCTCGATCCAGCCAGCCCTGACCCTGCACGGCGACATTGCCTTCCGGCAGGTGCAATGTTCCCTCAACACTGTAGAAGGGCTGCGAGTAGTAGTGGCTTGCCTGTCCTTCGGCGGATTTCACGGAATATCCGTCCGCCCCGTGAAACACCAACGGGCCTTGGGCTGTCAGGCTCAGGTCATACGTGAACTCTGCGCCGCTGGCACGCAGCTGCAAGCTGTTCAGATCATCCCCTCGCATATACCAATCATCGACCCATGCCTCGAACGGCGAGGCCGTCACTCCGGCCTGACCGATGCCGCCGCGCGAGAGACGCTCGGCCAGAAAATGGTTGTCAGGCGTTGTGACGGCAGCGTGGCCCAGCCAAAGCTGTGGGTTTTGCCAGCCATCTGTTTGAAAGGGCTTCAATGCAGATCGGAACAATGTCCACTGGATACCATAATCGCGCCCGTCCTCGCCTTGCAGATTGGCCGTCAGGTACCACCACTCGATCCGGTAGTCGGGGTGAGGGCCGTGGTCAGCCGGGAATTGAAATTGATATCCGCGTTGGGGGATCGCAAAGCCTTCGGCAGATCCGCCTAGGCCCGCATAGCTTTGCGCGTGAGCCAAATTGGGTAGAAGCAGAACGGCGATCAGAAACCAAGCCCTAACGTTCATTGGCAAATACCCTCAGTAAGTCCGCAGGTGGCAGGCGCAGCAGGCGCAAGGCAGGCAGGGCGGCCGCAACAAAAGCCGCCAGAATGGTCAGCGCCAGAAGATAGGCCCAATCCGCAGGGAAAAGATACATCGGCAAGCGCCAGCCAAAAGCCTCGACATTGATGACGGCCAGCAGGGCCCATGCAAGTGCAAGCCCAAGTGGCAGCGCCAGCACTGCTGTCAGTGCGGCCATCAGGATACTGCGCAGCACCTCGAGCCACGCCAGCCGATTCCGGGTTAGCCCCAGCGCCCAGACCGGCGCGATCTGGGGCAGGCGCTGGGTCCACAAGGTCAGCAGGCTGGTCAATATTGCAAACCCGGCCACACCCAGCGTCAGGACATTCAGTGCCGAGGTTACGACAAATGTCTTGTCGAACACTGCCAGCGATTGCGCCTTGATCGCCGCTTGCTGAACCACGGCGCCCGACGGCAGATCGAACCGGTCTCGCAACTCCTGCGCCAGAGCCGAGGCACGCTCGGGCGGTATGCGAATGCCGAATTGCCGTGTCTCGATCCCCGGTGCGATCATGTCCAAAAGCGGCATTGCGATAATGGCCTGCCCGGTTGGGTTGCCATAGTCGGAATAGACGGCGGCGATGGGCAAGGTGGTCGCCGATGTCAGCGCCAACTCATCGCCGGGCCAGAGGTTTTGACGGCGGGCGAGTTGCTCGTTGATCAATACTGCGCGCCCCTGCATCACTTGGTCCCACGCGCCGTCGGACGTGGCGATCAGCGGCCAGTTCTCGCGATAAGTCGGATGGTCCAGAACGCCGTATAGGAACAATGGACCGCTTTCATGCGCTATTTCGGTGTTGCGAATGGGCAGGATCATATCAGCCTGAGGGGCAAGCCACTGCGCGATCTCTTGGCCCTGCGCATCGTCGGCGGCGGTCAGGTAGAGTTCCGAGGCCAAACGCTGATCGAGCCAGCCGGTAAAGGTCAGGCGGAAGCTCGACACCATCGTGCTGACGCCGATATTGGCGGCCAGTGCCAGCAGTAGGGCTATCAATGCTAGCGAAAGGCCCGGTAGTTGCGCGCGCATATCCGACCAGACCCATTGTGCGACGGGGCCGTTCGCCCGAGCCCCGAAGCCGCGTAACAGGATGGACAGAAGGAACGGCAGCAGTAGGGCCGAGCCGATCAGAAGGCCCGCGACAAGGATGAAGCCAGCCATCAATCCTCCGATCGCCAATTGCGCGCCGATACCGAGAGCAATCGCGGCAACTCCGACGAGCGCGACTACACGCCGACCCGAGGCCGCGCTGCGCCAGGCTTGAACGCCTGCCCCGGACAGCAGCGGCATGTGGGCCAGTCGAAGCAGGGCGTGACCGCTGGCCAGCAAGGTACCACCCAGTGCCATGGCAAGTCCTGCCAAGGCCCATTGTGGTTGCAGGCTGATTTGCCCGCTGACCGGCGCGCCGTATAGACCGCGCAGCGTGGCGGCCACATCTGGCAACAGGGCACCAGCGATAAAGAACCCGAGCAGCAGACCCAACACGCCGCCGATCAGGGCCAGTAAGGCCAACTCGGCCAGAATGGTCCAGACCAGCCGCCGCATCGACACGCCAAGGGCGCGCACCGTGCGGATCATCGCGCGCCGTTGGGCGAAGGCCAGCCCAACCGTGCCATGAACGATGAAAAGACCCACTGCAAAGGACAAAAGCCCGAAGGCGGACAGGTTCAGATGAAAGCTGTCGGTCAATTGCGCGGTGTCCAATTGGTTCGCAGCGGGGATACGGTCGAGATCGGGGGTGATCTCTGGCAGAGCGGGCAGGCCCTTCGGTTGTTGTGGCAATACGACCAGGTGGCTGATCTGGCCACGACGGTCCAGCAGGGTTTCAGCCACGCCGATATCGGTCAGGATCAAACCGGGTGGCAGGGCGTCACTGATCAGGACCGGCGGCAGAGACTGCTGGTTTTGCAACCGGTCGGCCACTGGGGGCGTTGTCAGCAAGCGACCCGGTGCGGTTAGCATATCGGCAGGGTCAGGCGGGGCAGCCCCTTCTTCGACCTGAGTAACAGCGGGCAAGGCCGGGTAAGCGACCATATCAACACCAAGCAACCGGAACCTGTTCTCTCCGATACGAACCGAGCCTTCGAGCACAGCGGCCACCTGCCAACCTGCGCGTCTGAGCGTTGCATATTGTTCGATCGGGATCGTCCCCGAAGGGTTGCGTAGCGTGTCGAAGCGGCCCAGCAGCAGTTGATCTTTGGCGCGTTGATAGCTGGCCCGCGCCTCGGCATTGATGGCCTGAACCGCAGACCACAGGCCAGTGGCCAGCGCGATGCCGATCAGCAATGTGGCCAGTTGCAACCGATGCGCCCGCCAATGGGACAGCAGAGCCAGCAGGACGACACGCGTCATGCCACCCGCCCACCAGACAGATGCGCGTGATGATCCAGTCGCCCGGCAATGTCCTGTGAATGCGTGACAAGCAGCAGCGCAGCCTTGGTTTCCGCGATCAGGGACAGCATCAGGTCCAGCACCGTGGCGCTGGCGGTTTCGTCCAGATTTCCCGTCGGCTCATCCGCAAGCAGCAGCTTGGGTCGTGTTGCCATGGCGCGCCCGATGGCGACGCGTTGCTGCTGGCCTCCCGACAGGGTCTCGGGGTATCGGTCCAGTAAATCGGACAGTCCCAGTCGCGTGGCCAGATGACCGACCCATTCTGCATCCAGCCGGTTCGCAAGCCGCGCGTGAAAAGCTAGGTTCTGCGCGACGGTCAGTGAGGGGATCAGGTTGAACTGCTGAAACACCAATGCCACGCTTTCACGGCGCAAGGCCGCCCGACCGGGATCGTCCAAACCGGACAGAGCGGTCCCGTCCAGCGTGATCTCGCCCCCGTCGAACCCATCAAGCGCGCCCACAAGGTTCAAAAGCGTGCTCTTGCCGCTGCCGCTTTCGCCCGTCAGCGCCAGAGTTTGCCCGCGATCAAGGTTCAGCGTCACCCCTTGCAAAACGGGGCGACCACCCGGATAGGATTTCCGAACGTCGTCGATCTTCAGCAGCATTTCCAAGCCTCTAACGATGTCCGTCACAATGTGGACCCTTCGGCATTGGTGTCCAGACCAGAGTTGATTTCGCACCCTTTCGTCGCAGCCGGGCAGGTGGGGTTGTTCAGCCCTGTTGAACACGTCATGGTGAGGTCAAGTGGTCACAATGAGACGGGCGAGCATGACATTACCAGAGCAAATTGTCTGGGGCAGTCTTTATCTGGGGATTTGCTTCCTGATCGAGATCGTGCTGCTGACTTGGTGTACGCAGGTGATCCGAGTGCTTTCTCTGCGGTTGGAGCAGAGCAAACGGTTCTTTACCATCGCAGCACCTTTATGTACCGCGCTGGCGTTTATCGTTCTGATTCATACGTTTCAGGTCTGGCTATGGGCCGTTGTGTGGGTGCTGGGGGAAACACTGCCGGAATGGAATGAGGCGCTCTATTTCTCATTGGTGACATTCACGACACTTGGCTATGGCGATATTGTCTTGGGTGAGGGGCTGAGGATTTTCGGCGCCTTCGCCTCGGTGACAGGTCTGTTGGCGTTCGGGTTGTCGACGGCCTTCATGGTCGCCTTGATGACCCGTGTTTTTCAGGAAGAGTTGATCTCTTAAAGGATCGGCGCAAAGAGCCGCGCCAGAGGGGAGCCGAAGCGGATATAAAGGCGTTGTTCGGACAGGTCGCGGTCCAGCTCGTAGCTTTGTTCGAAATCCGCCTCCAGCATTTGGGCCACCGCATTGGCGGCGCGGCTGTCAAAAAAGAGCGCCATGGCCTCGAAATTCAGGCGGAAGGATCGGTTGTCTAGATTCGTGGTACCGACGGCGGCCAACGTGTCATCCACGACAAAAGCTTTTTGGTGCATGAAACCGTTGGTATAGCGGAAGACCCGCGCGCCACAGTCGCGCACCTCGTCGAAATAGGCAAAGGCTGCCAGCCAGGGCAGGCGGTGATCCATCACTTCGGGTACCAGAATGCGCACGTCTACCCCGCGCAGGGCAGCGTGCTGAAGGGCGGTCATTATGTCGATATCGGGCACGAAATAGGGCGATGCGATCCACAAACGCGCTTTCGCCTCGGTAATGGCGGCAAAGAACATCATTGAACCGGTTTCTGTTTCGTCACCGGGACCAGTTGCAACCAAAAGCGCGTTCATGTCCTGATCAGACTCCGAGCCTGCCCAGTCCAGATCGTCGATCAGGTCTTCTTCATGGGCCCAGTGCCAATCTTCGGTAAAGATCAATTGCAGCTGCCGGACGATATGACCGCTCATCTTGATATGCGTATCGCGCCAGTGCCCGAAATAGTTGTCTTGCCCCAGATATTCGACGCCTACATTGTGCCCGCCGATAAACCCGGTTTCACCATCGATGATCACCGTCTTGCGGTGGTTGCGGTAATTGAGCTGAAAGCGGTGTTGTGGTCCGCGCCGATCACGCGGGTTGGCAATCTCGACTCCGGCTTCGCGCAGCGTGTCCAGATAGGCCGTGGGCAGGCCATAGCTGCCGACAGCGTCAGTCATGAAGCGCACGCTCACGCCACGCTGGGCAGCGTCGATCAGTTTGGACTGCAACCTTTGGCCCAGCGCGTCATCGCGCACGATGTAGAACTGTATCAGGATGTAGTTCCGCGCCGCATCAATCGCCTCGAATATGGCGTCGAACGTGGCTTGCCCGTCGACCAGCAACGCGGCCCCGTTCCCGCGCGAGACGGGCAGGTGGGCAAGTGCCTCGAACGGGCGCGGGTTGATCCGCATCGTGGCCGGATCGGGTCGCGAGAAATCGGCGAATGTCTTGATCCCTTCGACCACACTTTCGCTGTGCTTGCGCGCGATGCGATAACCGCGAAACCTGTGGTGGCCCAGAAACAGATAGAGCGGGACGCCAAACACCGGGGCCGAGATCAGGAATACCACCCAGCCTACGGCCCCTTGCGGCGTGCGCGCGGTCTGCGCGGCGCGGATCGCAAAGACTGCCGCCAGCACATAAAGCGCAAAGACAAGCGCAGAAACAAGCAATGTCCACACGGGGTTATAGGCCCTCGTTCCAGTTATTTGCCCCAGTGTATCCCCGTTTGCGATCCGGGGCTATACGCGTGCTGAGATTAAGGCAACCGAGCCGCCAATTGCGCGAGGTCGGCCCGCAAGGTGTCCCGAACCTCGCCTGAATTCGGGCGGTCGCGCAGCGTTTCAAACCAATGCAGAGGTGGCCGCTTGCCCGCAGCCCTGTTCCAGCGCAGGCCGCGCAAAGTGCTTTGCGAGGTGTTGTTCAGCCGGTCCGGGATCTCGGTCCCGTTCAGCACCGCCCAAACACCTGTCCAAAGTCGGGCGACTGACCACGGGTTGTATCCGCCGCCACCCAACACCAGCAGGCGTGGCGCCAAGCCGCGCAGGGCCGCTACGGTGCGCCAATGGGCGTTGTTGGACAGGGTTAGGCGCGACAGAGGGTCCTCGGCCACTGCATCGGCCCCGCATTGCAGCACAATGGCCTGAGGTCGGAACGACGTTGTGGCGGGCAGGATCAACTGGTCGAGGATCGTATAGAACTCATCATCATTCAGCCCGCGTTCGACGGGCAGATTGAAGGCGGCACCGCCAGCCGTGTCCGTCAAAGCGCCGGTAAAGGGCCAGCGGCGCGTTTCGTGGACCGAGATCATGCGGATTTTGGCCGACCCTGCAAATGCGCTTTCAACCCCGTCGCAGTGATGGGCGTCAATATCCACGTAGACGATTCGATCCAGCCCGGATTTCAACAAGGTCAGTATCGCCAGAACCGGATCGTTCAGATAGCAAAACCCGTTGGCGCGGTCCGCAAGCCCATGATGCGTGCCGCCTGCGGGGCTGAAAACGATGCCGCCCTCGCGCAGAAGTTCGGCACCCAGCATCGACCCTCCGGCGGCGGTGGCGGGACGGCGGTACATCTCGGCAAAAACAGGGTTGGACAAAGTTCCCAGCCCGTATCGGCTGCGGGTGTCATTCGAGACGGCCTGCTCGGCCTCGGCCTGTTGCAGCGCGGTGACGTAGTCCGGCGTATGAAATGCGTGCAGGGCAGAGGGTTTTGCGCAAGGACTGACACGGTAGTTCTGCTGGTTCAGCCAGCCTTGCGCGCGACACAGGTCGATGACCGTCGACACACGCGGAATCGCCAGCGGATGCTGTGTGCCGTAGGTAGAGTGCCGATAGATCTCGGACCCGATGAACACAGGCTGCATGGTTCACCCTGCGCGCGGGTCTTCGCCCAAGCTTCCATCCAGCGACATCATGATCGCAATCGGCCTGAGTGCTGGGATATGGCTGAACACGATGAGAATGCAGACGGTCAGCGGCACGCTGAGGAACGCGCCAATCATGCCCCAGACCGTGGTCCAGAAGGTCAGCGCCAGAATGACAAGGAAGGTCGACATGTTCAGCGATCGCCCCAGCATGGCGGGGTCCACAAAATTGCCGATGAGGAATTGGATGGTGCCGCACCCCAGCACGATGATCAGGAACGGACCGATGCTTTCAAATTGAACCAGCGCGATCATGGCCGGGAAAATGACCGCAATGATCGAGCCGATCGAGGGGATGAAATTCAGCGCGAAGGTCAGGACGGCCCAGGTCTCGGCATATTCCAGCCCGAGAACACGGAAGATCGAATAGCTGATCCCGGCCGTGACCAGGCTGATAAAGGTCTTTACCCCCACATACCGTTGCAGACTAAACGAAATGGCATCCAGCACCGCCGCGAAGTCTGCTCCGGTTTGAGGGTTCCCCGCAACCAGTTGTATTTTCTTGCGAAACGCCAACCGCTCGGCCATCAGGAACGCAACATAAAGGCTGATCAGAAAGAACTGATTCAGCAACGAGGTAGCGCTGCCCAGCATTACGCGCGCGACATAGGACATGTCGATGCTGATCAGATTGTCACGGATAAAGCTTGTAACGTCATTGCCCACCAGCCCCGCGATCCGGTTCACGGCGCTGTCGAATTGATCTTCGTAGGTGTTGATCGAGCGGGCAAACTGTGTCGCCTGACTGCCCAGAATATACATGATCATGAACAAACCGGCCAAAACAACGATAACACCGGCGATGTTGGCAACCCAGACCGGCACGCGTGTGATGGAGATGACACGATCGCTGACCGCGATGATTAGAACGTTGATCAGCAAGGCCATGGTCAGCGGGATCAGAAAGGCGGACCCAGCATAAAGGCCCAGCACCACCAGCGTGGCGACTATCGCGGTGTCACGCACGACCGACAGGCGCAGTCGCGGTCGTGTCACATGTGGTTCCTGATCCAAAGGCATCGTTTTGTCTGTTGCCATTCTAGCTGTCTTGAGAAGCCGATTTACTGCTCTGATCCTGCACAGCCGAGCAGGATTATGCAATGCACGCAAGCGTTTGGGAGTATTAATTTGCGTTGAATCGGGTTTTGACGGTTCTGTGATCCGGCGCGCCGCGTTAAGATTTGGACATGAGCGCCAATATGATTCCTTCCGCAAACCGACCCCTTCAGGCGCTATGGCTGGCCTTTGGCCGGTTCAGTGCCAAAAACGGAATGGTCATGAGCAGCCATGTTGCCATGTCCCTGATGCTGGCCCTGTTTCCCTTCGTCCTGTTCACAGTCGCCTTGGCGGGGACACTGTCGCAAGACTATGTCACCAATGAGTTGATCGAGCTGATTTTCGGCGCCTGGCCCAAAGATGTCGCCGATCCGATCGTGGCCGAGCTGAGAGCAGTTTTGCAGGCTTCGAACTCCAGCGTAATCACGCTGGGGGGGCTGTTGGCAGTGTTTTTCGCCTCGAACGGGGTGATGGCAGTGCGGGCGGCGATGAATCAGGCTTATCATGATCAAGACAGTTGGCCGTTTTGGAAAACCCGCCTTTACTGTCTTGGGCTGGTGATTGCCGGAGGAGCGACCGTTCTTGCAATTGCCGCGGTCGAGGTTGTCTTGCCAGTATATACAAGGCTTGTATCCGAAAAAACGGATGTGAACGTGTCCAATTGGCTGTCCGTGGATCGGCTGCGCTGGACCTTTACAGTGGCGGTCCCAGCGGGGCTTGTGATGCTGGCCCATCTTCTGCTGCCGACGCGGCGCCACAAGCTGACGCAAATCCTGCCCGGCGTGGCGTTGACGCTTGCGCTCTGGGCGGCGGGCGGGTGGGGCTTCTCGATCTATATCGGGCAGTTCGCCTCGTACAACGCGACCTATGCGGGGCTGGCCGGAGTGATGGCGGCACTGATTTTCCTGTATCTCTGCGCGGCTATGCTGATTTTGGGGGCCGAGTTCAACGGGGCGTTGATGGATCTGGGCGAGGCGGCGGACTAGCTTCACCACATCCCGGCGCTGTGCTGCCTTGTTTGGGTCATTTTCCCGGCAAGTTCTGCGTGTATCGGTACAGACAAGGTCAAAACCCGTCTGTGTTAAAAGGTGCCCAATGTCAGATAAACCGGTTCACACGTCGCAACTGCAACGCCCGCTGTCGCTGGCACAGCGGATCGAAGATTTACGGACCCGCAAGCCGGAATACCTCAACCATGGGGACGCGCTTTTGATGCAAGGGATTGCTACCGCATCGTTGCGCCAGCAGGTTCTGGCGGGTGACTTCCTGTCGATGGAAGATTAAGTCTCGCCGCGAAACCCTGTCGCCACAACGAATTTTTCCGAACTGTCGGACCGCGAGGCAGGCGGTTTCACGTTGGCGACCTTGGTGAATTTCTGCTTAAGCAGCTTTTGCAAATCGCCCTCGGCCCCTCCGGCCAGAACCTTCGCGACAAATGTGCCGCCTTCTTCCAGCACATCAAAGGCGAAGTAAGCGGCGGTTTCACACAGTGCCATGATGCGCAAATGGTCGGTTTGCTTGTGCCCGGATGAGGCAGCGGCCATGTCCGACATCACCACATCAGCCTTGCCGCCCAACCACTCTTTGACCTTCTCGTCGGCATCGTCTTCCATGAAGTCCAGCACATGCGCGGTTGCGCCCGCGACGGGTTCGACCTCCTGCAGATCAACGCCCAGTACGGTGCCGATCCGCTTGCCGCTTTTCTCGCCAAGCGCGTTCACTCTTTTGACAGCCACCTGCAACCAACCTCCGGGCGCGCAGCCCAGATCAACGACGCGTGCACCGGGAACCAGAAAGCGGAATTTATCGTCCAGTTCCAATATTTTGAATGCTGCACGCCCTCGGTACCCCTCGGCCTGTGCGCGTTTAACATAGGGGTCGTTCAATTGCCGTTCCAGCCAGCGGGTCGAGCTGAGTTTACGCCCACGCGCTGTCTTGACCTTAACCTTCAGGTCGCGTTGCCCGCGACCCGAGTTGCTTTTTCCAGTCGGTGTCTTCGCCATCAGAACGGTCCGTCTTCCAATACGCCGTCCGCGCTCATCTGCGCATAAAGCAGTCCTTCGCGCAGCCCCCGGTCCGCCACGGAAAGGCGGTCGGTGGGCCAGCAGCGCAAGAGGGCCTGCAAAATGGCCGAGCCGGACATGATCAGGGCCTGCCGGTCGTCGCCAATGCGCGGGTCCCGGCGTCGACCCTGAGGGCCGAGTTCTAGATACCCTCGTATCACTTTGTCAATCTGATCGCTGGTCATGCGCAAACCGTCCACCTTGGTCCGGTCATAGCGCTTCAACCCCAGATGTGAGGCAGCCACGGTCGTAACCGTCCCGCTGGTGCCAACGATCTGGAACCCTTCGCGGGCCTGTTCGTCCTTGTAAGGCGCAAAATCGGCGAGGTTCTCTTCAAAAAACCAGCTCATCAGAGCAAAGCGGGCTGAATCGTCCTCAACATCGTTGAACTGATCACGCAGCGTTGCCACACCCAGCGGAACGCTGATCCAATCCACCACCTTGGCCGCAGGGAACGGGCTTTCGACCGGGTGAAACCCATGATGCAACCGCATGATCGCGGCTGGCCGGTCACGGCGCGCAATGGATGAGATATCGATCCACACCAATTCGGTCGAGCCGCCGCCGATATCGACCACCAGCAACTGTTCAGTCTTGGTCGACACGAGCGGCGCGCATGAGATCACGGCCAGGCGTGCCTCTTCCTCGGGCTGGATGATCTCAAGCGTCAGGCCGGTTTCGCGCTTTACCTGACGGATGAAATCACGCGCGTTCTTGGCGCGGCGGCAGGCCTCGGTCGCGACAAGGCGCATCCGTTTGACTTTATTGCGTTTCAGCTTCTGCTGGCAGATGCGCAAAGCCTGAATGGTGCGCGCCATCGAGGACCGAGACAGCCGTCCGGTCCGTTCGAGCCCCGCACCCAACTGCACGGATTTCGAGAAACTGTCGACCACATGAAAGCCGCTGCCCTTGGGCTGGGCAATCAACATGCGACAACTATTTGTACCCAGATCCAGCGCCGCATACAGCGCATCGGGATCGGGCCTTGCCGGCGCGGGGCTTTCGACCGCCTTCGGGAACGCGCCCGCACCTTTGGGACGCTTGGGCGCCATCTTCAACGCCCTCCGATTTTCGAGTTACCCCGACCATAGGTCGCGCGTTCTTGTCGCGCAAGACGCTCATTATTGTGATGAGGATTTTGATATGCGCGTTTGATGCCGAATTCGTTACAACCCCGGTATCCCGTCGTAGGCAAAACGTCGTTTGAAATGCGCCTTGTGTCGAAAACCGACCGACCTGCGACCATATAGATGTTTAGAACCGGTCCATCTGGTTAGGAGGAATCATACGCGATGCCTGACGTCACCATCGTTTACTGGCGCGACATCCCTGCTCAAGTCATCGTCGGCAAAGGCCGTCGAGGTGCCAAGCGGCAGTTGGAGGAGCGGTTCGAACAAGCCATCGACCGAGCGGCGATGAAGGTGAATGCCAAGGACAGCGATGCCTATCTGGCCGAATGGCGCAAAGCAGTTCCTTTCGCGGTCGAGGGCGAGCCCTCGGAGATCGCCGAAGCCGAAGCAGCGCGTCTGGAAGCGGAATATGATCAGGACCGTATCAAAGCTCTGATCGCAAATGACGGTTGGGCATGAGCCCGAAATCTATATGGGAGGCCGCTATGGCTTTGCTGAACTTCAAAAAACGTGATGCCGCCGAAAACGGCCCTGTGAACCCGACCGTCGAAGCCTTTTTGCAGGGCTATTCGATCGAGGTGATGCCGCGCACCGCCGAAAAGGTCGAAGATTTCCGCGCGCTGCTGCCTGAAGGCACTCGCGTCTACATCGCCCATATCGAGGGCACGCCCATCGAGGACATGGTCAAGACCGCCAAGCGCATCGCTGCCGAGGGCTATCCGGTGATGCCGCACTTCCCCGCGCGGATCATCAAGGACGCCGGGACGCTGGAAAACTGGATTTCGATGTATCAGGGCGAAGCGGGCGTTGAGCAGGCGCTTCTGCTGGCCGGTGGTGTCGAGAAACCCCATGGCGATTTCCACAGCTCGATGCAGCTGATGGAGACCGGTCTGTTCGACAAGGCAGGCTTCAAGCGTCTGCACGTGGCAGGCCACCCCGAGGGCAATAAGGATATTGACCCGGACGGTTCGACCAAGAACGTGGAAGACGCGCTGCGCTGGAAACAGAAATTCAGCGAAACCACCGACGCTGAAATGGCGTTGGCCACTCAGTTCGCCTTTGACGCCAAACCGATCATCGCTTGGGCCGACAGCCTGAAAGAGGCAGGGATCGATTTGCCGATCCATATCGGTATCGCGGGTCCGGCCAAGCTGCAGACCCTGATCAAATTCGCCATCGCCTGCGGTGTTGGCCCCTCGCTGAAGGTTCTGCAAAAGCGCGCCATGGACGTGTCCAAGCTGCTGCTGCCCTACGAGCCCAACGATGTTCTCACCGAGTTGGCCAACCACAAGGCCGCCAACCCGGACTTCAACATCACCAACGTGCATTTCTTCCCACTTGGCGGTATCAAAACCAACGCCACCTGGGCCATCAACAACGGCGGCGCTTCGGCAAAGCCTGCAAACTCCTAAGGAACGGACATGACCCGTACTGTCGTCGAATCAAAAACAAAAACCGCCGTTCTGGGCTTTGACGAACCGTTCTGCGTGATCGGTGAACGGATCAACCCCACGGGCCGCAAGAAACTGGCTGCGGAACTGGAAGCGGGCGATTTCTCGACTGTTGAGAAAGACGCGCTGGCACAGGTTGCGGCAGGCGCGACCGTTCTGGATATCAACGCGGGTGTTGTCTACAACTCGAACCCCAACCCGAACGAGACCGAGCCGCCGCTGATGACCAAGATCGTCGAGTTGGTGCAGGGTCTGGTCGACGTACCGCTGTGCATCGACAGCTCGGTTCCTGGTGCTCTGGAAGCCGGTCTTGAGGCGGCTGAAGGTCGTCCACTGCTGAACTCGGTCACCGGTGAAGAAGAGCGCCTGGAGCTGGTTCTGCCGCTGGTCAAGAAATACAACGTGCCGGTTGTGGCGATCTCGAATGACGATACCGGGATTTCCGAAGACCCCGATGTACGGTTCGACGTGGCCAAGAAGATCGTGGAACGTGCAGCCGATTTCGGCATTCCGGCGCATGACATCGTGGTTGACCCGCTGGTCATGCCCATCGGCGCGATGGCAACCGCTGGCCAGCAGGTTTTTGCGCTTGTCCGTCGTTTGCGTGAAGAGCTGGGCGTGAATACCACTTGCGGCGCGTCCAATATCTCGTTCGGCCTGCCGAACCGCCACGGCATCAACAACGCCTTCCTGCCGATGGCGATGGGCGCAGGCATGACCTCTGCGATCATGAACCCGGTCGCGCTGCCCGTTGGTCCCAAGAAGCTGGCTGAAAAGAAGGCCGAAGTAGAAGCCAAAGGTATCATTCTGCCTGCGGATATGGATGATGAGACTTTCTGCCAACTGTTCGGTCTGGGCTCGACCCAGCCGCGTGCCGGCAAGGAAATGGAGGCTATCCGCGCCGCTAACCTGCTGACCAACAATGACCCCCATGGCGGGGCATGGATCAAGTTCAACAAATCACCTGAAGAAGCCGCAGCAGCCGGTGCTGCAGGCGGTCGTCGCGGCGGTGGCCGTCGTCGTCGCGCCTGATCCGTCGGCAAGAAAGAACAGAAGGCCGGGCCAACTGCCCGGCCTTTTTTGTTCTGGATTTTCTTGTCCTTTGGTGAAGGTTGCGACTTGTGTTTGGGAAAGCGGCAATGCTATCCCCAACCCCGCGGCGGGTATGATGTAATGGTAGCCTGTCAGCTTCCCAAGCTGAACGCGCGGGTTCGATTCCCGCTACCCGCTCCAGTTTTCCCAGATCAGATCACGCGGCCCGGCGCGCCTGAAACAGGTTGATGATTGCCGGGATTTCGATGCCGTTTTCGGTGTCGAATTGCTCAAGGTTTTTGGCAACGTCGGCTTCAATGGCCGCTACATCCTCGTCGGTTCCATTGAAATGGCCGATCACACGGGCCGCCGGTCCAACTCGCGTACACAGCGCAGCGGTGCCTGGCACACCGTTGAAACCAGGCAAGGACAATGGCACGGGGTCTGCCTTGATGTCGGTCAGTCCAGCGTCGTTCATCATCCCGGCGACATAGTCCAGATCGTGAAAGGCAAGCGGTCCGGGGGCAAATCGGCCATATTTGGGCGGATTGCCCAGCCGCGCCGTGGCAGAGACGTGAGGAATCTTGAACCAAGGATTGCCTGCAAGTGGCCCCCATGCGGCAAAAGTCATCTGTCCACCGGGTTTCAGCGCGCTTGCGATATTGCGGAATGCTGCAACCGAATCCTGAAAGAACATGACCCCGAACCTCGAAATCGCAGCATCGAACTCGCCTTCCAAAAAAGCCTGTGTCTGGGCGTCAGCGTAAAGAAAACTCATATTTGTCAGGTTTTCAGCGCGTGCGCGCTCCTGGGCGCGGTCCAGAAAGGCTTGCGAGATGTCTGCGCTTTGGACATGACCCGAACCGCCGACACGCTTCGCCGCTGCAAGCGAACTGACGCCGGTGCCACATCCGATGTCCAATACCCGCATACCTTCGACAATATTGGCGCGGCTTAGAACAAGGTCCAGCACTGGGGTGAATACGTGATCCAACTGATCCTCGTATGTCAGCCATTTCACGCCCGACGGCGACTTGCCCCAATACTCAGCCTGTTCTTCGTTCGGTGTGTGCATTGGGGCCTCCGTCGTTTGATCCGACTATGACCTGCGGCGGCGGCGACGGCCAGATTTTTCCTCATCCCCGCCGCCGGTGTTGAACGAGGGTGAGGGCAGCGTGACCACCTGCGCCAGCTCCGGGAACGGATCGGTCTTGTGCGGGATCGCGTTGGCGGCAACGAAATGTTCCTGAAACTTTGGCTCGATGGCGGTTTCGACCTTGGTGATCTCACGCACAACGCGCTCGATTTCCTTGCGCGATCCGATGTTGCACAAGGCGATCCGGGCACCGGTGCCAGCCGCGTTGCCCGCGCTGGAAACCTTGTCCAGCGGCGCGTCTGGGATCATGCCCAGAACCATCGCGTGTTTGGTCGAGATATGGGCACCGAACGCCCCGGCCAGAACCACGCGGTCAACGGTGTCGACCTCCATCTCATCCATCAGCAGGCGCGCACCGGCATAGAGTGCCGATTTCGCCAGCTGGATGGCGCGGATGTCACCTTGGGTCACGGTGATACGCGGGCCGCCCTCGGCGCTGGCATCGTGGATCAGATAGGCGTGGGTGCGGCCTTCGGGTACGCAGCGGGCGGTGCCGGTTTGCTCGGCGGACCCGATCAAGCCGCTTTCATCCAGCAGCCCGGCGATGCGCATCTCGGCCACAGCCTCGATAATGCCCGAGCCACAGATGCCAGTGATCCCGGTGGTGGCGATATCCTGATCAAAGCCGTCTTCGTCCGACCACTTGTCCGATCCGATGATGCGGAAGCGGGGTTCCTTGGTTGCAGGGTCAATTTCGATGCGCTCAATCGCGCCGGGGGCGGCGCGCTGGCCGGAACTGATCTGCGCGCCCTCAAACGCGGGGCCGGTGGGCGAGGAACAGGCCAGCACGCGTGTGGTGTTGCCCAACAGGATTTCAGCGTTGGTGCCCACGTCCACGATCAGCACAAGGTCTTCGGACTTGCCGGGTTCCTCGGAGAGCGCAACGGCAGCACAGTCGGCGCCCACATGTCCCGCAATACAGGGTAGGATATAAACCTGCGCGCGCGGGTTCATCTTGGTCAGGTCCATCTCACGTGCGGGCAAGGACATGCTCTCGGATGTGGCGAGCGCGAAGGGGGCCTGCCCCAGCTCGACCGGGTCCAGACCCAGCAGCAGGTGGTGCATGACCGGGTTGCAGACGAAGACCGTCTCCACGATCAGCGCGGCGTCGATCCCGGCCTCCTCGGCAATGGAGATGGTCAGATCGTTGATCGCCTCGCGCACCGCGCGGGTCATTTCCTGATCGCCGCCGGGGTTCATCATGGCGTAGGAGACGCGACTCATCAGGTCTTCGCCAAAGCGGATCTGCGGGTTCATCAGGCCAGACGAGGCCTTGACCTCACCGGTTTCCAGATCGGTCAGGTGGGCGGCGACGGTGGTTGAGCCAAGGTCGATGGCCAGACCGTACAGCCCTTGTTCATGCAGGCCGGGCCAAATTTCGACCACCTTGGCGACCTCATCCTTGTGGCCTTTGTGGACGGCTACCGTGACCTCCCATTTGCCTTTGCGCAGCACCGGTTGCAACTTGGCCATCAGCGACAGATCGGCGGTGACGGCCTCAATGTTCCACTGCTGGCGCAGGGCGCGTTCCAACCGCTCCAGATCGCCGGTGGGCGAGTGCATGTCGGGTTCCTCGACCACCACGAAATACAGCCGCGTCGCCGGGTCCATGGTGATGGCGCGTGCGGCAGCCGCTTTGCGGACGACCTGACGATGGACCTGAGACTCAGGCGGCACGTCGATCACGATATCGCCCTGAACCGTCGCCTGACAGCCCAGACGGCGGCCAGGCTTGAGCCCGCGTTTGTCGTCATAGCGTTGTTCAACCGCATTCCATTCGCTCAGCGCGTCCTCGGATACGGTGACACCGTGCTTGGGAAACTCGCCATAGCTGGGTGTGATCTGACATTTCGAGCAAATCCCACGCCCGCCGCAGACCGAGTCCAGATCGACGCCCAACTGCCGGGCGACGGTCAGAACCGGGGTGCCGACGGGGAAATGCCCGCGTTTGCCCGAGGGGGTAAAGACGACAAGGGGGTCGGTGGTCATATCTGGCCTGCCTTTTGTATTCGCGCGTATGCCGGGGAAGATATGGGTTTGTGCGCAAAGGGAAAGGCCAATCAGCGGCACGTTTGTCGCCGGTTGCGTCGTTTTTTGCCGCGGCAATGTCCCGCAGGAGAAAACTAGTTCAGATCAGGGGCTTTCCCTTGGGTTCAATCCATGTCATAGGGTCGCCGTCAAACGGGGTTTTGCATGGGGTTAGCAGATGCAGATTCGTGAGGCACTCACCTTTGACGACGTACTTCTGGTTCCGGGCGCATCTTCTGTGCTGCCCGCGACGGCGGATACGACCACGCGTGTGACGCGTGAGATTACCATGAACATTCCGCTGCTCAGCTCGGCGATGGACACGGTGACCGAGGCGCGAATGGCGATTGCTATGGCGCAGGCCGGTGGGATCGGTGTGATCCACAAGAACCTGACGACCGAGGAACAGGCCCGCGAAGTGCGCCGGGTCAAGCGGTTCGAATCCGGTATCGTTTATAACCCCGTGACATTGCGCGCTGATCAGACGCTGGCCGACGCGCAGGCGCTAGTCGAGCGGTACAACTTCACCGGCTTCCCTGTGGTCGATCCTGATGGTCGCGTCGTGGGTATTGTGACCAACCGTGACATGCGCTTTGCGACCTCGGACGACACGCCGATCCACGCGATGATGACCACCGACAATCTGGCAATGCTTCAGGAGCCTGCTGATCTGGAAGAAGCCAAAAGTCTGATGAAGGCGCGCCGGATCGAAAAGTTGCTGGTCGTAGATGGCGCAGGCAAGCTGACCGGCCTGCTAACCCTGAAAGACACCGAACAAGCAGTGCTTAACCCCACAGCCTGCAAGGACCGTCTGGGCCGCCTGCGTGTTGCAGCGGCGACTTCGGTCGGGGACGCAGGTTTTGAGCGGTCCGAGCAATTGGTGGATTCCGGCGTCGACATCATCGTTGTGGACACCGCGCATGGCCATTCGCAAGGTGTGTTGGACGCGGTGAAGCGGGTGAAGACCCTGTCGAACGAAGTTCAGATCATCGCGGGAAACGTCGCGACCGGCGACGCGACCAAGGCGCTGATTGATGCGGGTGCGGATGCGATCAAGGTTGGGATCGGGCCGGGCTCGATCTGTACCACGCGGATGGTGGCCGGTGTGGGTGTGCCTCAGCTGACGGCGATCATGGATTGCGCAGGGGCTGCCGGGGACGTGCCGGTGATCGCCGATGGCGGCATCAAGTTCTCGGGTGATTTCGCCAAGGCGATTGCCGCGGGGGCGTCCTGCGCCATGGTCGGTTCGATGATTGCGGGCACAGATGAAAGCCCGGGTGAGGTCATTCTGTATCAGGGCCGTTCGTTCAAATCCTATCGTGGCATGGGCAGCCTGGGCGCAATGGCGCGCGGCTCGGCGGATCGCTATTTCCAGAAGGACGCCGCCAACGACAAGCTGGTGCCCGAAGGGATCGAGGGGCAGGTGCCCTATAAAGGATCTGCCAGCGCGGTGGTGCATCAACTGGTTGGGGGTCTGCGCGCGGCCATGGGATATACCGGCTGTGCCACCGTGGAAGAGATGCGCAGGAACTGCAATTTCGTAAAGATCACGGGTGCAGGGCTGAAAGAAAGCCACGTGCATGACGTACAGATCACGCGCGAAAGCCCGAACTACCGGGTGATGTAAAACCTAAACCATTGCAGCACGGCGCTCGGTTTGGGCGCCGTTTTGCATTCTAGCCACATTATCGGACAGACCCATGATCCCAGCAGCCCGCGTACAGGCCTCGATCGAGATCCTTGATCAGATACTCTCGGGCGTTCCGGTTGAAAAAGCGTTGACGGGCTGGGCGCGGCGCAGCCGGTTTGCGGGCTCCAAGGATCGGGCAGCGATACGGGATCACGTATTTCAGGCGTTGCGGTGCAAGCGATCTTATGCCGCGTTGGGCGGGGCTGAAACCGGGCGTGGCCTGATGATCGGCGCGTTGCGTGCCGTTGGGGCGGATTTGGCTGAAACGTTCACGGGTCAGGGTCATGCGCCAGATGCGCTGACCGATGACGAAGCGGGTCGCGATTTCGCGTCGGATGCCGAGCGCTATGACATCCCCGACTGGTTGTGGCCCATGTTTCAAACGTCTCTGGGCGATGAGGCAGTGGCGGTCGCCCAGGCACTACAAAACCGGGCACCGGTTCACGTGCGGGTCAACCTGTCCAAGTCGGATCGGGCAGGTGCCATTGCCGCTTTGGCGACCGACGGGATTGCGGCGCAAGAACACCCGGCATGTAACACCGCGCTGGAGATTGGGGAGGGCGCGCGCAAGATTGCGCAAAGCCGCGCTTATTCCGAGGGTGTGGTCGAATTGCAGGATGCGGCAAGTCAGGCCGTTGTGGCAGCACTGGATTTGCGACCAGGTTTGCGCGTTCTGGACTATTGCGCTGGCGGCGGGGGGAAATCTCTGGCTTTTGCGGCCTATTCCGGGGTCGAGGTTTTTGCCCATGACGTAAACCCCGAACGGATGCGCGATCTGCCCGCGCGCGCCGAACGGGCCGCTGCGCGGATCAAGATGCTGGCAACCGATGAGGTGGCGTCCCAAGCGCCTTTCGACATTGTACTGGTCGATGCGCCCTGTTCCGGCAGTGGATCATGGCGGCGGGCGCCGGCGGGGAAATGGGCGTTGGATGCGCAACGGCTGACTGAATTGACAGCG
Organism: Ruegeria sp. N8; assembly: GCF_056531325.1. Classification (NCBI taxonomy): domain Bacteria; kingdom Pseudomonadati; phylum Pseudomonadota; class Alphaproteobacteria; order Rhodobacterales; family Roseobacteraceae; genus Ruegeria; species Ruegeria sp. N8. The sequence goes on along the minus strand of NZ_JBQFLQ010000001.1, from coordinate 208,522 downwards.
CTTCAATCCCGAATTCTGTCAGACACGTCTGTCTTGGTCGATGCGGGCGGTGTGCTGGCTTATGCAACATGCTCGATGCTGAACGAGGAAAACGGTGCCGTAGTAGATAAATTTACGTCCGCCCATCCTGACTGGTCAGAGAGTTTTCGCAAACTGTGGCTGGCGTCCCACGGAACGGATGGGTTCTTTGCAGCACACTTGACGCGATAGGTGGTCGCGAAATAACAACCTTGAGCAGAGTGTCTGAATTTCATTAAACGGACATTAACCTATTTTGGGCTCACTTGCGCGAACGCCCCAAGACCAGAGTTGTTTATGTCAGAAACCACAGATGTTTTTTCCGACCTCGCCCTTCGCAAAACTCCGGCAGTGGCGCGGCTGACGCTGTTGGCTGTTGTTGGAATTCTGGTCGCCATAGCCCCCTTGGCAGGCGTGTTGCCGGGCGGCTGGGGTGGGGGGTTTATCGTTGCGGGAATCTCGCTTTTAGCGGCAGGTGCGCTGGTTGCGGCACGCGGTGGCATCATGGATTGGGCCACGAGGAAATCCGCGGGGGTGATGGCAGCATTTGCGGAACAAGACCTGTTTCCCTGCATCACCGCCAACGCAGATGGCGTCATTCTGACCGCAAACACCGCCGCACGTGAACGGTTTCATGCAACGCCAGGCACGCGAATTGATAAGTGCCTTACGGCCATTTTTGCTAATCCGGCGGCGATTTTACTGCGCCTTCAGGCAATGGCCGAAATCCACGGCAAAGCGCGAGAAGAGGTTGTTTCCGTCGGTTCAACCGTTCCGATATCGGTGTTTGGGGTGAACAATGACTTGTTTTGCTGGCGGTTTCATCTGGAAGCGCCGGGTCAGTGGGAAGACGTTTCGGTCCCGGTAGTGACGCTTGGACGCAACGGAGCAGTGATACGTTCCAACAGGATGGCGAAACATCTTCTGGGTCTAACACCGGAAACAGCTAAACAGCTCTTTTCCAGTGAGCCGCCTGAGGATGGTAAAATCGTCTCGATTGACACCAAGGATGGTTCGGTTTCCGTGGTCACTAAGGAACTGTCCAAATCGGGATCGGTCGTCGACTTGGCTCTGGTCCCAGTGGACACTTCAAACACTCCTCGAACTGAGGCTCCGTTTGCTGACCTTCCGGTTGCCATCATGTGTCTGTCGCCGAACGGAGAAATTCTGGACGCCAACCGGCTGGCCGTGAAACTTGTTGGCGAGATCGTTCCAGGCCAGACAAATGTTGTCCAGATTATGCAGGGGCTCGGCTATCCCATCTTAGATTGGCTGGCCCGCGCAGCGGCCGAAGACAGCCCGCCAAGTTCGGAGTTTCTGCGCTTGCCACGGCAGGACAAAGAGATGTTCGTGCAGGTGACGCTGAGCCGCGTGGTAAATAACGGCGAGGTCTGCCTGATCGCGGTTCTGAACGATGCCACCGAACTCAAGACGCTTGAGGCACAATTCGTACAGGGCCAAAAGATGCAGGCCGTCGGTCAGTTGGCTGGGGGCGTGGCGCATGATTTCAACAACCTGCTGACGGCGATTTCGGGGCATTGCGACCTGTTGCTGCTGAGGCATGATCAGAATGATCCTAACTATGGTGATCTGGTGCAGATTAACCAGAATGCCAACAGGGCGGCAGCTCTGGTCAGTCAGTTGCTGGCCTTTTCGCGCAAGCAGACCTTGCAGCCCGAGGTGTTGGACTTGCGGGACACGATCTCGGACCTGATCCATCTATTGAACCGGCTGGTGGGTGAGAAAATCCGCCTGATCCTCAGCCATGATCCAGTGCTGAAACCGGTGCGCGCCGACAAGCGGCAGTTGGAACAAGTGTTCATGAACCTAGTCGTGAATGCCCGCGACGCCATGTCCGAAGGTGGCGAGGTGCGGATCGAGACTGAAGTGGTGTCGCTGACTGAGCCTCTGCGCCGCGATCGCGCTACAGTGCAACCGGGGGAGTATGTCACCGTCAAGGTGATCGATAGTGGTACGGGTATTCCGGCGGACAAGTTGCAAAAAGTGTTCGAGCCTTTCTACACAACTAAACGTACGGGCGAGGGGACGGGGCTAGGCCTGTCAACGGTCTACGGTATTGTGAAACAGACCGGCGGTTTCATCTTTGTTGACAGCGTTTTGGGCCGGGGAACCGAGTTTACGGTTTATCTGCCGGTCTCAGCCGCATCCGAACGTGTCGAAGAACCCGCCGTGCAGGCACCGCAAACACAAGCTGCTCGTCAGGGTGAAGGCGTAGTTCTGTTGGTCGAGGATGAAGCACCGGTGCGCGCCTTTGCAACCCGCGCGCTGCGCCTAAAGGGCTATACCGTTTTGGAAGCAGCTTCGGCGGAAGAGGCGCTGCATCTGCTGGAAGACGGGGCCCTGAATGTCGATCTCTTCGTCACCGACGTGGTGATGCCGGGCATGGATGGCCCAACCTGGGTGCGTCAGGCGATGAAAGACCGTCCAGATGTCCGCGTCATTTTCATGTCGGGATATACCGAAGGGGCATTTGGCGACTCGGGTCCCGAGCTTGCGCATTCGGCTTTCCTGCCGAAGCCGTTTTCCTTGAACGAACTGACCGAAGCGGTGTTCCAGCAATTGAACTGAAACAGTCAGAGGGCCGCGTCGTGACACGCGAACTCGGCCGCATGTTTGCGCCGGAATTTGCGCTCGGTTTCGCCGCTTAGCGTCAAGTCACGGAGGGGAGAGACATTCTCGCGCGGTAGTGTGATCTCCATATTCAGACGGGATTGTAGGAAGCTCAGGATTTTGTCCTGATGTTCATATTTGAAGACGTGCGTCGCCCCGAATCCGTTGCTGCGGGTGCGGAAGAACTGGCTCTGGCTGCCGACATCCGCATATTCCGGACGCGGGGATTGCATATAGGCCTGAACATAGTCGTCAAAGCTGAGATCATGGGTTGAATGAGGGTGATTCAGCCGCTCGGGACGGCTGCGGAATCGATACCAACTGCCCAGCCAGTCGATCGGTTCGCGGACCACGGCCATGATCTCCATCTCTGTGTCGTGCATTTTTCTGAAAATGTTCTGAAAGAAACGGTCATAGCGCCGGACCGGAGCATGTTTCAGGTCGGGCGGTCCTGTGACAACGATATCCGCCCGGTCCCGCAAAGCGCTGTGGTAAGCGGTGCTGCCGGTTTTGGGGACGGACAGAAATGCAAGACGTTCCTCATAGAAAACAAGCATTTAATCGTCCCTGTCAGAGTTCATTCTTTTTTGCAGATTGGCGTAAACGACTCTTTAACACAATTGCCGAAAGGTAAGTTCTGTAAGTTTTAGTTGAAATGTTCTCTTTTTGGTCTCATAAGGAACAAGAGGCGAACAAAGCAGTGATTGCCGCCCGTTCAAGGGTGTGACACAAGAGAAGGCGACAGGACAATGGCGGATCTTCTGACGATGAGCGACAAGAAAAACGCAGACAAGCAAAAGGCGCTCGACAGCGCGCTGGCCCAGATTGAACGGCAGTTCGGCAAGGGCTCGATCATGAAGCTGGGCGAGGATTCCAAACAGGATATCGAGGCCAGCTCGACCGGATCGCTGGGTCTGGATATCGCGCTGGGGATTGGCGGGCTGCCGATGGGCCGAATTGTTGAGATTTACGGGCCAGAAAGTTCGGGCAAGACCACGCTGACGCTGCATTGTATTGCAGAACAGCAAAAGCGCGGCGGTGTCTGTGCGTTCGTTGACGCGGAACACGCGTTGGACCCGCAATATGCTCGTAAGCTGGGTGTCGATCTGGATGAGTTGCTGATCTCGCAGCCCGACACGGGCGAGCAGGCGCTTGAGATCACTGATACTCTGGTGCGCTCGGGTGCGGTGAATATGGTTGTGGTCGACTCGGTCGCGGCGCTGACGCCGAAATCTGAGCTGGAGGGCGACATGGGCGACAGCAATGTCGGCGTGCAGGCCCGTCTGATGAGCCAGGCGATGCGCAAGCTGACCGGCTCGATCAGCCGTTCGAATTGTATGGTGATCTTCATTAACCAGATTCGGATGAAAATCGGCGTCATGTTTGGCAGCCCGGAGACGACCACTGGGGGCAACGCGCTGAAATTCTACAGCTCGGTGCGTTTGGACATTCGGCGTATCGGCGCGATTAAGGACCGCGATGAGGTTGTCGGCAACCAGACCCGCGTCAAAGTTGTAAAAAACAAGGTGGCCCCGCCGTTCAAGCAGGTGGAATTCGACATCATGTATGGCGAAGGCATCAGCAAGATGGGCGAGCTGCTGGATCTGGGCGTTAAGGCCGGTGTGGTTGAGAAGTCGGGCTCTTGGTTCAGCTACGGGGACGAGCGGATCGGGCAGGGGCGAGAGAATGCCAAACAATATCTGCGCGATAACAGTCGCTCGGCGTTGGAGATTGAGGACAAGATCCGCGCCGCGCATGGGTTGGACTTCGACATGCCGCCCGGTGCCACTGAGGATGACGATATTCTCGAAGCCTGACGGCATCCCGGAATTGTGAACGCGGGGCGGTCCAATGGGGCCGCCTTGTTTCGTTTGCGTGGCCTCCCCTGTGGACTATCCGCAGGGACAGCGATAAACCCGTTTTCGAACAAGATGATTGCGCGCTGAGAGAGCCTTATGCCCACGCTGAACGATATCCGATCGACCTTTCTGAACTATTTCGCCAAACAGGGGCATGAGGTTGTGGCTTCAAGCCCGCTCGTGCCGCGCAATGACCCGACCCTGATGTTCGTGAACTCGGGCATGGTGCAGTTCAAGAACCTGTTCACCGGGCTTGAGACGCGCGACTACAGCCGGGCGACCACTGCGCAGAAATGTGTGCGCGCAGGTGGAAAACACAACGATCTGGACAATGTGGGCTACACCGCGCGCCACCACACATTCTTTGAGATGCTGGGGAATTTCTCGTTCGGGGACTATTTCAAGCATGATGCGATCCCCTTCGCGTGGGAGCTGATCACCAAGGAATTCGGCATCGACAAGAACCGCCTGCTGACCACGGTCTATCACACCGACGATGAGGCATTCGAGATCTGGAAAAAGGTCGGCGTGCCCGAAGACCGGATCATCCGCATCGCCACCAATGACAATTTCTGGCAGATGGGCCCGACCGGTCCCTGTGGTCCATGCACCGAGATTTTCTATGACCATGGCGACCACATCTGGGGCGGCCCTCCGGGTTCGGCCGAGGAAGACGGCGACCGCTTCATCGAAATCTGGAACATCGTGTTCATGCAGAATGAGCAGTTTGAGGACGGCTCGATGGTGGAACTGGACATGCAGTCCATCGACACTGGCATGGGGCTGGAGCGGATCGGCGCTCTGCTACAGGGCAGTCATGACAACTATGACACGGACCTGTTCAAAACGCTGATCGAAGCGTCTGCCGATGCCACCGGTGTGGATCCTTATGGCGATCAGAACGTGCATCACCGCGTGATTGCGGATCACCTGCGGTCGACCTCGTTCCTGATTGCCGATGGCGTGATGCCCAGCAATGACGGCCGCGGTTACGTTCTACGCCGGATCATGCGCCGTGCAATGCGCCATGCGCATTTGCTGGGTGCAAGGGACCCGGTGATGCATCGCCTTGTGCCCTCGCTGGTGCAGTTGATGGGCGCGCAATATACAGAACTGGGGCAGGCGCAGGCGCTGATCGAAGAAACGCTGCTGCTGGAGGAAACCCGGTTCAAGCAGACCCTCGATCGCGGTCTGAAACTGCTGGATGATGAGGTCGCGGGACTGCCCGAAGGTGAGGCTCTGCCCGGTGATGCGGCGTTCAAACTGTACGACACATATGGCTTCCCGCTGGACTTGACGCAGGATGCGCTGCGTGAAAAGGGCCGGACCGTGGATACCGACGGGTTCGATGCAGCCATGGCCGAACAAAAGGCCAAGGCGCGCGCTGCCTGGGCGGGCTCGGGCGAGGCGGCGGATCAGGCCGTTTGGTTTGACGTGCTGGATAGCGCCGGGGCCACGGATTTCCTTGGCTATGATACCGAAAAAGCCGAAGGGCAGGTGGCTGCTCTGGTCGTGGATGGCGCGCTGGTCGACACCATCGAGCAGGGTGGCACCGGTTGGGTTATCGTGAACCAGACCCCGTTCTATGGTGAGGCCGGTGGTCAGGTCGGGGATACCGGTGAAATCCGGCGGCTCGAGAATATGCAGGACGTGGCCAAGGTCGAAGACACGCGCAAATTTGCCGAAGGTAAGGTCTATGCGCATAAGGTGACCGTCAGCCAGGGCACGCTATCCAAAGGCGACGGGGTCGAGCTTGAGGTCGATCACACCCGCCGCAGCGCGATCCGGGCCAACCACTCGGCCACGCACCTGCTGCACGAGGCGTTGCGCGAAACGCTGGGCGATCATGTAGCCCAGCGGGGATCTTTGAACGCAGCGGATCGTTTGCGGTTCGATTTCAGTCATTCTAAGGCGCTTGCTCTTGACGAAATCCAGAAAGTCGAGCGGGAGGTGAATGATTTCATCCGACAGAACTCGGCCGTTGAAACACGGATCATGACACCGGAGGATGCGCGCGCATTGGGCGCACAGGCGCTGTTTGGCGAGAAATATGGTGACGAAGTGCGCGTCGTGTCGATGGGCAAAGCGGCAACTGGCAAAGGTCAGGACGGTGAAACCTGGTCCATCGAGCTGTGCGGCGGTACGCATGTGCGTCAGACCGGAGATATTGGCACTTTCGTTGTGCTGGGCGACAGTGCCAGCAGTGCCGGTGTGCGTCGGATCGAGGCCCTGACTGGGGATGCCGCCTTCCGCTATCTGTCGGCGCAGGATCACCGTCTGGCTCAAGTTGCACTGGAGTTGAAAGCGCAGCCCGATGATGTGGTTGGCCGCGTGAAATCCCTGCTGGACGAGCGCAAGGCATTGCAGAACGAGGTGGCGCAATTGCGCCGTGACCTGGCGATGGCAGGCGGTTCAGGCCAAGGCGGTGCCGAGGCCAAGGATGTTAACGGTGTGCCGTTCCTGGCACAGGCCCTGACAGGCGTGTCTGGCAAAGACCTTCCTGCTTTGATCGACGAACACAAAAGCCGTTTGGGCACGGGCGCTGTTCTGCTGATCGCAGATGCGGGTGGCAAGGCGGCTGTTGCCGCTGGTGTGACCGCGGACCTGACCGACAAGGTCTCGGCTGTCGACTTGGTGCGCGCTGCGGTAGTTGAGCTGGGCGGCAAAGGTGGCGGTGGTCGCCCTGATATGGCCCAGGGTGGCGGCAAGGACGCTACGAATTCCGAGGCTGCGATCAGAGCGGCCGAAAACGTTTTGGGAGGATAGTATGGCGGCTCTTTGGATTGCACATGTGACGGTGACGGACACAGACGCATATGGGAAATATGCAGAATTGGCCGGACCGGCGATTGCCAAGCATGGTGGAACATTCATCGCGCGCGCGGCACGCTTTGTACAACTTGAAGGCAAAGAACGCCCGCGCAATGTGGTCGCGCGCTTTCCATCGCTTGAGGCCGCGGTCGAGTGTTACAACTCGGATGAATATCAGGCTGCGCTGGACTTCGCACGTGATGCAAGCGAGCGAGAATTGGTGGTTGTTGAGATCACCGAATAGAATCGCACCTGCTGTCGTGTACCTGTGAAGGGTGACAGCACTTTGATGCGCGGATTTTGGCCCAGTCGGACAAGTTTTGCTATGTATCGATTGGGTCATTAATTTGATTTCAGAGAATCTTTTATTTTCAAATAGTTGATTTGTTATCCGTTGAGGCGGAACAAAGCGCGCGCCCCACAATTGTGACAGCAGCACCGCAATTCTTGCCTGAAATGGTCATATTGAGTGACGAATTTCCGCCTCTTTTCCCCGTCAATTTTCCCTTAGATTGCGTCGACGTGCCCGTTTACCGATAGTTTCCGAAATGGGGATACGGTCCGGTTTGTCGGCAATCGCTTGGATGAACCAGGATCGAGGGACAGGCATGAAATCGTTTGGCAGTGAACTCGGAACCGTTGTTGGGCGCCTTGTACCTGCGACGGCTCGGGCTGTTGGCCTAGCTGCATTGGCATCCGGGGCACTTTTTGCAACCGCCCCGGCCGAAGCCCGAGAAAACAGCTTTATCCAGACCGCTGTTTCGTCTCCCCCACCTTCAGGTGCGCGACAATTGTGCCGACAATATACTTGGGCCTGTTCCAGCAAGCGCTCGGTCGTGCTGACCAGTCAGCAAGAGATGCAGATTGTGAACCGTGTGAACCGCCGCGTAAATGCGACGACGCGTGAAGTGACCGACCAATCGCAGTACCGCACGCGCGAACGCTGGGCGTTGCCGACTTCGCTTGGCGGTGATTGTGAGGATTTTGCCCTGCTGAAGAAACGTGATCTGATCCGAGCAGGTATTGATCCCAGCAAGCTTTTGATCGCCACAGTGCTCGATAGACAGAGAAACGCGCATGCCGTTCTGGTCTATCGGTCCGCATCAGGAGATTTGGTTTTGGACAATCTAACCAACCGGATCAAACGCTGGTCGGATACCCGCTATTTCTTCTTGCGGATGCAAGACCCCCGGAAACCCAGCAGTTGGGTGGGCGTTTACGGACGTTCTTAGCGTGACCCTACATTAGAGCTCAGGAAAAAAAGAGGCGACCGGTTGGTCGCCTCTCTGTCTTTGTTAGAATGGGCTGCGATCAGCTTTCGTCGTCGTTGGCATTGTCGCCTTGACCGGGGCTCGCACCTTCAGAGCCGTTGCCGCCTCCGTTGTTGCCCTGGTTTCCGTTGCTGCCACCGTTCCCGTTTCCGTTTCCGTTCCCGTTTCCGTTGCTGCCGCCGTTCCCGTTTCCGTTCCCGTTTCCGTCATCGCCATCGTCACCGTTGTCGCCGCCGTTTCCGTCTCCGTCGCCGCCATCGTCACCGTTGTCGCCGCCGTTTCCGTCGCCGTCGCCGCCATCGTCACCGTTGTCGCCGCCGTTTCCGTCTCCGTCGCCGCCATCGTCACCGTTGTCGCCGCCGTTTCCGTCCCCGTCGCCGCCATTGTCACTGTTGTCGCCGCCATTTCCGTCGCCGTCGCCGCCATTATCACCGTTGTCGCCGCCGTCGTCGTTGTCACCGCCACCGCCGTTGTCGCCGCCGTCATCGTTGTCACCGCCGCCGTTGTCACCGCCGCCGCCGTTGTCGCCGCCGTCGTCGTTGTCACCACCACCGTTGTTGTCACCGCCGTCGTCGTTGTCACCGCCGCCGCCGTTGTCACCGCCGCCGCCGTTGCCGTTGTCGCCATCATCATTCGCGTCACCGTCACCGGTGCGCTGTGTATTTGAAGCGATCGTCGCCGTAGGGATATCCGTCAGAACCGCCGCAAAAGCCGGGCAGAACTCTGATGTACGCGCCAAGATGTCCTCGAAATCTGCGCGTCTCTGAATATAACGCAGCATCCGTGCGTCAACCACAGAGCAACCGCACAGAGTTTCAGTTGAAACCGACTGACGTGCGGTTTTGACCGTGCATTTGTCGGCGGCTAATGCCGGAGCGGGTGCTACAAACGGAATTGCGGCCGAAACAAAAACAATTGACAGTAAACGAGATTTTACGCGCATGGCGTTACTCCTTAGTACTCATTAAGCCGTATTTGCACGAACACTCGTGCCATACTTTAAACATAATTACAGCCATCCCTCGCCACATTTTCAAGAAGTGCGGGAAAAAGAAAAGCCCTCAATTTCGGGGCAAAAATGGAAAATGCATTAAAAACAACAATAAAGCCCGCCAGTAAGGCGGGCCTATATGTTGTGTGTTTTTCCGTGGTGGACGCAAATATGTCACGATTGTGGAATTGTTTCCACACTGTGAACTGTTTTACAGTCTTTTCCTTACGCAGACTTTGCCATGCGTTTGCGCTCGTGCGGATCCAGGAATCGTTTGCGCAAGCGGACCGCGTTGGGCGTGACCTCGACCAATTCGTCATCGTCGATATAAGCGATAGCTTCCTCCAACGAGAACTGGACATGAGGCGTCAGGCGCACCGCATCGTCCGAGCCGCTGGCACGAACGTTGGTCAGCTTTTTGCCCTTCAGCGGGTTCACTTCCAGATCGTTGTCGCGCGAATGCTCGCCGATTACCATACCCTGATAGACATCTGTTTGTGGCGCCACGAACATGCGGCCACGCTCTTCAAGGTTCCACAGGGCGTAGGCGACCGCCTGACCTTTCTCCATCGAGATCAAAACGCCCGCGCGACGTCCGGGGATCGGTCCCTTATGCGCGGCCCAGCCGTGGAACACGCGGTTCAAAACACCGGTTCCGCGGGTGTCGGTCAGGAATTCACCGTGATAGCCGATCAGACCGCGCGAGGGGACATGCGCGATGATGCGGGTCTTGCCGGCACCGGCTGGGCGCATCTCGACCAGCTCGCCCTTGCGCGCACCTGTGATTTTTTCGATCACAGCGCCCGAGAATTCGTCATCCACGTCGATGGTGACTTCTTCGATGGGCTCCAGCCGCTGGCCGTCTTCTTCGCGGAACAGGACCTGCGGACGTGAGATGCTGAGTTCAAATCCTTCGCGGCGCATGTTTTCGATCAGAACGCCCATCTGCAATTCGCCACGGCCTGCGACCTCGAACGCCTCGCCACCGGGGGTGTCGCTGATGCGGATGGCGACATTCGATTCGGCCTCTTTCATCAGGCGGTCACGGATCACGCGGGACTGGACCTTTTTGCCGTCACGACCGGCCAGAGGCGAGTCGTTGATGCCAAAGGTCACTGTGATGGTCGGCGGGTCGATGGGCTGAGCGGGCAGGGCCTCGTCCACCTGCGGGGAAACCAGCGAATCTGCCACGGTTGCCTTGCTCATGCCTGCGATGGTGACGATGTCACCGGCTTCGGCCACGTCGATGGGCTGTTGCGCCAGGCCACGGAAGGCAAGAATTTTCGAGGCGCGGAAGTTTTCGATCAGGGTCCCGTCGCGCGACAGGGCCTTGAGGCTGTCACCCGCTTTCAGAGTCCCGCTTTCCACACGGCCGGTCAGAATGCGGCCGATGAACGGATCGCTGCCCAGCGTGGTGGCCAGCATGCGGAAGGGTTCGTTTTTTTTGTCGGCCTGTTTCGGCGCAGGCACGTGATCCACGATCAGATCAAACAGAGCGGTCAGGTCCTTGCGGGGGCCATCCAGCTCCATATCCGCCCAGCCCGAGCGGCCCGAGGCGTACATGGCCGGGAAGTCCAGTTGATCATCATCGGCGCCCAGATTGGCGAACAGGTCGAAACATTCATCCAACGCGCGGTCGGGTTCAGCGTCGGGCTTGTCGACCTTATTCAGCACAACGATCGGACGCAGGCCCAGTGCCAGCGCTTTGGAGGTCACGAATTTGGTTTGGGGCATCGGACCTTCAGCGGCATCGACCAGCAGAACTACGCCGTCGACCATCGAGAGGATGCGCTCTACCTCGCCGCCGAAGTCGGCGTGGCCAGGGGTGTCTACGATGTTGATGCGGGTGCCTTTCCACTCGACCGAAGTCGCTTTGGCAAGGATGGTGATACCGCGCTCGCGTTCCAGATCGTTGCTGTCCATGGCGCGTTCCGCCACGGCCTGATTTTCCCGGAACGCGCCGGATTGTTTGAGCAGCTCATCTACCAGGGTCGTCTTGCCGTGGTCCACGTGAGCGATGATTGCGATATTGCGCAGGTCCATGAGGTCAGCCTTAAAACGGGAAGTTGCCGCGCGCATAGCGCGGTTTGAGCAAATAGGCCAGCCCTAACCGGCGGTCAGTGCCCTGCAGTCTTGGAAAACAGGTGAATGACGAGGATTCCGGTCAGGATCATGCTCAGTCCAAGCACGGCGGGCCAATCCAGGCGCTGGCCAAATACTACGAAGCCGATGATCGCGATCAGAGCAATGCCCATACCGGACCAGATTGCATAGACGATCCCGACGGGCATGTAGCGAAGAGTCAGCGCCATCAGATAAAACGCAATGCCGTATCCGACCACCACGAGAACCGAGGGCCAGAACCGTGTGAACTGCTGACTGGCTTGCAAAGCGGTGGTGCCGATGGTCTCGGCGATCACGGCGAACAACAGGATGAAATAGGCTTTGGGCATCGGGGTCTCGATCTGAGTGTGGCGGCTTGGATTGACCATGAAACTATCGGCGCAGGCAAGGCCTTTCTTGCGCAAAGTAGAGCGTTTGAAGATCGTGCGGATTTACTTCAATTGGTCAGGATTACCGGACTGTTTTTGGAAAAGAAAAATGGTATCAAAGCGATAGTTTTTCGAGTTTAGAGTTTTTTAAAAATGACGATTTTTGCGAAATCCGTGGTCGCTCTTTCCGCCTTGATTGTTCTTTTCGGCTGGTTGGTCAGCGCGGGGTAATCTCGTGACAAAGCAGATCAGGAAACCATACGTGAAGTGGGCGTTCAGGTCTGATTTCATACTGGGGCAAGAGGTCACGCGGGGTGGCGACTGGCGAAATGGGCCTCAAGCTGCGGCCGCAGCCATGACCAAAGCTGCGGTGCGCCTCGGTTGATCGGAACGCCGACGCGGCTGTCGATCTGTGCAAGGGTCACATTATACTCCACCCATGAACCGCCACCGGTGACGAGGTTGCCTATTGGGGTTTGGAACCTGTCAATTGCCTTGGCGAATTGGGCGTCGGGGGTTTCGGCCGTTTCGAATTCCAACCAGATTGTATGAAACGCGTCGCGCTGGTCGGTGGGCAGAAGCCCAAACAGGCGGTCCGCGGCAGCACGCTCTTCGGCATCCTGAGCGGCTTTGTCTACTTGGCCGTGGATAGGGTGGTCGCCCGCGTCAATTTCCACAATGTCATGCAGCAACAACATCCGAAGCACGCGTGAGATCGAAACCTCAGAACCGCCATATTCCGCCAAAACCCACGCAAACAGCATGATATGCCAGGAATGTTCAGCCGAGTTTTCAAAACGGTCGTTCGACAACAATCGCGAGGCCCGCAGAACCGCTTTCAACTGATCGGCTTCCACCAAAAAGGGGAGGCGGGTTGAAAACGCGGTTTCGACTGGGGCTTCATTGCGCAAGATCGCATGGGCGTGGGCGAATGCTGCTGGCAGCGCCGACTCAAGATAGGCTGCGCGCCCTGCGTTCAGGTTATCTCTGGCAATCTCGATGTGGTCGGGGTTGGGGTTGGGCGCGCACAGGACCTGGAACAAAGGCTGGCACCGGTCCAATCGCTTGGCGAATTGCGCGTCAGGCGTCGCGTCTGCTTCGAACTCTTGCCAGAGGGACAGAAATGCTTGCGCCTGATCCGACGGCAACAGGCCAAAAAGCTCAAGCGCCGCTGCGTGTTCGGCTTTCTCCACCGCGTCCCAGTCTGTTTGCAGGTGGATGGGATGATCGCCGACCACGATCTCGACCAGATCATGCAGCAACAACATCTGGATCACGCGGTCGATCTGCACCTCTGCCTCGGCCAGTGGGGACATGACCAGCGCCCACAAGGCCAGATGCCAGCTGTGTTCGGCGGCGTTTTCGGCCCTGGACTGGTCCAGTAGCGTGTTGGCGCGGTTGACGGATTTCAGCTTGTCCGCCTGTTTCAGAAACGAGATCTGAGCGGACAGCCGTTCTGTCATTGCTTTTCGATTGCTTTCACCTGACTGCGATGTTCCGCCAGTCTTTGCACCACAAATTTGCGCGCTTTGCGTTCGGCCAACCGAACGCGAATTTCCGTCAGAAACGCCTCTTCCAATGTCTGGGACGAGGCGCCCAGCATCTCGCCAACTTCGACAAAGAACCGGTCGTCGCCAGTTTCGTCCATCACTTTCATTGTGTCTTCGGCCAGCTTGGACGCCAGTGAAGTGATCGTGTCGGACATCAGCGCGTATTCTCGGTCAGGCGGCGTTTCACATAGTCGCTGACATCGGTGATCAGCGTGTCCATATGGCGGTCCTGGAAGAAGTGATCGGCGCCTTCCACCTCGTTATGAGTGATGGTGATGCCCTTTTGCTCGTGCAGCTTATTGACCAGCGATGTGGTATCCGCCGGAGGGGCCACGCGGTCTGCCGATCCGTTGATGATCAGCCCCGAGGACGGGCAAGGGGCCAGGAACGAAAAGTCGTACATATTGGCAGGCGGCGAGACGCTGATAAAGCCGGTGATTTCGGGGCGGCGCATCAGCAACTGCATCCCGATCCATGCGCCAAAGGAAAACCCTGCGACCCAGCAATGTTTCGAGTTGTTGTTCATCGACTGCAAATAGTCCAGCGCCGAGGCCGCATCGCTTAGCTCGCCCACGCCCTGATCGTATTCGCCCTGGCTGCGGCCCACGCCACGGAAGTTGAACCGCAGAACGGTGAACCCCATGTTATAGAACGCGTAGTGCAGGTTATAGACCACCTTGTTGTTCATGGTCCCGCCGAATTGAGGATGCGGGTGCAGCACGATGGCGATCGGTGCGTCTTTTTCCTTTTGCGGGTGGTAGCGGCCTTCCAAGCGGCCTTCTGGTCCGGGAAAAATCACCTCGGGCATGTGTGCGTCGGTCCTGTCTTTTTCTTCTGGGTGCCCAGAAATACTTGACGGTTATCGTCGGGCACCTTAGAACGGTTCTAATTGTGATACTAGGCGCCGAAGCGCCGCCTGTCGGAGATACGCACTGGCAGCGGCGACGTCAATGATTTCGCGCGTAAACTGCCATGAGGGAATGCAAATGAAGCTGTCGACCAAGGGTCGTTATGCGATGGTGGCGCTGGCCGATATCGCCCTTCAGCCCTCGGACGGGCTGGTGACGCTTGGCGAAATTTCGGCGCGTCAGGATATTTCACTTCCGTATCTTGAGCAGCTCTTCGTCAAACTGCGCCGGGCCGATTTGGTATCGTCGGTGCGTGGACCAGGTGGCGGCTATCGTCTGGCCCGCCCCGCATCCGAGATCCGCGTGGTTGAGATTCTGGCCGCAGTCGATGAAACCGTCGACGCGTTGCAAAAAGGCGCAGGTGCGACCGGGGCGCTGTCTGGCAGCCGGGCGCAATCTCTAACCAATCGACTGTGGGAAGGGCTGAGCGCCCATGTCTACGTTTTCCTGCATCAGACGCGCCTATCGGATGTAATTCAGAACGATCTTGCGCCTTGTCCGGCGGTGCCCAGCCTGTTTGCCGTTGTGGACGAATAAGATGACAAGGAACAAACAAAATGTTCTGGTCGGCGAAAAGGTGAATCCGTGACACGTGTTTACCTGGACCATAACGCAACAACCCCACTGCGCCCCGAGGCGTGCGAGGCGATGATTGCCGCGATGGAGATGTGCGGCAACCCCTCCTCGGTCCATGCCGAAGGTCGCGCGGCCAAGGCAGTGATTGAGCGTGCGCGGGCACAAATTGCGACTGCATTCGGGGCGGATGGTGCGGATATCGTATTCACATCAGGATCGACCGAAGGGGCAGCGCTGGCTTTAGAAGGTCGAGGTCTGCACGGGGCTGCCATTGAACATGATGCGGTTCGGGCGTGGACTATGGAAGACTTGCTAGTTTCACCGGAGGGGGCAGTTACAGTGGCCGATCCGGCGCAATCCACGCTGCAACTTGCCAATTCCGAGACAGGGATCGTGCAGGCGTTGCCAGCAGGTCTGGCGGTTACGGATGCGACTCAGGCGTTCGGGAAATTGCCGGTGGCGTTCAACTGGCTGGATGCGCAGATGGCATTGATCTCGGCCCATAAGCTTGGTGGTCCAAAAGGCGTTGGCGCGGTTGTGATGAAGCGCGGCACCGATCTGCCCGCCCGGATCAAGGGCGGCGGGCAAGAGATGGGGCGGCGCTCGGGTACCGAAAATGTCATTGGAATCGCGGGGTTCGGGGCTGCTGCTGAAGCTGCGGCGCGTGATCTGGCCGATGGAGTTTGGGAGCGGGTCAAAGAATTTAGAAATATTCTAGAAAAGGCCCTTGAGGCCGGTTCTAAATCTACTATTTTTGTCGGGAAAGATTGCGAACGCCTGCCGAACACCCTGTGTTTCGCCACCCCCGGATGGAAGGGTGAGACGCAGGTCATGCAGATGGATCTGGCAGGGTTTGCGGTTAGCGCGGGTTCGGCCTGTTCCAGCGGCAAGGTGCGTGCAAGTGCGGTTCTGACCGCAATGGGATTTGACGAGGCTACAGCGTCCAGCGCCATTCGCGTTTCGCTGGGGCCTGAGACAACGGAAGAAGATGTGCTGCGTTTCGCGGAAACGTGGCTGGAAAAAGAGAAAAAGCATCGCGCGCGGGCCGCGTGATCAGACGGAGGGTGTCTTATGGCCGCTTTGGACCAGACCCAGGTAAAAGAAGGTGTCGATCAGGAAACCGTGGATGCGGTACGCGAGGTCGGAACCTATAAATACGGCTGGGAAACCGATATCGAGATGGAATACGCGCCCAAGGGCGTGAACCCTGATATCGTCCGCCTGATCTCGGAAAAGAACGAAGAGCCCGAGTGGATGACCGAATGGCGTTTGGCCGCGTTCGAGCGCTGGACTCAGATGGATGAACCGAACTGGGCGATGGTCAGCTATCCCAAGATCGACTTTCAGGACCAGTATTACTATGCCCGTCCCAAGTCGATGGAAGAAAAGCCCAAGTCCTTGGATGAGGTCGATCCCAAGCTGCTGGCGACTTACGAAAAGCTGGGTATCCCTCTGAAAGAACAGATGATTCTGGCGGGCATCGAGGGTGCAGAGGATGCCCCGGCTGAGGGTCGCAAGGTTGCCGTGGATGCGGTGTTCGACTCGGTTTCTGTTGGAACCACGTTTCAGGAGGAACTGAAGAAAGCGGGTGTGATCTTCTGCTCGATCTCTGAGGCGATCAAAGAACATCCCGAACTGGTCAAGAAATATCTGGGTTCGGTGGTTCCGGTCTCGGACAATTTCTATGCCACGCTGAATTCGGCCGTGTTCTCGGATGGCTCGTTCGTCTACATCCCGCCGGGCGTGCGCTGCCCGATGGAGCTGAGCACGTATTTCCGCATCAACGCGGAGAACACAGGTCAATTTGAACGCACCTTGATCATTGCCGATAAGGGCTCGTATGTGTCCTATCTGGAAGGCTGCACCGCACCCCAGCGCGATACCGCACAGCTGCACGCGGCTGTGGTCGAGATCATCATCGAAGAAGATGCCGAGGTGAAATACTCGACCGTCCAGAACTGGTTCCCCGGTGATGAGAATGGCAAGGGCGGCATCTATAACTTTGTGACCAAACGCGCCGATTGCCGGGGCGACCGGTCTAAGGTGATGTGGACGCAGGTGGAGACCGGTTCCGCTGTAACATGGAAATACCCGTCCTGCATCCTGCGGGGCGAGGAAAGCCAAGGCGAGTTCTATTCGATTGCCATCGCCAACAACTATCAGCAGGCTGACACCGGCACCAAGATGGTCCATCTGGGCAAAAACACCAAGTCACGCATCGTGTCCAAGGGCATCAGCGCGGGTAAGGCGCAGAACACCTATCGTGGTCTGGTCTCGATGCATCCCAAGGCTAAGAACAGCCGCAACTATACCCAGTGTGACAGCTTGCTGATCGGCGACAAATGCGGGGCGCACACAGTGCCTTACATTGAGGTCAAGAATAACTCATCGCGCGTTGAGCATGAGGCGACCACATCCAAAGTGGACGACGATCAGCTGTTTTACTGCCGACAGCGCGGCATGGACGAGGAAGAGGCCGTGGCGCTTGTCGTCAACGGGTTCTGCAAGGACGTGTTGCAGGCGCTGCCGATGGAGTTTGCCATGGAAGCGCAGCAACTGGTCGCCATCTCGTTGGAGGGGTCGGTGGGTTAACCACCTGCCTGTTTCAAAAAGGACGTCTCACATTGGCCGCGCACTCGAAATATGTGCTGAAAACCACTGCGCCTGCCGGGTATTGCGCCCAGCGGACCGCTGGGGTTTTGCGCGGCGCTGGCGCGGGGCGGAGATAGGCGATGGAACAGTCTGTAGCGCATCCCGACAAGCAGCCGGTCAAGCTGTATTGGTGGGCCAGTCGTCCCAATTTTGGCGATGACCTGTCACGCGATGTCGTGTCTTTCGTGGCCGGCCGCGATGTGGTCTGGACCAAACCTGTGCGGGCGGATTTGTTTGCCATCGGTTCGATCATGTCCTTGGCCCGCAAAGGGGCGCTGGGGCGTGGATCGTCACATAAGCCGATGATCTGGGGAAGTGGATGTCTTGAACCGCTTGCGGCCGATTTTGTCGAGACGTTGCAGCCGCTGAAAACCGTGCGCGGGCCGATCACGGCGTCCCTGCTGAACCTGCGGGGCGTAACCTACGGTGATCCCGGTATACTCGCGGCCAAGGTGCATGCCCGGAGCGAACCACAGCAGGATATCATCGGCATCGTTCCGCATCACACTGAGGTTGACGATCCTGCAATTCAGAATCTGGTCGGCTCAGACCCGCGTTTTCGCCTTATCGACACGCGGCGCCCGGCCAAGGTCGTGTGCGATGAGATCGCGGCGTGCTGCGTGGTGTTTTCGTCCAGCCTACACGGGCTGATCGTGGCCGACAGCTACGGCGTGGCCAACCATTGGTTTGCCCACAAGGAAATACATACGAAGCCCGGTTTGAAATTCTACGATTATGCAACCGGAATAGAACGTGCTTTGCCCATGCCTCTTGGGGTGGACGACATTGCGCAAAAAGCGAAACAAGAGCCTCCGGCAACGCTGACATACCAGGATGGTATCGAACGCAGTCAGTCGAACCTGTTGGAGAGCTTTTCAACGAACAGTCAGGAAACGGAACTCCATCATGCTTGAAATCAAGAACCTTCACGTGAAACTTGAGGAAGAAGAAAAGCAAATCCTTAAAGGTGTCGATCTGACGGTCGAGGCCGGTAAGGTGCACGCGATCATGGGGCCGAATGGCTCGGGTAAGTCGACGCTCAGCTATGTGCTTTCGGGGCGCGACGGGTATGAAGTAACCGATGGGTCGGCGACTCTGGGCGGTGAAGATCTGCTGGAGATGGAACCGGAAGAGCGCGCCGCCGCTGGTGTCTTTCTGGCGTTCCAATACCCGGTCGAAATTCCGGGCGTGGGCAACATGACCTTCCTGCGTACCGCCGTGAATGCCCAGCGCAAGGCGCGCGGTGAGGATGAGCTGTCGGCGGCTGACTTCCTGAAAGAGGTCCGCGCCAAGGCCAAGTCGCTGAAAATCGACGCAGACATGCTGAAACGCCCTGTCAATGTTGGCTTCTCGGGCGGTGAGAAAAAGCGCAACGAGATCCTGCAAATGGCGATGCTCGAACCCAAGATGTGCATCTTGGACGAAACCGACTCGGGTCTGGATGTGGACGCGATGAAGCTGGTGGCAGAGGGTGTGAACGCGCTGCGCGACGAAGGACGTGGGTTCTTGGTGATCACGCACTATCAGCGCCTGTTGGATCACATCAAACCTGACGTTGTGCACATCATGGCGGACGGCAAGATCGTCAAAACCGGTGGCCCCGATCTGGCACTGGAAGTTGAAAACAACGGTTACGCCGACATTCTGGCCGAGGTGAACTGATGGCGCTGCCCGAAGTGAAACAAACCGCTACTGAGGCGCGGCTGGCCAATCTGGTCATGCCCGACGCCGGTTGCACTCGAGCCGCGCGCGAAGACGCGCTGGCCCGTGTGCTGGAAATGGGTCTGCCCGGTCGCCGGGATGAGTATTGGAAATACACCCGCCCGGATACGCTGGTAGCGCCCGAGGCCCCTCGGGCCGCGCTGTTCGACCCGGATGAGGCCATGCTGTTCGCCGATCTGGACCGTTTGAAGATCGTTTTCGTTGATGGTGTTTTCAGCCCTGAGGAATCCGATGATCTGACTCTGGAAGGTGTCACCATCGACCGGATCGAGGACATTTGCTTTAAAGATATTCACTGGGCGAAAGAGCTGTACGGCGTGCTGGAAGCGCGGGGTCAATCGCCTGTGCAACGTCCTCTGGCGGCGCTGAACACGGCTTTTGCGGCGGATGGGATTGCGATTCATGTCTCAGGCAAGCCGTCCAAGCCGATCAGCTTTATTTATCGCCATGCCTCTGAAACCTCTGACGCGATGCTGCACCATATCATCCGCGTCGAAAGCGGTGCCGAGGTGACGATCCTTGAAAATGGCCCTGCCGCCTCGCGGTTCAACAAATGCATGGAGATTGACATCGCCGATGGCGGTGTGTTGCATCACGTGCGGGCGCAAGGCCGCGATCATGAACGTCGCGCGGCGACCCATATGTTCACGCGGCTTGGGCAGGAATCGGTTTACAAATCCTTCACCCTGACCGTGAATGGCGTGCTGACGCGCAACGAACAGGTGGTCGAGCTGACCGGAGACGATGCGGTGGCCCACGTTGCGGGCGCCTGTGTCGGTGACGGGGACTTCCATCACGACGATACCGTCTTCATCACTCATGACGCTGTGAATTGTGAAAGCCGTCAGGTGTTCAAGAAAGTGCTGCGCAACGGCGCGACCGGTGTGTTTCAGGGCAAGATCCTTGTCAAGGAGGGCGCTCAGAAGACCGATGGCTATCAGATCAGCCAGTCTTTGCTTCTGGACGACGACAGCCAGTTCCTCGCCAAGCCCGAGCTTGAGATCTATGCTGATGACGTGGCGTGTTCGCACGGTTCGACCTCGGGCGCGATTGATGAAACGGCCCTGTTCTATCTGCGCTCGCGCGGGGTTCCGACCAAAGAGGCGACCAACATGCTGACGCTGGCGTTTCTGGCCGAGGCCGTGGACGAGATCGAAGATGACGCCCTGTCGAAGGCCATTGTCGATCGCCTTGAAGGCTGGTTGTCGCGGCACAGCTGATGCCGGTGACGTCGGATATCGCCGCCACGTATCGCGGGCCAGGGCGCGTTGTGCGTCGGCTGCTCGATCTGGGCCAGCGCGAAGATCGCGCGCTGGTCTTTGTGATGGCGTTTTGCATTGTAGCTTTCGTTGCGCAATTGCCCGGCCTGTCTCGCCGTGCCCATCTGGAAGGGCTGGAGCTGAATATGCTCATGGGCGGGGCGTTGCTGGGCACGGTGATCATCCTGCCCCTGTTCTTCTATCTGCTGGCGTTCGTCTCACACGGCGCCGCGCGGTTGGTTGGAGGGAAGGGGACAGCTTACGGCGCGCGGGTTGCTTTGTTCTGGGCGCTGTTGTCCTCTACCCCGCTGGTGCTGTTGAACGGTCTGGTGGCAGGGTTCATCGGGCCAGGGCCGACACTGACTGCGGTCGGGCTGATCTGGTTCGTTGTCTTCCTGTGGTTCTGGCTGGCAGGGTTGCGACAAGCGCAGAGGGGGTCGCAATGAGCGCACAAGCGTTGATCAGTTTGGCCGTTTTGACGGTTACAAGCCCGGCCGACGCGGCACGACAGTTGCTGGCTCTGCGTCCGGGACGAGAGGCGCTGTGGTTGGCGTTCTTCCTAGCGGTTGTGCTGAACGGGTTGTCTCAGGTCGCTGTGCAACAGCTTGTGATGGTCCCCGAGGGGGATCTGGCCGCGCCACCTCAGCCGGTCTTTCTGGGCTTGCTGCAATCTGCCAGCATTCTATTGTACAGCATCGTTGCGTTCTTGCTGATCGGACGGTTCCTGGGCGGGGTGGCCTCGTTTGAAGATGTCATGACCCTGATGGTTTGGTTGCAGTTTCTGCAAGTTGCAGCACTGCTGGTGACACTGATGATCGCCATGGCGTTGCCGTTTCTGATGGTGATTTTTGTGCTGGCCAGTTTCATCGTCAGCCTCTACATCACACTTCATTTCATCAATGAAGCGCATAAGTTCGGTTCGATCTTGAAATCCTTTTGGGTCATAATGTTATCTGCTGTTCTTGCAGTTCCATTTGTCCTGATGTTGATGCCCAGCGGCCCCGTATAGGGAAGAAAATACCATGTATGACGTACAGAAAATCCGCGCGGACTTTCCTATTCTTTCGCGTGAAGTAAACGGAAAACCGCTGACCTATCTGGACAACGGGGCTTCGGCGCAGAAGCCGCAGGTGGTGATCGACGCGGTGACTCGCGCCTATGCTGAGGAATATTCAAACGTACACCGTGGATTGCACTTTCTGTCCAATCTGGCGACCGAGAAATACGAGTCCGTGCGCGGTACGATTGCGAAGTTTCTGGGCGCTTCAGATGAGGACGATATTGTCCTGAATTCTGGTACGACCGAAGGGATCAACCTTGTCGCCTATGGCTGGGCCATGCCGCGTCTACAGGCAGGCGATGAGATCGTGCTGAGCGTGATGGAGCATCACGCCAACATCGTCCCCTGGCATTTTCTGCGCGAACGGCAGGGTGTTGTCCTGAAATGGGTTGACGTTGATGCCGAAGGTGGGCTGGACCCACAGGCTGTCATTGACGCCATTGGCCCCAAGACCAAACTGGTTGCCGTCACTCAATGTTCCAACGTTTTAGGCACCGTTGTGGACGTAAAGGCGATTACAGAAGGGGCCCATGCCAAAGGTGTTCCGGTTCTGGTTGATGGCAGCCAGGGTTCGGTACATATGCCGGTCAATGTTCTGGACATCGGTTGCGACTTTTATGCGATTACGGGCCACAAGCTCTACGGTCCCTCCGGGTCCGGTGCGATTTACATCAAATCCGACCGCATGGCTGAAATGCGCCCCTTCATCGGGGGCGGTGACATGATCAAAGAGGTCAGCAAGGATCAGGTGATCTACAATGATCCGCCGATGAAGTTCGAAGCCGGAACGCCGGGTATCGTGCAAACCATCGGGTTGGGCGTGGCGCTGGATTATATGATGGACTTGGGGATGGAGAACATTGCCGCCCACGAAGCTGGTCTGCGCGACTATGCGATGGAGCGGTTGACGGGCCTCAACTGGTTGCAGGTTCAGGGCACCCGTGCTGACAAGGCCGCCATTTTCAGCTTTACGCTGGACGGGGCAGGGCATGCGCATGATGTATCGACCATTCTGGACAAGAAAGGCGTTGCGGTGCGCGCAGGCCACCATTGCGCCGGTCCGTTGATGGATTTCTACGGGGTCACTGCCACCTGCCGGGCGAGCTTTGGGCTCTATAACACCAAGGATGAGGTCGACACACTGATCGACGCGCTGGAACTGGCGCATGATCTCTTTGCTTGAAACCTGTTTGTTCCGGGTGGATTTGCAGTTGCACCCGGATCGGAACAAGGTTAGCTAACGGCCAAGGCACCTGTAGCTCAGCTGGATAGAGCGCTGCCCTCCGAAGGCAGAGGCCAGAGGTTCGAATCCTCTCAGGTGCGCCATTTTCCTTTGAATTGTCCTGTTCGCGCTCCGAGTCGATTGAGTCTGGACAGGGGACGCGCGCACAAAAAAACCGCCGGGTCTTGGGGGCCGGCGGTCGAGAATACGGGTTGGTTTTGTATGTTGGTGCTTACCCGCCCCAACTACGGATATCGCCGCAATCCATGTGCACGAAATTCGAGCGATAGTATTTGCCCACCCCGCCCGCACGGCAGGATATGGCGGCCTTGGCCATCTGCGAGACTGACCGGGACGACAAGCGCAGGTCAGCGGCCTGACCCTTCATATGAAGTGAGTTCTTGGCCACGCGGCGCGACCGGGACCGAAGCATCGCGTTGGTCTGAGGTGAGCGGTAGCCAGACAGCAGCGTGTAGGGTTCGTCAACGTCCAGCAGATTATGTGAGGCAGCCATGATGTCGATGGTGCGCAGGTCCATGTCCTTGACTTGGTCCGTCCGCCAGTCACGCATGAAGTGGTTCACTTCTTTGACAGCGTCCTTGATGTATTTTCCATCGACCCAATATATCATATCGATACGCTCGCCGGTGCGCCCGGAATACATCCGGATACGGCGAATGTCGCCGCCGCCGCGGAGGAAACCTGCTGCGTTGGAATATGTTGGTGCTGCAACCACTGCCGTTGCCGCAAATGCGCCCAATAGGGCCCGCCGGGTCATACCCGAGGAACTGCTCGTCGTCATTTTATGTTCGTCCCGTACTGTTCCTGCCTGCACACGATGTTACGTGCGCGTTCTTAATTTTTTCCCATCCCAAGTACGGGTTTTATGGCACAGACGCAAAATCCAGCCAAGAAGTCTTTCATATTCATCTTTTCAAGGGGGAATTTTCGGCAGTTTTTTGCGCAGATGACACAAATGCGTATAATTTTCAGGCGCCAAGGGTGAGCGGGACTGTGGTCGATGCAAACGCGCATCAGGCGGGTAAAGAAGCATCGATGTGATGTATTTGTGAATGGACAAGCCCGTCGACCGGCCAGCATATTTGTTCGGCGTGGATACAGGCGCGCGTAGAGTGTTGAAGAATAAAGGTTATCCCATGCGAGCATTTTTTCGTGCATCCAGTGTTCTCGCTCTTGCTGCTTGCTTGGCGGCCACGACCGGCGTGGCCAACACTCCCGACAAACCGGCCACTGCCTTTCAGATGGCCGTGGCCGAATCTGCTCCGTCCGGGTCGGAGATTGCTGATTTTTACCGCGCGAACGGGTTTACACCGATTTGGGTGGGTGAGACGCCAGAACATGCGACGCGTCGTGCGAGCCTGATTCAGGCGTTGGCCACTGCCCATATGCACGGCCTGCCCGATGCCTATAACGTCGAGGCGCTGTTGACCAAGATGCAAGAGGCCCGTTCGGTCCGGGATCTGGGCGGTGTCGAAATGGCGCTGAGCCGGGCCTTTATCGCATATGCAAATGACCTTTATTCCGGAGCGCTCCGGCCTGCGGATATCGATGAGGGGTTGGTGCGCAAGGTACAGCGCCGCTCGACCGTGGATCATTTGCAAGGGGTCGTGTCCGAGAACGCGGCCTATTTTGATCAACTTGCGCCGCAGACCGCCCAGTATCGGGCATTGATGAAGCAGAAAGTGGCCTTGAAAGCTTTGATCGATCAGGGCGGATGGGGTGCGACTGTGCCTCAGGACAAGCTGGAACTTGGTGATACCGGTCCCAATGTGATCAAGCTGCGCAACCGGTTGGTTGCCATGGGTTATCTGAAACCCACCGCCAGCCCGCGCTTTGATGACGCGATGCTTGCCGCTGTGAAGGACTTCCAAACTGCGCACGGATTAGCCTCGGACGGGGTCGCGGGGCAGGGGACGATTACTGAACTGAACCGCTCAGCCTCAGACAGGCTGCGGGCGGTTTACGTGGCGCTGGAGCGGGAACGCTGGTTGCCGCGCGAGCGGGGCGAGCGGCATATTCTGGTCAATCAGGCGGATTTCTCGGCCAAGATCGTTGATGATGGCTTGGTGACGTTTGAAACGCGTGCGGTCATTGGAAAGAACGTTCACGATCGCCGCAGCCCGGAATTCTCGGATGAGATGGAGCATATGGTCATCAACCCTAGTTGGTATGTACCACGCTCGATCATCACAAAAGAATACCTGCCGCAGCTGCAATCGAACCCGAATGCGGTGAACCATATACATATCACTGACCGCAGTGGGCGGCAGATTGACCGGGGCGCAGTGGACTTTACCCAATTCACCGCGCGCAACTTCCCGTTTGCGATGCGTCAGCCGCCCAGCAAAAGCAATGCGTTGGGGTTGGTGAAGTTCATGTTCCCCAACCAGTACAATATCTATCTGCATGATACGCCCCAGAAATCTCTGTTCGCGCGCGAGTCGCGGGCGTTTTCGCATGGCTGTATCCGGCTGGCGCAACCCTTTGAGTTTGCCTACGCGTTGCTGGCCAAGCAGGAGGAAAACCCAAGGGCGTTTTTCCAGCGGGTTCTGGCAACCGGCAAGGAAACCACGGTGCCTCTGAAACAGCACGTCCCGGTGCATTTGATCTATCGCACGGCCTATATCGGCCCCAAAGGCGAGGTTCAGTATCGCCGTGACGTCTACAGCCGAGATCAGAAAATCTGGGACGCTTTGCAGAAAGCGGGGGTGGCCCTGCCGGACGTTCAGGGGTAATCACCGGATTAGGCCTTAATCCGGGGAACCCGACATGCACTATACCATTCAGCAGATTGCCGATGCCCTTGGCGCGGAATGTCAGGGCGATGTCAGCCTGATCATCGCGCGCGCAGCGGAACCGGCGGGTGCAGGTCCTGATGATCTGGCGATGGCAATGTCCCCCAAATATGCCGAGGCTTTGGGCAACGGCGCGGCCCGCGCGGCCGTGTTGTGGGAAGGTGCGGATTGGCAGGCCATGGGGTTGCAGGCCGCCATCTTTGTTCCGCGTCCACGGATGGCAATGGCGGGGATCACCGCGATGCTGGACCGGGGGCAGGGGATTGCGCCCGGCATTCACCCGTCTGCCGTTGTCGACCCAACGGCAGAGATCGGCGAAGACGTCTCGATTGGCCCATTGGCGGTGATCGGCGCTCGGGCGAAAATCGGCGCGAGGTCGGTTATCGGGGCGCATTGTGTGGTCGGGATGGATGCAGTTCTGGGTCAGAATGCCATGCTGCGCGAAATGGTCAGCATCGGTGCCCGCGCACAGATCGGAGACCGCTTTACCGCGCAACCCGGCGCGCGTATCGGCGGCGACGGATTCAGCTTTGTCACGCCCGAGGTGTCGGACGTTGAAAACGTGCGCAAGACCATGGGCGACAAGGGCGACGCACGGGCCCAAAGCTGGTTGCGCATTCACTCACTTGGCGCGGTCGAGATCGGTGATGATGTCGAAGTTGGCGCCAACTGCACTGTCGACAATGGTACGATCCGCAATACCCGGATCGGCGACGGCTCGAAACTGGATAACCTGGTCCATGTGGGCCACAATACCCGCGTGGGGCGCGACTGCTTGCTGTGCGGGCAAACCGGTGTGTCAGGCTCGGTCGAGATTGGAAACAACGTCGTTTTGGGCGGTCAGACCGGTGTGGTCGACAATATTTTTATTGGCGATGGCGTGATCTCAGGCGGTGGCACAAAGATCCTGTCCAACGTACCAGCGGGCCGTGTCATCATGGGTTATCCGGGAATAAAAATGGAATCTCATACGGACATTTACAAAGCGCAACGCCGCCTGCCGCGCATGGCCCGTGACGTAGAGGCGTTGAAAAAGGCTGTTTTCAAACAGTCGCCGAGTGATTAAATCACCCTCAACGGGATAATCAGAGGATCGACATGAGCATCACCGATCGCGTCATCGCCATCATCGCCGAACAGGCCGTGCTGGACCCTTCGGATGTGACGCCCGAAAGTACGCTCGAAGATCTGGGGATCGACAGCCTTGGGCTGGTCGAAAGCATCTTCGCCATTGAGGAAGAGTTCGACATCTCAGTCCCGTTCAATGCCAACGAGCCGACAGCCAGCGATTTTGACATCTCGAATGTCGCTGCGATCATCGCCGGTATCGAAAAGCTCGTGTCGGAAAAGGTCTGACGCAGGATCATGAAACGCGTTGTTATTACCGGTGCGGGCACGATCAACTCGTTGGGCCACTCCGTTCCGGCGACGCTTGAGGCGATGCGCGAAGGGCGCTGCGGAATCTCCCAACTTGAGTTTCGCGATGTCGAGCGTCTTGCCATCAAGATCGGCGGTCAGGTGCGCGGGTTCGAGGCCGAGGGCCGGTTCAACCGTCAACAGATGACCCTGTATGACCGGTTTACGCAGTTCACCCTGACGGCGGCAAAGGAAGCAATCGAACAGTCTGGAATCGAATTTCATGGCGATCTGGCGGCGCGTTCGGGCGTAGTTCTAGGGACAGCCGGTGGCGGTGTGTCGACCTGGGATGACAATTACCGCTCGGTCTATGAGGACGGTAAGAACCGAGTTCACCCCTTTGTCGTGCCCAAGCTGATGAACAACGCGGCTGCCAGCCATGTGTCGATGGAGCATAACCTCAAAGGGCCCAGCTTTACCGTCTCGACCGCCTGTGCCTCGTCAAACCACGCGATGGCGCTGGCGTTCCAGATGGTGCGCAGCGGCGCGGCCCCGGCGATGTTGACGGGCGGCGCCGAATCCATGCTGTGCTTTGGCGGCGTTAAGGCGTGGGAAGGGCTGCGGGTCATGTCCAAAGACGCCTGCCGTCCGTTCAGCGCCAACCGCAACGGTATGGTTCAAGGCGAAGGTGCGGGTGTCTTTGTCTTTGAGGAATACGAACACGCCCGCGCGCGTGGGGCCGAGATCCTGTGTGAGGTGGTGGGGTTTGCCATGACTTCGGACGCCGCAGATATCGTGATGCCCAGCAAACAGGGTGCGGCGCGGGCGATTTCGGGCGCTTTGACTGATGGCGGGATCAATGCCGATCAGGTGGGTTATATCAACGCCCACGGAACCGGCACGGCGGCCAATGACAAGACCGAATGCGCGGCTGTCGCGGATGTCTTTGGTCCACATGCGGATGAGTTGATGATCTCGTCCACCAAATCCATGCATGGCCACCTGATCGGTGGCACGGGCGCGGTCGAGCTGTTGGCTTGCATCATGGCCCTGCGCGATGGTGTGATTGCGCCTACGATCGGCTATGAGGAACCTGACCCGGAATGCGCTTTGGATGTGGTTCCGAACGAAGCCCGCAAAGCCAAGGTAGAAGTTGCGCTGAGCAATGCGTTCGCCTTTGGTGGCCTGAATGCTGTTCTTGCTCTAAGGCAAGTCTAAAAGGAACGCGCTGTCTTCTGACAGCGCGCTCCGGCGGTTCGGTTAGTTTTGCGCAGGCTCAAGCGTATCAAAACCAGCGGTGAATCCGGCCAGCGAGACTTCCATTTCCAACAACTGAGTCGGTGCCAACAAAGACACCAACGATAGCGTTGCCGTTGTCCCTGCTTTCATTGCGTCAATGTCACCTTGAGTGAACCCAAGCTGTGCGAGGCATCCGACCGGGTTGCAATGGTGATAGTTGTACCGCTTGCCAGGTGCGCCGTCGATGGACAGAGCAAGCTGTGCCTGCAACAGGATTTCAAGCGGAACTACGACCGTTGCTCGGGCGGCAGCGGGAGAGCCCTCGGGCAGATTCTGAATGGTGATGTCGGCAATGGGCTGCCCTTGGTCACCGGCCAGAATTTGGCGGAGGAAACAGGGATCTTCACCTGCTTCAGTCTTCACACACGAGATCATCCAATCACCGTGCTCTTCTTTGATGTAGCGGCTACCTACGCGTGGTCCTTCCTCGCCAAGATCCAAATCCGCACCAGCCTGAGTCTGCGGAGCAGCTGTAGTGTCGGCTTGATTTTCCTGCGCCGCGACCGCCCCGGCCCAAAGCATGGCGGCAACAACATTGAGAGTGAGAAGTTTCTTGATCATGAACGCCTCGGTTCTGTGGATACGCTTTTTGCACGGTCTAACATTGTTCCGGCAGGGTGTCAGGCACTATGCCAAGAAAATGCGTTGATGTGATCGGATTTTTGCCTGTCCACAGATGAAAACTATCGTTGGAGCAACAAAAAAAGGGAGCCGGTGGAGCGGCTCCCTTTTCTATAATTTTTCTCCCCGTCGGACTGGCCGACTTAGTTATGCGCAGACGTTACGAGAGGGAATCGCGGCGGTCAACTGCTAACCTGAAAAATTGACCACTTCGGCGGTTTTCGTGAAAAAAGCCGCGCCCAAAGGCGCGGCCAGTCGACAGGGAGGAAGTCTGCCGCCTGCTTCCGGTTTGGCTACAGGCGGCGAATAGACTATCGCAGTTATTTGTTAAATTTGTATGCTGCCCTCAGACCGGTGGAAATTGGGGCAAATTTCATATGCAAAACAATATCTTTTTGGGCGGAGCCGGGGATGGCTACAGCGAACCGGAAAACCTGACGCTGAAATACGCCAACCGCCACGGGCTGATCGCGGGTGCGACCGGGACCGGAAAAACAGTGACTCTGCAAATTCTGGCAGAGGGTTTCTCGCAGGCCGGGGTGCCCGTATTTTTGTCGGATGTTAAGGGCGATCTTTCGGGGTTGGCCAAGGCGGGCAGCGCAGCGCATAAACTTCATCAGGCGTTTCAGGATCGCGCCCAGACAATCGGGTTTTCGGACTATAGCTATGGCGCTTGTCCGGTCACGTTCTGGGATTTGTTCGGAGAGCAGGGTCATCCCGTCCGCACCACTGTAACCGAGATGGGTCCGCTGCTGTTATCGCGCTTGATGGACCTCAGCGAGGCGCAGGAAGGTATCCTGAACATTGCCTTCCGTGTGGCTGATGACGAAGGGATGCCACTGCTTGACCTCAAGGACCTGCAATCGCTGCTGGTTTGGGTGGGAGAGAACCGAGGCCAGCTTTCATTACGGTTTGGCAATGTCTCGACATCTTCGATTGGTGCGATCCAACGGCGGCTGCTGGTGCTAGAAAATCAGGGCGGCGCGAACCTGTTTGGTGAACCCGCACTGGAACTGGCTGATCTTATGCACACCGACGCGCAAGGGCAGGGGGTCGTGAACATCCTCGCCTCGGACAAGCTGATGGGGTCGCCCCGGCTTTATGCGACGTTCCTGCTGTGGCTGCTCAGCGAATTGTTCGAAGAACTGCCCGAGGTGGGCGACCCCGACAAGCCTAAACTGGTATTCTTTTTCGACGAAGCGCATCTTCTGTTCGAAGATGCACCCAAGGTTTTGGTGGACAAGGTGGAACAAGTCGCACGCCTGATCCGGTCCAAGGGCGTGGGGGTGTATTTCATTTCCCAGAACCCCGCCGACATACCCGAAGATATTCTGGGCCAATTGGGCAACCGGGTTCAACATGCGCTGCGGGCCTTCACCGCGCGCGACCGCAAGAACTTGCGTCTGGCGGCGGAGACCTACCGAGAGAACCCCGCTTTCGATACCGAAGCCGCGATCCGCGAGGTCGGCGTAGGCGAGGCGGTCACTTCGATGCTGGAGAAAAAGGGCGTACCTGGCGTGGTCGAGCGGACCTTGATTCGTCCGCCGGGGTCTCAGTTAGGGCCAATCACGAAGGCTGAGCGTCAAGCCATTGTTGCCGCTTCGTCGATGGAGGCGAAGTACCGAGAGCTGAAGGACAGAAAATCGGCCTTTGAAATCCTTCAGACCCGCGCAGATGCGGCCGCTCAGGCGGCAGAAAAGGCCGAGGAAGAAATCGAAACCCAATCCGTGGCCGAGCGGGAATTCGCAACGGCGCGCAGATACTCCGGCAGCCGGGTTGGGCGGTCATCCTCACGCGTGATGCGCAAGAAGGACAGCTTTGCCTCCGCCATGAGCGAGGTGGTCATCAAAGAACTGAAAGGAACAACCGGCCGCCGCATCGTGCGCGGCATTCTGGGTGGATTGTTTAAAAGTAGGTAGGGCCGGGGACTGTCACGGACCGCCCCGGCGACAGGCTTAGCCCTTAAGGCGGCGCTGGCCTTCCTGCTTGCAATAGGCATCCGCCTCAGGGACCGTCATTTTGGTGGCCGGGAAATCAATCGCGCGGTCCCAAATGACGCGATCAGGGCGGTACAGTTGGCACGTAACTTCACCCTTCGGAGTTTGGACTTTGACCGGTGTGGTTTCAAAATCTTCCGGGCTTGGAACGCAAGCTGCCAATCCGGCGATCAGAGGAAGCAGCAGCAGTAGTGATTTGGTCAGCGTCGAAGACATGTGAACTCTTTTATACTCAACAGGGTGGTCGCATCATTCTACGGATTTTCTAAATTCCCGTAAACGCGTGGGATTTCGGCCAATGCCAAACTGGTTGTACTCCGTCTAGACGGACAGCGCGCTTAGATCAAGAAACCGCGCCTGAAAAGAGGCACGGTTTCGTCGCTTTTGAGATAACTGTTACTTTTCTGGTATCAATCCGCGTGGGCTGAACCTGAGGACGATCAACAGTATCAAACCCATCGTGAACAGGCGCATATGGGCAGCGCTGTCGATCAGATGCGCCTTCAATGCGCTGCCTTCGGGCATGGTTGAAGTAATCAGGTTCATCAGCCAAAGACCCATCGGCTCGACCTGGACCCACAGGAACCAGATCAGGAACGCGCCCAGAACCGCGCCGAAATTGTTGCCCGAGCCGCCGACGATCACCATCACCCAGACGAGGAAGGTAAAGCGCAGCGGATTGTATGTGCCCGGCGTCAGCTGCCCGTCAAGTGTGGTCATCATCGCGCCCGCAATACCGCAGATCGCGGAACCCAAAACGAAGATCTGCAAATGGCGGCGGGTGACGTCCTTGCCCATCGCCTCGGCCGCAACTTCATTGTCGCGAATGGCGCGCATCATCCGTCCCCATGGGCTTTTCAATGCCATCTGTGCCATCCAAAGCAGGACCAGCAGCACTATGGTGAACAGCAGCGAATAGCCCAGCTTGACCGAAAGCGTCGAGGCCGTGACGGGATCAAGACCCAGCCATTCGGCGCGGGCGATGAATCCGGGATCTGCTTGCAACTCGACCTCATAGCCGACCACAGGCGCAGGGCGCGGGATGCCGTAGACATTCTTGACGCCGCGGGCCAGCCAGTCTTCGTTTTTCATGATGGCGATGATGATTTCGGCAATACCCAGCGTCGCAATCGCCAGATAATCCGAACGCAGACCCAGCGCGGTTTTCCCGATCAGCCACGCCGCACCAGCAGCCAGCAGACCTCCGGCGGGCCAAGCAAGCAGAACGGGCAGGTTCAGGCCTCCGATATTACCCGCGACCGCAGGGTCGATGGCCTCTATCGCGGCGACGTTGGGGTCGAAAATGGCTCGGTAGACAAAGAATCCGACGATCAGAATGCCGATGATCGCCAAGGTTTGCACCCGCCCTTTGGGCATCTTCTGCGCGGTGATCACAGCGGCCACAACCGTCGCGGCCCCCAGCAGCAGCGCGAGGATGACGCCAAAGCCCCCGCCGGTCCATGCGCCCGGCGTCGGTGGGGTGGAAACCAGCACAACCGCTAGCCCGCCCAGCGCGACAAAGCCCATGACGCCGACATTGAACAGACCCGCAAAGCCCCATTGCAGGTTCACCCCGATGGACATGATGGCCGAAATCAGCCCCATGTTCAGGATCAGGATGGCCGAGTTCCAGCTTTGCGTGAACCCGGTCAGCAGGATCAGGCTGCCCACCACGACGAAAAGCAGCGTATTCTTGACAGTCTCGGTCATACCGCTTTCCCCTTGAACAGGCCCGTGGGCTTAAACAGCAGCACAATCAGCAGGATCACGAAGCTGACGGCGAATTTGTAGTCGGTGGACAGAAACTGGACCAGGCCCGAGGGCTCAAGGCTTTCAGGGGCCAGATAGGTCAGTACCTTTTTCCACGCATAGGTGATGGTCACCTCGGAAAACGCGATGATGAAGCCACCCGCGATGGCGCCCAATGGATTGCCCAAGCCACCCACGATGGCCGAGGCAAAGATCGGCAGCAGAAGCTGGAAATAGACGAAGGGCTTAAAGCTTTTGTCGAGGCCATAGAGCACACCTGCAGTGGTCGCCAGCGCGGCAACGATGATCCATGTGATCATCACCACGCGTTCCGGGTTGATGCCGGAGAGTAGGGCCAGATCCTCATTATCCGAATAAGCCCGCATCGATTTGCCGGTGCGTGTTTTGTTTAGAAACCAGAACAGCAGCGCAACGGCGACAACGGCCACAACTACGGTGATGCCCTGAGAGGTCTTGATCGCCAGCCCCTCACGCAGGCCGGTCATCGCTTTGAAGTCACGCGCCGAGACGATGAAACGCTCTCCGTCCGAAAAGCGCTGGTCATCCGGGCCGATGATGAACCGCACGATCCCGTTCATGATGAACATCACGCCCATCGACACGATCACCAGAATAACCGGCTTGGCCTTTTGTTCGCGGTAGAACCTGTAAACCAGCCGGTCGGTGATCAGCACCAGAACGATACAGCCCAGAATGGCAAAGGGCAGGGCGAGCAGAGCGGTCGGAAGCGGCCCGAAACTGACCCCAGCGGCTTGCAGGCCCCACGTGACCAGAACCGCGATCATTGCGCCAAAGGCCATCGTATCGCCATGGGCAAAGTTCGAGAACCGCAGGATGCCATAGATCAGCGTCACTCCCAATGCACCCAGCGCCAACTGGCTGCCATAGGCGATTGCGGGAACAAGAACGAAGTTGGAGAGCGCCACAAGGGCGTTGAGGAAGTCCATTAAAACTCCTGCTCGCAATCGCCTTCAAATACGCGACGCGCATTAAAGGTATTTGAGTAATCGACATATTTCTGCGCAACGATATCGAGCGTAGCCGTCAACGTTGATGGTGGTGTTCGTACAAAGTACACGACCGCGTTGCTATTTTCTTTCTTTTGAGAAGCAATCATCAATGAGTTTTGAGATGTGACCACATACTCTGTTCCAGTCGAAAGGCGTAACGTGGAAGTCGTTTCATCGGTCGCGGACGTGCCATCAATTCTGAATTCCCCGAAATTACTTCGAACTTGATTGCGCGGATTGCCAACGAACTCGACATCGAATGTTGAACCGACGCACTCTTCTTCGTGTTCACAGACTTCATTTAGAAGGCACGCTTCGGCGTCAGCAGCGCTGGTTAGTGAGGCGATGATGAATGCTGCAGTTATCTTCACGCTCACCCTCCCAAGAAACTCTTGCGCACTTCGGGATCGGCCAGCAGTTCCTTGCCCGTGCCGGTATAGGCGTTGCGTCCCTGAACCAGCACATATCCCTTGTCCGCGATTTCCAGCGCCTGGCGGGCGTTCTGTTCGACCATCAGGATCGGCAGCCCGGTGCGCGACACCTCGATGATCCGATCGAACAATTCATCCATCACGATGGGCGAGACGCCAGCGGTGGGTTCGTCCAGCATCAGCACCTTAGGTTGGGTCATCAGCGCGCGGCCCACGGCGACCTGTTGGCGTTGACCGCCCGATAGCTCTCCGGCCGCCTGATTGCGTTTGTCGCGCAGGATCGGGAAGAGGTCATAGACCTGCTCCATCGTTCCCGAAATATCGTCGCGGCGGATGAAGGCACCCATCTCAAGGTTCTCTTCCACCGTCATCGAGGTGAAGATGTTCGACGTCTGTGGCACAAACCCCATGCCCTTAATCACCCGATCTTGCGGCGACAGTTTGGTGATGTCTTCGCCGTCCAGTCGAACAGCTCCGGCGCGGACGTCCAGCATTCCGAAGACCGCCTTCATCGCGGTCGATTTTCCTGCGCCGTTGGGGCCGACGATCACGGCGATTTCGCCTTTATCGACCGCGATGGTGCAGTCATGCAGAATGTCGGGCCCTTTGCCGTAACCGCCGGTCATAGTGTCGCCGATCAGGAAGGGGCCGCCCTCGACCTTATGCGTCTCACCGCTTTTGCGATGGGCGGGGGTCATGGTGCCGACGCCATGTGTGTTGGTGATTGAGGCGTCCTTGTTGCCCTTGTCGTCGTGATAAGGATTGTCGCTCACGCCAGCGGTCATGTTTGGGCCTCCAGCTTGTCTTTGTTTTTCAGGCCCGTGCCCAGATAGGCCTCGATCACGTGCTCATTGGCCTTGATCTCGTCCAGAGTACCTTCGGCCAGCACCTTGCCTTCGGCCATACAGATGACCGGGTCGCAGATTTTGCCGATGAAATCCATGTCATGTTCGATGACCACAAAGGTATAGCCGCGTTCCTTGTTTAGGCGCAGGATTGTGTCGGCGATGGTCATCAGTAGGGTACGGTTCACCCCTGCACCAACTTCGTCCAGAAACACGATCTTGGCGTCGACCATCATGGTGCGACCCAGTTCCAGCAGTTTTTTCTGCCCGCCCGAGACCTGACCGGCCTTGTGATCGGCCAGATGTTCGATGGTCAGGAACTCCAGTACCTCATCGGCCTTGGCCTTCAATGCGCGTTCTTCATCGGCAATGCGTTTGCGCCCGAACCACGTGTTCCAAAGCGATTCACCTGATTGCGCACCCGGCACCATCATCAGATTCTCGCGGCAGGACATCGAAGAAAATTCATGCGCAATCTGGAAGGTGCGCAGCAGGCCCTTGTGAAACAGCTCATGCGGGGGCAGGCCGGTGATATCCTCACCATCCATATGGACCTTCCCGCTGGTCGGCGGCAGAACGCCCGCGATCACATTGAACAGAGTGGTTTTTCCGGCCCCGTTCGGCCCGATCAGACCGGTGATCGAGCCCTTTTGGATTTCCAGCGATGCCCCGTCCACCGCATGAAACCCGCCGAAATGCTTGTGCACGTCTTCGACGACGATCATCTTTTCCCCTAGCCGCCGTTTTCCGGCGTTGTTGCCACATCCCTGTACGAATGGTGCGGGCTTTTGTCATTGAAACAGCCCGGACACAAGGCCCGGGCTGCTTGTTTTTATGACTGTTAACCTTGGATCAACGGAAGTTGACGGTTTTGTTCTCGCCGTCGGTCACTTCGATCTCGCGGTACGAACCCGCGCTTTCGCCGGGGCCGATCAGCTCAACGCCGGACGCGCCGACATAGTCGATGTCCTGACCTGCGGCCAGCAGTTCCAGACCCTTGGCCAGCTCACCTGGGTAGATCTTTTCACCCGGTGCGTTGGCGACGTCCATGATCTTGCTGCCGTAATCGGCGGGGCTGGTCGAGCCTGCGGCCTGCATGGCCAGCATGAACAGCGCAGCTGCGTCATAGGCTTCCGGCGAATAAGGCGACGAACCGTCGAAACCGGCGGCTTCAGCCATTGCAAAGTACTTCTCGGCGCCCTCGCCACCCGAACCGGCGATCTGACCGAACGAGCCGTTCAGGTCGGGGCCAACATTGTTGGGAAGCGAGTCACCGATCATGCCGCCGGGCAGACCGAACGTGTCAAACGCACCGCT
The DNA here is from genome assembly GCF_056531325.1 of Ruegeria sp. N8. NCBI lineage: Bacteria > Pseudomonadati > Pseudomonadota > Alphaproteobacteria > Rhodobacterales > Roseobacteraceae > Ruegeria > Ruegeria sp. N8. Next base: position 172,038 of record NZ_JBQFLQ010000001.1, on the reverse strand, counting down.
GTCCAGTGCCGACTGGATGATACCCAAACCACCTTGGTCGAGATAACCCGCGACAACCAGAATGTCGCCACCGGCCGAGGCCAGCGCGCCCACTTCGGCCGAGTAGTCGGCCTTGCCGTCTTCGTGTGCGGCAACGATGGTCACTTCGCCACCTGACGCCTCAAACGAGGACTGGATCGCGTCTGCCAAACCCTTGCCGTAATCGTTGTTGGTGTAGGTCAGTGCAATCGAGCTGATGCCACGGTCATTCAGGATGTCCGCCATCACCTGACCTTCACGCGCATCCGACGGCGCGGTGCGGAAGAACAGGCCGTTGTCTTCCATGGTCGACAGGCCGGGCGAAGTCGCCGATGGCGAAATCATCACCATGCCGTTTGGAATAGCGACGTTCTGCAGGATCGCGCCGGTCACACCCGAGCAGTCGCCGCCAATGATGCCAGCAACGCCATCTGCGATCATACGCTCTCCGTTCGAGGTCGCCAGGCCATTGTCAATACAACCAGTATCCGCGCGGGACGCGCTGACCTTGGTGCCGTCCAGCAGCTTGCCGGATTCGGTGACTTCGGCCATTGCCAGTTCCGCACCTGAACCCATCGCCGGGGCCAGTGATTCAATCGGGCCCGTGAAGCCGAACAGGACGCCCAGCGTGATATCTTCGGCCAGAGCCGGACCAGCCAGCAGAGCGGATGCCGCAGTTGCAGTAAGCAGCTTTTTCATATGGTTACTCCCTATTGTGAACGTATTCGTTCTGGTCACGACCCTAGGCAAGCTGCTCGGAAAAGAAAAGTCCTAACGCAAACGTGTTTTTGCGCAAAGGAAAGCTATTTGGTCTCATAGGGCTGCCGCAGTGATTTTGAAGGGAAAAATGATGGTCCGAGCATTTGCGCTTCTTCTTTTGACGCTGCTAAGCGTCCCGCTGCGTGCTGAGGTCTTAAGCACCCCTTCGGGCTCAGTGCAGGTTGAGCCGATGGTTCAGGGGCTGGATACGCCGTGGGCCGTCGGAATTATGCCTGACGGATCGTTTCTGGTGACAGAACGGGATGGAGAGTTGCTGTATGTCTCGGATGGCAAGGCAAAGAAGGTGCGCGGTGCCCCAAAGGTTGCGGCAAACGGACAGGGTGGGTTGCTGGATGTGACAATCGCCCGTGATTTCACGCAAAGCCGGGAGATTTTTCTGACATTCTCAAAGCCTCAACGGGGTGGGGCCGGTACCGCCCTAGCCGTGGCGCGGCTGTCTGAAAGCGGGGATCGGCTGACCAATCTGCGGGTCCTCTTCGAAGCCGTTCCCGGAGGGTCCGGTGGTCGACATTTCGGTTCGCGTGTGGTCGAGGCCAACGACGGCACTTTATTTGTCACTATTGGGGATCGCGGCGACCGTCCCCAAGCGCAGGAAACGTCCAACCCTATAGGTTCAGTGATCCGCGTGAACCGTGACGGAACAGTTCCTGCGAATAACCCGTTTGTAGGGAAGCCGGATGTTCGGCCCGAAATCTGGTCCTATGGCCATCGCAACCCACAGGGGGCCGGTTTAGACGCCCAGGGCCGCTTGTGGACCGCAGAACACGGCGCGCGCGGCGGGGATGAGGTGAACCTGATCCAACCCGGACGGAATTACGGCTGGCCGATCATTTCGTACGGGCGTCACTATTCGGGTAAGAAGATTGGCGAGGGCACTTTCAAAGATGGGCTTGAACAGCCGAAATTCTATTGGGACCCGTCCATCGCACCCTCGGGCCTGTTGGTTTATTCCGGCAAGCTGTGGCCGCAATGGGCCGGCGATATATTCGTTGGCTCCCTGAAGTTTGACTATATTGCCCGTCTTGCAGGATCGCCCCTGACCGAGGTCGAACAGATCGAGGGCTCAGCGACTGAACGAGTCCGCGATATTGTGGAAGCGCCGGACGGGGCGATCTGGTTTATCTCTGTCGGGCAGGGCGCGGTTTACCGGATGACACCGGGTTAAACAGACAGTTTCCCGCCTTGAGCGCCTCGCTCGCGATATGGCGTGGTGTTGTAATGGGCGCGGTAGCATTTCGAGAAATGCGACGGGCTGGCAAAGCCACAGGCCAGCGCCACGTTGATCACGCTCATATCGGTCTGCATCAGCAGGTTTCGCGCCTTGTGCAGCCGCAGCTCCATGTAATACCGCTTGGGTGAGCGGCTCAGGTAGCGCCGGAACAGCCGTTCCAGCTGACGCGTGGACATTCCGACGTCTTTGGCCAGAATCGAGGGCGAGATCGGCTCTTCGATGTTTTTTTCCATCATCAGGATGACCTGGCTGAGCTTTGGATGCCGAACCCCGATCCGGGTGGGGGTCGACAGGCGCTGCGTGTCCTGATCCGTGCGGATCGACGAATAGATCATCTGATCCGCCACCGCATTCGCCAGATCTTCACCATAGTCATCCGCGATGATCTTCAACATCAGGTCGATGGACGAAGTCCCGCCCGCCGTCGTCATCCGGTTGCCGTCGATCTGGAACACGGATTTCGTCAGCTCGACCTCATCGAATTCCTCGATGAAGCTGTCCGAATTCTCCCAGTGGATTGTCGCGCGTTTGCCATCCATCAAACCAGCCTTGGCCAGAGTGAAGGCTGCTGTACACAACCCGCCAATTTTCAATCCCCGCCGCGCCTCGCGTCGTACCCAATTCAGCACCTTCTTGGTGGTGGCGTTCTGAACATCTACGCCGCCGCAAATCAGGATCACGGCATCGCGCTGAAGTTCAACGAGATCGGAATCAAGTTTGAAGTTGGCCCCAGCCGAACATGTAACGGTGTCACCGCCTTCACCGGCAAAGGTCCAGGTGTACAGCTCTTTATCGGCCATACGATTGGCGATGCGCAGGCTGTCCAGTGCCGACGCAAAAGACAGCAAAGAGAACTTGTCCAAAAGGACAAACACGAAATTCTTAGGGTTGGCCGCAGTGTCTTGCACCGTGACAACTTGGCGTTGCTCTTGCATGGCGAGGTGTCCTTGATTCGCCGCCAGGGGACGATAGGTCCGGCGGCACGTATTAAAACCACCATGATCAAAGCTTGTTTACGACGTCAAGGGGGCGCAATTGGGATATGGTCACTCTGTCACGCATTTTGTATAGAGACGACCTGAATACTTCAGCGGAGATCAAAGCTATGACCGAGTGGCAAAAAACGAACTGGCGCAACAAGCCCCGAGTTCAGATGCCAGATTATACCGACGCGGCCGCGCTGGCCAAGGTCGAGGCCCAGCTTGCCCAGTATCCCCCGCTGGTTTTTGCGGGCGAGGCACGGCGGTTGAAACAGCACCTGGCTGCGGCTGGACGGGGTGAGGCGTTCCTGCTTCAAGGCGGCGACTGTGCTGAAAGCTTTGAACAATTCAGCGCGGATGCGATCCGTGACACGTTCAAGGTAATGCTGCAGATGGCGATGGTTCTGACTTATGGTGCCAAGGTGCCGGTGGTCAAAGTTGGCCGTATGGCTGGTCAGTTCGCCAAACCGCGCAGTGCCCCGACCGAAGTGGTGGATGGTGTGGAACTGCCCAGCTACCGTGGTGATATCATCAACGAGTTGGCCTTCACTCCCGAGGCCCGCATTCCGAATCCGTCCAAGATGCTGCAAGCCTACACGCAGGCGGCGGCCACGCTGAACCTGCTGCGCGCGTTTTCGACTGGTGGTTTCGCGGATATGAGCCGCGTGCATTCCTGGACGTTGGGCTTCACGGATGAGCAGGACGTTCAAAAATATTCCGAGATCGCCGACCGCATTCAGGACACGATCGACTTTATGGATGCTGCCGGAATCACCGCCGACACCACGCACGAGTTCTCGACCGTCGAATTCTACACCAGCCACGAAGGGCTGCTGCTGGAATACGAAGAGGCGCTGACCCGTCTGGATTCGACCTCTGGCAACTGGCTGGCTGGCTCGGGTCACATGATCTGGATCGGCGACCGTACCCGTCAGCCCGACGGCGCGCATGTTGAATTCTGCCGGGGCGTACAGAACCCGATCGGTCTGAAATGCGGTCCGACCACGACTGCCGAAGACCTCATGGTTCTGATGTCCAAGCTGAACCCCGAAAACGAAGAGGGTCGCCTGACCCTAATTGCGCGGTTTGGTGCAGGCAAAGCGGGTGAGCATCTGCCGCGCTTGGTGAAGGCCGTCAAGGAAGAGGGTGCCAATGTGACCTGGGTCTGCGATCCGATGCATGGCAACACGATCAAGTCGGCCACGGGTTACAAGACTCGCCCATTCGATTCGGTCCTGCGCGAAGTCCGTGATTTCTTTGGCGTCCATCAGGCCGAGGGCACCGTCCCCGGCGGCGTGCATTTCGAGATGACCGGTCTGGACGTCACCGAATGCACTGGCGGCGTGCGCGCAGTGACGGAAGAGGACCTCTCGGACCGCTACCACACCGCTTGCGACCCGCGTTTGAACGCGTCGCAATCGCTGGAACTGGCGTTCCTTGTGGCCGAAGAACTGACGAACCTGCGCCGTAACCGCACTAAACGTGCGGTTGGCTAAGGCGGCGCGCTTCTTTACGCGAACCCAAAGGGGGCCAAGTTGTTTGGGCTGAGCTTCCTTTGGGCACGTTTGCGCCGTCGGCATTCTCGTAAGGCGTCACAGAGTTTCTACTGCCTGACGCCTTACTTGCAGAATCTCGACCCGATCCAGAATCCAAGAACCCGTATGCGCGCCGATGGCCGGTTCGAGGGCGAGGTTGGGCGAGACAAAAAAACCGGCAAGACGATCTGGTTGCCGGTTCTAAAATAACATCGGGTTCCGAACTCAGTCGTCGCGCGACACGACCAGCCGCAGGTGCGAACCCGGACGTTTGAATTCTGTCTGATCTTCGGCAAAACCAACCACAGACGGCCGTGCCGGTTTTTGAGGGGCCTGAACATCTGAGACGGGGCGCAGTTTCTGATCCGAGACGTCAAAGCGCCGTGGGGTTGCACCGATCACGCCGTCGCTGACCATCACGCCCAACACGCGGCTGACATCACCCAGATCGCTTTTCAAGGGCAGAAGGATCATCCGTGCCTGCATTCGGGTGCGACCCAGTGCGCCGGGCGAGATCAACCCAAGCTCGGCAATCGCGGGCTTGGCAAAGACTTCTTCCAATACGTCGGTGATTTGAGTCCGCGCACCGGGTTCGAAAAACGCTGTCAGAGGCATTCCGCGTACCTCCATACCTGCCAGGTTGTTCAGATGGCTGCCCGCAAGGCGAAACCTTGCCAGACCGGGTGCGATGCGTTCCAGGATGAAGGTGTATTCCAGAATATTCTCGAGTCCGCGCGGATCAATCTGCGACCGCATGGGCACACCGTCGCCCGTCAGCAACGCTGTCCAATATGCCTCAGCCTGCCGGATGGGGGACAGGCTGCGCCCACTGTCAAAACGATCCATTGCGACGATCTTTCCAAAGTTTGACCCGGAACCGTTCCCGAAAAACGTCTTCATTTTCATCACCCTAGCGTCAATCGACCGTCATTTTCATAAAATGCCACATATCGGGGACATCACCGACTGACCACCCCCGACAGCGACCAGATTGACACGGGTTAATACAATTTTGGAGGAATTCTTTAATGAATGGTTAACTGCGTACTGGATGCGACAAACTCAGCAAACTCTTGCCCTGCGCTGGTGGTTGGCTTTAGGTGCTGCCGGAATAGGGCCATGGGCTATAACGAAAGGTCGGCTATGATCAGATCCATGACGGGCTTCGCCTCGGGCAAAGGCGCTTTGGGGCCGCATAGCTGGACGTGGGAGCTGCGCAGCGTCAACGGCAAGGGGCTGGACATGCGCATTCGCGTTCCAGATTGGCTGACCGGGCTGGAGGCGGCGCTGCGGGCGCAGATGTCCAAGGCGCTGAGCCGGGGGAATGTCACCTTGTCGCTGCGCTTGAACCGGGACGAATCCGCGCCTGAGATCGTGTTGAACGAAACGGCCATGGCCGCAGCCCTGGCGGCGGTGAAGCGCACCCAGCAGATGGCGGAGGAAGCTGGCGTAGCACTTGCAACGCCAAGCGCTGCCGATTTGGTGGCGCTGAAAGGCATGCTAGATGCAGGGGCCGATGTGGATGATCCGACCGCTCTGGTAAAGCAGCTCAGCACCGAATTTGCGACCGTTCTGGCCGAGTTCATCGCCATGCGCGAGACTGAGGGGCAGGCGCTGGCCAAGGTTCTGGACAGCCAACTGGATCAGGTTGCAGCTTTCACCGATCAGGCCGCCGCGCTGGCCGAACAGCGCAAGGACAAGATGGCCGATGCCTTACGCGAAAATCTGGCCCGCGTGTTGGAAAACGCACAAGGCGCAGATCCGGACCGGGTCGCGCAAGAACTGGCGCTGATCGCGGTCAAAGCGGATGTGACCGAGGAAATCGACCGCCTCAGAACCCATGTCACGGCCGCGCGTGACTTGCTGGCACAGGATGTGGCCGTGGGGCGCAAGCTGGATTTTCTGATGCAGGAATTCAATCGCGAGACAAATACCTTATGCTCCAAGGCGCAAAGCGCCGAACTGACTTCGGTAGGGCTTGAGTTGAAAGCCGTAATTGATCAGATGCGCGAGCAAGTGCAGAACGTGGAATAACGACAGGAACACCCTTATGGCGGATCGACGCGGCCTACTTATCATTTTGTCTTCTCCTTCGGGGGCGGGTAAATCCACCTTGGCCCGGCGGCTGATGCAGTGGGACAGCGACCTTGAATTCTCGGTCTCGGCCACAACGCGCGCCCCACGTCCGGGTGAGGAACATGGCCGTGAATACTACTTCCTCAGCGAGGATGCGTTCAAACAGCAGGTCGCCGATGGTCAGATGCTGGAGCACGCGCATGTATTCGGGAATTTCTATGGCTCACCCGCGGGGCCGGTGCGCGAGTCGATCAACAGCGGCAAAGACGTGTTGTTTGATGTTGACTGGCAGGGCGAGGTGCAGATTCGCAACTCGGACCTTGGCAAGCACGCTTTGTCGATTTTCATACTGCCGCCCTCGATCCCCGAACTGCGTCGTCGGCTGGAAAGCCGAGGCCAGGACGCCGCCGACGTGATCGCCAAGCGGATGCTGAAAAGTTGGGATGAAATCAGCCACTGGGGCTATTACGACTATGTTCTGGTGAATGACGATCTGGACGCGACCGAGGAAAAGCTGAAAACCATCGTCAGCGCCGAACGGATGCGGCGTATTCAGCAACCGGTGCTTCAAAACCACGTTCGCACGCTGCAAAACGAATTTGAGGAATTGTCATGACCGTCTACGCCCTCGGCCCGCACACGCCGCAAATCCACGCGGACACATGGGTCGCGCCCGATGCGAACCTGATTGGGAAGGTGGTGCTGGAGCAGGGGGCCTCGGTCTGGTTTGGCTGCACCATACGCGCCGATCATGAAGAGATCCGGGTGGGCGAAGGCAGCAACGTGCAGGAAAACTGCGTGATGCATATTGATGCGGGCTATCCGCTGACGATCGGCAAGAACTGCACCATTGGGCATAAGGTCATGCTGCATGGATGCACGATCGGGGAAAATACTCTGATCGGGATGGGCGCAATTGTCCTGAACGGTGCGAAGATCGGCAAGAATTGCCTGATCGGGGCAGGGGCCTTGATCACAGAAGGAAAAGAAATCCCGGATAATTCGCTGGTGATGGGATCGCCGGGCAAGGTGGTGCGAGAATTGGATGCGGCTGCGGCGCAAAAGATCACGTTCAGCGCGCTGCATTATCAGGAAAACATGCGCAAGTTTCGTGAAACTTTGACACCCGTGTCCTAGAACGCTCTCGAATATCACCGAGTACCAACGATGTCAGACGATCTGCTTGCCGAAATTGTGTCGGCCATTCCCCTACCTGCCCTGATGGTCGACCAGACCGAGCGGATCATAGCGGCCAATACAGATGCACGGACGTTGCTTGGGCAAAACATCGTCACCCGTCATTTTGCCACCATCCTGCGTCAGCCGCAGGTGATTGAGGCGATGGAGCAAAGCCTGCGTGACAAGGGGCGGGCGAAGACGCGCCACCTTGCAAATGACGGCGCTCAGGACACCACGTTCGAGGTAGAGTGCCGCTATATGAACGGTGTTGGCGCTGTCTCAGGCGGGGCTGTTCTGGCCGTTTTTCAGGATGTGACCCATCTTGAACAGGCCAGTCAGATGCGGCGCGATTTTGTCGCCAATGTCAGTCACGAACTGCGCACGCCGCTGACCGCGTTGATGGGCTTTATAGAAACCCTGCGCGGCCCCGCCCGCGAAGATGCCGCCGCGCGCGAGCGCTTTCTTCAGATCATGACGGATGAGGCCAACCGCATGAACCGGCTGGTAGGGGACTTGCTGTCGCTGAACCGGGTCGAAAGCGAAGAACGGGTGCGACCACGAGAGGAGCTGGACCTGTCGGGCTTGCTCCAATCCACGATAAATTCACTGCGGCCACTGGCCGAGGATGCGGAAGTTGAACTTCGCCTTACAAATGATCCCCAGGGACCGGTGTCCTTGATCGGTGACAGCGATCAGTTGCGGCAGGTTTTTACCAACCTGATCGAGAACGGAATCAAATACGGCGGTAGCGGCGGCTTGGTTGAAGTACGAATTCAGTCTTTCGAACGGGACACCGCCATGCGCGGCCCGGCTGTGCGGGTTCAGATTTCGGATAAGGGGCCGGGTATCGACCCGACTCATCTGCCGCGTTTGACCGAGCGATTCTACCGGGCGGACAATCACAGGTCCCGGCAATTGGGTGGAACCGGTTTGGGGCTGGCGATTGTAAAACATATTGTCAATCGGCATCGCGGGCGCTTGCGGGTGGAAAGCGAGTTGGGCAAAGGGTCTGTTTTCACAGTGATTTTGCCGCAGCAAAAACCTGAAGAGGCTCAGGCTTGACGTCCGGCATACCGGGATTGTCACAAAGTCATACCTGAATCTGCCGGGTTGTCATGAAACCGTTACAAACCTGTCACAAAAGGCTTACGCACGGCTCTTAGGGGTGCCGGCAAGATCATCATGGGGGTGATCAAAAACAACCATTCTCAAGGAGACTGAGATGTCCTTTGTAAAACTGTCGGCTTCTGCTCTGGCGATTGCTGCCGTTTCGGCCACTTCCGCTGCTGCACGTGATCAGGTTCAGGTTGCCGGTTCCTCGACCGTTCTGCCTTACGCTTCGATCGTTGCCGAAGCCTTCGGTGAAAACTTCGACTTCCCGACCCCTGTTGTTGAATCGGGCGGTTCCTCGGCTGGCCTGAAGCGTTTCTGCGAAGGTGTTGGCGAAAACACCATCGACGTTGCCAATGCTTCGCGCGCCATCCGTGAAAAAGAAGTAAAAGCCTGTGCCGAAAACGGCGTGACCGACATCATCGAAGTTCAGATCGGTTATGACGGCATCGTTTTCGCCTCAGACATCAATGGCAACTCGTTCGAGTTCACGCCGGAAGACTGGTACAAAGCCCTGTCCGCACAGATCGTTGTTGACGGTCAGCTGGTCGACAACCCGAACAAAACCTGGGCCGACGTAAACCCTGCTTTCCCGGCGCAGCCGATCGCAGCTTTCATCCCGGGCACCAAGCACGGCACCCGTGAAGTGTTTGAAGACAAGGTGATCCTGGCCGGTTGTGAGCACCTGGGCGACTTTGACGTTTACAAAGCAGCCAACGGCGACGACAAGAAAGCCGCCGAGAAAGCCTGTATCGCCCTGCGTACGGACGGCGTTTCGGTCGACATCGACGGCGACTATACCGAAACTCTGGCGCGTATCGACAGCAACAAAGACGGCATCGGCGTCTTTGGTCTGGCCTTCTACGAAAACAACACCGACAAGCTGCAAGTTGCAACCATGTCCGGCATTGTTCCGACCACCGAGTCGATCGCAACCGGCGAATACCCGGTCTCGCGTCCGCTGTTCTTCTACGTGAAGAAAGCGCATATTGGCGTGATCCCCGGCCTGAAAGAATATGCTGAGTTCTTCGTCGCCGACGAGATCGCAGGCCCCGATGGTCCGTTGGCTGAATACGGCCTGGTTTCGGATCCCGAGCTGGTCAAAGTTCAGGAAGCTGTTGCGAACGAAACCGTTCTGGGCGGCGGCTCCTAATCACCCTTGCTTATGGAACCGGGGCGGTTTATGCGCGCCCCGGTTCTTTTTGACTCTTCTCCAGCCATTCCGACGGAGTTCCCATGGCACTATCCTGGCTGTTGCTCATCCTGCTTGCATTCGCAGTGATCGGATATTTCGCAGGGCGGTCCCGCGCCCTTGCAAGCGCAGGAGGAGACGCGCGCGATCTGCACTCTCTGCCGTCGTACTATGGCTATAATGTTGCGCTGACGGCGCTGGTGCCGGCGCTTGGCATTTTGGTCGTCTGGTTGCTGGCGCAGCCGATGATCGTAAACAGCACAGTCACCGGCATGATCCCCGACCACGCGATCCCTGAAGGCGCTGACCGCGGCCTGATCATGAGCGAGGTTCGGCGCGTTTCGAACGGGTTGGCCGGGGCCGTTGCGACCGGCGCGCTGAGCGAAGCGCAGGCTGGGAATGCCGATGCCGATATTGCGGAGCTGACCCAGACGTTGAAAGACTCAGGTCAGGTCCTGACACAGGAGATTACCAAACCTATTCTGGTCGCGGCCCAGAAATACCGCAGCATGACGTCGACCGGAACGATAGCCATGCAGGTGATCGTTGTGATCGTCGCGCTGTTTGGTGCAGCCTTTGCCTATATCCGAACGCACAAGGAATTCCGCGCCCGCAACGTAGTGGAACAAGGCGTTCTGGCGCTGTTGCTGCTGGCGGCTTCGATTGCGATCCTGACAACGGTGGGCATCGTTTTGTCCATGTTCTTCGAGACGCTGAACTTCTTCCAACTGCACTCGTGGAAAGACTTCTTCTTGGGTAGCACATGGGCCCCGAACTTCCGTGGCGGCTCGGAACTGTCGATCCTGCCGCTTCTGTGGGGCACGCTCTATATCTCGGTGATCGCGTTGTTGGTGGCGGTGCCGATTGGCCTGTTCGCCGCGATTTACCTGTCGGAATATGCCTCAGGCGCGACCCGCTCCATTGCCAAGCCATTGCTAGAGATCCTCGCCGGTATCCCGACCATCGTTTATGGTCTTTTTGCCTTGCTGACGGTTGGTCCTGCGCTGGTGTCGATGTTCGGCGAAGGCGGGGCGCTGGGAGTGGGCTGGATGGCCAGCTCGAACGCGGTGCTAACTGCGGGTTTGGTTATGGGCATCATGCTGATCCCGTTCGTGTCGTCGCTGTCCGATGACATCATCAATGCGGTGCCGCAGTCTATGCGCGATGGCTCTCTGGGGCTGGGCGCGACGCATTCCGAGACTGTCCGTCAGGTGGTGCTGCCGGCCGCGTTGCCTGGGATCGTCGGAGCGATCTTGCTGGCCGCCAGCCGCGCCATCGGTGAGACGATGATCGTGGTGATGGCTGCCGGTGCAATCGCCAAATTCTCGGGCAACCCGTTCGAGGCAATGACAACGATCACCACTCGGATCGTCAGCCAGTTGACCGGCGATACCGACTTTGCCAGCCCTGAAACGTTGGTTGCGTTCGCGCTGGGTCTGACCCTGTTCATCATTACGCTGGGGCTGAACATCTTCGCCCTCTACATCGTACGCAAATACCGGGAGCAGTACGAATGACCGATATTTCCCAAACGCCCGCTGCTGCTCCGGCTGCGAAACCCAAAAAGGGGTCGTTGTTCGAGCAAGACGCACGGACCAAAAAGCGCAATGCAGCCGAATCCCGGTTTAAGATGTATGGGATTGCTGCCATCGGTATCGGCCTGCTGATGCTGATCGTGCTGGTTACAAACATTGTGACCGCAGGCACCGGCGCGTTCCAGCAGACGTTTCTTGAACTGAATGTTGAGCTGAAAGAAGACAAGCTGGACAAGAAGGGCAACCGCAATATCGAGGATATCAAGAAGGTCTCGACCTTTGGTTACGCGCCGCTGATCGCCTCGGCGATTGAGACGGAAGTGCAAGAGCTGGGTATCCAGACCGATCTTTCGCCCAAGGACATGGGTAAAATCCTGTCCAAAGCCGCACAGGCCGAGCTGAGGAACTATGTGATCGCCAACCCTGATGAGATTGGCAAAACTGTCAGCTTCCGATTTTTGGTCAACAGCCGCGTCGATGGGTACATGAAGGGCCGCGTGACCCGCGAGTCCATCGCTAATGACAAAAGCATCACGGTTGCCCAGCTGGATTTCGTAGATCAACTGCGGGATGCGGGTGTGCTGTATAAGGCGTTCAACCCCGATTTCATCTTCGGCTCGGACGCGTCCGACCAACGGCCCGAGGCTGCGGGGATCGGTGTTTCGATGCTGGGATCGCTGTTCATGATGTTCGTGGTGCTGGCTTTGGCGCTGCCGATTGGGGTGGCCGCCTCGATCTATCTTGAGGAGTTTGCGCCGCAGAACCGGCTGACAGATATCATTGAGGTCAACATTTCGAACTTGGCCGCTGTGCCTTCGATCGTGTTCGGTATTCTGGGTTTGGCCGTGTTCATCAACTACATGCATCTGCCGACCTCGGCACCGCTGGTGGGTGGTCTGGTTCTGACGCTGATGACTCTGCCGACGATCATCATCTCGACGCGTGCGTCGTTGAAGGCGGTTCCGCCGTCGATCCGCGATGCCGCACTTGGGGTAGGGGCCTCGAAAATGCAGGCGGTGTTCCACCATGTCTTGCCGCTGGCCGCGCCCGGTATTCTGACCGGCACCATCATCGGTCTGGCGCAGGCGCTGGGGGAAACCGCGCCGCTGCTGCTGATCGGGATGGTGGGCTTTATCGCCTCGAACCCGCCCGACGGGCTGGTGGCGGGCTTCCTGTCACCGAACTCGGCCATGCCGGCGCAGATCTACGAATGGTCCAAACGCGCTGACCCGGCCTTTTACGAACGCGCATGGGGAGGGATCATCATCCTGTTGATCTTCCTTGTGACAATGAACACCATCGCGGTCATCCTGCGCCGCCGCTTTGAACGCCGCTGGTAAGGGGCTTATTATGAACGACATGACACGAGTGGAGAGAGCCGTGGACTCCAAAGCCATCAAGATCGCCGCGAATAATGTGCAGGTCTACTACGGTGAGACGCACGCTATCAAAGACGTCAACGTCGAGATTGAAGACAAGACCGTGACCGCCTTTATCGGCCCGTCGGGCTGCGGCAAGTCTACCTTCCTGCGCTGCTTGAACCGGATGAATGACACGATCGACATCTGCCGGGTTCAGGGCGATATCCTGCTGGATGGCGAGGATATCTATGACAAGCGCGTCGATCCGGTACAGCTGCGCGCCAAAGTGGGCATGGTGTTCCAGAAGCCGAACCCTTTCCCTAAGTCGATCTATGACAACGTAGCCTACGGCCCGCGCATCCACGGCCTTGCCAAGAACAAGGCGGAACTGGATGAGATCGTTGAGAAATCCCTGCGTCGCGGTGCGATCTGGGATGAGGTCAAGGATCGTCTTGACGCCCCCGGCACCGGCCTGTCGGGTGGTCAGCAGCAGCGCCTGTGCATCGCCCGCGCCGTCGCGACCGAGCCCGAGGTTCTGCTGATGGACGAGCCTTGCTCGGCCCTGGACCCGATTGCAACTGCGCAGGTCGAAGAACTGATTGACGAGTTGCGCTCGCGTTATTCGGTGGTGATTGTGACCCACTCGATGCAGCAGGCCGCGCGAGTCAGCCAGAAAACCGCATTCTTCCATCTGGGCAACCTCGTCGAGTTCGGCGAGACGGGTCAGATCTTCACCAACCCCGAAGATCCCCGCACCGAAAGCTATATCACCGGCCGGATCGGCTGAGGACAGGTATCTGATCATGACCGAACAACATATTGCATCCGCCTTCGACCGCGATCTAGAAGCCATTCAGGCCCACATCATGAAGATGGGCGGGCTGGTCGAAGCCGCCATCATGGGTGCGGCCCGGTCGCTGGAAACGCGCGACGAGGAACTGGCGCAACAGGTCCGCGCAGGCGACAAGGCCATCGACGCGCTTGAGGAACTGATCGACGAGGAAACCGCCCGCCTGATCGCGCTGCGTGCGCCAACAGCCAGCGATCTGCGTCTGGTTCTGTCGGTTCTTAAAGTCTCTGGCAACCTTGAACGCATTGGCGATTATTCCAAGAACATCGCCAAACGTACCACGGTTCTGGTTAATGCGGGTGAGATCAACGGTAGCGCCGCAGCCTTGCGTCGCATGGCGCGTGAAGTCGAGCATATGCTGCGCGACGCGCTGGACGCGTACATCCAGCGTGACGCAGAATTGGCGACCGACGTGATCAACCGCGATGAAGAAGTGGACCAGATGTATAATGGTCTGTTCCGCGAATTTCTGACCTTCATGGCAGAAGATCCGCGCAACATCTCGTCCTGTATGCATCTGCATTTCATCGCCAAGAATATCGAGCGTATGGGCGATCACGTCACCGCAATCGCCGAGCAGGTCGTGTATCTGGTGACCGGCGAACGCCCCGCCGAAGCGCGGCCAAAGGCCGATGTAACCTCGCAATCCGTCTGAGGAGATTTCTGAGATGTCTGCCGATCAACCCACAGTGCTGGTGGTCGAGGATGAACTGGCCCAGCGTGAAGTGCTGGCTTACAATCTTGAAGCGGAAGGGTTCCGCGTATCCAAGGCGGCTAATGGCGACGAAGCCATGTTACTGGTGGACGAAGACAGCCCGGACATCATTGTCTTGGATTGGATGATGCCCAACCTGAGCGGGATCGAAGTCTGCCGCCGCCTCAAATCACGCCCTGACACACGCTCGATTCCGATCATCATGCTATCGGCCCGCACTGAAGAGGTCGATAAGGTGCGCGGTCTGGAAACCGGTGCTGATGACTATGTAGTCAAACCCTATTCGGTGGTTGAACTAATGGCACGGGTGCGGACGCAACTGCGCCGCGTGCGCCCGGCGACGGTTGGTATCCGATTGGAATTCGACGATATCATTCTGGACTCTGAAACTCACAAGGTCAGCCGCGGCAGCAAGCCTTTGAAACTGGGCCCGACTGAATTTCGGCTGCTGAGCACGTTTATGGAGAAACCGGGCCGTGTCTGGAGCCGTGAGCAATTGCTCGATCGGGTTTGGGGTCGCGATATCTATGTCGACACCCGAACGGTGGACGTCCATATCGGTCGCTTGCGTAAAGCTTTGACGCAACATGGCGGCGACGACCCAGTTCGAACCGTTCGCGGCGCGGGATACGCGTTGGGGTAGGGTGCGCGCTACCCTATGAGTTTTACTCATGAGGAAATGCAAAACTCTTTCTGTCCTTTGGCGCATCACCGGGTTAGGTTGCGCCGAAGCTGACAGAGCGGAGAAGCCCCATGAACGCCCCAGATACCAAACCGACCTTGCGTGCCAAAGATGCGCCGGACCTTGGGCGATTTGCGTGGGAGGACCCATTTCGCCTGTCTGATCAGTTGACTGAAGACGAACGGATGATCGCCGACAGCGCGCGGGCCTATGCGCAGGAGAAACTGCAAACGCGGGTTCTGGAAGCGTTTCAGAACGAGGAAACCGATCCCGAGATTTTCCGCGAGATGGGCGAAATGGGCCTGCTGGGCACCACAATTCCCGAAGAATATGGGGGTATCGGGGCAGGGTATGTCGCCTACGGTCTTGTCGCGCGCGAGGTTGAGCGTGTGGATTCCGGCTATCGCTCGATGATGTCGGTGCAAAGTTCATTGGTGATGTACCCGATCTATGCCTATGGCAGTGAAGAACAGCGCCGCAAATACCTGCCGAAACTGGCCAGTGGTGAATGGATCGGTTGCTTTGGCCTGACAGAGCCCGATGCGGGCTCTGACCCGGCGGGAATGAAAACTCGAGCGGAAAAGATCGGCGGCGGCTACCGTTTGACCGGTAGCAAGATGTGGATTTCAAACTCTCCAATCGCTGATGTTTTTGTCGTTTGGGCCAAGTCCGACGCACATGACGGGAAGATCCGGGGCTTTGTGCTTGAAAAAGGCCTGAAGGGCCTGAGCGCGCCGAAGATCCAGAACAAGATGAGCCTGCGCGCCTCGATTACCGGCGAAATCGTGCTGGACGGAGTTGAGGTTGACGAGGGCGCTTTGCTGCCCCACGTACAGGGGTTGAAAGGACCGTTTGGCTGCCTCAATCGCGCCCGGTATGGTATCAGTTGGGGTGCCATGGGGGCCGCGGAATGCTGCTGGCACGCGGCGCGTCAATACGGGCTGGATCGCAAGCAATTCGACAAACCCTTGGCGCAGACACAATTGTTCCAACGCAAACTGGCGGACATGCAGACCGAAATCGCGCTTGGTTTGCAAGCCAGCCTGCGTGTTGGTCGTTTGATGGATGACGCTGCTGCTGCGCCCGAGATGATCTCGATCGTAAAACGCAACAATTGCGGAAAAGCGTTGGACATCGCGCGGATGGCACGGGACATGCATGGTGGCAACGGTATCTCGCTGGAATTCCAGGTGATCCGCCATATGGTCAATCTGGAAACCGTGAACACCTACGAGGGGACGCATGACGTGCATGCGTTGATCCTGGGGCGTGCGCAAACGGGCCTGCAAGCCTTCTATTGAGTTTCGCGTAATTGGTATTATGGTAAAATAATGCCTGCGCGTGATTTGAACTTTGCACAGTTCCTCAAAGCCTTACGATGCTCTCCTGATAACCACTTCAGGAGCGCAATATGCAATTGAACGGAAAAACCATCGTCATAACCGGCGCCGCTGGTGGTATTGGTAAAGGTCTCGCCGAGCGGTTTGCGCAGCTTGGTGCAACGGTCGTCTGCTCGGATGTTGACCTGGACGCAGCGGAACGCGTTGCGCGCTCCATCGGTGGTCACGCTCTGCACTGCGATGTGTCCAGCGAAGATCATGTGAAGGCCTTGATCGATGCCGTCGAAGATCAGATCGCGCCAATTGATCTGTTTTGCGCGAATGCTGGGATTTTGACGCTCGGCGGTTTTGATACACCCGATGCGGATTGGGATCGAACGTGGAAGATCAATGTCATGTCCCATGTCTGGGCCGCGCGACATTTGGTTCCAAAGATGCTGGCACGCGGCGGCGGCTATTTTTTGATGACCGCATCGGCTGCCGGGCTGTTGAATCAACCTGGTGCTGCGCCGTATGGCGTCACAAAACACGCAGCCGTTGGATTTGCCGAGTGGCTGGCGCTGACATATGGGCGCAAGGGTTTGAAAGTTTCGGTTCTGTGCCCACAGGCGGTGCGTTCAGACATGACCAAGGGATACGAAGTGTCTGTCGCGTCGATCGACGGTATGCTCGAACCGTCCGAGGTCGCGGAAGCCTGTGTTCAAGCCATTGAAGCAGAGCAGTTTCTGATCCTGCCGCATCCGCAGGTTCTGGACTATATGCGCCACAAAGCTACCGATTATGATCGGTGGCTGGGCGGAATGCAGAAGCTAAATCAAATTTTTATCGAGGATAATTGATCAAACTACCGCGCTCGTCGCATCAACCCTTCCTGTGCGATAGATGCAACCAATATGCCGTCCTGTGTGTAGATTGAACCACGATTGAAGCTGCGACCTCGACCGCCCCAGGGCGAATCCATAGAATACAGATGCCACTTGTCGAAATGCACCGGTGCGTGGAACCACAAGGCGTGATCCAGGCTGGCTCCGTTGACCTCACCGGTAAACCAACTCAGGCCGTGGGGTCTTAGCCCCGAGCTGAGTAGGTACATGTCCGAAGCATAGGTCAACAGCAATTGCTGGGTGATTTGGTCCCTGCCCTGTGCGGCGTTCATTCGAAACCAAATGGCGTTTCGATCGTCGGACTTGTCAGGCGCGAACAGGTCCAGATGGTGGACTTCGCGTACATCGATCGGACGGTCGCGCATCAGCTCGGATCGCAGACGTTCGGGAACGCGATCCAGATATTGTCGTCTGACCTCGGACCGCGCGGGCAATCCCTCGGGGCCAGAGATGTCGGGCATTGGATGCTGGTGGTCCCAGCCGTCATCTGCAATATGGAAGGAGGCCGACATGTTAAGGATTTGTTTCCCGTGTTGGATCGCAATGACTCGGCGGGTGGTGAAAGAACCTCCATCTCGGGCTCGATCTACTTGATAAATAACGGGAATTGACGGATCGCCGGGGCGAATGAAATAGGCGTGCAAAGAATGGCACAGACGGTCTTCCACGGTACGGTATGCAGCAGACAGGGCCTGGGCGACGACTTGTCCACCAAATATCCGCGTCGGCGTTTCACCGCCCGACCCTGTGCCACGAAACAGATCAACCTCAAGCCGTTCCAAAGACAACAGATCCAGAAGAATATGTTCGGCTTCGGTCATGTGGGGCTCTCCGATCTGTCTATGACATGGCGTAACAGGCTGCTGAAGGTCATTCAATCATTGCCCCAAGGACAAGCCCCTTGAGTTCCGACCGTGACGGATAGGAACTAGACGGCGATAGCTGCGTAAAGAAGACGACAGTCACGTCATTGCTGCGGTCGATCCAGAAAAAGGTCGAGGCCATGCCGCCCCAACTGAAATCTCCCAAAGAGCCCGGTGTGGCTGTTCGGCCCGGATCAATCACCACCGAACCGCCAAGGCCAAAGCCGGTACCTTCCATCGGTTGTTCCGCAAAACTACTTGGACCCATCGAGGCAATGTCGCCCGCTAAGTGATTGCGCATCATGAATTCTACCGTTCTGCTGCTGAGCAGGCGGTGTCCATTCCCCTGCCCCTTATTTCGCAATATCTGGACGAATTTAGCATAGTCGTCGATTGTGCCGACCAAACCGCCGCCCCCAGAGCACATGGTGGTGTCGAGAAAGGCAGAATCTTCGTAGCTATCTGTCAAACGCAGGCTGTCACCACCGGTCTCAGCCGAATTCAGATCCATCGCATTGCCAGCTAAGGGCGTGTAGAGTGATGCAAAACGGTCCCCGGCATCTTTGGGAACAGTAAATCCGGTCTCAGACATACCCAGCGGGTCAAAAATCTCTTCCTGAAAGAACTGATCCAGCGTTTTGCCAGACACGATTTCCACGACCCGGCCGATCACGTCGATGCCCACCGAATATTCCCAACGCCTGCCGGGATGGAATGCCAGCGGCAGGTCAGCGAGCGCAGTCACCCGGTTCGCCAAAAGACCCTCACGCGGGCCAAAGACGATGGATTGATTTTCCATCGCACTCGGCAGCAGCCCGGGGTTAAACGGATAGCTCAAACCACTTGTATGGGTCAGCAATTGATGCAAGGTCGGGGTTGTCGAGGGTTCTGTTTGGTCCATCCGGCTTGCGCCCGGCACAAGGGCATGCATATTCGAAAACTCTGGAAGAAAGTCAGATACCTGCGCGTCGAGGTGAAAGTTTCCGCGTTCGGCAAGCATCATCAATGCCACAGACGTCACTGGCTTGGTCATTGAATAAATTCGGGCAATCGTGTCGCGCTGGAAAGGCAAGCTCTGCTCCACATTCCGAAGCCCGCAGGCGTGGAAGAACGCCTCTTGACCCTGATGGTGGATCAGGACGGAGCTTCCTGCATACTTCCGCTCATCCACATAGCGTTGCATCCACGTCGGAATGCGCCCGAGGCGGGAAGGGTCGAGCGTGGTCTGACTGCACATGTGGACGTCCTGACATTGCCTATCAATTCCCCGGATTTTGCCGGGCGTGGTCACCTAACGCAATGGGGATGCAGCTATTTCCATATGGCTGTTACACTCAACGGGTTAAAGAATCGACGAGTCGGGATGGAAGGATCAAAATCATGTCACAAACTCTGGATTTTATATATGATTTTTGCAGCCCGAACGCATTTCTGGCTCATAAGGTGATGCCAAAGCTGGTGGCGGATCATGGGGTGCAGATCAACTATGTGCCAGTTCTTCTGTCGACAATTTTCAAAGCGACAAACAACCAAAGCCCGTTTCAGGCATTCTCGGAAAACCGTCAGAAAACTGCTTACCTGACCCATGATCTCCATCGCTATGCCCGTCGGCGCGGCGTAAGTTTTCATATGAGCCCCCATTTTCCGATCAATACCAAATTCGCCATGCGCGGAGCGGTCTTTGCCTCGGGAAAACAATGGGAAGCCAAATACATAGACGCGATCTTTGATGCTATCTGGGTGCATGGTCAAAAAGCAGATGAGATTACGGTGCTGATGGATATTCTGCAAGACAACGAACTGCCTGTCCGAAAACTGCGCGAAGCGATGACGGAGCCGGACATTAAGCAGCAACTAAAGGATCAGTCCAAAAATGCGGCCAAGCGCGGTGTTTTTGGTGTTCCCACATTTTTTGCAAGCTCCGAGATGTTTTTTGGCAAAAACAGCTTGCCCAATCTGGAACTAGAATTGTCACGTACTGTGTGAGTTTGCGCCCTCAAGCGCTTTCAAGCCATACTGGGCAAACATCGGAACATAACCACCTAATTTTCTAGCTCTTTCCGGGTCCGAGGCATTACCGTCCAAGGCGCGTTTGTAGACACCTTGCAGGATACCGGCCATGCGGAAAAAATTGAAAGCAAGGTAGAATCCGAAGTTGTCGATGCCGGGCAGTCCACGGCGCTTGCAATAGGCTGCAATGAACTCGTTGTCCGACGGTAGGCCGAGGCTGGATCGGTCGATGCCTGCCAGGCCCCGCCCCTCTTTTCCCGGTGGCATTTGCCACTGCATGATCACAGCCGCCAGATCGGCATAGGGGTGGCCGATCGTAGAAAGTTCCCAGTCCAGAACGCCAATACAACGGGTGCCGTTCTTTTCGAATAGCATGTTGTCAATGCGATAGTCCCCATGAACCAGCGTTCTCTGGCCGTCATCAGCAGGCATTGACGCGTCGAGTAAAGAAATCAGTTGGTCCATCTGAGCAATGGTTTTGGTCTCGGACGCGCGGTATTGCTTGGTCCAGCGTGAGATCTGCCGTTCGAAATAATTTCCCGGCGGTCCAAAGTCGGAGAGGCCCACGGCCTGGATATCGACCATGTGGAGCTCGGCCAATACGCGGTTCATCTCTTCAAAAACACCGGCGCGCGTTTCCTTGGTTTCGCCTGTCATAGTCGGCTCAAGGAAGTTACGACCGTCCAGGCGCTCCATTACGTAAAAGGCCGATCCAATGACGGTGTCGTCCTCGCACAAAAGGAACATTTCGGGCACCGGCACTCGACTGTTCGACAGGGCTTTTTGAACCCGAAATTCTCGGTCCACGGCATGAGCGGATTTTAGGAGTATGCCAGGAGGTTTACGCCGCAAAACATAGACTTGCGTCGGTGTCTTCAATTCATATGTTGGGTTGGACTGACCGACGGCGAATTTAGTGGCCTCCAACGGGCCTCGATAGCCGTCGAGATGCGCGCTGAGATAGGCATCAACGGCCTTCAGGTCCAATTGCGTGTCCGTGGACATATCAGTCTCCTTACCGCTCACAGGGCCTCTGCGAAGATATTTCCCGCGGTCACCACATTAATCCCACCCGAAACCGGGATGACGGCTCCGGTGACATAGCTGCCGCCGCGACCACACAGAAACAGCATGCAGCCCGCAATATCTTCATCCGCGCCGACCCGACCCAGCGGAACTGACTTTCCGACTTTGTCGCGGGTGGTTTCATCGGCAGTGGCAAAGGCGGTCATACGCGACACAAACGGCCCCGGTGCCAAGGCGTTGACTGTGATGTGGTAGGGCGAGAATTCCTTGGCCATGATCTTGGTCAGGTGCAAAACCGCTGCTTTAGAGGCTGAATAGCTGTAGGCGCCGTCGCCCATCGGTACCTCACCCATGACCGATCCCACATTGACAACACGGGCCGGATCATCGGCCGAACCTGATTTCATAAGCGTTGGCAACAGTTTCTGGGTCAATTCGAATATACCTGTTACATTCACCGACATGACCTTATCCCAGGCCTCATAAGGGAACTGCCCCATTGGCGCACCCCAAGACACGCCTGCGTTATTCATAAGGATATCAAGCTTGTCCGTGCGGTTGTGAACCTCGTCCACCAGCGCATCCACACCCTCTTTGCTACCAACGTCACCGGCAAACCCCTCTGCGCTGCCGGGCGCGTCCAGCGTATTGAGTTCGGCTGCTACGGTCTCGCACGCGTCCTGCTTGCGCGAGGCGATGAGAACCCTTGCACCGGCCCGTACCAGGGCTTCGGCGGCCATGCGGCCAATTCCCGTGGCACCGCCAGTTACCAGGGCTGTCTTTCCCTCTACCGAGAATAGGGATTCGGGTGTCATCGGGTGCTCCTCGTGTTTGTTCATTTGGCGCTCGCATGGTGTCTGCATACGCGTACCGCTGCAACGTCATATCCTTGACAACGTATCGGGCTGCGCCAAACTTC
This sequence comes from Ruegeria sp. N8, assembly GCF_056531325.1. Classification (NCBI taxonomy): domain Bacteria; kingdom Pseudomonadati; phylum Pseudomonadota; class Alphaproteobacteria; order Rhodobacterales; family Roseobacteraceae; genus Ruegeria; species Ruegeria sp. N8. Next base: position 149,752 of record NZ_JBQFLQ010000001.1, on the reverse strand, counting down.
CTCCTGTAGGAATAACAGGGATAACGGGGTCAACATGCAAGCTTTACTCAGCGTCGCTCCGGGTGGACCAGAAACTTTGGAACTGACCACCCTGCCCGATCCGCAGCCGGGCAAGGGCGAGTTGTTGGTGGGCGTCAAAGCCGCCGGGGTGAATTTTCCTGATACGCTGATGATCCGGGACCTCTACCAGATCAAACCGCCGCGCCCTTATGCTCCGGGTGGCGAGATTGCGGGTCAGGTGCTGGCGGTAGGTGAAGGTGCCGCTGGGTTCGAAGTCGGCGACCGTGTGTTGGCGCTGACCGGCCATGGCGGCTTCGCAACACATCTGACGATTCAGGCTTCGACTGCGGTGAAGTTCCCGGATTCCATGCCCTTTGAGGATGCCGCGTGTTTCATCTTTACTTACGGCACCTCTTATCACGCTCTGAAGGATCGCGCGGCGCTGAAGGCTGGCGAAACCCTGTTGATTCTGGGGGCTGCGGGTGGAGTAGGAACCGCTGCCATCGAATTGGGCAAGGCAATGGGCGCGCGTGTCATCGCCGCCGTGTCATCGGAAGAAAAAGCCGCGTTCTGTCGACAAGTTGGGGCGGATGATACAATCGTTTACGCGACCGAAATGGATCGGGACGCGCAAAAGGCTTTTTCATCCGATATCAAGGCGTTGGCTGGGCCAGTTGGTGTCGATGTTGTCTATGACGCGGTCGGCGGAGACTATGCGGAACCCGCATTGCGTGCGATGGCGTGGGGTGGTCGTTTTCTGGTGGTGGGATTCCCGGCTGGGATTCCCAAAATTCCGCTGAACCTGCCACTGTTGAAAGGCTGTCAGATTGTCGGAGTGTTTTGGGGCGCTTCGGTCTTTAGAGACCCTGCAGGACACGCGGAGAATGTGCAGGAACTGTTCCAGTTCTACGACGCTGCCAGGATCAAGCCGCAAATCAGCACGACGTTTCCACTGGAAAGAGCCGCTGAGGCTTTGTCCTTACTATCCGGGCGCGGTGCCTTGGGCAAAATTGTCGTGACGATGCTCTGACAACCCTACAATAAGAGCGGGCCGGTGTTGCGTTGCAGCACTGCGTTCGGGCAACCAGGAAAGTGACGCAGCGCTGGCGGTGGACAAGGGGACCCATTGGCGTTTAAGAACCAAAAAAACGGGAACAGTGAAAAAAATGCGTAAAGCTCTGATTTTAAACGGCCCGAACCTGAATCTGCTGGGCACGCGTCAGCCAGAGGTATATGGTAAAACAACCCTGAAAATGGTTGAGGAAATATGCGTAACGCACGGAGAAACAATCGGTTTCGAAGTCGCGCACATGCAGTCGAACCATGAAGGTGCCTTGCTGGACGCGATCCACGCAGCCAAAGGGACGCAGGACGGCATCATCCTGAACGCCGGTGCCTATACCCATACGTCTATTGCGCTGATGGACGCTATCGCCTCGGTCGAGCTTCCCACCATCGAGGTGCATCTGTCAAACATCCATGCACGCGAGAGCTTTCGCCATACCTCGTATATCTCGAAAGTCGTCGTCGGCCAGATTTGTGGCTTTGGTGCGCAAAGCTACATCCTGGCGTTGGACGCGCTGGCTGGGTTCCTTGACCGTGAGGGCGCTTAATGAGGCTGAGTGAGTATCTTTATTTCCTGAGCTACACCAAAACGCTTGAGGAATTGTGGGATGCCCACTGCCGCCAAATGGCTGAATACGGCTTCGACCGGCTGTTGTACGGGTATACGCGCTACAAGACCCCGACCTCGTTGGGCGACCCGGAAGATTTTGTCATTCTCACCAACCATACCAAACCCTATCTGGATGGGTTCCTGCGCAGTGGGCTGTATTTTCATGCGCCGATGCTGAAATGGGCGCTGGAAAATGAAGGTGCGGCCAGTTGGCAGATGACGCAGGATATGATGATGTCCGGCGCTTTGACTGCGCAGGAGTTGGAAGTGCTTGAGTTCAACCGCTCGAAGGGTGTTGTTGCCGGGTATACGGTTAGCTTTACGTCAGTGTCGGCGCGGTCGAAAGGTGCGATTTCTCTATCTGCCTGTGGCGCACGGTCTCAGGAAGATGTGGATGCAATCTGGGCAGAGCACGGCGAAGATATTTTGCTGATGAACAATATGGCGCATCTCAAGATCCTGACCCTGCCTTACAACGCTCCAAACAGAGCTCTGACAAAGCGCCAAAGAGAGGCGCTGGAGTGGGTCGGAGATGGAAAAACCACGCAGGATATCGCGCTGCTGATGGGCCTGACAGCAGCCACTGTTGAGAAACATTTGCGTCTGGCGCGTGAGTCGCTGGCGGTCGAAACCACAGCCCAGGCGGTTCTGAAGGCATCTTTTCAAAATCAGATGTTCGTGATGGAGGCCTAAACCCCAATTTTTTGACGCTTACCTGCGTCAATTTACCTAGGGTAAGGAAAACATTACTTTTCGACTATGACCCGTAGTTGCAAAATGAGAGCGTTCCGTGAGTGGTGGCTTTAGCCTGGGAACATTTGGTCGGATCTTTGTGATTTCAGGGCTCTCCGGCCGCTCTGACACAGGGGCGTCTATTCGTCCACGTACCTATGTCGGAAATCCGGGGGGCCTCGACCATCCCCATCATGCGGGGCCCCCCAACCCTATCCTTCAATGCCAGGCGCTTCGGCGTCTTTTTTTGTGCGCGCAGGAAAAAACCGGCCACGCCTTGCGCGACCGGTTCTTAAAGTGTCCCGGACCCCAAGAGGTCCGGAAAATCGCTTAACCCTGGGCTGCTTTTGCAACTTCGGCGGCGAAGTCTTCTTTTTCCACCACGATGCCTTCGCCAACTTCCAGACGGATAAAGCCGGTGATGGTTGCGCCTGCTTCTTTGGCGGCTGCTTCAACGGTCAGGTCAGGGTTCACAACGAACGACTGGTTCAGCAGAGTCGATTCAGCCACGAATTTCTTCATACGGCCTTCGATCATCTTCTCGATCACCTGCTCCGGTTTGCCGGATTCGCGGGCGATGTCCATCTGAACCTGCTTTTCCTTCTCGACGACCGCCGGGTCCATGTCGGCCTCGGACAGAGCTGCCGGGTTCACAGCTGCGATGTGCATCGCAACCTGCTTGCCGATCGCTTCGTCACCACCGGTCAGAGCAACCAGAACGCCGATTTTGCCCATGCCGTTGGTGGCTGCGTTGTGGACATAAGACACAACTGTGTCGCCCGACAGCTTCGCCATGCGGCGCACCGACATGTTCTCACCAATAGTGGCGATCTTGTCGGTCAGAGTGTCGGCAACGGATTTGCCACCCAAGTCAGCCGCCAGCAGAGCGTCAACATCTGCAACGCCTTCGGCTGCAAATGCGATCTTGCCGACCATTTCCTGGAATTCAGCGTTCTTCGCAACGAAGTCGGTTTCCGAGTTCACTTCGACAGCAACACCGTTGCCACCGTTGACGTGAACAGCAACCAGACCTTCTGCTGCGGTACGGCCCGATTTCTTGGCCGCTTTCGCCAGGCCTTTGGTGCGCAGCCAGTCAACGGCCTCGTCCATGTTGCCGCCGGTTTCGGTCAGGGCTTTTTTCGCGTCCATCATGCCTGCGCCTGTGCTGTCGCGCAGTTCTTTAACCATTGCTGCTGTGATTGCCATCTTTTGGCTCTCCTCAATTCAAACGGAATTGGGGCAGGTCATACCCTGCCCCATGTGTCAATTACGTGACGGGCAGCTTACGCTTCAGCCGGAGCTTCAGCGGCTTCTTCTGCAACGACTTCTTCAACCGGTGCTTCTTCGAATGCACCCAGGTCTACGCCAGCAGCACCCATCTGAGCGGTCATGCCGTCCAGAGCGGCGCGAGCGGCTAGGTCACAATACAGACCGATGGCGCGGGCTGCGTCGTCGTTGCCGGGGATGATGTAGTCAACACCGTCGGGCGAGCAGTTGGTGTCGACAACAGCCACAACCGGGATACCCAGCTTGTTGGCTTCGGCGATGGCCAGTGCTTCTTTTTTGACGTCGATGACGAACAGTAGATCAGGAACGCCGCCCATCTCGCGGATACCGCCCAGCGAAGCCTGCAGCTTCTGTTGGTCACGCTCCATGCCCAGACGCTCTTTCTTGGTCAGGCCTTCTGCGCCGGCTTCCATTGCTTCGTCGATCTGGTTCAGACGGTTGATCGACTGGGAAACGGTTTTCCAGTTGGTCAGCGTACCGCCCAGCCAGCGGTGGTTCATGTAGTACTGAGCCGACTTTTCAGCCGCTTCGGCGATCGGGCCAGCGGCCTGACGCTTGGTGCCAACGAACAGAACGCGGCCACCTTTTGCAACGGTGTCACGAACAGCCTGCAGAGCCTGATCCAGCATCGGAACGGTCTGGGTCAGGTCCATGATGTGGATGCCATTGCGCGAGCCGTAGATGAACGGGCCCATGCGGGGATTCCAACGCTGTGTCTGGTGACCAAAGTGAACGCCAGCTTCCAGCAGCTGACGCATGGTGAACTCGGGAAGAGCCATGCTATTTTCCTTTTCCGGTTTACGCCTTGGCGGGGGTGAAAGAAGCGGATGCTCCAACCGGCGGGCCTGATGAGGATGTCTCCCTGCAAAAAGCCCAAACCCCGCCTGCGGGTTTGAATGGCGCGCGTATACGGCAGGTTTTGGCACAGTGCAAGAGGCTTTCGCCCCTATTTTTCAAGCCGGGCCAAGCTATGGGCATGACGCACGGCTTCCTCGCAATGAGCAGCCAGCGCTTTGCGGTTTTCAAAATCGCTGACCTTGGCGGGTGTGTGATAGATCAACTCGACCCAGCCTTGCCGACGGGCGCCCAGCGTTTTCAGCAGATGTGGGCCAAAATCCATATCTCCCCACCAGCCATAGAACCGGTCTGGTTGGCCGACAGGCGCATGATAGATCACGGATACCGGCTGCACATACATGAATTCGCGCAATTCATCTGTAAAGAACGCTGCGAAGAGTGTTGTTTTAAAGGGCAAAACCCTGATTCCATCGGTCGAGGTGCCTTCCGGGAAAAACACCAGTTTATGACCGGCGGACAGGCGTTCCTGGAACAACAAGGTCTGTTCGCGCGCCTTTTTACGGTTGCGTTCGATGAAAACCGTACCCGTGGCCCGGGCGAGCCAGCCGATACCGGGCCATTTCGCCACTTCGGCTTTCGAGACGAAATAGACCCTTTTGCGAGCATTAAGTGCGAAAATATCCAACCACGAGGAGTGATTGGCCACCACTGCCCCACGTTGCGTCATCAACTCACCCGAGCTGCGGAACCCCATTCCTAGAATGCGAAAAGCGTTGCGACATACAAACTGTGTGATGAAGGGCGTGATGGGGCGGCGGACACCGTAAATCGGTCGTTCGATCAGGCGGAGGGTCAGCAGAATAATCAGCCCGCCAAAGACCAATGCCGCCAAAGGCAGACCTCGCAGAATGACCAGAATCCAGCCGATCAGGCCCAGTTCAATGGGATCAGGCGCGTCTTCGCTGTGCCAGGATGCGTCGCTCAAGGGTTACGCTCCGCTATAGATGCGCCGTTGGCGCTCGTTCATGCGCGCTGTGTCTAGGATCAGGCACACGTCCGTTGTGTTGAAGGCATGGTCGATGAAAGCGCCCTCGCCCACGAACCCGCCCAGCCGAAGATAGGCTTTGATCAGCGCTGGAACCTGTACCATGGCAGCACGGCGATCCAGCGCATCCACGCCCACCAAATCCATCGACTGAAACACATCAGGCTGTGCCCGCACCCTCAGGTCTGGCGGCGCGAGGTGGTTGTGATGCAGCATAGATAAAGGCTGCGCTAGCGCCTGAATATCGGTGCCGTGAAAGCTGGCAACGCCGAACAGAACTTCGATCTGACGCGCGTTTACATAGGCGGCCAGACCGTTCCACAGATGATACATTGCCGTGCCGCCGCGATAATCCGGGTGCAGGCAGGATCGCCCCAATTCCAACAGCTTGCGACCGCTGTCTTTCAGGACGCTCACATCATATTCGTCTTCGGAATAAAACTGCCCCAGATCTGCTGCACGTTCACCCGGTAACAGCCTGTAAACGCCCACAGTTTCGCCCGTCTGGTCGTCGATGACCAGCATATGGTCAAAATACGGGTCGAACCGGTCCTGCTCTAGCCCTGTGTCGTGGTCCACCATCTCTCCGCCACCGCCCAGTTCGCGCACGAAGACGTCATAGCGAAGCCGCTGCGCGGCACGCAGTTCGGCCTCGGTTTCGGCGAGTTTGACGGTGAAAGATGGGCCTGTACCCGACATCAGAAAGTCCCTGTGGTTTCAGGGCTGATACCGCAGGTGTCGGGGGAATGGCAACATCGCCTGAACCGGTTGGATGTTAACCTTTCCTAAACCAGTTTCACGGATCAAAGACGGGCATCAGGGCGATGCGCGATCCGTCAATCACCACCTTTCCCTGCTCGCGGAAGTTCACGGTGATCTTGCCGCCGATATTGGACTGCACCTGTCCAATGCCCCAATCGGGGAAATCGGGGTGGCGGACAAACATGCCCGGTGCAAGAATGGCATTGAGGTCTGACATGACTGGGCTCCGGGTCCGGCGGCAGATACAGCAGGAGGTACGCATGAGCGCAACAGACGTCAACCTGGCCGAGCTGATCGGCTCGCGGATCTGTCATGATCTGATCAGCCCGATCGGGGCGATTACCAACGGGTTGGAGCTGCTGGAAATGGTTGGCGGCACCCATGGCCCCGAGATGGAGCTGATTTCGGGCAGTGTCGGCAGCGCTGGCGCGCGTATCCGCTTTTTCCGTGTGGCGTTTGGATCGGCCAGCGATCAACCCCTGGGCCGGGCCGAGGTCAGCGCCCTGCTGAAAGATGTTGAAGCTGCAGGCCGTGTGCGCGTGAGATGGAACCTGACCGAGGCGGTGCCGCGCAATCAGGTCAAACTGGCGTTTCTGGCGTTGATGTGCTGCGAAAGCGCGATGCCCTTCGGGGGTGAGGTGACGATCCGCAACGATGTCGATCAATGGACCGTGACGGGCGTGGCAGACAAACTGAACATCGACAGCGATCTGTGGAATAACCTGCCCAACGGTCGGTTTGCTGATAAGGTCACCCCCGCCAAGGTGCAATTCGCCCTTCTGCCGGAAACGGCGCATGCGATGCGGCGGCGGATTACGGCGGAAACCACCGCAACCCGCGTCGAGATCAGGTTTTAGGCGCGGACCGTCCCGTTGCCCCGCACAAGGTATTGAAAACTGGTCAGTTGGGCGGCCCCAACCGGCCCACGGGCATGCATTTTGCCGGTGGCAATCCCGATCTCGGCACCCATTCCAAACTCGCCGCCATCGGCGAACTGGGTTGAGGCGTTGTGCATCAGGATCGCGCTGTCCAGCCTTTCAAAGAACCGGGCCGCAGTTTGCGTGTCTTCGGTCATGATACAGTCGGTGTGGTTCGAGCCATATTGGCGGATATGTGCAATAGCCGCGTCGATATCCGCGACGGGCTTGGCGGCGATGATACTGTCGAGAAATTCTTTGCCCCAATCCTCATCCGTCGCTTTCAACGCACCGTCAAGAGCCAAGGTCCCCTCGGCATGAACCTCGACCCCGGCGGCCAGCAGGGCGGCGATCACATCGCGTCCCAGCGTCTCGGCTACGTCCTGATGGATCAAAAGGCACTCGGCGGCACCGCATATCCCCGTCCGACGGGTTTTGGCGTTTAGAACGACCTCAAGCGTTTTGGCCGGATCGGCGGCTTTGTCGATATAGATATGAACGATGCCTTCGAGATGGGCAAAGACAGGCACGCGGGCTTCGCGCTGCACCAATCCGACCAGCCCCTTGCCACCACGCGGCACGATCACGTCTACAAAGTCCGTCATGGTGAGCAATTCCTGAACGGCTGCTCGGTCGCGCGTCGGCACCAGTTGAATCGCGTCTTCAGGCAGGTTTGCGGCCTTCAGACCCTCGACCAAACAAGCATGGATCGCGCCAGACGAATGGAAGCTTTCCGAGCCCCCTCGCAGGATCACCGCGTTGCCCGATTTCAGGCATAGCGCACCTGCATCCGCTGTCACATTTGGGCGGCTTTCATAGATCACTCCGATCACACCCAAAGGCGTGCGCACGCGCTGGATATGCAGCCCCGAGGGCATGTCCCATTCGGTCAGAACCTCGCCCACCGGGTCGGTCTGATCCGCCACCGTGCGCAGCCCATCGACCATCCCCTGAATTCGGGATTCGTCCAGCATCAGGCGGTCCATCATCGCCGGGCTAAGGCCCTTGTCGCGCCCAAATTCCAGGTCCTTCTTGTTGGCTTCGATAATCTCAGCGCGGCGAGCCCAGACGGCCTCGGCCGCGGCGATCAGAGCGGCGTGTTTGCGTTCTGCACTGGCAAAGGCCAACTCAGCAGCAGCAGCCTTGGCGCGCGCGCCCAAATCGGCCATCAGGGCGGGAATGCTGTCGAAATCCTTCATCTTGGGTGCCTTTCCTGTTGTCCTATAGCGCCAGATCGTCCCGGTGGATCAACACGGCGCGACCAGGATAGCCCAGCGTTGCCTCGATCTCGGATGATTTACGCCCTTTTATCGCGTCCGCCTCTTGCGCGGTATATCGGCTGAGACCCTGCGCCAAACGCCGCGCCTGCGGGTCGATGATGGCCACAGGATCGCCGCGCTGAAAATCGCCGGTCACTTCGACAATACCTGCAGGCAGCAAGCTTTTGCCATTTCCAAGCGCACGCGCCGCGCCGGCATCCACCACAATCTCGCCACGTGGCTTCATCGCCGAGATCCAGCGTTTGCGCGCCGCGTGCGGATCGACAGTGGCCGTGAACCACGTGCAGTTCGCACCATTCTCAAGCGTATTCAACGGGTTCAAGGGCGATCCTTCGGTAATCGCCATATCGCAACCCGCTGCCGTCGCCATCTTGGCCGCCAGCAATTTAGTCTTCATCCCACCCTTGGAAAGGCCCGAACCAGCGTCACCGGCCATCGCCTCGATCTCGGGCGTGATGTCCTTAATCACATCATAGCGCGTGGCCGAGGCGTCCTCGGTCGGGTTCCCGGTATAGAACCCGTCCACATCCGACAGCAGGATCAGTTGATCGGCGCCGACTGTAACAGCGATTTGGGCCGCGAGGCGGTCATTGTCGCCATATCGGATCTCATCTGTGGCGACTGTATCGTTTTCGTTGACAATCGGGACAACACCCAGTCCCAACAGGGTCTCAAGCGTCGCGCGCGAGTTCAGATAGCGGCGGCGATCAGAACTGTCCTCTAGCGTGACAAGAACTTGCGCCGTGGTGATATTGTGCGGCGCAAGAGCCTCCTCATAAGCGCGGGCCAGCCGGATTTGACCGACAGCGGCAGCGGCCTGAGATTGTTCCAGCGGTAAGGTAGCCATCGGCAGGCCTAGAACCCCACGCCCCAGAGCAATCGACCCAGAGGACACCAGAATAACATCCGTCCCCTGCCCCTTTAGCCATGCCACGTCCTGCGCCAGCGAATGCAGCCAGTCGGACCGCAACAACCCAGTATCCCGATCCACTAGCAAGGCAGATCCGATCTTCACCACCAGACGTTTGGCCGAGGTCAGGGTTGCCAAGGCGCGGCCTCCTCGGTGGGTTTGTGGCGGAGGCGATTGTCGTCAATTTCCGCGCGCAGGGCGCGCAGAACCTCGGTCACGCCCAAATGTGCGACGCCAGACATAGTCATGACGGGTCCGCCTACGGCCTCTTCCAACTCGGCCTTAGCCAATTCGCGTTCCTCATCATCCAGTGCGTCGACCTTGTTCAGCACGGTGATCCGGGGCTTCTCGGCCAGCTCACCGCCGTAAGCCTCAAGCTCGTGAATGATGGTGCGGTAATCCTCGGCCACGGTTTCCGAGGTGCCATCGACCAGATGCAGCAAAACCGCGCAGCGTTCCACGTGGCCCAGAAAACGGTCGCCGATACCGCGCCCTTCATGGGCGCCTTCGATCAGGCCGGGGATGTCGGCCACAACGAATTCGACGCTATCCACGCCCACAACACCCAGATTGGGGTGCAGCGTGGTAAACGGATAATCGGCAATCTTGGGCCTTGCGTTCGAGGTGGCTGCCAGAAAGGTTGACTTGCCCGCATTGGGCATCCCCAGCAGCCCCACATCGGCGATCAGTTTCAGCCGCAGCCAGATGGTGCGGTCGATCCCCGCCTGACCCGGATTGGCCCGGCGCGGGGCCTGATTGGTGGCCGATTTAAAGTGCAGGTTGCCGAAACCGCCATTGCCACCCTTGGCCAGCAGCACGCGCTGCCCGACCTCGGTCAGATCGCAGATGACGGTCTCTTCGTCCTCGTCCAGAATCTCGGTCCCAACAGGTACGCGGAGGACAATGTCATCGCCATCCTTGCCGGTACGCTGCTGCCCACGACCAGGCTGACCGTTTTTGGCAAAGAAATGCTGCTGATAGCGGAAGTCGATTAGGGTGTTCAGGCTGTCCACAACCTCAACCCAGACGGAACCGCCCTTGCCGCCATCGCCGCCATCAGGGCCGCCATATTCGATGTATTTTTCGCGCCGAAAGCTGACGCAGCCGCCTCCACCGGCCCCGGACCGGATGTAGACCTTTGCAAGATCGAGAAATTTCATAGCTGTCCCCTACTGCAAAGGCCCCATCGGCCACAATTCAGAGTTTCTTTGTATATGTCCAGGTGGACACGTTCGCGTCACGCGCCACCGAATATGTTTCGGCGTCGCCCAGATATTCGAACCCGCAATGGGTCAAGACCCGCGCCGAGGCCGGGTTGTCCTGAAACACGCTGGCGAACATCGTGGCGTTTTCCAGCGGGTTCGCAGCAACCAGTGTTTCCACCGCCATCGAGGCTATCCCGGTGTTCCAATAGACCGGCGCGACCCAATAGCCCACCTCGGACTGGTTGCGATCCAGCCGCGTCAATGAGATCAGACCGATCAGTTCCGGCCCGCCATCCTTGGTGGCATCCATCGCCCAGACGTCTTCGTCCCGGTCCTCGGACATGGCGCGGGAAATAAAGGCTTCGATCGAACCGGGCGGCAACGGATGCGGAATCCGTGTGGTCATCCGCGCCACGCGCTCATCACCTGCATAATGTTCAATGAGACCCATATCCGACCGGCGCAACGGGCGTAGGTCGAACCGCTCGGCTTCAATCACCGGCTGGTTTATTATCGTCTCAAGCTTCATGAGTGCGGTCCTCCTCCGAACAACACGTAAATTGCGGACGCAATAGTAAAACCAATTACAGTCCACATCAGATATTTGCGGCCCAGACGATCTTCAACCGCGTGGGCAATCCGTCCCTGAAACAGGGGCGGTATTGTGCTTGCTGCGTGTGTCATCGGGCTCATAGGTCAAAACAGTGTTAAAAACGAGAAAAGGGACCGGCATTTTCTGCCGGTCCCCCATTTATTTCTAAACCTTTAGGGTTTCGGCTTACTCTGCGGCCTCCGCCACTGGCAGGACCGAAATAAAGGTGCGGTTCTTGAGTCCCTTGTGGAACTTCACGGCGCCATCAACAGTTGCAAAAATGGTGTGATCTTTGCCCATGCCCACGCCTTCGCCCGGCCAGAACTTGGTGCCGCGCTGACGTACGATGATGTTGCCTGCGATGGCCGCCTGGCCACCATAGAGTTTCACGCCAAGGCGGCGACCCGCTGAGTCGCGACCGTTACGGGAGGAACCGCCAGCTTTTTTATGTGCCATTCTCTCTCTCCTTAGCCTTGAGCCAGCTCTTTGGCTTGCTCAACCCATTCGGGCTTCACTTTGATGGTGTCGATAGCAGCAATCTGCTCGTCCGACAAGGCGGCTAGAGCGCTAAAGCTCTCGATACCTGCGTCGTTCAGCTTTTTGGCAGCGGCGGGGCCGACACCGTTCAGCTTGGTCAGATCGTCAGCAGCAGCCGCAGCGGCGGCGGGTGCTTCTGCCTTGGCTTCAGCTTTCTTGGCAGGCTTTGCAGCAGGTGCCGCTTCGCCAGCCGGTGCAGAACCGGTAGCTGCTTTGATGCCCGACTTGTCAGCGCCCGACGACAGGATGTCGGTGATTTTGACCAGTGTCAGTTTCTGACGGTGGCCAACGGTACGCTTCGAGCTGTGCTTACGACGGCGTTTGACGAACTTGATGACCTTGTCACCTTTGATCTGTTCGATCACTTCGGCCTGTACGCCTGCGCCTTCAACGAAAGGTGCGCCAACAACCGGAGCGTCACCGCCCAGCATCAGAACATCGTTGAATTGAACTTTTTCACCTGCGTCGGCAGCCAGCTTTTCAACGCGGAGGATATCACCCGCCTGAACCTTGTACTGCTTGCCGCCAGTCTTGAGGACCGCAAACATGCGTCTTTCCTTTGTCTAACCGCGTTCTGTGGTCCCCTTGCGGGTGTTGCCGGCTTTCGCCACCTCGAACAGCGCGCCCTTTTCGGGCCGTGTGACGACCCTTGGGATAGTCCCGATGGGTCAATAATAACGAGACCCGGCGCGGAGGAACCGGCCGGGATGCGCGCTTATCCATAGAATGCAGGACAAAGTCAACATCAAAAACAACTCAAAGATCAGAGCCGCGCAGTACCTGTGAAACTGCAAGACCCAACCGGTAATAGATCTTGTCATAGGTGCGGTCGAAACTGTCGAAAAAGGCCTCGTTCACGGCGCGGCCGGTCTGGGTCCGCGAAAAGGCGATGTTCTCGCGCAGTTGCGCCTCGTCCAGGGGTTGATAGGCCATCAGAAGGAAAGAATACAGCCACGTACGCGTTTCTTGCGTGATGGCGTCTTTTTCAGCGAGAAGCTGGGCCAGAACCTCGCCATCATCGCCGCCAATTTTGGAATTCAAGCCTCGGAAAAAGTTATAATCTGCGCTCACGGCGCTTTTAACATTCTTCTCGATCAACTCGTTGACCTCGATATACTCATCCACCAGTTGGAAGAATGTGCTGTCCTGATCCTGTGCGGAATACGCGTCTTGCGCCATCTCTTCTATGGTGTCGTCCTGAAAAGCCTGACGGGCAGAGTTTTCAAGCCGCACAACGGTCTGTCCCAGATCGCTTTCGAAAAACAGCACGGCGCGTTCCATTTGGCTGTCTGACAGCGTTTCCACAAAGGCGGTGGAAAACTGGTCGCGCATCCAGTCGGGATCATAGATCATATCGACCTGTGTTGCGAAATAGGCCCCGCCTGCCCCGTCCAGCATCGTTGTGTTGATCTCTTGCGCCTGCATCTGCCCTTCGTGGCGCAGCAGTTCGATCACCTCGTCCATGTGCAGGGCCGTCATCAAACGGTCAATCTGCTCGGCGACCGCTGGGGTCACACTCAGGGCAAGTGAAAGGACGGCCGCCAGCAGTCGCATCAGATGTCCTGTGCTGGGTGAAGATCGGCCATCCGCGCGGCCAGAACTTCGAATTTCATCGCCATGATTTCATATTGGATGGCATTGAGCAGCTCATAGACCTCTTGCATCAAGGGTTGTTCTAATGCGTCAGCATAGGCGGTCACGTCGGCATCCGAGAAATCCTGATACGTGTAGGCCGCGCCAGCCAGTGCCGAAAGCTGAATGGCTTGCCGCATGGCGCCTTCGTTCTGTTTCATCAACTCACGCAGATCGCCCGCATCCATTTGCAGGTCGATCACACCGGACGCGCTTGCGGCCAGCAGAAACCGGATCTGGATTTCCTGCAGCGCCCGCAGCGCGGTGCCGCTGGAATCGATCGCATTGTTCATGCGCTTCAACTCTTCGACCCGCTGTGACCCTTGCTGAATCAGGTCGGCGACGATCTTCTGGCCCTCCAACTGCTTGGCATCTTCGTCTTCGTGGATATGAGCGGCGTTTTCCGCCACGACCAGCCGCTGCCCCAGATCCGAGGCATAGAATTCGACCGCGTGTGTCAGCGCCTCATTGCTGAGCGTTTGTTCCAGAATAGCCACTGCGGTTTCATGCATATCATCAGTGTCGAACACCTCTTCGGTCAGACGCGCCCAGTCCGACCCGAACCCTTCGGGATCAATCCCCAACATCTGCGGAGCCGAGGCCGAGGCCAGCGCGATACTTTGCAGCGCGACGTCAAAGCCTGTGGTGGTCAGAAACGCTTCAATCCGGTCGCGATCCGCTGTGGCCGCATGGGACGGCAACGCGGCCAGCGCGAAAAGAAGCAGTGAAACGGGCAATGCGAAGAAGCGAGCGATATGTGTCATGGACATAGACCCTAGGTGATTTACGCCATCAGGCAATGGAAAATCCCAGAAGAGTGAATTTGGGGAATTTTCTGCTTGCACCCCTGCGCGTTCCTCACTAAATCCCCCCCTCACAGACCCCCGCGGAGAGGTGCCGGAGTGGTCGAACGGGGCGGTCTCGAAAACCGTTGTGGGTGCAAGCCCACCCAGGGTTCGAATCCCTGTCTCTCCGCCACTTTCCCTAGTGACGCCCAATTCCGAAACACCCGCCGGACGGCGTGTTCTTGCCTGCTGGTTGGGCCGTATCGGCACAAGGTAGCCCAATTCGCTTGGGTGACGCTTGGCGCACGTAATTCCCCTTGGGCAATGCATATATTCAAATCATCTTAAGTTTATAAAACTAAAGGAGATTCGTAAGATGCAGAAACTAATTCCAGCCATCCTTGTGGCAGCGATCGTGGCGGGCGGTTATTATTACCTCAATACGTCAGAGGCGCCCGAACCGGCAACGGCGACGGCCCCGGATGAGACACCCTCTGAGACCATTGGGGAAACAGCCAGCCAGCTTGTTGATCAGGCTGGTCAGGAAGTCGCCGCTCTGGCCAATCAGGGGCAGGACTTGATGAACCAATGGATCGAAGAAGGAATGCTGACCGTTCAGAATTTCGACTACGATACCCTTATGGCCTCGGTTCAGGACAGCGATCTGGCGCAGGACATCAAAACACAGGCCACAGCTATCTTGGAGGAGATCAAGGCCTCGCCCGAAACGCTTGCCGCGAAAATTCAGGAACTGCGAGAGTTGTTGAACGCAAATTGAGTTCTGCAATTGCCTGCGCCGTTGCGCGACGTAAGCTTTGCCCTGCGTTGACCCTTGCCGGATCACGTGATTGGCTGGCCTGAGGGTTACAATGCCGAAAGACGTTTTTGTATCAAACCATACACGGGATGCTTCAAGCTGTTGTTTTCAGAGGATTGAAATGAACACACCGCCATCAACCATGTTTGCCGTTGTTCAGACACAGGACGGGTATTCAGGAACGGCCACCGGCCCAGTATTGGAAGACGCCGCAGAATGGTTGAGTGAAGCGGAGTTGCCGGTGCCCGCTCCGGGCCCCGGTCAGGTGTTGATCAGGCTGCGCGCGGCCTCGGTAAATCCGTCGGATATTCACTTTATCAAAGGAGAATACGGCCAGCCCCGCGTTAAGGGAGCCGCCGCAGGGTTTGAGGGATGCGGCGATGTGGTTGCGACAGGTGCCGGGGCCGAAGTCCTGAACGGTCAGCGTGTGGCCTTCGTTGCGGCGGGCGCCGGGGCGTGGGCTGAATATGTGGTGACACAGGCGATGATGTGCATCCCCCTGAGGCCCGAGATTTCGGATGAGGACGGCTCGGCCCAGATCGTGAACCCGATGACGGCCATGGCGATGGTGGATATCGCGCGAAATGCCGGCGAGGCTTTCATAGTCTCTGCCGCGACAAGCCAGTTGGGCAAGCTGATGTGCAGTTTGGGTCGCGATCTGGGCCTGAAACCCATTGCCATCGTGCGCCGGGCGGATGCGGTAGACAGTCTGAAGTATCTTGGCGCGCATGAGGTTCTGGTGACGTCTGACCCGGACATGCCGAAAAAACTAACCGACTTGAGTCACGCTCTGAAACCGCGCGTTTTCCTGGATGCGGTGGCCGACCAGATATCCGAGCAGGTGTTTTGTGCAATGCCAAATGGCGCGCGCTGGGTGTGCTATGGCAAGCTCAGCCCCGATCTGCCCAAACTGACCCAGATGGGCCAGATGATTTTCATGGGTAAGCAGATCGAAGGCTTCTGGCTAACCAAGTGGATGACCACCACCCCGCCCGCCGATCAGATGCGGGTTGTGGCCGAGGTTCAGGCACGTTTCGCCGATGGTCGGTGGAAAACAGATGTTGCAGACCGCCTGCCGCTCAGAAACGTGGTGTCAGATCTGGCCCATGCGCTAAAAAAGAGTGACGGAAAGGTGATTGTCACCCCATAGTAGAACAAAGCCCTTTGGTCATCGTGGCCGAGGGGGACGAAGAATGCCGGACAAACCGGTATTGGGAGGTGAAGTTGGATAACGCGCAGCTGCTGATTAGCGGGCTGGCGAATGGCTGTGTCTACGGCCTGATCGCACTCGGTTTTGTTCTGATCTACAAAGCGACCGAGGCGGTGAATTTCGCGCAGGGCGATTTCATGATGCTGGGCGCGTTCGTCACCATCGGCCTGACCAATACCGAATATATGGGGCTGCCATTCTGGTTGGCGCTACCAATCTCATTGGGGATTATGGGAGCGTTGGGATATCTGCTTGATCGGTTGATCATCCGACGGCTGTTCGGAGAAAGTCAGACGGCTGTGGTAATCCTGACCATCGCCTTGGGCTTTGTGATCCGGTTTGTGGCCGGGTTGATCTGGGGGCACGAGCCGCAGACGCTTCAGAACCCGCTGGCCGGGAAAGAGGTGCGGTTCGGCGGGCTGGTGCTGGGGATGGAGGATGTGGCCGTCATCATCGTCACCATCCTGCTGACATGGGCGCTGTATGTTTTCTTCAGCCGGACCAAGTTAGGGCTGGCAATGCAAGGCGCCTCTCAAAACCAGTTGGCCGCTTACTACATGGGCGTTCCGGTCAAGCGGGTGCAAGGGTTTATCTGGGGTCTTGCGGGCGTGGTCGCTGGGATCGCGGGTATCCTGTTTGCCGCCAAGGGGTCGGTCGATCCGACCACGGGTCTGCTGGGGATCAAGGCGTTTGCCGCCGCCGTGATCGGCGGGTTCGGCAGCCTCCCCGGCGCACTGGCCGGAGGGTTGATCGTCGGTGTCATCGAACCCTTTGCCAGTCGCTATATCGCAGCAGGCTACAGCCAGATTGCGCCGTATGCGCTGTTGCTGGCTGTGCTGATCTTCCGCCCCAACGGGCTGTTTAGTCAGGTTCGGGTCAAGAAGGTTTAGGCAGATGCGGATTGTATTCAAAACCGACTACATGCAGGATATCCGGCCATGGAAAGATGGCCATCAATTGGTCCTTTATCTGATCCTACTGGCGGTGGTGGCTGCGGCCCCGTGGTGGTTGGACGATTTCTATCTGGGTGAACTGACAAACGTCCTGATCTGGGCCATCGCAGGTCTGGGCCTGATGGTTCTGACAGGCCACACGGGGCAAGTCAGTCTGGGTCACGCGGCTTTCCTGGCCTTTGGGTGCTATGCTAACGTCATCCTGCTTGAGGCGGGCGTGCCCTTCCTGATCGCCTTTCCGCTGGCTGGTATCCTGACCGGTATTGCGGGCGTGACTGTCGCGATCCCTGCCCTGCGGTTGCATGGCATTTATCTGGCAATCTTTACCATGGCCCTGTCCATCCTGATGGATGATGTCATCGTCTTGGCCGAGCCGATCACCGGCGGCGTTGGTGGCAAGTTCATCGGAGGCGTCGACATCTTTGGCCTGACGATCGACCGCTGGGGCACTCCGGTACATTTCTTCTGGCTGGTGCTGGTGGTCGCCGTTCTGGTGACGCTGGGTTTTATTAACTTGCTGCGCGCGCCTTTGGGACGCAGTTTCATCGCCGTGCGCGATTCCGAGGTTTCGGCGCAGGCGATGGGTGTCGATATCGCGCGCACCAAGATGATATCTTTCGCTTTGTCTTGTGCCGTCACCGGATGGGCGGGTGCGCTGATGGGGATGTTCTCGGGCGCGTTCAACAACGAGACGTTCAGTGTCGTGATCTCGATCCAGTTGCTGATGATGATCGTGATCGGCGGGCTCGGGTCGATCCACGGCGCGTTTCTGGGCGCGATCATCGTGGGGTTCCTGCCGCAATTCTTGTCGATTTCAAAGGAATATGTGGGTGCCCTGTTCGGCGGCAATACCGTCGCCATTCCGGGGCTGGAATTCGGCATCTTCGGCATGATCCTAATTGCCTTCATCCTGTTTGAACCGATGGGCATGTATGGCCGATGGCTGAAAATACGCACGTGGTTCGAGCTTTTCCCGTTCTACCGCAAGGACATGTTCAAGCGTCAGAAATCCTACCTCAAGACGGAGCGCCTGAGATGAGCCTGCTCGCGTTCCAGAACGTAACCCTGAAATTCGGTGGCCTCACGGCGGTGAATGACTTGTCCTTTTCGGTCGAAGAAGGCGAGGTCTTTGCCATTGTCGGCCCCAACGGCGCAGGTAAGTCGACGGTATTCAACCTGATCTCACGCTTCTACGATCCGTTCGCCGGGTCGATCCGTTTTGACGGACATGATTTGCTACAGGTCAAACCCTCTGGCGTGGCAGCCTATGGCGTGGCGCGGACGTTCCAGAATATCGAACTGTTTGAACATGCCACCGTGTTGCAGAACCTGCTGGTCGGACGGCACCGCCATCGAAAAACAAACCTGATATCAGAGGTTCTGTTCCTGCCCTCGGCCCGGCGGCAAGAGCTGGAAAACCGCGAAAAGGTCGAAGAGATCATAGATTTCCTCGACCTGCAGGCCTACCGCGACAAGATGATCTCTGGCCTGCCTTACGGCGTCCGCAAAGTGGTCGAGGTTGCCCGTGCACTGGCCACGGAACCGAAACTGTTGTTGCTGGACGAACCTGCATCCGGCCTGTCAGTCGAGGAGACGTCGGATCTGCGCTGGTGGATCGACGATATCCGCAGGCAGATGGGGATTACGGTGCTGATGGTGGAACATGACATGGGGCTTGTTTCGGGCGTGTCTGACCGCGTGTTGGCGATGGCTGATGGTGCGATGCTGGCGCTGGGAACACCGGCCCAGGTGCAATCACACCCGGCTGTGGTCGAGGCCTATCTGGGAAAAGCCTCATGAGCGCGCCGATCCTGACCATCCGCAATGTCGAAAGCTTCTACGGCCCGATCATGGCCATTCGCGGCGTGTCGCTGGATGTGCATCCGGGGCAGATCGTATCGATCCTGGGCGCAAACGGCGCAGGCAAGACTACGCTGATGAAGACTGTGTCCGGGGTGATGGACCCCGAAAAAGGCAAGATCACCTTTGACGGTGAAGAAATCCAAGGGTCCGAGCCGCATAAGGTCGTGCAAAAAGGCATCGTCCATGTCCCCGAAGGGCGCGAGGTGTTCCCTCTGATGACCGTGGACGAAAACCTCAGCCTCGGGGCCTATACGGCGACCGATAAGGGGCAGATCGACCATGACCGCGAGCTGGTGTTCTCTTACTTTCCGATCCTGAAAGAGCGCCGCAATCAAGAGGCCGGAACCCTGTCGGGCGGACAGCAGCAGATGCTGGCCATCGGGCGCGGGCTGATGGCGAACCCCAAGATCATGCTGCTGGACGAGCC
Source organism: Ruegeria sp. N8 (assembly GCF_056531325.1). Classification (NCBI taxonomy): domain Bacteria; kingdom Pseudomonadati; phylum Pseudomonadota; class Alphaproteobacteria; order Rhodobacterales; family Roseobacteraceae; genus Ruegeria; species Ruegeria sp. N8. The sequence goes on along the minus strand of NZ_JBQFLQ010000001.1, from coordinate 130,325 downwards.
CTCGCTAGGTCTGTCGCCGCTGCTGGTGCAGGAGATTTTCGGCATCCTCAAACGCCTGAATGACGAACAGAACATGACGATGATGCTGGTCGAACAGAACGCCAATGCGGCGCTGGAACTGGCCCATCATGGCTATGTGATGGAGGTCGGCCGTATCGTCATGGACGGGGCGGCGGATGTGTTGATGCAATCCGAGGACATCCAGAATTTTTATCTGGGCGTGCAGGAAGACGGCGCGCGGGAAAACCGCCGCTGGAAACGCAAGAAAACCTGGAGGTAAGCGGCATGAATATCAGCACCCTGCCCCCTCAGACCAAGATCAACGGCATCCAGTTCAACGCTACCCCCGGCCAACGCCCCGTGCTGGTGGATGAATGCATGACGATCTGCGCGTTGTTTCAGAAACGCTGCGCCGATTTGGGCGACCGCACTGCACATCGGGAAAAGGATTTCGGCATATGGAAGTCCTATTCCTGGGCCGATTACTGGCAACATGCCAAGTGGATCGGGCTGGCCTTACGGAAGCTGGGGCTGCAACGGGGCGAGGTTGTCTCAATCCTGTCCGAGGACCGCAAGGAATGGGCGTGGTTCGATATGGGCATCCAATGTGTGGGCGGCATTGCTTCGGGCATCTACACCACCGATTCTGCCAAACAATTGAAATACCTTGTGAATGACAGCGACAGCCGCTTTCTTGTGGTCGAGAACGAAGAACAGTTGGACAAGTTCTTCGAGGTCGAAACCGAGCTTCCCGGTCTGCTGAACGTCATCATCCTCGAGGATGAGGGCCTGCATGATCTAAGCCACGACCGCTGCTTGATGATTGGCGATCTGTATGACATCGGACGACGGGCTGAAGCCGAAGAGCCTGACCGGTTCGAAGCCGAGATCGCCCTGGCCTCGCCGCAGGACACGGCTCTGTTGGTCTACACCTCGGGCACCACTGGGGCGCCTAAGGGCGCGATGCTGAGTCACGAGAACATCCTGGCCGCGATTGAATGCGGTGCGCACGCCCTGCCCTCGCTGGAAACGGATGAGCAGCTTTGCTTTCTGCCGCTGTGCCATATCCTGGAACGTGATGTATCGGTTTACCTGCCGCTTGCGTCGAAATGCGTGGTGAATTTCGCCGAAAGCCCCGAAACCGTGTTTGCGAACCTGCAAGAGGTCTCGCCCAGCACCTTTACCGCCGTCCCGCGGGTGTGGGAGAAGATCTATTCTCAGGTTCAGATTCTGGCGCAGGACGCCACCCCCGCAGGGCGCGCCGCCTTTGGGATGGCCGTGAAAGCGGGTATGGCGCGGGCCGAGTATATCCTGGCCGGAAAGCCGGTGCCCGCCGCTGTGAGCGCGCAGTTCTGGCTGTGGGACCGTTTGGTTATGCGCAATCTGCGGCGGATGCTGGGGCTAGACCGGATGCGGCGTGGCGGCACCGGAGCGGCGCCCATCTCGGCTAACCTTCTGAAATGGTTCTGGTCCATCGGGGTGCCCATTGTCGAAGGGTTCGGGATGACCGAAACCTCGGGTCTGGCGACGCTGAACACGACCGAGCACAACAAAATCGGCACCATTGGCCGCGCGGTGCCGGGCAATGATGTGCGTATTGCAGATGACGGTGAAATTCAGATCAAAGGTTTGAATGTTTTTCAGGGCTATTGGCGCAACAATGCCAAAACCGCCGAGACCTTCACCGCCGATGGCTGGCTGCGCACAGGCGATATGGGGCAGATCGACGGTGACGGCTATGTGACAATCACCGGGCGACTGAAAGACATCATCATCACGGCGGGCGGCAAGAACATCACCCCGGCCGAGATCGAAAGCCGCTTGAAATTTAGCCCCTATATCTCGGACGCTGTTATAATCGGCGACCAACGCAAGTTTCTGACGGCGCTGATAATGATCGACCAGGAGAACGTCGAGAAGTTTGCGCAGGACCGCAAAGTTCCGTTTTCGAACTTCGCCTCACTCTGTGCTGCGCCTGAGGTACGCGATCAGATCGGGGCAGAAGTCGACGCGGTAAACAAGGAATTTGCGCGGGTCGAACAGATCAAGGATTTCCGCCTGATCAACGTGTTGCTGACCGCCGATGACGAAGAGCTGACGGCCACTATGAAGCTGAAACGCAGCTTTGTGGAAAAGAAACACGCAGATCTCATTGAAGATATGTACAATTAGATAAGGGTTTACCCAAAGGGAGGAGAAACATGAGGAACGTGATCAAACGGCTGGCCACCGCCACCGCTTTGGCGGCTGCGGCAACTGTTGCAGGTGCTGAGACACAAGGTGTTAGCGACGATGAGATCGTCATCGGCTCGGTCAACGATCTGAGCGGTATTTTCGCTGCCGTCGGAGTTCCGGCCACCAAGGGCGCAAATGTAGTGTTTGACCGCGTGAATGCCGAAGGCGGCGTGCACGGGCGCAGAATCCGTTTCGTGGTTGAGGATAACGGCTATCAGATGCCGCGCGCGATGCAGGGCTATAACAAGCTGCTGAACCGCGACAAGGTGTTTGCCATGCTGCAGTCACTGGGCACGCCGATGAACGTGGCCGGATTCAAACTGCTGGACCCGAAAGGTATTCCCAACGTTGCGCCTCTGACAGCCGCACGGCAAATGCTGCAAGAGCCGATGAAGAATAAGTTTACCTCGTTCTCCACTTATTTTGATCAGGCCCGGATAGGGGTGAAATATCTGAACGGCGAATTCGGATCACAATCCGTGTGCACCATGTACCTGCCCACCGATTTCGGCGAAGAAATTCTGGAAGGCAGCAAAGCAGGGGCGGAAGAGGCCGGTATCGCATTTGTAGCTGAAACAACGCACAAACCGGATGAGACGGATTTCGTCGGCTCTCTTAGCAAGCTCAAGGAGGAAGGCTGCGATATCGTCACAATGGCTTTGGGAGTGCGGCAGGCTATCACCGTGGTTGGCACGGCCAAAAAGATGGGGCTAGCGGATATGAAGTTCCTTGGTACTTCGGCCAGTTTCCTGACCGTGGTTGCGCAAGTACCCGGTGGCGTAACCGATGGGTTCTATGCAGCGGCCTCCTGGCTGGACCTCTGGGCTCGCGCGGAAGAGCCTGCCCCGGCCGCATTCATCGCCGAATACAAGGAGGCTACGGGCGAAGACCCTGTCGGTTTCTCGATGCTAGGTTATTCGGCCGCCGAGATGATGGTCAAAGCGCTAGAGGCCGCAGGCCCTGACCTGACCCATGACAGCTTTATCGCGGCCATGGAGTCCCTGAACTACAAGGATGATCTGGTCGGAAACCAGATCACCTATGGTCCAGACGACCATCAGGGCGCGGATACTGTCTTTGTCAGCGTTGTCGAAGATGGGGCCTGGAAACTGGTCTACGAAGAATAAACCAAAGAAAAAGGGCTCGCCGAGGCGAGCCCTTTCCAATTCGGTGTCCGTGGCGATTAACGCTTCGAGAACTGGAACGAACGACGCGCTTTGCGCTTACCGTATTTCTTACGTTCCACAACGCGGCTGTCGCGGGTCAGGAAGCCAGCGGCTTTCAGCGCGCCACGCAGCGAGGGATCATAGAGCTGCAGCGCTTTCGAGATGCCGTGCTTGACCGCACCGGCCTGACCGGTCAGGCCACCGCCTTTTACGGTCGCAACAACGTCGAACTCACCTTCTACACCGGCAACCTGGAACGGCTGGCGCAGGATCAGCTGCAGAACGGGACGAGCAAAGTACTTGTCCTGGTCCTTGCCGTTCACGGTGACTTTGCCGGAACCCGGCTTGATCCAAACGCGTGCAACAGCGTCTTTACGCTTGCCGGTGGCGTAGGAACGGCCCAGCTCGTCGCGCACGGGTTCACGCACGATGACTTCTTCGGCCACGGTTTCAACGCCTGCGACGGCGCTCAGCTCTTCGAGAGTATTGATCTGATCAGCCATCGGTCATTAGCTCCGGGTGTTTTTCTTGTTCATGGACTTAACGTCCAGAACTTCGGGCGCTTGCGCCTCATGGGGATGATCGCCACCGGCGTAAACGCGCAGGTTGGTCATCTGCTTGCGCGCCAGACGGTTGCCCGGCAGCATGCGCTTGACGGCCTGAACGACAACGCGCTCAGGATGTGCACCTTCCAGGATCTGCTGTTTGGTGCGCGACTTGATGCCGCCCGGGTGGCCAGTGTGCCAGTAGAAGTTCTCTTCGCGCTTCTTGCCGGTCATCTGGATTTTGTCAGCGTTGATCACGATAACATTGTCGCCCATGTCCATGTTCGGGGTGAACGACGCTTTGTGCTTGCCACGCAGGCGCATGGCGACGATCGAAGCAAGACGACCCAGAACAACGCCCTCGGCGTCGATCAGGATCCATTTCTTGTCGATGTCTGCAGGTGTTGCAGAAAAGGTTTTCATGGCAGGATAGTCCTGTTTGATGTGAAAGACCGCCCCCGTGTGGAGCGGCCCGAATTCGATGGAGCGTATTTAGAGGGGAGCGTTGCGCAGGTCAACTGCAGTAATCTCTTTTAAATGTCGTAAAAACAGTGACTTATAAAATAGGTATTATTTTACCCCAATTTAAACGCTGATTTGCTCGGGCGGGTTGTCCAACAGATTGCGCAGGCGCTGCATTGCATCTTCGAACCGTTCCAGCGAGACATGCCCGTTCATCGCAATGCGCACTGCATTCGGCGCGCGTCCATCGCGCAAGGCGAACTCATCGGCGGATCGCAGTTGGATCCCTTCCCGCTCAGCCGCCCGGCTAAATGCAGCAGCACGCCAGCCCGAGGGCAAGTTAAGCCAGACAAACGGCACATCAGGCGCCCAGTTCAGGTCAAACCCACCCAAAGAATTTACAGCCACGCGCACATATTCCCCCATCTTCTCGCGTACATCGCGGGCAATTCGCCGGGTGCGCGGGTCGGACAGCATGAGCCGGGTCAGTTCCGCCAGCGGTTGCGCCAATCCGAAATACCCGTATTCCGCCGACCTCCGCAGATCGACACTGCGCTCACGCGGGGCAATCGCAAAGCCCACCCGCAGCGCAGGCGTCAAAGTTTTGGAAATGGACGACACGTGCCATCCACGCTCGGGGGCCAGGGCGCGGTAGCTGGGCTCGCGTGCGTCGCCCATTCGGTAGCAATCATCCTCGATGATTTGCAGGTCAAAGCGACGGGCGACCTCGACAACTTCTTTGCGTCGCTCCAGGGGGGTATGCGCGCCAGTCGGGTTCTGAACTTCCGGAGAAACGCAGACAGCCTGCGCTGGGTTTTGACGTAGGACGTGCTCCATCGCGTCGGGGTCAATGCCCCATTTGTCCATCTTCACACCGACCACCTCGGCCCGCATCAGCTCTCCGGCGCGGCGGAACCCGGCATAAGACAGGTCCTCGACCAGGACCAAAGGTTTGGGACCACGCAGAATGGTTTGAAACACAAGGCACAATCCGTTCTGCCCGCCATGTGTCAGTACAATATCGTTATGCGACAACGGCCCCAATGGCAGATCGGATAGCCAGTCAACTACGGCCTGGCGCATCGGTATATACGCGTCGCGGGTAGGGTAATTCAGAAACAACCCCGGATCGGATTGCGACACCTTTTGCAAGCACTCCCGGATCAGAGCCACCTGCCCTACATCCGCCAGTCGCGGGCTAAACAGGCTGACGCTGGCATTGTACTTGTCGTCGCGCAGATGCAACTGCCGCGCCCAGACATCATCCAGAATCGGCGATTTCGGCGGGGCCACGAATGTACCGCGCCCCACCTCGGCTTGTAACAATCCCTCATCCGTCAGAATCGTATACGCACGCGCAACGGTGCCCGGCGTAATTTGCAACCGATACGCCAGTTCTCGTACCGGAGGCAGCTTAGTTCCGACCTCCAATAATTTGTTATCAATAGCTTTTCGAATTGTATCGGCCACAAGTGTATACTTAGGTCCCTTGGATTTCAGTAGAGACTCCGGCCAAATTGTATCCATTACAATTCTTCCTTTGATTTTGACACAATGTCGAATGTATCAATAACATATACCGAACATATTACGTTTGTGTCAATACAATTTGAAAGGATACCCAAGATGACACGCGCAATGCACACCCCCGCCCTTTTGCTGCTGAACGACAGCCCTCGGCTGCCGCTGATCGCATCGCTGGCCGTGCGGTTTGCGGCGACTGTCACAAAGTGGGAGCGACAGCGCCGCAGCAGAGTCAATTTGTCGAAGCTGGATGATCGGTTGCTGCGTGATGTCGGGTTGACCCGAGATCAGGCCAACCGCGAAATCGAACGCCCGTTCTGGCACGGGTAAGATATCCCCAGTCCCTTTATTGGGACCTCTTCCTTGGCCGGGCTCGTCCCGGCCATTTTTTATCCGAATGCCGCGGCGGCAGACCCCTCGGGCGGCAGCGAATAGGTCATCGTGGCACGTGCAACGGGTTTGTCAGAGCCTTTCGAATACATCAGCACATCGCCTACGGCCAAAGCCTTTCCCAGCTTCAACAGGGTGCAGCGTGCGATCATGTCTTGGTCTCCATCGGGTTTGCGCATGAAGTCCATCGAGCAGCCAGTTGTGACGGCCAGAGATTGACGGCCCTTGCGCGCAAGAATGATCGCGTAGACACAGACATCGGCCAGACCGAACATGGACGGCCCTGAAACCGTACCACCCGGCCGCAAGTGCCGGTCTTCGACCACCAACCGCATGGTGATTGTGTCCTCGGTCAGGTCCTCGACCACAAAGTCCCGATGCACCTGCGGAAAGACCTGTTTCATATAGGCAGTCAATTCTTCCCGGTCTAAGGCCAATGACATGCTTCCCCTCCTCGATTTGCCGACCTAGAGTTGGCCTCACATCAGATCGGAGGGCAAGATGGGAATTCTGGAACGCAGCGACACCGGAGCGGTCGCAAGGCTGACGATGAACGCGCCGGAACGTCTGAATGCCCTCAGCGACGAAATGCTGGCGGCACTGCAAACCGAGTTTGATGCCCTGCGCGACGACCGGTCTATCCGCGCGGTGGTCCTGTCGGGCGCGGGCAAAGCTTTTTGCGCGGGCCACGATCTGAAGCAGATGACAGCGGGGCGTCAAAGCGAAGATGGGGGCAAGGCCTATTTCCAGGACTTGTTCAGCAGATGCGCACAGATGATGCTGACAATTCAGTCTTTGCCTCAACCTGTCATCGCTCAGGTTCATGGCATCGCGACGGCCGCTGGATGCCAGCTGGTTGCCACTTGCGATCTGGCCGTGGCGGCAGAGACGACGCGGTTCGGCGTCAATGGCGTGAATATCGGCCTGTTTTGTTCGACACCCATGGTTGCGCTCAGCCGCAATATTCCCCGAAAACAAGCGTTTGAAATGCTGACCACAGGCGATTTCATAACGGCTGAACGTGCGGCAGAACTGGGGCTGATCAACCGGGCCGTGCCGGAAATGCTGCTGGAGCATGAGGCACAATCCCTTGCGGAACAACTGGCGGAAAAGTTGGGATCGGCAGTGAAAATCGGTAAGGAAGCGTTCTATCAGCAGCTCGATATGCCCATTGAACAAGCCTACGCACATACCGGCGAAGTGATGGCGCAGAACATGATGCACCGGGATACCGAGGAAGGAATCTCTGCATTTATCGAAAAAAGAACGCCAAATTGGGAACAATAACGCAATTGTTTCTTGGGAATTCTGCCCGATTCCGCATTTTGGGACTTTTCAAAACGGCGACACTGTGGCAATGCTGAGACAAGGCTATGGCCTGAAAACCGATTTTGGGTCGCCGTAGGCGGAAGGTCCCTCCAGCTGGTCTCTCTCACCGGCGTTGACATTCCCGCAGCGGCGACCCCAAAATTTCCCTTCTTCAGACAATCTGACCCAACAGGTGTTTGCGTTGACGCGTGCTCTGCCCTATGTGGCTGCGCATGACACAGAAACTGCATATCGTGGGCGGCGGCATGGCCGGGTCCGAGGCTGCCTGGCAGGCGGCGGAAATGGGCGTGGATGTTATGATCCACGAAATGCGGCCCAAGGTGGGCACCTTTGCGCACCAGACCGGTAACCTGGCCGAGATGGTTTGCTCGAACTCCTTCCGTTCGGATGATGATGAACAGAACGCCGTTGGCTTGCTGCATTGGGAGATGCGCGCCGCGAACGGGTTGATTATGACAACCGCTGATGCCCATCGGCTGCCGGCAGGCGGCGCCCTGGCGGTGGATCGTGATCCCTTTGCCGAATCCGTGACAGCCAAGCTACGGGCCCATCCACGAGTCGAGGTGTCCGAGGAGGAAGTAACCACCCTGCCCGATGACGGCCAATGGATTTTTGCAACCGGGCCACTGACTTCGGCTGCGCTGGGTGAGGCGATCCGGGCGGAAACCGGCACCGACTCGCTCGCCTTTTTCGATGCAATTGCACCCATCGTCTATGCCGACAGCATCGACATGAGCCAGGCCTGGATGCAGTCGCGCTATGACAAGGGCGAGACCGAGGAAGAGCGCACCGCTTATTTGAACTGCCCGATGGACCGCGACCAGTACGAGGCATTCATTGATGCCTTGTTGGCTGCTGACAAGACCGAGTTCCACGAAGGCGAAACCGCCGGGTATTTCGATGGCTGCCTCCCGATCGAGGTGATGTCGGAACGCGGTCGTGAAACCCTGCGCCATGGTCCGATGAAACCCGTTGGCCTCACCAATCCGCACCAGCCCGATGTGAAGCCTCATGCCGTTGTGCAATTGCGCCGCGACAATGCATTGGGCACGCTATTCAATATCGTGGGCTTTCAGACAAAGATGAAATACGGCGCGCAAACGGATGTTTTCCGTATGATTCCGGGGCTGGAGAATGCAAGTTTCGCGCGGCTGGGCGGGATTCACCGCAATACGTTCATTAACTCTCCAACCCTTCTGGACGCACAGATGCGGTTGAAGTCCAGACCCAACATTCGTTTTGCCGGGCAAATCACCGGGGTCGAGGGCTATGTCGAAAGCGCCGCTATGGGCCTGCTGGCCGGGCGGCTGGCTGCGGCGCAGATTCTGGGGAAAGAGTTGCCAAATGTGCCGCAAGACAGCGCCATGGGCGCACTGATCCATCACATCACAGGCGGTGCTGAGGCCAAGACCTTTCAGCCGATGAATGTGAATTTCGGCCTGTTCCGCCCGGTCGATGGGCTGAAAGGTGGCAGACGTGGCCGCAAGGACCGCTACAAGGCCTATACAGATCGGGCCAAGGCGGCGTGGTCAGACTGGCTGGCGCATTGCTGACTGGACGCAACGCGCCGTACCGGCCTAACATGGGGGCATGAGCGACGAATACATGAAAGACGTCTACGGGCTGGACACTCCCGAGGCAACCCGCGACCACTATCAGAAATGGGCATCCTCATACGACAGCGAGGTCGCATCGCACGGCTATATTACCCCAACCCGTGTGGCCGAGGCGCTGTGGTCGAAACTCCCCGAACCTCAGACGCCGATCCTTGACTATGGCTGCGGCACCGGGCTGTCTGGTCAGGCGCTGCGGACCGCCGGGTTCGAAGTTATCGACGGCATAGATCCCACACCCAGAATGCTGGAAGAGGCCGAATCCAAAGGCGTTTACCGGCAGTTGTCCTCATTCGAGATTTCCAATCCCAATCCGGTTAACGCAGGGGCCTATAAGGCGATTGCAGCCATCGGTGTTATCAGCGTCGGGGCGGCACCTCCTGAGACCTTCGACATGCTGCTGAAGGCGCTGCCCAAGGGTGGATTGTTGGCGTTTTCATTTAATGATCACACGCTTAAGGATTACAGCTACACCTGTCGATTGAACGATTGGCTTGATATCGGGGCCGCCCGGCTGCTTTTTCGGGAATACGGTCCGCACCTGCCGGGTATGGACCTGAAATCTGACGTCTACATTGTTGAAAAAGCGTGATTTTCACCACTCGGTTTGCGCCATCCCCAACCGGCCCTCTTCATCTTGGTCACGCTTTTTCGGCTTTGCTGGCCAGCGACTTGGCGCGGCAGCACGAAGGTCAGTTCTTGCTGAGGATCGAAGACATCGACCGCACCCGCGCTCGTTCACATTGGGAAGAGCAGATTTACGACGACCTCTCATGGTTGGGTTTGACATGGCCCGAACCCGTCCTTCGGCAGTCGACGCGGATGGAGGTATATGAGATCGCGTTGCAGCAATTGTGGTCACGCGGCCTTCTGTATCCCTGCACCTGCAACCGGCGCGATATTGCCGCGGCGACCAGCGCACCACAAGAAGGCGCGCCTTTGCTGGGACCAGACGGTATCGTTTATCCCGGTACGTGCCGCGAGAAAGCAGTTCGCTCAGGTCCGATGCCACGCGATATTCCGCTGCGCCTGGACATGCAGAAAGCCGCGCAAACTGTTAAGGTTAAGAGTGAATTTCACTTCTTTGAAACCGGTTGCGGACCATGCGGAAGCACCGGCCGTGTCTCCTTCTCGGATCGGGAACTGACCGACACAATCGGAGATGTCGTGCTGTCCCGGCGAGATATGGGCACGTCGTACCACCTGTCGGTAGTGCTGGACGATGCCGCGCAGAATGTGACGCATGTGGTCCGTGGGCAGGATTTGTTCGACGCCACCCGCATTCATGTGGTTCTGCAGGTGCTTCTGGATCTTCCCCAGCCCATCTACCACCACCACAAGCTGATCCGCGATGATGCTGGCAAGCGATTGGCCAAACGCGACGACGCGCGCGCCATCTCGAAATACCGCGACGAGGGTGTTTCGCCCGCCGATATCCGCGCGATGGTCGGCTTAGATCATCGGTGACATCAGCTCGGTTTCGTCACCGTCGCGCACAGCGGTGTAGAAACAGCTACGCCGGTTCGTGTGGCAGGCCGGTCCTGTTTGACGAACAATCACCAACAGACAATCTCGATCGCAATCCACGCGGAAATCGACCAATTCCTGTACATGGCCCGAGCTTTCGCCCTTGATCCAAAAGGATTGCCGGGACCGGGACCAATACGTCACCCGCCCGGTCTGCAACGTTTTGCGGATGGCATCTGCGTTCATCCACGCCATCATCAGCACTTCGTTGCTGTCTGCGTCCTGCGCGATGGCCGGGATCAGCCCAGCCTCGTTGAACGTCAGGGTCAATGGGTCAAAAGTCGCAGGGGTCGTCATCTTAAAAACCTTTTGCATCCGGGTGGATGCTTACTATGTATGGGGAACACGAACCGAGGGAAAGCCATGTCCGGCGACAATGATCTGATCAAGCTGTATTCCGGCCGTATTCTGGCGCTGGCGGCGGATATTCCGCATCTGGACCGCCTGAGCGATCCCGACGCGACGGTGAAGAAACGCTCGCCCTTGTGTGGGTCGACGGTGACTGTGGATGTCAAGCTGACGGACGGTCGGATTTCAGAGTTTGGGCAGGATGTGAAAGCCTGTGCTTTGGGTCAGGCCTCGGCCGCTGTTGTTGGCGGAGCGGTGATCGGTGCCACCCGTGCTCAGGTCGAAGCCGCGCGGGATCAACTGGCGGCCATGCTTAAGAAGGACGGCCCTGCCCCCGATGCACCGTTTGACGGGCTTGAGGTGCTGATGCCTGCGCGTGACTACAAAAACCGGCACGCGTCGATCCTGTTGGCTTTGGATGCGACCGCCGAAGCAATGGAACAGGCCGAGCAAGCCAACTGCGCCTGAACATGGCGTTTTTCGCGCATCCGGTCTAACCTTTTGGAAATGCAGGGGGCGCGGTGAACAATCTGCTTGAACATTTTGTAACGCTGTGGGTCGTCATTGATCCCATTGGCACCATTCCGGTCTTCATAGCGGTGACAGCTGGACTGGGCGCTGCAGCACGACGAAAAATGGCGCTGTTAGCCTCGGTGATCAGTGCCGGAGTTTTGTTGTTCTTCCTCGTCTTCGGTCAATTGTTGATCGAGGCGTTGGATATCGGTCTCAATTCCTTTCAGGTCGCAGGTGGGATCATCCTGTTTCTTTTTGCGCTGACTATGATCTTTGGCGAAAGCAAACAGGATGTGGAACAACGCGCCGCTGAAGATGACGAGAAAGATACGTCGCACCAGCACAATCCGGCGATCTTCCCACTGGCGGTGCCGTCTCTGGCCTCGCCCGGCGCCATGCTGGCCATCGTGATTCTGACCGACAACAACCGATATAGCATTGCGGATCAGGGGATTACGGCCCTGGTTATGATCTCGGTCATCGCCATTGCGTTTGTATTGATGCTGCTGGCTGAGCCGATCATTCGCCTAATTGGCCACTCGGGCGCTGCGATTATCAGCCGGGTCATGGGGATGATCTTGGCTTCGGTCGCTGTGAACTCAGTTTTGTCGGCAGTGCTCGAGATTATTCGCACCGGACAGCTCTAAGAAAAAAACCGCCGCACCTTCCGGGCGGAAAGGGCGGCGGCAGGTTGTGCGTGTCTCATGTGGGGTCCGGTATACCGCACGGGGCCGAGGCATGGCCCCTTCAAGGGAATTGGGACAGGCAGGTCACCCTTGACTGAGATGGGGATGACAGCGCGGCGTTGTCGGCATGAGATCGCAGGCAGAAAGGGTCAGAACGCTCCGGGCAGGTGCAGGGCAACCATCAGGATAACGACCAAAGACACAGCACCGGCAGCATCTTGCAGCAAAGTGGCGTGCGAGCGGCTGATAGCGGTTTTGATCTGGGTCAGCATGAGGTCACCTCCGGTCAGAGCTTTAATCCTTTGTTGACCTTTTGTTCTCATATTTTACCGAGTCGGTAAAGAACTTTTTAAGAACATTTGTGAACTTGCGCGAACTTTTCGACTAACCCACTGAAATTAAACGGATCGCCTGATCCTGCCGCATCATCCACAAAAGAACACGAACTGCCCGGCCCCGATCCGAGGTCAGCTTGGGGTCTTTGGCCAGCAGCGCGCGCGCATCCGTCTGGGCCGTTGCCATCAACCCGGCTTGTCGCTCGATATCCGCAATTCTGAATTTTGGCAGGCCTGATTGGGCGGTCCCGATCAAATCGCCCGCACCGCGCATCTCAAGATCGGTTTCCGAGATGCGAAATCCGTCTTCGGTTTCGCGTAGAATCTCCAGCCGTTTCCGACCGCCGTCCGTTAGCGGAGGTTGATACATCAGTAGACAAGTCGAATCCGCTTCACCCCGCCCGACCCGACCGCGCAGCTGATGCAACTGCGCCAGTCCAAAAATCTCGGCGCGTTCGATCACCATGATCGACGCGTTGGGTACGTTTACACCAACCTCAATCACGGTGGTCGCGACCAGAACCTTTGTCTGTCCTTCTTGAAAGGCTTTCATCGCGGCGTCCTTGTCGGCTGGCGGCATCTGACCGTGAACCAGCCCCACGACCCCTTCCCCCAGAACCGCGCGCAACCTTTTGAACCGTTCTTCTGCGGCGGTCAGATCCGACACTTCGGATTCGTCGACCAGCGGGCAAACCCAATAACACTGCCGTCCCTCGTCGATGGCCCGCCGCAGATGGGCGACGATTTCGTCCATCCGTTCCGTGCTGATCACCGCTGTTTTCACAGGCTTTCGCCCCGGTGGTTTTTCGTCAAGAACCGAAACGTCCATGTCCCCATATTGCGCCAGCGCAAGACTGCGTGGGATCGGTGTCGCCGTCATCACCAGCACATCCGCGCCCTGCCCCTTTTCCGATAACTCCATCCGTTGCCGCACACCGAACCGGTGTTGTTCATCCACGATGGCAAGGCGCAAATCCCGGAAGGCGACATCAGATTGGAACACCGCATGAGTGCCGACGAGGATGTGGATATTACCCTGTTGTAACGCTTCAAGCTTAGCGCGCCGCTCCGCGCCTTTATCGCGCCCGGTCAGGATCTCCAGCACGATCCCCGCGCTTTCCGCCAAGGGGCGCAACCCTTCCAGATGCTGGCGCGCCAGAATCTCGGTTGGGGCCATCATGACACCCTGCCCGCCCGCCTCGACCGAGACCAACAGTGCCATGAAAGCCACCAGCGTTTTACCAGCGCCGACATCGCCCTGAAGCAAGCGGTTCATCCGCGCGTCCGAGGCCATATCCTCGGTGATCTGATCAATCGCCCGCATCTGCGCGCCGGTGGGTTTGTAGGGCAAATCTGCCAGAACCCTGGATTGCAACCGCCCGGTCGCCACACTGACAATCCCCCGCGCCTTGCGTTCCCGTTGACGCGCGAGGGCCAAAGTCACCTGATGCGCAAAGAACTCATCATAAGCCAATCGCGCCCGCGCCGGGGCATGAGGTGACACGTCATCCGCCCCCAAAGGGTTGTGCGCCGCAGTAACCGCATCGAACCAGTTAGGCCACTGCTCTCTGCCGATCTGTGACGGATCTATCCACTCTGCCAGTTTCGGTGCCCGCGCAAGCGCACTGCGCGCGGCCTTATAGGCCGTTTTCTGGGTCACGCCCTGCGTCAGATGATAGACAGGTTCGAATTCCGGGATATCCCCCGCGCTTTCGACCGGCAGCATGTGGTCGGGGTGTACCATCTGCGCCATTCCGTCGAACAGCTCCAACTTTCCCGAAACCACGCGACGAGCGCCCTGCGGCAATACCTTTTTCAGGTAGTCCCCGCGGGCATGGAAAAACACCAGTTGAAATTCTGTCTGCGCATCTTCGACATGAACGCGATAGGCTCCGCCCTTGTTTCGTGCGGGCCGATGCGCGCCGACCGTAACCTCTACCGTCAGGGTCGAGGGTAAATCTGCCCCTTGGATCGTGTCCCGCCGTCGCCGGTCGATCACAGCGTAAGGCAGACCGAACAAGACATCACGCGGCGCTTCGGTTCCGCTTTGGGTCAAAAGCTGCGCCGTCTTGGGACCAACCCCATCAAGCGTTTCCAACCCGGCAAACAGGGGAAACAGGATTTCTGGTCGTCCGGTCATGCCGCGCCTATCAGGTGTAGCCAGCCATCCTCGTCCAGTGTCTCGATCCCCAATTCAGCGGCCTTCTTGGCCTTAGACCCTGCACCGGGACCCGCCACCAGAAGGTCGGTCTTTTTGCTGACCGAACCGGACACCTTCGCCCCTAGCGCCTCGGCCCGTGCTTTCGCCTCCGCCCGCGTCATTTTTTCCAGTGTGCCGGTGAAAACCACGGTTTTTCCGGCCACCGGACTGCCATCGGTGTCGGGCCGTTTGGCTGGTTGAACCTCAAGCTGCGCGACCAGAGCGTCGATGCTCGCCCGCTCGGCCTCTTGTGCGAAGGCGGACACAAGCGCGCGCGCCATCACCTCGCCGACGCCGTCAATGCTCAGCAATTCATCCCATTCCGGCCCTTCGAACCCGGAGGCGGCCGTCACCGCCCGCTCAAATTCAGACCATTCTCCGTAATGGGTCGCCACCAGGTTCGAGGCCGCCTCGCCCATGTGGCGAATCCCAAGGGCAAACAGCAGCCGCCCAAACGGGATAAGGCGTTTTTCGTCAATCGCAGCCCAAAGGTTGCCCGCGCTTTGCGCACCCCATCCCTTGCGATTGGCCAGCTTATTCAGATTTGCCGCGTCACGCGTTTGCAGCGTGAAGATATCGACGGGCGTTTTGACGGACAGATCAGGATCGTCATAGAACATTTCGATCTGCTTAGCCCCCAAGCCTTCAATGTCGAAGGCCTTACGTGAGACGAAATGTTTCAGTTTTTCAATGGCCTGTGCGGGGCAAATGATGCCGCCCGTGCACCGCCGAACGGCATCACCTTCCTCGCGGATTGCCTGGCTTTGGCATTCCGGACAGGTTTTCGGAAAGGTGAATTCGACTGCATCATCAGGGCGTTTTGAGATATCAACATCTGCAATTTTTGGGATCACATCCCCTGCGCGATAGACCTGCACCCAGTCGCCGACGCGAATATCTTTGCCGTCCCGGATGGTCCCGCCTTTGGCGTCGCGCCCGGCAATGTAGTCTTCATTGTGCAGGGTCGCGTTCGAGACGACCACACCGCCGACCGTCACTGGGTGTAGCCGAGCCACAGGACTGAGCGCTCCGGTACGACCGACCTGGATGTCGATGGCCTCCAACCGGGTCCAGGCCAGTTCAGCGGGGAATTTATGAGCGATCGCCCAACGTGGCGTGGTCGACCGGAACCCCAATCGCGCTTGCAACGCAAGATCATTGACCTTGTAGACGACACCATCAATGTCATAGCCAAGTGTTGCCCTCTGGGCTTCGATCCCACGATAGTGGTCCAGCATATGATGCGTCGTCTCACACAGGGCCGTCAGGGGGTTGGTCGAAAAGCCGTACTGCTTAAGCCGTTCAATGGCGCCCATTTGCGTCTCAGCCAAGGGCGCGGACAGCTCTCCCCAAGCATAAGCGAAAAAGCGCAATGGTCGCGCCCGAGTAATCGCCGAATCCAGTTGCCGTAGCGATCCTGCAGCCGCGTTTCGTGGGTTGGCGAATGTCTTCTCGCCTGCCTCCGCTTGCCGCGCGTTCAACTGATCGAAATCCGCGTGCGACATGTAAACCTCGCCCCGCACTTCGAGCACCGCTGGAGCATTCTCCAATCGGTGCGGAATGTCCGAGATGGTGCGTGCATTGGCGGTGACGTTTTCGCCAACCTCGCCATCTCCACGCGTTGCGGCTTGCACCAAGTGGCCGTCTTTATACCGCAAGGACAGGGACAGGCCGTCAATCTTGGGTTCAGCCGTAAACGCTAGCGGAGCATCGTCGCCAAGGCCCAAATATTTTCGGATTGAACGGGTGAAGTCGCCGACATCTTCATCATCGAACGCATTGCCCAGCGACATCATGCGTACGGCGTGGGACACTTTTGAAAACCCATCACCCGGCTTGGCGCCGACCTGGTCGGATGGGCTGTCTGCGCGTTTCAGATGGGGAAAGCGCTTCTCGATCTCGGTATTGCGACGTTTGAGATCATCATACTCCGCGTCCGAAATCTCGGGCGCGTCCTGCGTGTGATACTGCGTATTGGCCCGCGCCAGCAGTTCGGCCAACCGCGCAAGTTCTGCGCGCGCGCTGTCTTCTGTCAGCTCTGAAACCGGAAGTGAATCGCCCATAGCCCCGCCCTGTCACGTCTTCTTGGACCTCAGTGATAGGGCGAGGCCATGGTCAGGTCCAGATGTGCTGTTCAGTGAGTGAGGGAGCCGCCCCGGACCAAAGCGGCAGATCTGTTTTAGGCCCCGACGGCCATGCGACGTTCATCGACGCTGTTGCTTTGCGGGTCGCGCAGCACATAGCCCCGGCCCCAGACGGTTTCGATGTAGTTGTCACCACCCGTTGCATTGCTGAGTTTCTTACGCAGTTTGCAGATGAATACGTCGATAATCTTCAGCTCGGGCTCATCCATTCCACCATAGAGATGGTTCAGGAACATCTCTTTGGTCAGCGTTGTGCCTTTTCGCAGGCTCAGAAGTTCGAGCATCTGGTATTCCTTGCCGGTCAAATGCACGGTCTTTCCTTCGACCTCGACGGTCTTGGCATCAAGGTTCACAGCGACCTGACCGGTGTGAATGACCGATTGCGAATGCCCCTTGGAGCGTCGTATGATTGCGTGAATGCGGGCCACCAGCTCTTCGCGGTGGAAAGGCTTGGTCATATAGTCATCTGCGCCAAAGCCGAAGCCCTTGATCTTGCTTTCGGTATCATCTGCGCCCGACAATATCAGAATCGGTGTTTCAACGCGCGCAACGCGCAGTTGGCGCAAAACCTCATGGCCGTTCATGTCCGGCAGGTTCAGGTCCAGCAAAATCAGGTCGTAGTCATAGAGTTTTGCCAGATCGATCCCTTCCTCACCCAGATCCGTCGCATAGACGTTCAGGTTGGCGTGCGTCAGCATCAGCTCGATGCTTTTCGACGTGGTGGGGTCATCCTCGACAAGAAGTATACGCATTTACTGCTCCAATTCGGTTCAATTTACCAATTCAAACTGAGCCTGATCAAAAATGGTTAATCTGACGTTACCGTTGAATCATTTATTCACGTTCTACTTTAGGTTGTCGATATTTTTTTAATGAAGTTGCCTTCAGAGCGTCCGTTCCATGCTCTGCCACGGCTGAAACCCACGAGTTGAACTCCTCATCGCTTAGCCCATAGCGTTTCTTGGCATCCGACAGGGTGATCAAACCATATATTACCCCGCGCACCACAATTGCCTTGCGGGACGCCACCCACCGTGTCGTGTCGTCCGGTGGCAGGTCTGCACGCGATAAAACCGTTCCATCCGGCAGGGTTACGGACCGTGGCCCTTCAACTTTGTGCAAATACATCTTTCGAACCTTTTCTGCTGCGACAAAGCTGACACCAGCCTACTTAATGTGCGGTGAAACCGCCTCTTGAGAGTGTGTAGAATTTTCCTATATTCTGCCGGTCTTTCTTAACCCGCACTGGAATCGTCATGGCCCTCGATACCGAGACCCCGCTGAACTCGCTTGGCTTTGCCAAACCGCCCTCGGAAACGCGGGTGGTTGTCGCTATGTCCGGTGGCGTGGACAGTTCCGTTGTGGCAGCGCATCTGGCCGATCAGGGCTATGACGTGGTCGGCGTGACCTTGCAGCTCTATGACCATGGCGCGGCCTTGGCCAAGAAAGGCGCCTGCTGTGCGGGTATCGACATCCACGATGCGCGGCGTGTGGCGGAAGAACGTGGCTTTCCCCACTATGTCCTGGACTATGAGAACATCTTCAAGGACGCGGTGATTGACGAATTCGCCGACAGTTATTTGGCCGGTGCCACCCCGGTGCCCTGCATCCGTTGCAATGAGCGGGTGAAGTTCAAGGACCTGCTGGAAACCGCCAAGGACCTTGAAGCCGACTGCATGGCCACCGGTCACTATATTCAGCGCAAGATGGGCCCCAACGGTCCCGAGTTGCACAGCGCCGAGGATGCGAACCGCGATCAGTCCTATTTCCTGTTCTCCACCACGCCTGAACAGTTGAACTACCTGCGCTTTCCTCTGGGCCACCTGCCCTCGAAGGATGCGACGCGCGAGATGGCAGCACAGTATGGCCTGGCTGTGGCCGACAAGCCGGACAGTCAGGACATCTGCTTTGTGCCTAACGGCAACTATGCCAGCGTTATCGAGAAACTGCGCCCCGGCGCAGCTGAACCGGGTGAGATCGTGCATGCCGATGGCCGTGTATTGGCGCAGCATGACGGAGTGATCCACTACACAATCGGTCAACGCCGCGGCCTGGGCATCGGCGGGCTGACCGAGCCGCTTTATGTGGTCAAGTTGGATGTGGACAAGAAACAGGTCGTCGTCGGCCCCAAAGACATGTTGGCCACCCGCACGATCCCGGTGCGCGAAATTAACTGGTTGGGTGATGAACCATTTACGTCTCGTGATGAATGGCATCTGAAGGTCAAAGTCCGCTCGACCCGCCCCCCGCGCGAGGCAATCATTCGTCCCCTGTCCGACACCACCGCCGAGGTTGAACTGCTGACACCCGAGGAAGGCGTCTCACCCGGTCAGGCCTGCGTGTTCTATGCATCTGAGGGCAGCCGTATCTTTGGCGGCGGTTGGATCTGGCGCGGCTACTAGGCCGAAACGGGCGCGATCTCGGTCTCGATCTCGACTTGCAGCGCATCGTTGAAGCGGTTGAACGCGCCGGTCAGGGCAATGCGCCATGTCAGCTCCACGATCTGAGAATCGTTGAACCATGCGCGCAGGTCAGAGACTTCGGCATCGCGCATCCGGCCTGACCGCGTCGTGACCGCCTCGGCATAGCGCACCACCGCTTTGTCGCAATCGTCCAGTTCGGGGTGATTTTCGACATCCGGCAGACGCGCCGCGCCTTCAGGGCTTAGCCCGGTCACGGTCAGTTGTGGTGTATGATGCGATACGCAATAGTCGCAGGCGTTCAATTTGGACACCGTAACCATCGCCAGTTCCAATGCACGGCGCGGCAGGTTTTCTTGCGCCTTGAATGCCGTCAGCATCTCAGCCACGTGTTCCAACACCGTAGGGCTATGGGCAGCAATGCGCGCCCAATTGTCGAATGGCCCATACGCCCCAAGCAGGGCCCGAGACGCGCGCGCGGCCTCGGTCAAGTCGTCGTCGACGAGGGGCGGAATTCGGGACATCAAATTTCTCCTTCACCGGACATGGCTGGTCTTTGCGGTGGGCCATAAAGACCTGATAGGGCCGATTAGGTCAACGCATCACAACAGATCGGTGGGCGAGTTGAACAGGATATAGAGCCCGACGCACACCATGACATAGGGCGCGATCCGGTCCAGGCGCGCCACTTGCGGCCCGAGGCTTTTAGCCCGAGGCGCCCCCCAAGCCGCCACCGCGACCAATAGGAACGCGGCCATTGCAGCACCCAGCAGGGCGGCCAGTCGGAAAGAAGGTGTGGAATCGGCCAGTAGCGGGGTCATGACGGCAAAGCTGTCGACCGACAGGCTGAGAAACAGGGTTACAACCGAACTGACAGCACCTTTCGCGCTTATGTCCTCGCCCGCGTCCCCGCGATATTGCTGCCAGATGCCGCGCAAGCCGAAAACCAAGGGGATGACACCTAGATATCCAATCCACTCAGGGATGCCGCTTTGATCAAGCCCGATTGCCACGATCATGGCAAGGGACAAGACCATAGCCTGTGCGACCGCAAATCCTGCGATGGCGCGGCGTTGCTCGATAATCAGGATCAGGCCCAGCAGTACCGCCAGATTGTCCAGATTGGTCGAGATCATGGCTAATCCGGCCGAGACCGCAAAAAGAACGTGGTCGAGCATCAGCCAGCCATCCGCTCCAGCACGGCGCGGGCAGCGCGTAGACCCGGCGCTTCGCCACCCCGGCCCAGCCGCTGCATTGTCTCAGCCATCGCCTGCTGTTGAAGATCGGGCGTTGCCGCCACCTGCCCCAACGCCTCGGCGATCTTGTTTGGCTGGCAGTCATCAAGCAGGCATTCGGGCACGGTGCGGGTCTCGGACACCAGATTGACCAGTGTGACGGTATCGAGTTTGACCATCCGCTCGGCCATCTTTTGCGTCAGCCAGCTCAAACGATAGGCGATGACCATCGGCGTCGCCTGCGCTGCCAGTTCCAGTGACACGGTTCCAGAGGCAGCCAGAGCCAGATCGGCGGCTGCAAAGGCCGCGCGTTTTTGTGCGGTTGCCTCATCCGCGGGCAAGTTGCGGGGATCTACAACAACTGGATTACCGGGCCAGTTTTCCAGATGCGCCTGAACCGTCTCGACCATATGAGCTACGGCAGGTACCACTATGCGCGTATCGAGGTGATCGCGCAGATAAAGGTCAAGTGCCTGTCCAAAGACTGGGGCCAAGCGATCAACCTCGCCCCGGCGCGAACCGGGCAAGGTCAAGAGGATCGGCGCATTCCCCAGATCATAAGCGTTGCGGAACGCGGCGATATCGTCCTCGGTTGCTATGGGTTCACTTGCGACGGGATGGCCGACGAAATCACATTCCATCCCCGCGCGTTCCATATAGGGCGGCTCGAACGGCAATAGCGCCAGAACGTGGTCGATGACCTTGGCCATCTTGTCCGCCCGCCCCGGTCGCCATGCCCAGACGCTGGGGGCCACGTAATGCACCGTACGAATGTTGCTTTGCGCTTTTACCAGCTTGGCGACGCGAAGCGAGAAATCGGGGCTGTCGATGGTGATCAAAACATCAGGTTGCATGTCCAGAACTGCCTGAGCAGTCTCGGCTATGCGACGTTTGAGATGAAAGAACTTAGGCAGGACCTCGACCAGCCCCATCACCGAAAGCTCGGACATGGGAAAGCGGCTGTTTAATCCTTGCGCCTGCATCAGAGGGCCGCCGACCCCGTCGAACTGCACATCGGGTTGAAGACTGCGCAGCCCTTCCATCAGTGCGCCACCCAAGCGGTCGCCTGACGGTTCACCGGCGACCACGAAAACGCGCATCAGTTCGTCCGCTCGCGCACGTAAAGAAACAGTCCCAGCCGGTCACATTCGGCGATGACTTGCGGCCGTTGCAGCACCATCACCCCACCCTTTTCAATGACGATACCAGACAGCCCGGCGGCCACTGCATCCGCGACGGTATCCGGGCCAATCGCAGGCAAATCGGCACGTCGATCCTGATCGGGTTTGGGGGCCTTGAACAGGACGCCTCCGCCCGCATCGGGCCGTTGTGTCAGCGATTTCAGCATCCAGGCGGTCCCGAAAATCCCCTCGACCGCCAGCGCTTGCCCCTTCGAGACGACGCAAGCTTGCCCGATATCCGCAGCACCCATGGCGCGAACGATCCCAGCTGCTCGATTGGCGTCAGACAGGTCCGCGTCCGATGGCTGAGCCTCGGTCAGCGGTCCAAGAGCTGGCAAAAGGGCTGGCACGATTTCATGGGCGGCACGGACCTGTAGGCCCGCATCTTCAAAAATCCCGATCACCGCTCGCAAGGCCCCATCGTCGCCGGACATGATGGCCTGTTGCAAGATGGGCACCAAAGGCATGGTCGCGGCATCAATCCGGCTTGGATCAATTGCAGGGCGCCGCACCGCGCCTGCCATGCAAATCTGCGTTACGCCGCGTGCTTTCAAATCCGCGATGAATGTCCCCAACTGCTCAAGCGGGAAGGTCATATCCACGTCCAGAGTGTCGGGCGCGAACCCTTCCATCGCGCAGATCACCGGGCGGTTAGCCAGTTGGTCGACCACCTCGGTTGGCAAAGCGCCGGTTCCCGCAATCACGGCCAGCATGGGCTTACTTCCTCGGTGTCAGGAAAGAGCGGTCGGTCTGCCCGGTTACGAAGTCCACGATCCGCTGGACATATTCGCTTTCATTCTTGGCTCCGACGCGATGGGCGCGCTCCATGAATGTACCGTCGCCGGTCGAAAGTTCCTTGAACGCCGCCCGCAGGGCCGAGATGTCTTCGCGCGACACACCTTTGCGTTTCAAGCCGACCAGATTCAGCCCGTCCAGTTCCCCGCGCGGAGCCTGAACAAGGCCATAAGGGATCACATCATTGGGGACCATGGTCAAAGCACCGATGATTGCGCCACGACCGACACGCACCCATTGGTGCAGACCCGAGATACCGCCAACGATCACGTCATCCTCGATGATGCAATGCCCAGCGGCACCCGCATGGTTTACCATGATCACACGATTACCGATCTGAACGTCATGAGCCACATGGACGCCTGCCATCAGAAGACAGTCATCGCCGATCCGGGTCACGCCACCACCACCCTCGGTGCCGGTGTTTACCGTTACATGCTCGCGAATGCGGTTGCGTTTGCCTATCTCCAGCCGCGTGTTTTCGCCACCGAATTTCAAGTCCTGTGGGATTTCACCGATGACCGAGAAATTGAAAACGACGGTTTCATCGCCGATCACCGTATCGCCGGTGACCACAACATGCGACTTCAACTCGACCCGGTCGCCCAGCTTGACCTGAGAACCGACATAGCAAAACGGCCCGATGACACAGCCTTCACCGACTTGCGCACCGTCTTCGATGATCGCGCTTGGGTGAATGCCGCTCATGTCGTTTTTTCCATGTCCCAGTCCACATAGGCAGAGAATTCGGCCTCGGCCGCAACTTCGCCATCAACGGTCGCGCGGCCGGCGAATTTGAAGATCTTGCCGCCCTTCTTACCGCGCACGGTTTCCACATGCATTTCCAGCACATCACCGGGTACGACCTTGCGGCGGAATTTGCACTTGTCGATATTCATGAAGTAGATCAACAGCTCGCTGTCGATCACGTCCATGCCGACACCAAGCATCACACCTGCGGTTTGCGCCATCGCTTCGACGATGGTGACACCGGGCATGATTGGGGTGCCAGGAAAGTGGCCCTGAAAATGGGGCTCGTTCATGGTGACATTCTTGATGCCAACGGCGGATTGATAGCCTGAGATATCGACAACTTTATCAACCAGCAAAAACGGATAGCGATGTGGCAAGATCCGCTGGATCAGCTGAATATCTGCGCTTTTTGTTTCCGAGGTCATCTTTTGGTCGTCCCGTTATGGATTTCTCTTGGACGCGTGGTTAGCAACACAGCGCCGCAAGGGCAAGCGAACCTATTGGTCGCCATTCTTTTCAAGGGCGCTACCATCGCCAATGGCCGCGTTGATCCGTCCAATCGCGATCTCGGTCACATCCGTCCTGTCCGAGCTTAGAAAGACGCTGGAGCGTTCAATAATCACGGTCGCGCCAGAGTCGCGCAACAGTTCAATGAGAACCGGCTGGATCATTTCAAAAAACAACTGTTGCGCCTCATCGCTGCGACGCGCCAAGGCATCCAACTTGGCCCGTTGGCCATCTCTGTGGGACTGAACTTTGCTGTCGAATGCCTCGGCCAAGGGACGGAACTCATCTGCTGGCATTTCAGCCCGCTTTTCGGTCAATTCTTTTTCTTCGCGGCTTAACTCAGCCACGATGCGCTCGTTTTCATCTGCCAGCAAAGTTCCTTCAGCCTCAATCTCGCGCAATATGCGTTGACCGAAGGCAGAATCCGAATACAAACGGTCGCTGGAAATCGTCAGCACGGTCGTTTCCGGCACACCCAGTTGCTGTGCCTCAAGCGGTAGCGCTAAGGCATGGATGAAAATAAAATACAGGGCCCAGATAGGGCCCTGTAGATACGACTTCCAGAAGCTCATCATGAACGGATCAGAACCGTGCCTGAATGGTCAGGTCAAAGTTCTGTTCCTGGTCAAAATCTTCTTTCACGATCGCTTTCGAGAAGTTGAAGCGCAGCGGACCAAAGGGTGTCGTCCAAAGCACGGAAACACCAACAACGTGTCGGACCGACCCGTCCTCGCCCACGATATCCGCTCCTGCTGTGTTCACATCATCCAGATTGTAGAGGTTGCCGACATCATAGAACACCCCGCCCCGCAGGCCCAGTTCTTCGGGCAGGCCCAAAGGAAAGTCCGATTCAAACCGAGCGACCCAGTAATAGTTGCCACCAATGGCGTCATCCTGACCATTCGACAGGTCACGCGGACCCAGACCGGCGGGTTCAAAACCGCGGAATGTGCTGGGGCCAAGAACAAAACGGTCGACTGTGCGGCTGAAATCATCCCCCGTCCAGTGCAATGCGCCCAGTTCGAAAGAGGCACGCAGAACCACCTCTTCGCTCAGGACGCGAGTTTGGGCGATCGCGCGGGCCGTCGTCTGGAAGAACTCATTGTCACCACCCAGACCTGCGGCATCAACGCCAACCTCAAACAGCACTCCGGCATTGGGGTTCAGGCCACCACGACGGCTGTCATACACATACGAGACACCAAGAGCGCTCGTTGTCCGTTCGCCCTGCGCAATCTCGGACGCGACGACAACACCGTTCACTTCGTTGTCCTGCTGCGTCATCTCACTGCGATCCCACTCATAGCGCAGACGCAGAGAAGACAGTTCACCGATGGCGTAGCTCAGCTGGGGACGGAAGAACAGGCTGTCGGTGTCAAAGCTGGCAAAGCTCGAGTTTGTAGTCGCCAGGCCCAGACCCACATCGAATTGCAGTCGGCGTCCCAGCAGGAAAGGTTCAGTGAAATTCAACGAATACTGTTCCGAATCCTGCGCCGTCGACAGGTTCAGCCCTAGGGTTTGTCCGCGACCCAGAAAGTTCGTCTCGGTCAGGCCAACCGCGATACCAAAACCATCCGAGGCCGAGAAGCTACCGCCGAGGCTCAACGAGCCAGTAGGCTGTTCCTCGACATCCACATCGACGATGACTTGACTGGGGGTTGAGCCTTCGCGCGGTTCGACTTCAGCGTTGGCAAAGAAACCCAGAGCCCGAATTCGCTCAGCGGCCTGACGGATCTCGCGTGGATTGAACGGATCACCCTCGACCGTATCGAATTGGCGGCGAATGACACGGTCAAGCGTGGTGGTGTTGCCCTCGATATCGATCCGTTCAACAAAGATGCGCGGACCACGGGTCAGGACAAACTCGACGTCCAGGGTCAATTCGCGCGCATTGCGCGTCACTCGTGGCTCAACCCGCAGGAAATCGACGCCTTGTTTAAGGCCCAACCGCTCTTGCCGGGCGATCGAATTTTCCACCAAAGACGGGGTGTAGGTCACCCCAGGTTTGATTTTGAGCGCCGCTTGGTACTCCGCCGCGTTCACCCCTGGGATTTCACTGACTGTTGTGATGTTCCCGAACGAGAATTTCTGCCCCTCGGTAATGTTCATAACCAGGAAAAAGGCGTCCCGCTCCTGAGTGAATTCAACATTGGTGCTGTTGACGCGGAAATCGACATAGCCACGGGATAGGTAGAAATCCCGAATGACCTGTTTGTCGAACTCAATCCGGTCGCCGATGAACGTATCGCTGCGAATGAAAGTCCGAAGTATGTTTGCCTGCTTAGACTCCAGCACGCGACGCAAGCGA
The DNA here is from genome assembly GCF_056531325.1 of Ruegeria sp. N8. Classification (NCBI taxonomy): domain Bacteria; kingdom Pseudomonadati; phylum Pseudomonadota; class Alphaproteobacteria; order Rhodobacterales; family Roseobacteraceae; genus Ruegeria; species Ruegeria sp. N8. The sequence goes on along the minus strand of NZ_JBQFLQ010000001.1, from coordinate 104,109 downwards.
CGGTCGGTGAAGGCGCGGTTACCCACAAAGCTGACACGCTCCACCTCGATCGTGGTGCCTTCGGACACTTCAAACACAAGGTCGACGCGGTTGTCACTGCGTCGGATAATGCGCGGAATAACCGTCGCTGACACCCGGCCCTGCGCCGAATAGATCTGCGCGATCAAATCCGCATCGGCTTCGGCAACCTGAGGCGTAAAGACACGACGGGGTTCGGACGAAATCGCCTCGAGCAAGACATCATCCTTGACCCGGCGATTCCCTTCGACGCTGATCTGGTTGATCGTTGGATATTCCTGAACCTCGATCACCAATGTATTGCCGCGCGGCGTCAGTTCGACTGTTTCAAAAACACCACTGTCAAGCAAACGCTGAAACGCGTCATTCAGTTCACCCGCGGTGACAGTCTGCCCCGGTTCGATCCCTGTTCGAGTGATAATCGTGGACGTTTCGATCCGCCGGTTACCCTCAACCTCGAAGGAGTTGATGATGAAACTTTGCGCCTTTGCCGATTGTGGCAGGGCAACTAAACCCACCAGAACAATAAAGGAAAAAACGGATAGCGCCCGCCACAAAATCTTGTTTGCCAGCGTCTGCCCTCCGCAGGATGTGCCTGCGCCTCGCCGATCAGTCATATTTTTCTCTACCCAAAATTATAGGACTTAGAAGCTGAGTAACGGGATTAATTATTCTTGTCAAAAGCCCAAAACAGAAAGCGGCCCAATGGGCCGCCAAACACTTTTCAATTTCGGTGCCACAGAATCACATGCTGATCAAATAGGCCCAGCCTGCCATCGCAATTGCCGTCGCCGCAAAGAACAGGATCGAGTCCCAGTTCAGCATGAACAGGAAGCTGAAGCTTCGATAGGATTTTTTCAGCGCCTTTGCCATTGTAGCCTCTGACTCAGTTTGGATTTGGTCACAAACCTACATATTGAATGCGGCGGAATTACGGCTTTTCTGCGCGGCTAAGGCCACATTCAACAGAAGAGATCGTTTGTTACAGAAAATACCATAAGACCAAGGATCAACGAGACCCCGATCCCCATCAATATCCGCAACGCGCCGTCGCTGGGCGGCCTGCCTGTCACGGCTTCATAAGCGTAAAACACCAAATGCCCACCATCCAGTGCAGGGATCGGGAACAGGTTCAGCAACCCGACTGCTGTGGACAAGACGGCAATAAAGAAGATGAAACTTTGCGCGCCCTGACTGGCCATAGCGCCTGACGTTTCCGCAATTCCGATGGGGCCCGAGATGTTGCACGTGCTAATTGCACCCGTCACCATGTGCCACATGCCCGACAGGGACGCGTCGATTATACGCAGGGTCTGACGCGTGCCCCCTGTCACAGAGGCCCACAGGCCGGCCGGTTCGGTCGCCGGTTCCAGCATCATGCCGCCCACAATGCCGATCCGCCAATGAGTGACGTACCCGCCATCCGGCTGCGGCTCATCCGTCCGACGCGGGGCTAGTGCAAAGTCCAGCTCAGCCCCATCACGCCACACGTTCAGCAACAGGACTTTTCCATTCGAACCTTCGACATGTTCTTTAAGTTGTTCAAACGCAAAGATCGGATCGCCATCGACTGCAGTGATTACGTCACCCGGCTTTAGATCAATGTCATAGGCCGCGCTGCGTGGGGCAAGTTGTTGGATCAGAGGCGGGAACAACCAAGGGCCGGTTACGTCCTGCGTCTGGCCGTCCCGCAGGACAGTATAGTCCAAAACGGGCTGCACGGGTAGCGCATCGGTGAACTGCGTCCAGGCGTCCTGTTCGTCGAATTCGGGCACCTGAATACCGGCGATCGACAAGATCTCATCGCCTTCCCGCAATTGCTGTTCGGTGCCCGGTAGCGGGTGCAGGCTGCCGACTGTTAAAGGTTCCTTGGTCACGCCTTGCGATAGGAAAATTGTGCCAAAAACGATGATCGACATGACGAAATTGAACACCGGTCCAGCCGCAACTGTTGCCGAGCGTGCCCACAGAGGCGCGCCATGCATGGTGCGGCGTAGTTCTTCGGGGCTTTTCTGGGTGATTTCGTCCATCGCCGCCTCATCCTTGCCGGATGCCGCATTGGAATCGCCCAGAAACCGCACGTAGCCGCCAAAAGGCAGCGCAGCGATTTGCCACCGCGTTCCGCGCTTGTCCACGCGGCTCAGCAGCACGGGTCCGAACCCAATCGAGAAAACCTCGGCATGGATGCCTGACCAGCGGCCGACGATGTAGTGTCCATACTCATGCACCGCGACGATCACCGACAAGGCGATGACAAAAGCCACAATCGTATACAGCAAGTTTCCAAACTGAGGGATCAGCGAGAGTATGTCCAAAATTCTATCCTGCTCTTTGGCCTATGGCTTCATCGACCCACTTACGTGCCAGATGGTCCGTTTGCAGCACGTTATCAAGGGTCAAAGGGGCATCAATAAGGCTGCTTTGGGCATCAAATCGGTCCAAAACAGCGGCAACGCAATCGGCCATCGACAAAAATCCGATCCTACGCGCGATGAAGTGATCCAGCGCGCGTTCCTTGGCGGCGTTGAACACGGCACCAGACAAGCCGCCACGTTGCATCACGTGCCGGGCCAGTTTCAGCGCAGGATAGCGTGCATCGTCGGGCTCGCTGAACCGCAACTGACCAAGCTTGGCCAGATTGAGCCGTTCGACCGGCAAGTCCTGCCGCGCGGGCCAGTGTAGCGCGTATCCGATGGCGTGGCGCATGTCGGGCGCACCCATATGTGCCATCAACGCCCCGTCGTTGAACCCGACTAGCGCGTGGACGATGGACTCGGGGTGAACCAGAACCTCAACCTGCTCAGGTGAAACCCCGAAATATTCCTTGGTTTCAATTACCTCCAACGCCTTGTTGAACATCGAGGCGCTGTCGATAGTAATTCGTTGACCCATGTTCCAGTTCGGATGGTTGGACGCCTGCTCGACCGTTGCGTTGGCCAGATCACCTAACGGCCAATCGCGGAATGCCCCACCACTGGCTGTGATGATGATCCGCTCGACGGCGCTCATATCCTCTCCAGCCAGGGCCTGAAACACAGCGGAGTGCTCGCTGTCAACCGGCAAAAGGGTTGCATTGTGTTGCCGCGCCGTATCAAGGACCAGGGGACCAGCGCAGACCAAAGTCTCTTTATTTGCCAGGGCAAGCGTCGCGCCCTGCTTCAAAGCTTCTAGCCCCGGTGGAAGTCCGGCAGCCCCAACTATGGCCGACATCACCCAATCCGTTGGCCGCGCGGCCGCTTCGGTCAGGGCCATAGAGCCAGCCGCTGCCTGCACGTCAGAACCCGCCAAAGCAGCCCGCAGATCCTCCAGCCGGTCCTGATGGGCAGTTACAGCCACATTGGCGCGCAGGCGTTTGGCATCCTCCGCCAGTTTGTGGATATTCGCCCCACCCGTCAGTGCCACCACGTCATACGCATCAGGGTTCCGGTCGATCAGGTCGATCGTGTTCTGCCCAATCGACCCGGTGGCGCCAAAAATCGAAACCCTGCGCATCACATCGGTCCCGGTGCGTATAGCAGCCCAGCAATCAGAACGAACAAAGCCGCACCCATCATCCCGTCAAACCGGTCCAGAAAGCCGCCATGGCCCGGGATCAGGTTCGAGCTGTCCTTGACGCCAAACTTCCGTTTTGTCGCGCTTTCCACTATGTCGCCGGCTTGACTGGCCATCGAGGCTGCGACGGACACCAACACGAACAAAAATCCGAACCCTGCGAAAGCCGCAAAAACCGCGCCGACGATCGCCGCCGCGAACCACCCGCCGGCAGTGCCCGACCATGTTTTCTTGGGGCTCACGCGCGGCCAGAATTTCGGCCCACCCAGCGCCTTGCCCACGAAATATCCCGCGACATCCGTCGCCACAACTACCGAGATCAGCCAGACCATCCAGCCAAACCCCATGTTTTCACGTATAGAGATAAACCCGAGCCCCGCCGCCGCAATCCACGCTGCAAACAGCAGATACGTACCCTTGGCCCGACTTACCTGCCCCGCCCCAACCAGTGCCGGAGCCAGCAGGAACGGCAATTTATAAAGCGGCGGAAGATGATAGCTAAGGACAACAGCAACCCCGGTCAACACTGCAAGCTGGATAGCGACCCCACTCCGGTCCGGGTCGATCATCCGAACCAACTCCCAGGTCATCAGGCCGCAGGCGATAGCGATGAAGGCTTCGAACCACAGCCCGCCCAGCCAAACCTCAACCGAGCCGACGGCCACAAGCACCACAGCCGACAGAACCCGCGCTGTCAGATCAGACCATCGGCCGTCGCTCATGCTGGGACAGCCCCAAACCGACGTTCGCGAGACCCGAAATTCTGGCACAACCGCGCCAGTTCATCAGCAGTGAAATCCGGCCAGAGCGTGTCAATGAATTCATATTCCGAATATGCCGATTGCCACAAAAGAAAATTCGAAATTCGCGCCTCACCGCTGGTTCGGATCACCAGATCAGGATCGGGAAGAACGTGCGTGTCCAGATACTTGGGTAGGGTTTCCTCATCCACATCCTCGGGTCGCAACCGTCCTTCGGCCACGTCACGCGCCAGCCGCTTGGTGGCACGCGCAACCTCGTCCCGACCGCCATAGTTTATGGCAATGGTCAGATGCACCAGATCGTTATCCTTGGTGGCATTTTCCAGCGTGTCCATCAGGTCGATCAGCTTAGCGTCCAGACGCACCCGATCGCCAATGAACCGAACCCGAACCCCGTTTTTTGTCAGGTTCGCTGTTTCCTTAATGATGTAGCGCCGGAACAAGCTCATCAGCCCGGCCACTTCGGCCTGTGTCCGCTTCCAGTTCTCGGTCGAGAAGGCAAAGACAGTCAGATACTTGATGCCAAGCCCCGGGCAGGCCTCGACCACATCCCGCACGCGCCGCGCACCGGCCTGATGGCCAAACAGGCGCGGCCGTCCACGCGCCTGAGCCCAGCGACCGTTGCCATCCATGATGATCGCAACATGCCGAGGCCCATCCTGAGGCGCCGTCTGTGGGGTGTCAGGCATATCCGGTCTCAGACCTGCATGATCTCGGCCTGCTTGGTCTCAAGCGCGGCATCCACGGTTTTGATCATCTGATCGGTCAGGTCCTGAACTTCGCTTTCCCAGAACTTCTGATCGTCCTCGGACATCCCGTCTGCCTTGGCCTTTTTGATCTGGTCCATCCCATCCCGACGCACGTTACGAATCGAGACGCGCGCATGTTCAGCATACTGACCGGCGACTTTGCCCAGCTCGCGGCGACGTTCTTCGTTCAGCTCCGGAATCGGCAGCATGATGATCGTCCCGTTTAGTTGCGGATTGATCCCCAACCCACTTTCGCGAATGGCTTTTTCGACCTTGCCGACCAGACCTTTGTCCCAGACATTGACCGTCACCATACGCGGCTCGGGTACATTGACCGTGCCAACCTGATTGATGGGCGTCATCGAACCATAGGCATCAACCATCACCGGCTCCAGCATCGAGGCCGAAGCCCGCCCGGTCCGCAACGATGCGAATTCGGTTCTGAGGTTGGACATCGCGCCTTCCATGCGGCGCTTCAGATCATCGGTATCCAGTTCGAAATCGTCAGCCATTCTGCTCACTCCCCGTCTTCAGGTGCTGTTGGGATGGCTCATAAGCCATCACAATTGGGATGTATAGCGATGATGATCCGGAATTGCGCCAATGACCAGAGCTGTTTGCGGCATTTTCACGGTCGTTCAAGGGCGCAGGAACCGGCCCGGGCGGCGCCGGACCGGTGCGGTGTTCTGACATGGGTTCAGGCGTTTACGTCCACAACCACCCGGCCTTTGACGTGCCCCTTAAGGATATCAGCGCCCAATTGTGGCAGATCACTCAGTGTGGCCGGGTGAACCATGGCCTCCAACTTGTCCATGGGCAGATCGGTCCCAACGCGTTTCCACGCCCGAACGCGGTTTTCGTAGGGCTGCATCACGCTATCGATCCCCAACAGGTTTACACCACGCAGCAGGAACGGAATGACGGTTGCCGGAAGTCCGGCGCCACCTGCCAAACCAACGGCCGAGATCGACGCACCGTATTTCATCTGCCCCAGAACACGCGCCAGCATGTCACCACCAACGGCATCGACACAGCCTGCCCATGTCTCGCTTTCCAGCGGACGCTTGGTCGTCTCGTTCAACTCATCACGAGGAACAATGGTCGCAGCCCCCAAAGATTTGAGGTAATCGCCTGCTTCGGCCCGGCCCGTCACTGCTGCGACCTCGTAGCCCAAGTTTGCCAGAATCGCTGTCGCAACCGAACCAACACCGCCCGCAGCACCGGTTACAAGCACCGGCCCGTTGCCAGGCTTGAGGCCGTGATCCTCAAGCGCCATGACGGCCAGCATGGCGGTAAACCCAGCGGTTCCTACAGCCATCGCCTGACGCGTGTCCAACCCATCGGGCAGCGGTACCAGCCAGTCGGCTCTTGCGTTGGCCTTCTGACTATAACCACCCCAATGGGCCTCGCCCACACGCCAGCCAGTTAGCACAACCTTGTCGCCGGGCTTGTAACGATCATCCGCGGACGCCTCGACCGTACCAGCATAATCAATGCCCGGCACATGCGGGTAGCTGCGCACCAGACCGCCACCTTTGGGCGACATGCAAAGACCATCTTTGTAATTGACCGTCGAATACTCGACCGCAACTGTAACCTCACCCGTAGGCAGGTCATCGGTTGACAGCTGTTTGACCACGGGGCTGGCCAGACCGCTCTCGTCGTCTCTCTCCATCACCAACGCATTAAACATCTGAACGTTCCTTTCATCTCATGGTGCCAGGCCCCGTCCTTCACCTGGCAAAAAATATCCCGGGGGAGTCGCGCAGCGACGGGGGCAGAGCCCCAACCACGCCTAAGTCCAAAAATGCGCCTGTACGATTGCGCTACGCATCCCATCAGGTGTTTCAACCTCTACCTGAGTGCCGGCATCCCAATGGCTCAACCGCAACATCCCGATGGAAACATTGGTGCCAAAATCCGGAGACCAAGCAGCAGACGTCACCTGCCCCACCCGTCTCCCATCAACATAGACTGGCCAAGGCCGATCGCAGGGCGGTACCGCCGCGCCGTCAATCGCAATCGGCCGGATTTGCTGAACCGGCCCTTCCTTGGCCACGCGCAACAGCGCATCCCGACCGATACATCCAATTGCTGTGTGCGTATTACAGAACTTGCCCAGCCCACATTCATGCGGCGTGTTGTCGTCGGTCATATCGTTGCCATAAGACAGCAAACCACCTTCGATCCTCTCGATCAGGTTCGGGCATCCCGCCCGCACATTCAAATCCTCCCCCGCCGCAAACAGCGCGTTCCACAGCGGCATACCGATATCTGAGCCCTCGACATAGATCTCAAACCCGCCCTGCTTGGAATAGCCCGAGCGTGCAACGGCCAAGTCGCGGCCTTCGAACGCGAACATGTCGAACTTGAAAAACCGGATATCGCGCACGCGGTCGCCGAATACACGCGACATCAGCTCATCGGCTTTGGGACCCTGCACGGCTAGAGGGGACACGTCCGGTTCATCCACCAGAACATCCAACCGATAGCCATTGGCGATACCCTTTACCCACAACAATAGGTCGCTATCGGCAATCGAAATCCACCAACGGTCCTCGGAAAGCTTCACGGCCACCGGGTCGTTCAGCATCCCGCCGGTTTCGTCCACGATGGGCACATAGAAACACTGACCTGGCAACATGCCGCGCAGATCACGTGGGGTCAGCATCTGCATCAAACGCGCTGCATCCGGGCCGCGCAACTCGACCTGACGTTCGCACGATACATCCCACACCTGCACATGTTCCTTGAGGTGTCGGTAGTCGGCCTCTACCGACTCGAAAACGGTGGGTAGCAACATCCGGTTATAGACTGTGTAGGCCTTGACCCCCGCCGCCTCGACACCCTCAGAGAAAGGGGTCCGGCGCAACCGACGTGAAAACGAAACCTGAGCCATTCATCCCTCCTGTGGTAAGAAGACCAGATCGCTGACCGGCGCTGCCGATCCGGTCTCGGTCAACATTTTATGAATTTGACCCCGGTGGTGTGTCTGATGGTTGAAGAAATGCATTACACATTGCGCGTAGGGCTTCGTGACATCGGCTTGTTTTGCCGCTGAAAACCATGTGAAGGGCCCTGACAACGCCTCATCCTTCAGGCTGGCGACCCAACCTTCTATCCGGGTATCAACAACGTCACGCAACACCACCCACTCATCGACATCAGCACAGATCGCTGTGCTTTCCGGAATGCCACCGTCGGGTCCTTCGCCTCCGTCGAAACGTGACATCCATATCCAGTCACCCCAAAGCAGATGATTGGCAGTCCCAAGAATCGACCCAAAAAACGCTCCGCGCTCACGGTTCAATTCCTCGGTGGTGAGTGCGCTAAAGAACTCTTTCAACTGACTGTTCTGCCAGCGATTATAGCGCGCCATCTCCTGCGCATAAGCCGTGGTGATCATCACTTGGGTCCATGCCAGTCGATTGGGCAAATCTCGGCCGATTTACCACCAAAATCCCACACCCGGCCATAGTCCCGCACCTTGGATTTGGTGCCACGCGCCACGATGATATCCGGACCCATCCAGTATTTCGAGTTCGAGACCATCACTGGGTGATCCGGATCCTTGCCCGCCATCATTTCAATTTCGCCCTGAATTTTTCGGCCGATCACGATACGCCGCTTGGTGCCGTCGCGTTCGATGACGACCGGAGCGCGCTCTGCCCCGATGATCTCACTGACCAGCATGGTGAACAGCCCGGTGGTGCCGCCCGCCTGCCCGCTGAAGATTTGCAGCAAACCGTTATAGGCCTTGCCGCTGGCGCGTTCATCGACATAAGCCGCGACTTTCCACTGTCCTTCGCCCATTCGGCCTGGAATGTCGACCAGAAGACCCACATTCAGTCCCGACAGGTCCTCGCCCTCGAAATGACCTTCGTCGATGATCACGCCCATCCAGGCATGGCAGTGCCCCTCAGTCGGAGGATGCGCGCCCAGCGAGACCACACAGGGGCAGAACACGTCACAGGAACAATTCAGGATCAGTTCACCTTTGATGGCCCAGTTGGTCGGGCTCATCTCGCGCCGTTTGGGGTTGGGCATACGGCTGTCGATTCGTTGACTGATCGGCAAGCGGTCCGAATCTGTTTTTCTGTTTTTAGCCATCAGCTTATCCTCCGTAAGCAAAGGGATAGATGAGCAGCAGAGCGCCGCCCGCAATCAAAGCAAACCCCAGCGGACGCGTGATCGCGTGCCCGACCTGAGGCAGTTTTTCGAGAACCATGAAGAAAGTCGCAAGACCCATCCACAACAAGCTCATGACGCCACCAACAAAACCAAGCGCCATGAACCCCCAGCAACAGCCGACGCAGAATGCGCCAAGTCCAAGCCCCATCCGCAGTCCGCCAGTAAATCCGGTTTTCCAATGGCCCAGAAAATAACTCATTGGCGCATGGCAGACGCCATGGCAGACCTCTTTAGCTCGGGTGAATTGAAATGCGCCCACTGCGATCATCAAAGCGCCGGATAAGAACGTCGATTTGGGGATGCCCAGCATGTCAACCACGCCACCGAACAACAGCGCCAGTTGAACAGCCGTGATAAGTGCTGCAAACCCGACCCAAACAGCGAAGTAACCGGACAGCACGCCCAGCCACCCTGCCCGCGTGCCATTGGCGCTGCGGATCAGATCGTCATAGCTGCGCAGGGTCGGAACCAATGTCGGCAGCATCATCGCAGCCATCATGATTGCCCACATCCAGAACAAGGGCCCGAACTCGGCCATCGGCATATACATGTCCATCCGCGGATCCATCGCGGCCATGGCCTGTCCCATCGGACCCGGACGGCCGATCCAGTCCAGGTCCATTGCGCGGCTCATGGTGAACATCATCCACCACGCCCACAGGATCAGAGCGTAAAACCCCAGCCAAAATCCATTGCGGAGAACTGCGCGACTCACTTGTCCCTCCCGACTCAGTCCTTGCAATTCAAATGTCAGACTTTTAAATGTCAGACAAATAAAAACGTACCAACAGGTGCCGGAATATGAAAATCGATCCTCAGAAGCCCGCCGACCTGTCCGCGCAGATTGCGCAGGCGATCCGCGATGCCATCGTCTCGGGCCAGTTGATCGTTGATGAGCGTTTGCCGTCCGAGGCAGAGTTGGCCGACCAATTTCAGGTGTCGCGCCCGACGGTGCGCGAGGCCTTGAAGCGGCTGGCTGCGCAGTCTCTAATCCGCACGCAACGGGGTGCGACCGGCGGTGCTTTTGTCAATCGGTTGAGCTTTGAGGACGCCTATTCCCAACAAATCACTACGTCGACACTGTTGTTGTCCATGAACACGGTCAGTTTCGACACGGCCTGCGAGGCGCGCTATGCCTTGGAACGCGCCTGCGCCCGATTGTCGGCACAGCGTCGGACGGCCGATCAACTGGCCACCATGCGGGCCGAGATCTTTCGCCAAGCGCAGCCTGGCCTGACGGATGAAGCTTTCTGCGCGTCAGATGTGGCCTTCCACCGTGCGCTGGTCGACGGCGCAGGAAACCCTGTGTTGTCCTACCAGTTGGCGGGTGCGGTCGAAGCGATGCAGCCACTGATGAACATGATCACCTTCACCGCCCGGTCCCGCGAGGAAATCATTTCGCTGCACACTCAGATTGCCGACGGCCTGGAAAACGGCGATGCAGACGTGGTTGATGAGAGCCTCGTAAAGCTTGAAAAATACACACGAAAACTGGCCCATGATGTCGCGGAACAACGACGCAAACCAGCCTAGAGAGGATCTGATGGTATCCGTCCTGAATATCACTGCGGCCGTGCTGACAATCGGCTTTGGATTGTTCGGCTTTCTGGCTCCGGCTTATACCGCCAACGCGCTGGATCTGGCCCCGACCAACAGCACCATGGGGCTGAGCGAAATGCGTGCCTCGGTTGGCGGATTGTTTGTTGTGACGGGTATTGCGGTCCTATGGCTGAATGCGCCAATGGCCTACGCAATGTTGGGCGTGGTCTATGCAGGCGCAGCATTGGGGCGGTTCTTGTCGGTCATTCTGGACAATCCGCCTTTGGTCAAGGCTCTGACTTTTGGCGGAATCGAAGCGGTACTTGCCCTGTGGTTGATAGTGGCGAACTTGAATAAAGCACCGTAAGCAACTGTAATCATGTAATGCACGCTCTAAAACTGAGCAATTGCATCCCCGACGACCCTCACCTATATAAGATGTGTCCCTCGGGACTATGGACATAAACGCGCTCGTAATAAGCGGATCGGACCCGGGGGCGGTACCCGGCGGCTCCACCAATCATCCTTCGTTTGAGGATTTCGGGGCCGAAATAGGATCGACGAACGTCTAAAGGGGTTAGCTTTGTCTCGGCTGTCTGCCACCGTTATCGGCGAAACTAGTACAATTGCAAACGACAATCGTGCTCCGGTTGCAGTTGCTGCGTAAGCAGTAACAAGACCGAAACTTAAGCCCTTGCGCCTAGCCGCGTAAGGCGGGGTTCGCAGGTACCTGGCAACAGAAACCTGCATTTCTCCACCTCATATTATCTTCAGTGTTCAGAGTTTGTTCACTCCTTTTGTTCATCTTTGTTCCAGCAAGACAGGAGAGCTGAGATGTCACATGCAGAGATCCTACGTGAGTGGTATTCCGAGGTTTGGGAAAACGGCAACACCGATGCGATTGATCGGTATTTCACGCCTGATACAGCGGCTGAGGGGTTGATCCCCGAGATGCAGGTCGGTGCCGACGACTTTCGTGATTTAGTCATGGCTTTTCGCCATATCTTGGGAGAAATCTCAATTGATGTACGTAAGACCATCGAGAACGGCGATTGGGTGTCCAGTATTTTGCACGTTCAAACCTCTCGGGCTGACAATGGTGCCCCGGTTGAGGTGACGGGTCAGGTCGTGGCGCGCTTTCGCGGCGACAAAATGGTTGAGGCATATAACCAATTCGACTTCATCTCGCTTTTCGAGCAATTAGGACAGTTCCCAAAGGATACATTGCCTGTTTGCATGACCGGGCAGCGGTTGGATTGGGTATAGTTTTGCAGGGCGCTTGACCCGTTTGTCTGATGCGCGTTAGCAACGGGCAGAGGGTCAGGTCGCGAACACCCGTGATGGGGTAACCCCAAGCTTCGCGTGGTCGTGCCTGAGGCAAGTGACATGCCGTGCCCTATTCAACCTATTCTGAATGTACTCCAAAGACAAAAACGCAATATTCCCGCCGTAACTCTTTGTTGCTTAGACCTAACTTCGCGCACTGAAAGTGGAATTGCTCGCAGCAGCTGTCGTTTGACGTCAGCGCAATACCTAGCCGTTTTCATGGACAGAACCAGATGACGCCCCCTTCGGTCCCCGAGTTGATCCGTGTTTTTGGACGTATTGGCCTGCTATCTTTTGGCGGACCCGCGGCGCAAATCTCATTGATGCACGAAGAACTTGTCGAAAAACGCCCTTGGTTGGATGAACACACCTATCTGCGGGCGCTGTCACTTTGCATGCTGCTTCCCGGCCCCGAGGCAATGCAGTTGGCCACCTATGCCGGCTGGCGTTTGCGCGGCGTGCCCGGCGGTTTGATTGCCGGCACTCTATTTGTACTGCCTGGTGCAATAGTTATTGGCGCTCTGGTTTTGCTTTACGCTCGGTTTGGTGACCTTCCTTTCGTCCAAGCGGGCTTTCTAGGAGTGAAGGCAACAGTCATCGTCATTGTCATTCAAGCATTGCGCAATCTGTCACGCCGCGCGTTGACCAGTGGCGAAAGCAAACTTATCGCCCTGTTCGGTTTTCTGACCATCTTCGCACTGCAACTGCCCTTTCCTGTCATTATTCTGAGTGCCGCGGTTTGGGGGTATCTACGGCTTGATGGGGGCCAGTCTTCCGTATCGGGCATTTCCTCGCCCCAAACTAACCCTGTGCGCACCTGTCTGATTTGGATCACTCTGTGGCTGACACCTTTGTTTCTCCTCAGCATTGCGGGCGCTAAACTGTTAAGCGATCTGGGTTGGTTTTTCGCCCGTTTGGCAGTAGTAACATTTGGTGGCGCATATGCCGTTCTTGCGTATATGACGCAAACCGTCGTCCAAAGATACGAGTGGATCACAACCAACCAGATGATCGACGCATTGGGTTTGGCTGAAACGACCCCGGGCCCGCTTATCCTTGTTACCCAATTCGTCGCCATGCTGACCGGACAAACAACGGCAGGATTGCCGTTGGCGTTGGCTGCGGGAATCGTTGCGCTTTGGGCTACATTCGTGCCGTGTTTCCTGTGGATATTCCTAACCGCACCATACTTGGACCAGCTGGCCGCCAGACCCCGCCTTTCAGCCGCATTGCATGGCATAACGGCGGCAGTTGTGGGTGTGATTCTCAACCTTTCTCTTTGGTTTGCCTTGCATGTTTTTTTCACGGACGTGACAGAGATAGCGTGGGGGCTTGTTCGTTTGCCCTGGCCCGCTTCAAATACGCTCAATATCTCCGCCCTGATATTAACTTTGATCGCTGGAGTGTTGATATTTCGATTCAAATTCGGCATGGGAAAGACATTGGCCCTGATGGCCATAGCCGGTGTCGGAACGTATTTTCTTTGAACAATCCCGCGACTCTCGGTCTTTCGTTTCCAATGGAATCCCTTATGCTGAAGGGCACCATATTTGAGGATGACACATGTCGCAGGACATTGATTACGGGAACCTGATGCACACCGCCATGCGCGGGCTGATCAAAACGGTTCTGACCGGCGTTTCTGAAAACGGTCTTCCCGGAGCGCATCATTTCTTTATTACTTTCGACACGCGTCAGAACGGCGTTGAAATGGCCGATTGGCTGCGCGAGCGATATCCAGAAGAGATGACGATCGTCATGCAGCACTGGTTCGAAAACCTCGAAGTCGGAGACTCGGGTTTTGCAATTACGCTGAACTTCGGTGATGCGCCGGAACCGCTGTATATTCCGTATGTTGCGATCAAAACTTTCGTCGATCCCTCTGTCGAATTCGGATTGCGTTTTGAAAGCGCCGAAGATGAGGACGATGAGGTACCGATAGCAGAGGCGCCGATTGAAATCGAGGCCGAGCAGGACGAGCATCATGACGCTGATGTCGTGTCGCTAGACAGTTTCCGGAAGTAACCCTGTCGGGATTATTGTTTTTTCAGGAAGGTCTCGACCGAGCGGGACTTGATCCCGTTGCGAAACCGGGAAAAGGATAGATCAAGCCCACCCTCCGCCAGGGTGCGGTCGAACTGCTGCAGCTCGTATCCACCGTTTTCATCAATAAACAACGAAAACACGGTCAGGGTGTCGCCCATGATGCGGCCCCAGACGAATGGCTCGCCTTGCATCGGGTCCAACGGCACTTCGTGCCCGAAAACGTTTCGGCGCATCGCGGCCGAGAAAACATCAGATCGCTCAGAGGGGTTGAAGTCGATCGAGAAGGCCTGCTCTTTCACGCGCCCGTCATGCTTGTAGGTCGTCGTTTTCCAACTGACATTGAATCCGTTTTTGTTCTCTTGGATCGAAACGCTCATGTCCCTTGGGGTTTCGGTGCCATCCTGATCAACCATATTGGCCGAACCTACATAGTCACCGACAAAGGGCGTGATCTCAGCAGCATGCGATGGCAATGCGACGACCGAAAAAAACGCCACCCAACCTGCAATAAGGCCAATAAGTCTAAAGGAATGAACCGGAACTTGTAGGAGCACGTGCGCCTCCAAAATGATGATGTTTTATTCTAGCTCACCTACCGGCGCGTACAATGGTCCGTTTCAAGTTTAACAGAAGAAAATGACACTCGGCACGATCTATACCTTTGCCCACCTTAAGTTTATGGTGCGCGCAACTGGCCGATTGCATGATGCTAAAGTTGTGCGTAAACGGCATGCAACGGCATACACGACGGAGTGACCGATGTCCCAGACCCGCACCGAATCCGACAGCTTTGGCCCGTTGGAGGTTCCCTCAGACAAGTATTGGGGCGCGCAGACGCAACGCTCGATCATGAATTTTCCCATCGGCTGGGAAAAACAGCCCGTCGCCATCGTGCGTGCGCTAGGGGTGATCAAGAAAGCCTGCGCCATGCAGAACAAGGCAACCGGCAAACTGGACGCAACGATTGCGGATGCGGTAATTCAGGCGGCTGGTGAGGTGTTTGAAGGGAAGTTCGACGACAACTTCCCGCTAGTAGTGTGGCAAACCGGCTCCGGCACCCAATCGAACATGAACTCGAACGAGGTGATTGCAAACCGCGCCATAGAGATTCTCGGCGGCGTGATCGGATCGAAGGACCCGGTGCATCCCAATGATCACTGCAATATGGGGCAATCGTCGAACGACACCTTCCCAACCGCCATGCATATCGCAACCGCGATGAGCGTTCGGGATGTCCTCTTGCCCGGCCTGGAAAAGCTGGCCAGTGGACTGGAACAGAAAGCGGATGAGTTCAAAGATATCATCAAGATCGGCCGTACCCATACGCAAGACGCGACCCCGCTGACGCTTGGCCAGGAATTTGGCGGCTATGCCCATCAAATCCGGCAGGGAATCGCACGTGTAAATGCTGCAATGCCCGGCATTTATGAGTTGGCCCAAGGCGGCACAGCTGTAGGTACCGGTTTGAACACGCAGCACGGATGGGGCGAGGCTGTGGCAGCCAATATGGCAGAAATCACCGACCTGCCCTTTGTCACCGCCCCCAACAAGTTCGAGGCGCTGGCCGCGCATGATGCCATGGTATTCCTGTCTGGCGCCTTGGCGACAATTGCCGGTAGCTGCTACAAGATCGCCAATGATATCAGGCTTTTGGGGTCCGGCCCTCGCTCCGGCCTTGGCGAACTGATCCTACCCGAGAATGAGCCCGGTTCGTCCATCATGCCCGGCAAAGTTAACCCAACACAGGCCGAAGCGCTGACCCAGGTGGCAGCGCATGTGATGGGCAATGACGCCGCGATCAAATTCGCAGGTAGTCAGGGTCATTTTGAACTGAACGTCTACAACCCGATGATGTCCTACAACCTGCTGCAATCCATCCAGTTGCTGGGCGATGCTGCGGACAGCTTTACGGAACGGATGCTGCTGGGCATTCAGGCCAACGAACCGCGCATCGACAAGCTGATGAAGGAATCGCTGATGCTGGTGACAGCACTGGCCCCCACCATTGGTTATGACAACGCCACTAAGGTTGCCAAAACGGCGCACAAGAATGGCACGACTTTGAAAGAAGAAGCCATCGCGCTGGGTTTCGTGGATGAGGCGACCTTTGACGCGGTTGTCCGCCCCGAACAGATGATTGGCCCAAAGGACTGATGGGCAAACCGGTCAATCTGAACCGGTACCGCAAGGAAAAAGCGCGGGCCAACAAAAAGGCCCGCGCTGACCAGAACGCCGTCGCTTTCGGGCGCAGTAAAGCTCAGAAAGAGGCGGACCGGCTGGATCGAGAAAAACAGACACGCGATCTGGACAATCACGAGTTAGATGAATGAGCGGGCGCCCTGTCAAACGCTCTGTGACCCTCAAAGGGCACCGAACTTCGGTCTCACTTGAGGATGAATTTTGGTCCGCATTTCGGGATATTGCAAAGCAAAAACAGATGCCTATCAATGCGTTGGCTGCGCAGATTGATGTGGAGCGTGACCCTGATATCGGGTTAGCGTCGGCAATTCGGGTCTATGTGCTGAACTGGTACCGCAACCGTCCGTGAGCGATTGCTTTTTGGCCTGAGGCGCAGTAGCGTCAATGGAACAAAAAGGGCACAAACATGTTGAAGACCGTACAAGGCCCGGACGGCCAACCCAGATGCGCCTGGTGTCAGGCCGCACCTGAGTTCTTTGCGTATCATGATGCTGAATGGGGATATCCAGTCGCGGATGATCAACGGTTATTCGAAAAGCTCTGCCTCGAAAGTTTTCAATCCGGCTTAAGCTGGCGCACAATCCTGTCCAAACGCGAAAATTTCCGTAAAGCGTTTAAACATTTCAATATCAAAGAGGTGGCGCAATTTGATGACGCGGATGTGGAACGGTTGTTGCAGGATGCAGGTATCATCCGGCATCGCGGCAAGATCGAGGCCGTGATCAACAACGCCCAACGGGCGCAGGAATTGATCGCGGCCGAGGGGTCGCTGGCAGCCTATGTGTGGCGGTATGAGACGACAATGCCCCCGGTTCCGCAAACGGCCTCAACCTCGGCCGAGTCCATTGCGATGTCGAAGGATTTGAAGAAACGGGGCTGGAAATTCGTGGGCCCCACCACGGTTTTTGCTTTCATGCAGGCGATGGGGCTTGTGAATGATCACGCGGAAGGGTGCGTGATGCGTGAAAAAGCGGCGCGTTTGCGCCGCGAATTCACAAAACCGGTTTAGGTCAGATCAGACCGAAGCCTGGAAGATCTTGTCGATATTGCCACCCAGCGCCGCGTTGAACTCGGCATCTGATTGCTGTTTCGACAAACCCTCGGTCAGCGCCCGCGAGAAAGATGCGATCATCTTGCCGTTCTCGGACAGCAGCGCACAGGCCTGATCAGTCGAATACCCACCCGAAAGCGCCACAACGCGCAGAACACGCGGGTGATCGGCCACAGCATCGTAAAGATTGGCGGTGCTGGGGATGGTCAGCTTCAGCATTACATCCTGCCCGTCCTCCAACTGGTTGAGATTCTTCAGGATTTCCGCTTTCAGGATGTCCTCAGCCTTGGCCTTGGTGGAAGAGTTGATGTTTACCTCAGGCTCGACAATCGGCACCATACCAGCTGCAACAACCTCGCGTGCGACGTCGAACTGTTGGGCGACCACAGCGGCGATGCCCTCTGCATTCGCCTCATGGATGACAGAACGTTCCTTGGTGCCGAAAACACCGTCGGCCTTGGCCAACGTATCCGCCAAGCCAGGGATCGGCTTCATCATCTGTACGCCGTTCGCTTCATCCTCTAGCCCCTTGTCGATCTTGAGGAACGGCACGATCCCTTTTTGCGACCACAGGTAATCGGCAACTTTCCTGCCGTCGATCTCTTCGCCCAGGGTACGTTCGAACAGGATGGCGCCGATCACTTTATCCTTAGTGAAGTCATCGGCCAGAATGATGCGCGCGCGCATCTTCTGGATTTCGCCGAACATCTCAGCATCCGAGCTGTAATCCGATGCCTCAACACCATAAAGCGCCAGCGCCTTGGGGGTCGAACCACCGCTTTGATCCAGAGCGGCGATAAACCCCGCCCCATTGGCCATTTGCGCGCGCTGTTCTGATTTGGACATAAGGTTTTCCCGTTCGAAATGATTCCGCTGTTTTCAACCGCATACAGCAACGTGATTGGTGATGGTAGTTTGTTAGCGCTCAACCACACGCAACCGAATGCCATCTTTTGAGCGAACGGTCAGATGAGCCACGGGAACCGGTGTTTGGCCTTCGACCAGTTCGAAGCGATAGCGGCGCAGCAGCGTAGACAGGATCAAAGGCCCTTCGACCATCGCGAACCCTGCCCCGCTACAGACCCGTGCGCCTGCCGAAAACGGAATAAACGCGGTGCGCTGGCAGGTTTTGCCATTCTCAGTGTGCCATCTGCCGGGGTCGAACCCGTCGGGATTGTCCCACAGGCGTTCATGACGATGCAGGTGCCAGGGGCTGATAACCATTTGAGCACCGGGTTGTATCTGCCGGTTCCGAAAAACTTCGGGGCATGTGGCCTGCCGCACCATCATCGGGACCGGCGGGTATAGGCGCAGGGTTTCGCGGAACACATCGCGGCTGATCTTCAAGCCAGCAACGGCGGTCATGCCGGGGGTGTCCAACGCTGCGGCCTCTTCAGCCACCTTGTCCTGCCAGTCCGGATACAGTGCCAGTAGGTACAGGGCCCACGCTAATGCGGATGCGCTGGTCTCGTGGCCAGCCAGAAAGAAGATGGCCACCTGATCCACCATCTCGTCTGTGTCGAAACACTTGCCAGTCTGGGGGTCCGGGGTCGTCATGATCTTGGTCGCCAGATCGTTTGGCGCCATACCTTGGGCGATCAGCGCCGCGCGCGCTGAAACAAGATGTTCAATCAGCTCTCTGATTTCTCGGGCATTTTGTTTTGTTTGGCGTGAATGGAACCGAGGCATCCAGCTAGGCAGCGGTAGGAACGCGGCTAGGTTCAACAAGGGCTGTCTGCGTTGATAGGCGCGGAATTTAGTGAACACCTGCGCGGCAACTTCATGCTCGATGGGCACTGAAAACAGGGTCCGAAAGATCACATCCGCCGCCGCGTGGCTGGTGAATTTCTCACATTCGAGGATCTGGTTCAGGCTTTGCTGCAACCGATCGTTGGCGGCTTGCGCGGCATCCTGCATCGCCGGAAAGGTATCTTTCAGACGGCCGCCTTCAAAGGCAGGGTCAATGATCCGCCGCTGGCGTTTCCACGTGTCACCATTGGTCAGAAACACTGAATTGCCCAGCAAAGGGCGCAGGCCTTCGGCGATGCGGTTGGACTTGGGGAAGTCGTCGGGCCTCTTTTTCAATACAGTTTCAACCAGTTCCGGCTGGTTGATCATGTAGGATCGAAAGAAAACAGTCCGAAATTCAGCCATCCATGCCCGGTAGAGTCGTTGTGGCTGGGCCGACAAAAGATCCTGCCGAAACAGTTTGAGATATCGCCAAAGCGAGACCTTGTCTGGCCGCGGGGGCGGCTTGGGCGGTTTCATCCAACCACCGAGCGGTATTTCGACACAGGCGTATCAATTCGCGATTTGGAAGGTGCGCGACCCCCGAAACGTGCACCCAAGGTCAAAGGTCCAGCGGTCACACGGAAATAATCATAGGCGCCCACCCGATCAAAAGCGCAAAGATACTGAAAATGCAGCCGAAAGAACCGCCAGCGCAACTGCCTCCACCGCTCTGGTGAAAGTGTCTGCGTAAAGGCGGCCGATAGTACCAAAGGCCATTTCTTCGCGTCGGTTCTAACGCCTGTCACAGAAACTGGATCACAAAGCGCAAAGGCGCATCCGTCGCCTGGGGCCGAGACATCGACCCACGTCACCCCCTCTTGCTGCGAGAGGAATTGCAGATCAGCGCGTAAGTCGGTCGCGTCCGGCAGAAAAGAGACCATCGGAACCACTTGACCAAGCGACAGAAAAGACAGTGTTGGACCGTCTCTGTCTGGGAGTGCAGACCGGATAAGCTCGGCCAGGACGGCGACACCAAGATGCGCGCCCGAACTGTGACCTACGACCAGAACTTCATCCACGTCGTCCTTTAGAGCGGCGTTGACCAACGACGCGAATTCAGCAAGGCGTTGCTGCAAAGCAAGAGGCGTTCGCCCCCGACATGCGGCGGAATGGGCATAGTCATGCATCAGGTAATAGGCGAACAGGTAGTTGTCGATTTTGCGGAACCATCGCAGCACGGCATAGCCCAATGCGGCGGCAAGAATGCAGGCCACCCAGCCCAGTATCGACGACAGAAGCGCCCATATTCCCAACGCGGCGCCGACAGCGACACCCAATTGGATCAGCAACATCGCAACCGGATAAATTGCGGCGATTACAGGACCTTTGCGGAGCTTCATCAATCGCCACAAAGCCCCAGTCGAGATATAGACCCACGCAGTTCTGATCAGTTGCCCATAGGTTGCCGGTATCGAGTTCGACATGCTGTCGCGCACGATATCCGACCACACGAGCACCTGAAACTCGGCCTCTACCGCCGTCCCGTCCTGCACGGATCGCACGTGCCAACCATATGGCCCATCGCCAGTTCTGGGCGATAGTGTGATTTCATACCCTGATATGGCCGCCTGAGCCGCGCTTTCGGTCCGGTAAAGCTCTCGGTACCGGCGGGGATGAATGGGGTCATAGCCGGGAATATAGAACACCCGACGTCGTTTAACCTGCCTGTGATTGTCGTGACTGCGCATGCCCTTACCTTCTGCGGCGCAGGTTAGCGCAGCGTTACCGGCAAGGTAAGAGGAGTCCGGTTTTTACCCGAAATTTGCCAACGCAGGGAAGGTTTCCAGCAACCACCAGCTGAACTGAGTGAACAGGCCGGTGATCAGCATGATACCTACGAACAGCAGCAGGCCACCCATGACTTTCTCGATAGTCGCCATGTGCGGTTTTATCTTGTTCATCACAGTCATCGAGCGGTTCAGGAACATCGCTGCCAGCAGGAACGGAATACCAAGCCCGGCCGCATAAACGCCCAGCAACAAGGTTCCCCGAGCGACCGAGGCTTCGGACGCGGCCAGAGACAGAATCGCCCCCAGTTGCGGCCCGATGCAGGGAGTCCAGCCGAAGGCGAAGGCAAGACCCAGAATATAGGCCCCAAACACGGAACCACCCGAGTCGCCCGTTTCAATCCGCGCTTCCCGGTCCAGGAAAGGAATGCGGAACACGTTCAGAAAGTGCAGGCCGAACACGATAACAACCGCGCCCGACAGCTTTGCGAACAGCACTTGATTTTGCAGCACAAAGGCGCCGAAGGCCGATGCGGTAAAGCCCAGCAACAGGAAGACCGTCGACAGGCCAAGCACAAAGAACAGCGCCGTCAGAGTTGCCTTGCGTCTAGCGGCCGCCTGATCCTGCATTTCGTTGATCGACACGCCGCTCATATACGCCAGATAGGGCGGAACGATGGGCAAAACGCAAGGCGACAGAAAGCTGATCAGCCCGCCCAGCATTGCGATGAACATGGCAGGCAGCAGGCCCGCGTCTATGATATCAATTCCGAACATGTTTCAGCACATATGGTATGAAGCCGTGAACGTCACGGGGCCATTCGGTCACATCCTCGTGGTTGCACGCTGGACACCCAGCCAAGTTGGAAATATCTCAGGCCTATGTCAAACCCATCTGATACACTTGATGCGTTGGGGCTGCTATGCCCCCTACCCGTCCTCAAGGCACGTAAGCGCCTGAAATCTATGCCGGAAGGCGCATTATTGCGTGTCTTGGCCGACGATCCGGCAGCCGTTGTCGACGTTCCGCATTTTTGCGCGGAAAGCGGTCATCGCCTCGTTTCACAGGACGAAGCAGACGGGCATCAGATCTACATCATCCAGAAAATCGGCTAGAATTGTTTCAATACTGAACAAAAAAGGCGGGCCATTGGCCCGCCCTTTGGTCACTGTCCCAATGACCACCACCCACGCCTTTTCGGCTTAGCGGGCTTTTCAGGTTCGTCCGACACAACCTCAAGAACCGGTTCTTCGACCACAGGCTCTTGCGGAGCTTCAGCGACGGGTTCCGCTGCAGGTTCTTCCGTGGCTTCGGCAACGGGTTCGGCGGTTGGCTCGGCGCTAAGCTCTTCAACAGGTTCTGCTGCAGCTCCTTCTTCGGAAACTTCTTCGGTTTCGGGTTCTGCCACAGGTTCATCCGCTGCGACTGCAGGCTCCGCTTCTTGGGAATCCTCTGACGCCTCGGCCGCAGGTTCTTCGGCAGCTTCGACACGCGGTTCTTCAACCGCTGCCGCTTCAAGGGGTTCCGAAGGTGTCTCGGCCTCATCAGACGCCTCGGCGCTGACTTCATCTTCAACCGGTGCTTCTTCTTTCTTTTTGCGGCGCGGTGCGCGACGGCGCTTTGGTTTGACCTCTGCTTCCTCGTCGCTTTTCTCGGCCGCATCCGCTTCGGCAGGTGCATCTTCCGTAGAGGGTTCGTCCAGGCTTTCAGCCTCGTCCGCAGTGCCCTCGGCCTGATCGCCATTCCCGTTGCTTTTCTTGCGCCGCCGACGACGACGTTTGCGTTTGGGTTTCGCCTCTTCATCGGTTACAGGCGTTTCTTCCTCGACCTTTTCCTCTTCATCTGCATCCACGAGATCCATCAAGGATGCGTCCACCGACACAACAGGCGCGGTGGCTTCGGGCACAATTCGGCTGGCAGTCTTGAACTTCTCCATCGAGAAATCGGGGCTGACCAGATGAATATCGCCTTCGATCCGAACCGACAGGCCATAGCGTGCCTCGATCTGCGCGATATGCTCGCGCTTCTGGTTCATCAGGAAGTTCGCAATGCTGACAGGGCAGCGTACCAATACCTCGCGCGAACGACGACGCGTGCCCTCTTCTTCGATCTGGCGCAGAATGGTCAGCGCCATATTATCATCCGAGCGGATCAGCCCTGTGCCATGGCACGACGGACAAGGCTGTGTCGTCGCCTCAAGCATACCGGGGCGCAGGCGCTGACGGCTCATCTCAAGCAGTCCAAAGCCGGAAATCCGACCCACCTGAATGCGGGCACGGTCGGTTTTCAACTTGTCCTTCAGGCGCTTTTCGACAGCCGAGTTGTTCTTACGCTCGTCCATATCGATAAAGTCGATGACGATCAGACCGGCCAGATCGCGCAGGCGCAGCTGGCGCGCGACTTCCTCGGCCGCCTCAAGGTTGGTCTTGAGCGCGGTTTCCTCGATCGAGCCTTCCTTGGTCGCCCGCCCCGAGTTCACGTCGATCGCCACAAGCGCCTCAGTCACGCCGATCACGATATAGCCGCCGGATTTCAGCTGTACGGTAGGGTTGAACATCCCAGCCAGATAGCTTTCCACCTGATAACGCGCAAATAGAGGCAACGAATCCTCATACCGCTTCACGTTCTTGGCGTGTGACGGCATGATCATTTTCATGAAGTCCTTGGCGATGCGATAGCCGCCCTCGCCTTCGACCAGAACCTCGTCGATCTCGCGATTGTAAAGGTCGCGGATCGACCGTTTGATGAGGTCGCCTTCCTCATAGATCTTAGCTGGCGCGATGGATTTCAGCGTCAGTTCGCGGATCTGTTCCCACATGCGCTGCAGGTATTCGTAGTCGCGCTTGATCTCGGACTTGGTACGCTTGGCGCCAGCGGTCCGAATGATCAGACCTGCGCCCGTGGGAACGTCAATCTCGGCAGCGATTTCCTTCAGCTTCTTACGATCCGGAGCGTTGGTGATCTTGCGACTGATCCCACCGCCACGCGCGGTATTCGGCATCAACACGCAATAACGCCCTGCAAGCGAGAGATAGGTGGTCAGTGCGGCACCTTTATTGCCCCGCTCTTCCTTGACGACCTGCACCAGCAGAACCTGGCGGACCTTGATGACCTCTTGAATCTTGTACCGACGCGGGCGCGGTTTGCGCGGAGGACGAATGTCTTCGCTGTCATCCTCATCCGCCACTGATTCAATCGTGTCATCCTTGGCCGTCGCATCTGCACGCGCCTCGCCCTCGCCCTCGTCCTCAGGTTTTCCTTCTGCCTCTTCGGTCTCCGCAGCTTCTTCTGCCACCGCGTCATCCGTAATGGCAGCATCAGGCTCAGATTCCTCTGCGAGCTCTGGCTCCACCGATACATCCGGCTGGTCATCTTCCGATGCAACCTCAGTATCCGCTTCTTCAGTCTCAGCCGGAGTATCCTCGGAAGCCGCATCCTCTTCGGGTTCCTCAACCGGCGTTTCCGCAACGCGATCGACCGGAGACGAACCTTCGGGAACGGCCATATCGGCGTTCTCATCCCCGTCATCCAGGTCAATGGTTTCCATGCCCGACGGTTCCGACGACACCTCCAGCGTTTCCACTGCATCATCGGTTTTCACATCCGCTGCCTTGCTCCGCGACCGCGACCGGCGCTTCTTGGGCTTCGCTTCCTCAGCCTCGTCGCGCGCTTTCATCGCCTCGGCATAGGCGCGCTCTTCCTCCATCAGCGCCTCGCGGTCGGCGACGGGGATCTGGTAATAGTCCGGATGAATCTCGGAAAACGCAAGGAACCCATGCCGGTTCCCGCCATAGTCCACAAAAGCCGCCTGCAGCGACGGCTCGACCCGTGTTACTTTTGCAAGATAGATGTTACCAGCGAGCTGGCGTTTGTTTTCAGATTCAAAATCGAATTCCTCGACCTTGTTTCCATCGACCACCACAACCCGAGTTTCCTCGGCGTGGGTGGCATCGATAAGCATTTTCTTAGCCATTTGTCCTTGGTGCACCGCGCCAAACGCGTTGTCCTGACCCGTCCAGGCGGACAGGCACTTTTGGGGAGGTGTCTTGTACGGGCGATTTCGAACGGCGCGCGGCAGGGTCTGGCGCTGTGGCCCCCTGCCCGTATATTCAATCGTTGCGCGCGCGTCATCGCGGTTCTTCTCCGACAGACGCGCCTTGACGCTGTCTGCCCATTATATTCCTTTCACCCGCATCCACGGGTTCAGGCGTTCAACTGCCCCTTGATCGGGGCACAATCGGCCTGCTCAGCCAGTGTGGGAAGATGTCACCACCTGCGACCTCGCAGCGAAACTCAAAGATTCGGGACTTCAGGGCACAAAAATGGCCCGGCCCGTTCGGGTACAATAAAAGCAGTCCTGTGGAAAAGACAATGGGCAAACTGCATGCCGCCTCAATCCAGCACGCTCCCAAACCTTCTTCTGTTTAAAAAATACCTCGGGGGTGAATTGAGCCACAGGCTCAAGAGGGGGCTGGCCCCCTCCCAACCGTCACAAATAGTCCGAGCGTTGCAACCCGTATTTCGCCATCTTTTCGTTCAACGTCCGACGCGGCAGACACAGCTCATCCATCACCGAAGCGATCGAGCCTTTGTGCCGGCGCATGGTATTGTCGATTAGCATCCGCTCGAACGCCTCAACATATTCTTTCAGGGGCTTGCCCTCTGTGGTCATAACCGGTTGCATCTCTTCATGATCCGACATCAACAACGATGCGATCGTTCCTGACCCGCGCCGTGATTGCAGAACCGCACGTTCCGCAATGTTAATAAGCTGCCGCACATTACCCGGCCACGGTGCCTGCAACAGCTGCGCGGCCTCCTGCGCACTGACCTGCGGTGCATCACAGCCATATTCCTCGGCAAATTGCTCGCTAAGGCGCGTGAATAGCGTCAGGATATCTTCGCCGCGCTGGCGCAGCGGCGGCATGGTGATGCGCAGCGCAGCCAACCGATAGAACAAGTCCGGTCGCAGAACATCTTCCGAGGTCTTTCCCGCTTCCTGCAAATTCGAAATTGCGATAATGCGGGTCTCGGCAGGTGTGCCCTGATCATTCATCACGCTCAGCAATCGCGCCTGCAACGTGTCGCTCAACGCTTCGACATCTTCCAGCACCAGCGTGCCGCCACGCGCCTCTTCAATGGCAGGCAATTGCGCATCCTCGGGCATCATAGGCCCGAACAACCGTTTGGACAGCGCCTCTTCCTCCAAGGCTGCGCATGAGATCAGGACGAATTTCTTACCTGCCCGACTGCCTACGGCGTGCAGAGCGTGCGCCACCAATGTCTTGCCAGTTCCGGTTTCACCGTCGATCAGAACATGCCCATCGGCCTGTCCCAGATCCAGAATATCTTCACGCAGGCGCTCCATGACCGGACTGGCCCCGATCAGTTTGCTCATGATCTGGGTGCCATCGGACAACTCACGCCGCAAAGCCCGGTTGTCGAGCGTCAGACGACGGGCGTTGCTGGCGCGTTTGGCCAGTTCGGACATCCGGTCGGGGTTGAAGGGCTTTTCCAGAAAGTCGAACGCGCCCACGCGCATCGCCTCAACCGCCATAGGCACGTCCCCATGCCCGGTGATCATGATGACCGGCAGTGTACTGTCCGCGCCCATGAGTTTCTTCAGCAACTGAATGCCGTCCATACCGGGCATCTTGATGTCCGAGATCACGATGCCGGGGTAGTCCGGTCCTAATACCTTGAGCGCATCCTCGGCGCTGGCAAAGGTTTCGGTGTCATATCCCGACAGTGCCAGCCATTGACTGATCGACTGGCGCATATCCTGTTCGTCGTCCACAATGGCGATCTTCATGGCTTGTGCCATTTTCTTACCCCGTTATTCCGCGGCCTCTAGGCCATCGCTTCCAAGTATTGGCAACTGCATCTCGAACACCGCGCCCCCGTTGGGACTGTTGCGGGCGGTCAGCCGTCCCCCATGGTCGTTCACGATCCCAGAGGAGATGGCAAGCCCCAGCCCAACCCCGTCGCCCGGCTGCTTGGTGGTATAGAACGGCTCGAACAGGTTCTCGATATCTTCGATACCATGCCCATTGTCGCGCACCGTCAACACCGCCATATCGCCTGCTGCCAAAATGATTTCAACGTCGGGCTCAGATACTGACTTGGTGGCGTCCAGCGCGTTGCGCAAGAGGTTTACCATAACCTGCTCGATCCGCATCCGGTCGCCCATGGCCAATACCGGTTCTTCGGGCAGAATCTGAGTGATCTTAACATGGCGTTGCCGCAACTGCGGTTCCATCATTGACAAGGCCGAGGCCAGCGCTTCGCCAAGATTTACAGGGGAAAACGCGTCCGCCCCCTTTCTTGCGTAAGACTTGAGCTGGCGGGTGATCGCCCCCATCCGCTCAATCAGCCCGTCTATGCGACCAAAGCTGGCCAATGCCTCTTCGGGACGGTTGCGGCGCAGCAAAAGGCGTGCCCCGGCCAGATAGGTTTTCATTGCAGCCAGAGGTTGATTAAGCTCATGACTGACGGCTGCCGACATCTCACCTAACGCCGCAAGTTTCGAGCTTTGAGCCAGCGTCTGCTCAGCCACTTCCAGCGTCTTTTCCACCCGTTCACGTTCAGCAATTTCCCGCTGCAAGCGGGCGTTCAATGCGCGAAGCTCTGCCGACTCGCGCTGAAACAGCGTCATGCGGAACGTGGCTCGGCGGCTGAGCGCATAGAAGGCCAGCGCCAGAAGAATCGCAAAGCCCATGATCTCCAACGCGATGACGCTGTTCACTTTTTCGCGGATAGAGGAATAGGTCGTGAATGATGTCATCTTCCATCCACGAAACGGAATGCGGGTTTCCATGCGCATCACGGCCTCGCCCTGCACATAGGCGTCGGCAGGCAGGGCTGTCCAATCGGCCGTCGCGCGTATGGCGCGTTCGATGGCAGAATCCGGCGATTGGCGTTGAATGGCAGTGTTTTCGTCCAGCCCTCGCCATTTGGGTTCTGTGGAAAGGATCACGGTCCCGGTGCTGTCCGCCACCATAACGGCATCCGAGATTCCGGCCCAAGCGCGTTCGAACTTTTGCAGATCGACCTCGACCACGATGACACCGAGGACTTCGGCATTTGCCTCAATCCGACGCGAATAAACAAAGCTGTATCCACCAGACTCCGTCTGGATCACGGTAAAGATCGTCGCGTTGGAGCGAACCGCATCAATGAAATAAGGCGAGTTTCTGTGCCCTTCGCCAAGACGGTTCCTGTCCGTCGCCGCCCGTGTCAGACCATCGCCGTCCAACAGCATCAGAGAGGCCGCGCCTATTTCCTCGACAAATGAAATCAAGCGTTGGCTGGAAAGCGTATAGTCACTGGACTGCAAGGCCGAGATCAGGCTGGGATCGCGCGCCAAAAGCTGCGGAACAATAGCATTGCGGCGTAGTTCGCTCAGCAAATTTCCGGAGTACAAAGCCAGCCGCAGTTCAGCGCGGTTGCGCGTGGATTCGGTAAAGCGGTCGATCAGCAACCGGTTCGTGACCCAAATCGTCGCCACGGTTGCCAGAAGAAGAACCGTGACCGCAACGCGCAATCGCCACCCCAAAGGGGCGCCTTGAAACGGGGTCTTGAAAGAAGACCAGCCTGAACGATTGTCGGAACTCATGCCCCGGAAACTACGCGGGCTGAATCGGTTCCTCAAGTCACGCCGGAGCAAGAACGCCTGATAATGCGCGGAACAATGCCGTTCCGTCCGTGCCGCCATGGCCCTGATCCGCCGCCCGTTCAGGGTGCGGCATCATCCCGAGAACCCTGCGGTTTTCCGAGAGGATGCCTGCGATGTCCCCGACCGAGCCATTCGGATTCTCGGTATAGGTGAATGCGATGCGATCTTGATCACGAAGCGTGGACAATGTTGCGTCGTCAGCAAAATAGTTTCCATCATGATGGGCAATCGGCACGCCGATCTCGTCACCCGCGTTGTAGCCCTGCGTAAAGGCGCTGTCGCTGGTTTGAACTTTCAGGCCGACGGTCTTGCAGATGTACTTCAAGCCCGCATTGCGCAGCAGCGCCCCCGGCAAGATCCCGGTCTCGGTCAATATCTGAAAACCGTTGCAAATCCCTACGGCATAGCCACCACGGTCGGTATGGTCGACAACCGCTTTGCAGATAGGAGACTGCGCGGCAATCGCACCGCATCGCAGGTAGTCACCGTACGAGAACCCGCCGGGCACGCCCACGATATCCACGCCCTCGGGCAGAGCGGCATCCTTGTGCCAGACCATGTCGACCTGAAAACCGGCCTGTTCAAAGGCCACGGCCAGGTCCCGGTCACAGTTGGAGCCGGGAAATACGATGACTGCTGCGCGCATGGCGGGGCCTCCTAATGCGTGAAATCGGTGACAACGGCAACGCCGGGCGGCGTCGGGTGGTCAAAGGCGGCAAGTTCTTCACTTACCTGGGACAAAGAAATATGCCGCGTCACCAGTGGGCTCAGGTCAACACTGCCCCCTGCGATCAACGACAAAAGCGAGGGGTAGCGCCAGCTGGGCATACCGCGGGTTCCGAATACGGCAAGCTGACCGGAATAAAGCGCATCCATCGGCAAGGTCATGTTGCTATGCGGTCCGGCGGGCATTCCTATTTGCACCATGCGACCCAGCTTACGCAGGGATTTCATGGCGGCGATTGTAGTAGTTTCGATCCCAAGAGCCTCGATCGCGACATGGGCACCACCGCAGGTGATATCCTTAATAGCCTCTGGCGCATTGCTGGTCGCCGCGTTGACCACCGCATCTGCACCCAGAGTTTTGGCGTAGTTCAACTTGTCGTCGGCGATATCCACAACGATCACGCGCGCACCCAGCGCCTTGCCCAGCAACAGGGTCGATATCCCTACTCCACCGCCGCCGAAAACCGCTAGCCACTCACCGCCTTGCAACTGCGCACGCCCCACCAGGGCCTGCCAGGCCGTCGTGACACGACAGCCCAAGGCAGCAGCAATTTCAGGAGCCATTGTGTCAGGCAACACCGAAAGATTGGCATCTGCATGCGCCACCGAGACATATTCAGCAAATGCGCCATCGCAGGTAAAGCCAGGCACCACCTGATCGGCGCAGATTGTCTGATGGCCTTGCGCGCAATCCGGACAATGGCCGCAAGCCAGAATGAAGGGCGCGATCACCCGATCCCCTGCCTTCCAACGGCTGACACGCGCGCCAACCGCAACCACCTCGCCACAGAATTCGTGTCCGGGAATCATGGGAAGGACAACATCGGGGTCCGCACCGGACCATGCATGCCAGTCGGAACGGCACACGCCGCAGGCCAGCACGCGTAGAACCACACCGTCCTCTCCCGGTTCCGGATCGGAAACCGAGGCCAGCTCGAGCGGCTGGCGGTAGGTGATTAGACGCGCCGCCCGCATCCGCTCAGACCAGTTCGATCTCGTAGCGTTCGATGACCGTGTTTGCCAACAGTTTTTCGCACATCTGGGTCACGTCGGCTTCGGTCGCGCCGTCGGCCAGCTCAAGGTCGATCACCTTGCCCTGACGCACGCCTTCGACCTGATCAAAGCCCATGGCACCCAATGCGTGGCGCACGGCCTCGCCCTGCGGGTCGAGAACCCCATTCTTGAGCATCACATGCACACGTGCTTTCATTCCTGCAACTCCAGCTAAGGGCCAAAAGTCGCGGCCCGTTCCGTTGCGCGGGGGATAGCGCGCCTTTTGTCATTCGACAACCCTTGTCCGCACGCAGTTTGCCGCAGGCAACAGGCGCAAATGCAAAAACGCCGCGCAAGGGCACGGCGTTTCCGGTATTCCACGCAAGCGAGGCAGATTAGTTGATCAGCGTAGGCTTGGTCACATTGCTTTTGGGAAGAACGCCCAGACGTCTTGCGACCTCGGAATAGGCATCCGTCAAACTGCCCAGATCGCGACGGAACACGTCCTTGTCCAGCTTCTGGCCGCTTTCGATGTCCCACAGACGGCAACTGTCGGGGCTGATCTCATCGGCGATAATCAAGCGCTGGAAATCGCCTTCGTACACGCGCCCGATCTCGATCTTGAAATCGACCAGACGAATGCCCACCGCCAGCATCATGCCGCTGAGGAAATCATTCACCCGCAGCGCAAGGCTGAGAATATCATCCATGTCCTGCTGGCTGGCCCAGCCAAAGGCGGCGATATGTTCCTCGGTCACCAGCGGATCACCCAGAGCATCATCCTTGTAGCAATACTCGACGATCGGACGCGGCAATTGCGTGCCTTCGGCAATGCCCAGACGTTTGGACATCGACCCGGCAGCATAGTTGCGCACGATCACTTCCAACGGCACAATCTCGCAGCTACGCACCAGTTGTTCACGCATGTTCAGGCGGCGGATGAAGTGCGTCGGAACGCCAATCTGATTCAGACCGGTCATGAAAAACTCGCTCAGGCGGTTGTTCAGAACGCCCTTGCCGTCGATCACGTCTTTTTTTTCCGCGTTGAAGGCAGTGGCATCATCCTTGAAGTACTGAACGATCGTACCCGGCTCGGGGCCTTCATACAGAATTTTTGCCTTGCCTTCGTAGATTTTCTTGCGACGCGCCATAAGCGACCCTTCCAGACTGACGAGCGGGAATATTCCCGCTTCTTGGCGCTCTCATAGTCGAACCCCCCTTTTCCCGCAAGCGCAGTAAACCGAGAGGCTTTGACGCAGCGCAAATCCCTTGCGTCCGGGCGCGGCTATCGTCATATCATCAATCAAGAAGATATAACCGAAGAGGTCCCCAACCCATGACCACGTTTGACGAACGCGAAAACGCATTTGAAGCCAAATTCGCCCATGATGAGGAAATGCAGTTCAAGGCGCAGGCGCGTTGCAACAAGCTGCTGGGCCTGTGGGCCGCGGAAAAGCTGGGCAAGTCCGGTGCCGACGCTGAGGAATACGCCAAAACTGTTGTGATCGCCGATTTCGAGGAGGCCGGACACGAAGATGTCGTGCGCAAGGTCTCTGGCGATCTGGGCTCGCTGTCGTCGGATGACGAAATTCGTGCCAAGATGGCCGAGCTGCTGCCCCAAGCCAAGGCGCAGGTTCTCAGCGAAACCGACTGAGGGAATTCGCCCCGCCTCATGATCTTCATGAGATTTATGAATTTGCTTTGAAGTCCCGGTCATGAGACACGGGACTTCTTAGTTTTATCGGCTTCGCCGACTTTTTGGGAAAGCCCAATGACAAACGCACTGACGAAACTTCTGGAAACCAAAGATGCGATTCTGGCCGATGGGGCCACCGGAACAAACCTGTTCAACATGGGCTTGCAATCCGGTGACGCGCCTGAGCTGTGGAATGTAGACGCGCCTGACAAGATCAAGGCTTTGTATCAAGGCTCGGTCGATGCGGGCAGCGATCTGTTCCTGACCAACACCTTTGGCGGTACATCCGCCCGTTTGAAACTCCACGACGCGCAGAACCGCGTGGCTGAGTTGAACCGCATCGGGGCCGAGCTGGGCCGTGAGGTGGCCGACAAGGCCGGCCGCACCGTGATCGTCGCGGGCTCGGTCGGGCCGACCGGAGAGATTATGGAGCCCGTGGGCAGCCTTTCTCATGAAGGTGCCGTCGAGATGTTCCACGAGCAGGCCGAAGCGTTGAAAGCAGGCGGTGCCGATGTGCTGTGGCTTGAAACCATCAGCGCACCTGAGGAATTCCGCGCTGCCGCCGAAGCCTTTGCGCTGGCCGACATGCCCTGGTGCGGGACTATGAGCTTCGACACCGCAGGGCGCACCATGATGGGTGTGACTTCGGCCGACCTGGCGCAACTGGTTGAAACGCTACCGAACCCGCCCGTGGCCTTTGGCGCTAATTGCGGCACCGGAGCATCGGACATTTTGCGTACAGTTCTGGGCTTTGCGGCACAGGGCACTGAACGTCCTGTGATCTCGAAAGGCAATGCGGGTATCCCCAAATATGTGAACGGCCATATCCACTATGACGGCACGCCCGAGTTGATGGGCCAGTATGCCGCCATGGCCCGCGATGCAGGCGCAACAATCATCGGTGGCTGCTGCGGCACGATGCCCGATCACCTGCGCAAGATGCGTGAAGCGCTGGACAGTGCGCCGCGTGGTGTGCGCCCTACTCTGGATCAGATCACGGATGCGCTGGGGCCGTTCTCATCGGCCTCGGACGGCACGGGTGAGGACGCCGTGCCCGAGCGACGGACACGCCGCCGCCGCCGCGCCTGACGATCAGCGCCCCTCGAATTTCGGGGGGCGTTTTTCCATGAAGGCCACGACACCTTCGGCAAAATCGCGCGAACGTCCGCATTCGCCCTGCAAATGGGCCTCGATTGTCAGTTGTTCGTCCAGCGTTTTTTCGTAAGTACCCCGGATCGCTTTCTTGATCGCGCTGAACCCTGCGGTCGGACCATTTGCCAGATAAGTCGCCCGTTTGCGCCAATGTGCGTCGAATTCCGCGTCTGGGACGGCCTCCCAAATCATGCCCCACTCATCTGCTTGCCGGGCGCTGATCTTGTCAGCGAAAAGTGCGGCGCCCATCGCCTTGGCAAACCCCATCTGGCGCGGCGTGAACCAAGTGCCGCCCGCATCCGGCAACAGCCCAATCCGCGCGAAGGCTTGCAGGAAATAGGCGCTTTCCGTGGCAATCACTACATCGGCACATAGCGCCATATTGCACCCTGCCCCCGCCGCTGGACCGTTCACCGCGGCGATGGTCGGCACGGGGCAGTTGTAAATCGTTTCCAGCATCGGTTCGTATTCATCGCGCAAGGTCCGCTCAAGGTCGATCTTGCCGGTGCTGGACGCATCCCCCAGATCCTGCCCGGAACAAAACGCTGCACCAGCGCCGGTCAGAACCACCGCACGCGCATTCGCGGCCGCCTGTTTCATCGCATAGGCGACCTCGGCCCGCATCTGCGCTGTCATCGCGTTCATCTTGTCGGGCCGGTTCAATGTCAGCACCGCCAGATTGTCCGAGATGTCGAGCAACACGGTTTCGTAATTCATCAGGATCCCCCCAAACAACAGTCTTGGGCAAACCCTGACGCAATTACATCACAAGGGAAAGACCGACCAAGGGTTAGTCCTTGAGAATTTGTTCCAATCGCTTCTTTTCCGCCTCGCTGAGCGTATCCGAGCCCGCGGCCTGAACGTCCGAACGTTTTCTCAGGAAATTCCACCCCATCGCAGCGGCGATCAATAGCATGATCGGACCGGCCAGCCACAACATCAGGTTCGACCCCGTAACTGTTGGCTTCAGCAAGACATACTCGCCGTAACGATCTACAATGAACCGGATCGCCTCGTCATCCGTGTCCCCGGCAACCAGACGCTCGCGCAACAATAGGCGCAGGTCACGGGCCAGATCAGCGTTGCTTTCGTCGATACTTTCGTTGCGGCAAACAAGGCACCGCAGCCCGGTGCTCAGATCGCGGGCGCGTTGTTCAAGAACCGGATCGTCCAACACTTCATCAGGCTGCACCGCAAACAGGGGTGAGGCGATTAGGGCGAAGATCAGGAAAAGGCGCTTCATTCCGCAGGTACTCCGCCACTTGGGGCCTTGCGCGCGCCCGCTGCGACCCGGAACCGCCGGTCCGACAGGCTGAGGAAACCACCCAGCGCCATCAGGATACACCCGCCCCAAATCCAGTTGGCCAGCGGTTTGATATAGGTCCGCATGACCCAGCCGCCATCGGCCTGCTGATCGCCGATCACAACATAAAGATCGCCTAAAAAGCGATAGTCGATCGCGGCCTCTGTTGTGGGCATGCGCGCAACTGGATAGTCGCGCTTTTCGGGATGCAGGCTGCCCATCGGACGACCATTCTTTTCGACCCGAACATCAGCAGTTGTCGAGAAATAGTTGGGCCCTTCAACCCGTCTGACCTCTTCCAGTGTAAGCGTAAATTGCCCAACCTCGAAAGGTTGGCCAGGTTGTGCGACGCGGATATCCTCGACTTCCCAAGCGGTCAAACCCGCAATGGCAAAGATAGTGACGCCAAGCCCAGTATGAGCGACTGCTTTGCCCCAATCCGCACCAGGCAGTCGGAACAGACGTTGGATACTGCCTTTACGGCCCGTGCGACTCCACAGGTCCACCGCGGCCCCGAAGGTGATCCATGCGCCAAGAAACAACCCAACCGGGCCCATGGCGCTGCGGCCGGTCTGCATCGCCCAAACCAGAATGGCCAATGCAACAGCCAGCACAAACGCATAGCGTAGCGAATATGCCGCTTTGCCGATCTTACCCCGCTTCCACGGCAGGATCGCCCCAATGGGCAGCACAAGGCCTAAAGCAATCATGAAGGGTGTGAAGGCGGCATTGAAGAACGGAGGCCCAACGGACAGTTTCCGATCAAACGCCATCTCGGCCACCATGGGCCACATGGTTCCGAAAAAGACCACGAAACAGCTAACGGCCAGCAAGATATTGTTTAGCACCAGCGCGCTTTCTCGGCTGACCATTCCAAAGACACCCTTGGCCTCCATCGCCTGCGCGCGTGCGGCAAACAACGTCAGCGCGCCGCCAATGAAGATCACAAGAATGAACAGGATGAACACGCCGCGTTCCGGGTCGTTTGCGAAGGCATGGACCGAGGTCAGCAACCCCGAGCGCACGATGAACGTGCCGATCAGCGAGAACCCAAATGCGATGATCGCTAGCAGGATGGTCCAGCTTTTCAGCGCCTCGCGTTTCTCGACCACAATGGCCGAGTGCAGCAGCGCCGCCGCCAAAAGCCATGGCATGAACGAGGCATTCTCAACCGGATCCCAGAACCAGAATCCACCCCAGCCGAGCTCGTAGTAAGCCCACCACGATCCCAGCGCGATACCGATGGTCAGAAACACCCATGCGGCCAATGTCCAGGGGCGTACCCACCGTCCCCAGGCCGCGTCTACGCGGCCCTCGATCAGGGCGGCGACGGCAAAGCTGAAGGCCATGCTCAGACCCACATAGCCCAGATACAGGAAGGGCGGATGGAAGGCCAATCCGGGGTCTTGCAGCAGAGGATTCAAGTCCCGCCCATCAAACGGAGCGACGATCAGGCGATCAAACGGGTTCGATGTAAACAGGATAAAGGCATAGAACGCGACACCAATTGCCGCCTGCACCGCCAAGACGCGTGCTTTCAGCGTTGGCGGCAACCCCGCGCCGAATATCGCTGCCATACCGCCGAAAATCGCCACGATGAAGACCCACAGCAACATAGACCCTTCGTGATTTCCCCATGTGCCGCTGATCTTATAAAGCATCGGCTTTGCGGAATGGCTGTTCTCAACCACGATGCGCAGCGAGAAGTCCGAAGTCGTGAAGGCCCAGACTAATGCACAGAAAGAGAACCCGACCAAAACGAACTGAGCGATGGCCGCCGTCTCGCCGAATGTCATCCACCCGGTCCACCTTTTGGCCGCGCCGATCAAGGGAACGACTGTTTGCACAATCGCAACGAGGAAGGCGAGGATGAGCGCGTAGTGACCGAGTTCTGTAATCATGGCCCCGGATATAGTCCTGTTGCGTCGCAAGCACCAATAACTTTCGCTTAAACAGCACGCACATAGTGTCGCGGGTCAGGCTGTTTTCGCGCGACGCCACTCTTCAAGTGCCGGGTTCTGGTCCGGGGTCAAGATCATCTCGGACAGTTCTGCGTCAGGGCCAGGATCCGACCGACCCACGCTGGTGTGACGTAGCGCATTCAGGGTCTCGATGTTTCCGGCAACCTGGGGTGCGCGCAGGACTGTGGCTGAGATTTCCCGCTGCAAATCCTGTGCCTTGGCCTGATGTCGCGCACCGAAATAAAACGACACGATGACCCCCAAAAGCCACCAAAGCGGCTCGGGCACCAAGGCGATTCCCTGCATTCGGGCGGCAAACCACAGCGGGTCGATCATGGCAGCCACAAACAACCCCATCGTTCCCAGCGCCAGCGCGGGGCGCGGCAGGCGGTTTAACCCGTCGATGAACCGGTCATAGGCACCTTTCTGCGGCATCTGAAACTCGGCCCCAAACTGCGCAAGCGTTTGGCTTTGAACCGTCGCATCCCGGACAGCGCGGTTTTCGGCATTCTCGCGGAATACCTCAGCGGTTTCACGCACCACGTTGCGCCCTCCTCCGAACAGAAACGTCAAGACATCCGAGATCAATCCCATTGCGCAACCCTTTGCTGAAATTCGCGTTCGTTCAGGTGATAGCGGGCCGAAATGAACTCTTCCGCCCGGCGTATCCACCCGCCCTTCCCCCCGGCCCGCGTTCGCGCATATTTTCGGGACGCAGGGCGACGGTCGGCCAGTCGAAAGTAATAGTTCCGGCGCGCAATCCCGTATGCATCGGCCAAGGCCGTTGGGCTCCTTTCGGCCGCCTTGAGGCTGGCCCGCGCGGTTTGCGGCCCGATGACCCCATCAACCGTCACCGCAAACCCCATATCGCGCAGCAAGTGTTGCAGGAGTTTCACGGCCTGCGCGCCGGTATTCACATACATGTCGAAAACTGACGCCTGAAGACCCTCGGGCAGCAAGGCCAGACGGGGACGGTCGAAATAATGCGTGACGAAAATCTCGACGGCTCGCGATAGGCTGAGCAGCCTGACATCCTCTGTCGTCATCTGACCGTCCGCGTTCAAATCCAGCCCCAAACGCCGCATCGTATGGATTGTGACGCCGTATTTGGTCGCGCCGCCGGGGTCGTCCGGGTCGTCCACGAACCCACCTTCGCGCGCCACGATCTGCTTTGCGATATCCCGAACCGTTTGCATGGCATCCTCCGCATCTGATTGCCGAGGACGCTGGCAGAGAACGGTTAATTCAGAACAATGACAAAGGGCGCTGCAAGGTTCATCCTCGCAACGCCCGTTTACTCAAATCTGAGCGGAGTTCAGCTATCGCTGCCTTCTTTGTAGACGCCTTGTTCCTTGAGCGCATCCACCACCTCTTTTGGCATGTATGTCTCATCGTGTTTCGCAAGGATTTCAGTGGCTTCAAACACGCCATTCACGTAGCTGCCTGTGCCAACCATACCCTGATTTTCGGTAAACAAATCAGGCAGGACACCGGTAAAGGCCACCGGTACACTTTCACCGCCATCTGTGACGACAAAGGTCACAGTCTCACCCTGCCCCCGCACGATTGAGCCTTCTTCGACCAACCCGCCGATGCGAAAAACCTCCGTCGGTTTGGGTGGCTCGGCGATTACTTCGCTGGGGGACCGGAAAAAGTTGATTCCATCCTGCAAAGCCCACCCAATCAACGCCGTCGATGACACCAAGGCCACCACAGCCAGCAGAATGATTTGTACGCGACGACGTTTCTTGAGAGACTTCATGATATCCTCACGGGAATAGAGGGGCCATCATCAGGCCAAGGGTTTCAGTTTCACCTAACATCAGGTTCGCATTCTGCAAGGCTTGGCCACTGCTACCTTTTGTCAGGTTATCCAGCGCGCCGATCACAATGGCGCGACGTTCGATCCGGTCGCCCACCACGCCGATATGGCAAAAGTTCGAGCCCCGCACATGATGGGTCGACGGGGTCTCGCCAAAGGGCAGCATCTGGATGAAAGGTTCCTGTTCGTAGGTTTTGGCCAGCGTTTCATACACGCTGGCCGGATCACCTTTCACGTAAGTGGTCGCCAGAATGCCCCGGTTGGCCGGGACCAGATGCGGTGTGAACTGCACATGGACCAGACGTCCTGCCAGGGCCGAGAATTCCTGATCGAACTCACCCAGATGCCGGTGCGTGCCACCCACGGCATAGGCGTTGTACCCTTCGCTGAGTTCGGCATGCAGCAGATTTTCCTTGAGCGACCGCCCCGCGCCGGACACCGCGCATTTGAGGTCCAGAATGATGTCATCCAGATCAATCACCCCGGCCGAGATCAGCGGGCGCAGCACATATTGCCCTGTAGCCGCGTTGCAGCCGGTACCCGCCACCAGACGCGCATCGCGGATATCATCGCGATAAAACTCGGTCAGGCCATAGACGGCTTCGTCCTGCTGCGCCAAAGCGGCATGCGGGTTGCCGTACCATTTCTCATACTCTTCCGGGTCGCGCAGGCGGAAATCGGCGGAAAGGTCAATGATTTTGAGATCTTTGGGCAGATCGCGGATGACCTCTTGGCTGGTTTTGTGCGGCAAGGCGCAGAAACACAGGTCGATCTGCGAAAAGTCAATCTCGGCTATCTTGCACAGGTCCGGCAGATCCATATGGCGCAGATGCGGAAAGACCTGCGCCATGGACTGGCCCGCCTTACGCTCGGCGGCCAGCGCAGTGATCTCCATATTCGGATGCTCGGCGATCAGGCGCACGAGTTCGGCACCGGTGTAGCCGGAAGCGCCCAGAATTGCGATTTTATGGGTCATGTCAGACCTCTTCTATTCATATGTCACATATCACGACCGCCGATGCGCCGGCCTTGGTTTACGGATTCGTCCGCTTGGCGTCCTTGACCTAAGTCAGACAGCCTCGAAGGAGATTTGTCGTCGCAGGAACTGCGTTGCCCGGTCACTGACGAAGGCGGGCTTGCCGGTGGTCAGAAACCCAGCCTCGCCCTTGCCCAGCATGTTTGGATGCCGGGCTAGGTAATCCGCTAGGCTTTCGGCCACCAGATCACCTTGGCTAAACACCTGCACATTCGGACCAAGAGCCGCCTGGAAGGTCTCGGCCATAAGCGGGTAGTGGGTGCAGCCCAAAATCGCGGCCTGCGGATCAGGCATCTTGCGTTTGAGAGCATCGACATGGCTGCGTACCAGGGCTTCGGCCAGAATCATGTCGCCGTCCTCGATGGCATCGACCACGCCGCCACAGGCCTGGGCCTCAACATCCACGCCAATGGCGCGAAAGGCCAGTTCGCGCTGAAATGCACGGCTAGAGACAGTCGCGGGCGTCGCAAACAGCGCCACATGTTTTACGGCAACCTCACGCGGAGGGCTGTTGTCGCCCCATTGCCGCTCGGTCAAAGCCTCGATCAGCGGTACAAAGACACCCAGCACGCGCTTGCCCTCGGGCACGCCTTCTTCTTGCATTCGGCGCAGCGCAGCGGCGCTGGCGGTGTTGCAGGCCAGGATCACCAGATCACAGCCGCGGTCCCACAACGCGTTCACCGCCCCGCGGGTCAGGTCATAAATGTTTTCCGCATCTCGCACGCCATAAGGCGCGTGCGCACTGTCTGCGTAATACAGGAAATCCACTTCCGGCAGACGTTTCTGCGCGGCGTCCAGAACGGTCAACCCGCCCAAACCAGAATCAAAAATACCTACTGCCATTTGCCCCTTCAGGCGCGATGCCGTTCCTCAAACTCATAGCCGTAGTCATAAGACTTCAACGGCTTCGGGGACAGCTCATACGTGGCTTTGCGCAGGAAATCCATCATCTTGCGTGTGTCCCCGGCCAGAGGGTCCAGAACGTCGCGGCTGATCGGCTCCCCGATCGCCACTTTGACCGGAGTGTCGACACGTTTTTTGAACTCTTTGATCAGCAAACCCATGCGCAAAGTGCTGTGCAGATGGCTGGCGATCTGAAACAGACGCGAGGTGTGACCGTCAAAGAAGACCGGCACCACTGTTGCGTTCGATTTAGCGACCATTCGTGCAGTA
The DNA here is from genome assembly GCF_056531325.1 of Ruegeria sp. N8. Lineage (NCBI taxonomy): Bacteria > Pseudomonadati > Pseudomonadota > Alphaproteobacteria > Rhodobacterales > Roseobacteraceae > Ruegeria > Ruegeria sp. N8. The sequence continues at coordinate 63,621 of NZ_JBQFLQ010000001.1, read as the reverse complement.
AAGCCGCGCCAGCCCGGATCCATCGGGTATGAGAACGGCTTAACCCCGGTGCTGACCGTACCGCCGGGGAAAATCCCAATCGCGCCACCGTCACCCAGATAGTTCAGGGCCGTTTTGCGAGTTTGCAAGTTCAGCTTCATCGCTTCTTTGGTCTCGTCAAATGACACAGGCAACACGACCCGGTTCAAGTCTTCGGCCTTGCGGAACACGCTGTTGGCCAGAATGCGAAAATCGCCGCGCGTTTGCGACAGAATATGTCCCATCATCATCCCATCAAGTATGCCATAGGGGTGGTTGGCAATCAGGATCAGTGGGCCGGTATTGGGGATATTCGCGAGCGATCCGCCCACCACATCCAGAGAAAGGCCATAACGGTCCACCATGACCGTCCAAAAATCGCGGCCCTGCGCGACCTCTTGTTCATAGCCGTCCGCGCGTTTGATCAGGCGCATCCGACCCGTCGTGTTTTCCATCAACTTGATGACCATGCGACCGCCTTTGGTTTCGGCGGAATAAGCATAGGAAATGTCACGAGCGACATGGCGGGGCGAAGGCATTGCGGTCTCCGAGGTTCTGTGGCCTGCAACTTAGGTGCAGCCCACAGGTTTGCCTAGAGATCGTGACAGGGATGTGACGATCTATTCCGCCGCCGCGCGCAAATCGGGCCCACCGCTGCGAATGACAGACAACAGTTCTTCGCGCCGCTTGGCGGCCTTGGCTTCGCTTTCCTTCAAGACCGGACCAAAGCCACGAATGTCCAGCGGCAGACGCGCCAGTGCGATCACCGCGTCCCGTGTCTGAGCGTTGATCAGCGGAGTGATCTCTTTGAGATCACGCTCATATTGTTTGATCAGGGCGCGCTCCATCCGACGTTCGGAGCTGTAGCTAAAAATGTCCAGAGGCGTCGCTCGCAAGACTTTCAACTTGGACAAGAGCTTGAGCGGACCCAGCATCCATTCGCCATAGGTTCGTTTTTTCGGGCGACCATTCGGCCCCTTGCTGCCAAGAATGGGCGGGGCCAGATGCAGGGTCATTTGAAAATCGCCATCAAACTCGGCTGTGGCTTTTTCGCGACTGGTCAGCAGCAGACGCGCGACCTCGTATTCATCCTTGTAGGACATAAGTTTGTGATAGCCCCGCGCCACGGCCTCGCGGATATCGGTATCCTCGAAGGCATCGACCATTTTGCGATACTTTTTGGCCAGACGCGCGCTTTGGTAATCGGTCAGGTGGTTAGCACGGAAATCAATGATCTGATCCAGCGTTTTGGGCAGTTCAGCGACGTTCGGTTTCAGGATATCGGCGACCTGCTGCGGGTGCAGAACCGCCCAGCGGCCGATATCAAAGGCGCGCTTATTGCGTTCCACTGCAGTGCCATTCAATTCGATAGCCTGTTCTATGGCCGAATGGCTGACCGGGAGTAATCCACGCTGCCACGCGGCCCCAAAGACCATCATGTTGGAATAGATCGAATCCCCCATCACGGCGCGCGCCAATGCGGTCGCGTCGAACAGGGAGACATCCTCTTTCAGCCGCGCTTCCAGTGCCAGTTCCAAACGTTCGCCAGGGATACGGAAGGCGGTGTCACGCGTAAAATCACCTGTCACCGTTTCATGGTTGTTGACCACGGCACCGGTCTGGCCTGCACGGGTCAGGCCCAGGGTCTTTGCCCCTGCGGACACGACAAGATCGCCACCAATCAGCGCATGTGCCTCGCCGGTGGCCACGCGGATGGCGCTGATATCTTCGGGGCGATTGGCCAGACGACAGTGGATATGCACCGCGCCGCCTTTTTGCGCCAGGCCAGCCATTTCCATCATGCCCGCACCTTTGCCGTCGATCTGCGCCGCCTGCGCCAATACCGCGCCCAGCGTCACCACGCCGGTCCCGCCAATTCCGGTAATCACCACGTTGTGCGTGCCATTGATCTCTGGCAGATCGGGCATTGGCAAATCCGGCAAGTCGATTTCGGTGGTGGCCTCCTTACGGATCTTCGCACCTTCCAACGTGATGAAAGACGGGCAGAACCCGTTCACACAGGAAAAATCCTTGTTGCAACTGGACTGATCAATCGCGCGCTTCCGACCCAGCTCGGTCTCTTTCGGAACGATCGAGACGCAGTTGGATTGAACCCCACAATCGCCGCAGCCTTCACAGATGTCAGTGTTGATGAAGACACGTTTATCCGGGTCCGGGAACGTGCCGCGCTTGCGACGGCGGCGTTTTTCCGCAGCGCAGGTCTGCACGTAAACAATGACCGAAACCCCTTCGATCTCGCGGAATTTTTCCTGAACTTGCATCAGTTCGGCGCGTTCGAACGTATCTACCCCTGATGGCAGCGCCTTGAAGTTCACATCTTCCTTTTCGTCATAGACCAGCGCCACATGCTGCACGCCCATCGCCTTGACCTCGGCCACGATGCGTTCTGCGGTCAAATCGCCCTCGTTGCCCTGTCCACCTGTCATGGCAACGGCATCATTGAACAGGATCTTGAAGGTAATGTTCGTCCCTGCCGACAGCGCCGCCCGGATTGCCTGCACGCCTGAGTGGTTATAGGTCCCGTCGCCGAGGTTCTGAAAGACGTGCGGTGTGGTCGAGAATGGAGCCTCGCCAATCCAGTTCGCGCCTTCACCCCCCATCTGGGTAAAGCCCGAGGTATTTCGGTCCATCCATTGAACCATGTAGTGACACCCTATGCCTGCATAAGCACGGCTGCCGTCGGGCACCTTGGTCGAGCTGTTATGCGGACATCCCGAGCAGAAATAGGGCAAACGCGTCGCGATCTCTTCGGCATTGTCGGCCCGGCGCGACTCGGCCAGTTTGGCAAGCCCTGCACGCACACCGTCGGTTTCGCGCCCCTCTTCGATCAGGATATCGCCCAGCTTTTCCGCGATCATAATCGGATCAAGGGCACCGCGGGTCGGGAACAGCTCTTCCCGGTGTAGGGTCCCTGCACCACCTTTGTACCACCCATACACGCGCCGCCCGCGACGGTCGTCGAAGATGGCTTCCTTGACCTGAACCTCTATCAGCTTGCGTTTTTCTTCGACGATGACGATCAGGTCCAGCCCTTCGGCCCAGTCATGAAAACCCGCCATATCCAGCGGGAAGGTCTGGCCCACTTTGTAGGTTGTGATCCCCAGCCGTTCGGCCTCAGCCTCGTCGATATTGAGCAGCGACAGAGCATGGACCAGATCCAGCCAGTTCTTGCCCGCCGCGACGAAACCGATCTTGGCACCGGGTTTGCCCCAGACGCGCTTGTCCATCTTGTTGGCGTGCGAGAACGTCTCAGCCGCGAACCTTTTGGCGTCGATGATCCGCGCCTCTTGCAGGTGCGGCGTGTCGCCAAGACGGATGTTCAAGCCGCCTTGGGGCATGTCGAATTGCGGCGTGACCACTTTGATCCGATCCGGGCTGCCATCGACGACCGAGGTCACTTCGATCGTGTCCTTCATCGTCTTCAACCCGACCCACACGCCCGCAAACCGGCTGAGCGCATATCCGTAGATGCCGTAATCGAGGATTTCCTGAACACCCGCCGGGCTGACAATAGGCATATACATATCCACCAACGCCCACTCGGACTGGTGCAGCACGGTCGAGCTTTCGCCGGTGTGATCGTCGCCCATCGCAACAAGGACACCGCCATGTTCCGCCGTTCCCGCCATGTTGGCATGGCGCATCACGTCGCCCGAACGATCAACGCCGGGGCCTTTGCCGTACCACAGGCCGAACACGCCATCGAACTTGCCATCACCCCGCAGACCTGCCTGCTGACTGCCCCAGAGCGCGGTGGCAGCAAGATCTTCGTTCAGGCCGAATTGGAAGGTGACATCGCTTTCAGCCAGATGCTTTTGCGCCCGCATCATCTGCTGATCGACCGCACCCAACGGAGAGCCCCGATACCCTGTGACCAGACCTGCAGTATTCAAACCTGCCTGGCGGTCACGTTCCTTCTGCAACAGCATCAACCGCACAAGCGCCTGTGTGCCGTTCAAAAGGACGGGGTTCTTCTCAATATCAAACCGGTCGTTCAGCGATATCTGTGGCTGGCTCATCAGACGTCTCCCCTCGTCAGATCAGTGTGCGTATTTCCCTCGCATTTTAGGTCACAATTTCTGACCTGTATAGGGTTTACCCTCTGTAATCCTGCCAAAATCACAGTTTGAATGTAGAACTTGTTACCTATTTCATATAGGGCTTCCAAAAGATAACGAAAGTTGCGGCGATGGATTGGGACAAGCTTAGGATATTTCACGCGGTGGCCGATGCAGGCAGCCTGACTCATGCGGGCGACAAGCTGAATTTGTCGCAATCCGCCGTCAGCCGCCAAATTCGGGCGCTGGAGGAATCGCTTGATTCGACTCTTTTCCACCGCCACGCACGCGGACTGATCCTGACCGAACAGGGCGAGTTGCTGTTCGACGCCACCTCGGCCATGTCTAAACGTCTGGATGCCGCCGCCGCGCGTATCCGTGACAGTGAAGAAGAAGTGTTCGGCGTTCTGCGCGTCACCACAACGTTCGGCTTTGGCACGCTCTGGCTCGCACCGCGCCTACCGAAGCTTTACGAACAATACCCGGACCTTAACATTGACTTGATGCTAGAGGAGCGGGTTCTGGACTTGCCCATGCGTGAAGCAGACGTCGCCATCCGCATGAAAGAGCCCAGCCAGGCTGATCTAGTACGCAAACGCCTGATGACCGTTCAGATGCAACTTTACGCCACGCAAGAATATCTAGAGGAAAACGGCGCCCCTGAGGAGTTGGAGGAAATCGCGAACCACCGGCTGATCAGCCAGACGCCATCTGCGCCACAAGTTGGGGCAAGTGCTGCCATGGTACGGCACCTGATGACCTATAACCCCAGGTCCCTGTTGTCAGTGAACAACTATTTCGGCGTGCTGCAAGGCGTGCTTCACAACCTTGGCATCGGCGTCTTGCCGGACTACGTAACCCAGGATTTTCCGCATCTGGTACCCCTGCTCACCGATATCGAAACTGCAGATGTCCCCGTTTATCTGGCCTACCCCGAAGAACTGCGCCATTCCAAGCGTGTCGCCGCTTTCCGCGACTTCGTGCAGGACGAAATCATCGCGCAGCGCAAACAGTTGAAGCAGATGGGAAAACTCTAGCTATGCACCAAGGTCATAGCGGACATGACCTTTGATCAGTCTGAAACATCTTGATCGTTCATAAAGTGATCCCTAAATGAGCACATGAAGGCGATGATGCTGCAACGCTCATCATCTTCATACCTCCCTGTTGGACTATGGCCGAGCTTAGTGCTCGGCCTTTTTTTTGGCTTCCACCCTTGTCGCCCCCGCAAAACTACTGGGAAAAATTCCTCCAACCGCATATGATCCCGAAAAAGCTAAATAATTCGTGTTCGAGGGCTCATTCATGCTTCACCCACTTCGCCTGGCGCTGGCGATGGTCGCCGCGCTTTCTCTGGCGGTTCCCGTTTTTGCGCAGGATACCAGCGCGTCATCGGTCACAATTCCCGAGGATCTGACACCTGAACAGGTCGACGATCTTGTTGCGCGTATGTCTGACGATCAGGTGCGCGCGATTCTTCTGGAGCGGCTGGATGCCGTGGCCGAACAAAAAGCCGCTGAAAAAGCCAATGTCGAAGACCCACTGACCGAAATCAACGAAATCTGGGCCGAGATGGTTTCGTCCTGGACTCATGTTCTTACAACACTTCCCAGGATTGTAACGGCGCAGATCACAGCGTTCGGCAATTTCGCTGATACGTTCGGCACGACCGGGGTTTTCACTCTTTTAGGGCTCGTCTTGTCCGTCCTTCTGGTTGGCTATGTCGCTGAAAAACTGTTTATCTTCCTGACCCGTCATTGGCACGAGGCCACAGAGGTCGCGGACGAGGCCGATCTATGGGGCGCTGCCCGATACCTTTTTCGACGGTTCTGCAGGGAAATCGCGGGGCTAATCGTATTTTATGTGGTCGTCCGTGCATTCGGTCGCGGCGTGTTGACACCCGAGCAGATCATCTATGCCGGACCCTTTGTGTTCTACCTGATCTGGGTGCCGCGTCTTGGGGCCGCTGTCTCGCGCTTTGTTCTGGCACCGCAAAAACCGCAGTTCCGGCTCGTCAACATTGATGATCACTGGGCAAAATACCTGCATCGCAATCTGATTGGCCTGCTCATCTTGATCGGCTTTACCCTGTTCATCCTGCGCTTTAATGGCTTGAATGACATAACATCAGACGATACGCGCATCGGATTCTGGCTGAACGCCGCGATCCACATCTATATCGGCCTGATCGCCTGGACTGCGCGCGAGGGCCTATCCCAGATGATGTTGGGTACAGACCCCGATCACACCAAATTCGACGAAGAAGTTTCGCACTATTACCCCTATTTCGCAATTGGGGTCTCGGTAGCGATCTGGTTGCTGGTCGAATTCCTTGTGGCGCAGCGTGACCCCGCTGTCATGCGTGTTCTGGTCAACGGGGCGCATTTCGCCACCATGTTCTGGCTGCTGATCGCGCCCGCACTTGATACATTGATTCGGGGCTTGGTGCGGCATCTTCAACCGCCGATGTCGGGTGAAGGGCCGCTAGCCGAACGGGCGCATCGCTCGGCCAAGCGCAGCTATATTCGCATCGGTCGCGTTATTGCGGGCCTTTTCGTTGTCTTCATGATCGCGAACGCCTGGCATCTGGACCTGCGCGATGTGGCCTCGGCCGGCGTCAGTGCCGAAGTGGGCGGCGCCGTGATCGAGTTCCTGCTGATCATCGCCATTGGCTATATCTTGAACGAGGTCGTTTCTCTTTGGATCAACCGTCGCTTGGCTAAGGAACAGACCGCAGCCGAGGCGCTGGACGAAGAAGCCGGTGGCGAAGGCGGCGGCGCGGGTGGTTCGCGTCTTGCGACTGTCCTGCCGCTGCTGCGCATCACAGCGCAGATCACCATCGCGGTAATCTTCGGCCTGCTTGCCCTTGGGGCGCTGGGCATCAACATCACGCCCTTGCTGGCTGGTGCCGGTGTTCTGGGTCTGGCCATCGGCTTTGGCGCACAGAAACTGGTGGCTGATATCGTCGGCGGTATCTTCTTCCTGATCGACGATGCCTTCCGCGTTGGTGAATATGTCGATGTGGGCGGCACCATGGGTACTGTCGAAAAAATCTCGATCCGCTCCATGCAGTTGCGCCACCACCGCGGACCCGTTCACACGATCCCTTATGGTGAGATACAAAAACTGACCAATTTCAGCCGCGACTGGGTCATCATGAAGCTGAAATTTACCGTGCCGTTTGATACCGATCCCAACAAGGTCAAGAAAATCTTCAAGAAGATCGGGGCCGAGATGATGCAGGACGAGACCCACAAGGACGGCTTCCTGCAACCGTTCAAATCGCAAGGTGTATTCGACTTCGACGATGTCGGCATGATTATCCGGGGCAAGTTCATGGCCAAACCGGGCAAACAGTTCACGCTCCGCAAAGAGATTTTCAATCGCGTGAAGGCGGAATTCAATGCCAACGGCATCGATTTTGCGCGCCGGGAAGTTCGGGTTGCCATTCCGGGATTGGAAGAGAACGAGAACCTCTCCGAAGAGCAAAAAGCAGCCGTCGGTGCTGCTGCCGCCGATGCAGTCAACAAGGGCGAAGCCCCGGCCTGAGCCCACGCTTTTTGAACCAATACGCGGGCCCTGCACCTTTGCGGGGCCCGTTTTTCTTCATCCAGACCACCCTGCGGTGACTTGACCCTTCCCACGGGCGCGCCCTTGCCCTAAAAGGCGCGCAATCTCGGCCCCTTTGGACACAGGACATAAGATGCAAGAGCCCGCCATCACCCCGGATCTGATTGCCGCACACGGGCTTAAGCCCGACGAATATGACATGATCCTCGAAATCATCGGGCGCGAGCCGACCTTTACCGAGCTGGGTATTTTCTCGGCCATGTGGAACGAGCATTGTTCCTACAAGTCCTCCAAGAAATGGCTGCGCACCCTGCCCACCTCTGGCCCACAAGTGATCTGTGGCCCGGGTGAGAATGCGGGCGTGGTCGATATTGGCGACGGTCAGGCCGTGGTGTTCAAAATGGAAAGCCACAACCATCCCTCGTATATCGAACCCTACCAAGGCGCTGCGACCGGCGTGGGCGGCATCCTGCGCGACGTCTTTACCATGGGGGCGCGTCCCATTGCGTCGATGAATGCGCTGTCCTTTGGCGAACCCGGCCACCACAAAACCCGCCAGCTTGTGAATGGTGTGATCGAAGGCATCGGCGGGTACGGCAACTGCTTCGGTGTGCCCTGCGTGGGTGGCGAGGTGCGGTTCCACCCGGCCTATAACGGCAACTGCCTTGTGAACGCCTTTGCCGCTGGTCTGGCGGATAGCGACAAGATATTTTATTCGGCCGCCTCGGGCGTCGGCATGCCTGTCGTCTATCTTGGCGCCAAAACCGGCCGTGATGGCGTTGGCGGTGCGACCATGGCCTCGGCCGAGTTCGATGACACCATCGAAGAAAAGCGCCCCACCGTTCAGGTTGGCGACCCCTTCACTGAAAAGCGCCTGATGGAGGCAACGCTGGAACTGATGCAGACCGGCGCCGTGATCTCGATCCAGGATATGGGTGCAGCTGGCCTGACCTGTTCCGCAGTTGAAATGGGCGACAAGGGTGGCCTTGGCGTACGTCTAGATCTCGAGAACGTCCCCCAGCGCGAAGAAAACATGACCGCCTATGAGATGATGCTTTCGGAATCTCAGGAACGGATGCTGATGGTCCTCAAGCCCGAGCTTGAGGCTGAGGCCCGCGCCGTGTTCGAGAAATGGGATCTGGACTTTGCCATTGTTGGCGAAACAATCGCTGAAGACCGTTTCCTGATCGTTCATAATGGCGAGGTCAAAGCTGATCTGGTTCTGTCGAAACTGTCTTCGACCGCGCCCGAGTACGACCGCCCTTGGGTCGAAACACCCGCAGCCGAGGAATTGGCCGAGGTCCCTCAGATTGATCCAATCGATGGTCTGCGTGCCCTGCTCTCTTCGCCCAATTACGCAGGCAAGCAATGGGTGTACGAGCAATATGACACGATGGTCATGGCCGACACCGCCCGCACGCCGGGTCTGGGCGCGGGTATGGTCCGCGTGCATGGCACCGAAAAGGCTCTGGCATTCACCAGCGACGTGACCCCGCGTTACGTGCGCGCCAACCCGATTGAGGGCGGCAAGCAGGCGGTGGCCGAAGCCTATCGCAACCTGACCGCCGTGGGGGCAACCCCGCTGGCAACCACCGATAACCTGAATTTCGGCAACCCCGAAAAGCCCGAGATCATGGGACAGTTTGTCGGCGCGATCAAAGGTATTGGCGAGGCTGTCGCCGCTCTGGATATGCCGATCGTATCGGGCAACGTCTCGCTCTATAACGAGACCGACGGTCAAGCGATCCTGCCGACCCCCACCATCGGCGCGGTTGGCCTGCTAAACCACACTGATGAGATCATCGGCAATGAGGTGCGCGAAGGCCATGTCGCTCTGGTCATCGGTGAAACGAATGGCCATCTGGGTCAATCCGCCCTGCTGGCTGAGGTGTTCAACCGCGAAGACGGCGACGCGCCCCATGTCGATCTGGAGGCCGAAAAGCGCAACGGCGAGTTTATCCGCGCCAACCGCGAGATGATCAAAGCCTGTACCGATCTGGGCGATGGCGGTCTGGCGCTAGCTGCGTTCGAACTGGCCGAGGCCGCGGGCGTCGGTGTCCACTTAGACGAAGCTCCAACCGAATTCTTGTTTGGCGAGGATCAAGCCCGGTATTTGGTGGCTTGCAACTTTGATCAGGCTGAGGCGCTAATGATCGCTGCCGGTCAGGCCGGCGTTCCGCTGGTCTCGGTCGGCCGCTTCACCGGCGATGCGGTCAAGATCGGAGGCTCTGAGGCTGCGCTGGGTGAGCTGACCGCCACATTCCGCAGCAGCTTTGCGGAAGCTGTCGCCTGACATAGCCTTCTCAAACGATACCGAAACCCGCGCTTTGATCGGCGCGGGTTTTGTCGTCTCAGGACCACTTGCGCGCCCCGCTTAGGCGCTCTACATCTTGGGAAAGACCTTCAGGAGTAACCTACATGCCGATGAGCGCCCACGAAATCGAACACCTGCTGCGCGAAGCCTTTCCCGATGCGGAAATTCAAGTCGGCGGAAGTGATGGCGTGCATATGTCCGCGATGGTCGTGGACGAGAGCTTTCGCGGCAAAAACCGGGTTCAACAACAGCGCGCGGTCTATGCGGCCTTGAAAGGCAAGATGGACGGCCCAGATGGAGAGCTGCACGCGCTGGCGCTGACAACGAAAGTACCAGAGTAACTTAGCGATCTACGGCTCAATTGCGGCATATAGCGTTTTAGCAGTTTGCTAGCTCCACTTGTACTGATCGGTTTGCCCGGTTTGATACTTCACTATCGTAGAAGACTCCGTAATAGCGCGAACGAACAGCATCGTTCAGATAGTTCTCAATCTTGATGCCAGTGGCTTCCATCGTTTTTGCAATAGTTTTTGCATCAATAGTTGCCGCCGCATTGATCGAAGCCTATGTGAAACGGAAAAGAAAACACAAACTGGCCGAAATACGCCCGGCCCCGGACAAGATCGGCGAAGCTGGCGGTATCAAACGCCGCGGTCTCGACCCGTACATTTTGGCTCAGACGGAGCAGCGGCGGCTACAGAACGAAGGATGGACCCCCGGTCTGTCTCAGGATGAAACCAACGCCCCGGACGCGGGGGAGAAGGAAACGCAAGATGAGCGACGTTAAGACCCAGATTGACGAAACCGTCAAAGCCAACGATGTGGTGCTGTATATGAAAGGCACCAAGGAAATGCCGCAATGCGGATTCTCGTCCCGCGTGGCTGGTGTGCTGAACTATATGGGCGTCGACTATGCCGACGTGAACGTTCTAGCTGATGAAGAGGTCCGTCAGGGCATCAAGGATTATTCCGACTGGCCGACCGTGCCGCAGCTTTACGTCAAAGGTGAATTCGTCGGGGGTTGCGACATCATCACCGAGATGACCCTGTCCGGCGAACTGGACACGCTGTTTGACGACAATGGCGTCGGCTACAACAAAGATGCCGCCGACAAGATCCGCGAAGCTAACGCCTGATTAGCGGCTACTACAATCGCTTAGAACAACCTGCTCGCTGGCGGCATCCCCTGCCGCCAGATAGCTGACAGTTGCGTCCCAGCCTTTCGAGCGCAGGACATAGCTGCCACCCGGACCGCTGGAGCGGTATTGGATACCCGACCCGCTGATGGTCTGCTCCAATGCAATCAACCGGTTATCCACCAACATCGCCGCAGCACTAGCCCCGTCTGCAGCGTTGAAAAAGATCACCTCCAGCGGCGTGCCGTTCTCGCATGTGAAGGTCACAGGCAGGACGTCTATCTGGGCCGACGCGACGCTGCCCCACATGCCCAGCACGGAAGCTAGCGCAGTAGCAGGGAAAAATTTCATCCCGCTTTCTCTTCCACCACCGACGCCAATGCCTCGGCCCGTGCGGCCAGTTCCGCCAGCGTATCCGTGACCGAGGGCGGCACGACCGCCACTTCGACACGCTCTGGTTCAGGCTGCGGGGCGTTGCGCAGGGTCTGCACCTCGGCCTCGACCTCAGCCAGCTTGCCTTCCAGCATCTTGATACGATCATCCGTAGCGGCGGCCTTATCGGCCAGCATCAGCCCAGCCATCAGCAACATCCGCGATTCCGGCATCCGGCCAATCTGATCCGACAGCACTTGAGCCTCGTCGTCCAACATCTTGGCAGCGGCCTGCAAGAACACCTCTTCCCCCTGCTGGCACGAGACTTCAAAGCCACGACCGCCGATTTGAATGGTCACCTCGGGCATTACTCCACCTCACCTTCCGCCAGTTTCGCGCGCGACAACAACGGCTCTAGCCGGGCCAGAACTGCGTGGGCTTCGGCCGCGTCTGTGGCTTGTGCGGCGCGGGTCGCCTCAAGCTCGGCCACCGTGGCGCGGTTCAACAATTCGGCATCCGGCATTCCGTTTTGCGAGGCAGACCGCAGCTCATCTACCGTCTCGCGCAGCTGTTCATTTGCCTTGCGCATCCGTTGCAGGTCATCATCCAGACGCGACATCGCGGCCCCGTGACTACTGCGTTCGGCGCGCAGCATCTCCAACTCGGCCGAAAGTTCAGCAACCCGCTCGCTATCAGCCAATTCGGACCGCAGACGCGCGTTTTCTTCTTCCAGAGCCAGAGCTCCGTTGATCGCGGCCTTCAACTCTTCGTTTTCGGATTTCAGCGCGTCCAGTTCATCCTGATTTTCCAAAGCCGCCTTGGCTTCGGCCAACTCGGCCCGCGCCGCTTCGACAGAAGCCAGTTTCGCGGTCGCCTCTGCTAATTGCTGACGCAATTGAGACGCCTCAGGGTCTTCGACCGGGGCTGCACGCAAGTTTTCCATGTCGGCGCGCATCGCGTCGACCTCTTGCTCGTGGCGCTGTTTCAGCGATTTCAAACGCTCTTCAAGCTGCGCGTTGGCAACTTTTTCGTCATCCAATGCAGCTTTCAGTACATCGTCTTGTCCGGAGGGATCTGCTGGTTTGGTGCCCAAGGCATCGACGCCGGCCCCAATCCGTTCCATCGCGGCGACAATGCGACGTTGTAGTTCTTCGATCTGGCTCATACCTGTGCCACCTGTTTACCAAGGTTCCTTGAAATGTGATTTGTGCGAATCAACATTGTCTTCGTCTTGGCCTAGTCTAACCGAATGGCGCGGAAAATACCCACTGTTTGCTTTCAATCACTTGGACCGCATTCTTGAACCACTGCGACCGCGTAACCCCCGGTTCTGCTTGCACTTTGAGGGCTGAGTGGTATTCAGCGCGCAATCTGCCCGTAATCCAAAGGAATAACGCCCGTGGACCTGACTGCGCTGCGCAATGCAAACCCCGAACATTGGGACAAAGCTGCGGCCATCCGCACCCTGACCCTGGACGCCGTCGCCGCCGCCAATTCCGGCCATTCTGGCATGCCGATGGGCATGGCCGATGTTGCGACCGTGCTGTTCGAAAAGCACCTGAAATTTGACGCCTCGGCCCCGAACTGGCCCGACCGCGACCGGTTCATCCTGTCGGCCGGCCATGGCTCGATGCTGATCTATTCGCTGCTGTATCTGACCGGCCACGCTGACGTCACGCTGGACGAGATCAAGAACTTCCGCCAGTTGGGCGCAAAAACCGCAGGCCATCCGGAAAACTTTCTGGTCGATGGGATTGAGACCACCACCGGCCCACTGGGTCAGGGCATCTCGAATGCCGTCGGCTTTGCCATGGCCGAGGAAATCCAGCGCGCGCATTACGGCAAGAAGGTTGTTGATCACTACACCTATGTGATCGCGGGCGACGGCTGCCTGATGGAAGGCGTCAGCCAAGAGGCGATCACACTTGCTGGCCGTCATGAGCTGAGCAAGTTGATTGTCTTCTGGGACAACAACAACATCACCATCGACGGCACCGTGGACATCGCAGACCGGACCGACCAGGCGCGTCGTTTCGCGGCCTCGGGCTGGCACGTGATCGAGATTGACGGACATGACCCGCAGGCCATCGACGCGGCCATCGTGCAAGCGAAAAAGTCGAACAAGCCGACCATGATCGCGTGCGAAAGCCACATTGCTCTGGGTCACGCGGCTCAGGATACATCAAAAGGCCATGGCGCGCTGACCGATCAGGATCAACTAAAAGCCGCCAAAGAAGGCTATGGCTGGCCGCATGGCGCGTTTGAAATCCCTGCCGACGTGAAATCGGCTTGGGAAGCCATCGGTGCCCGTGGTGCCGCCGAGCGCACCGCATGGGAGGCCCGCTTTGCCGAGCTGTCCGAGCGTAAGCAGGCCGAGTTCAACCGCGCCTATGCGTTTGAAGCGCCCAAGAAACTGGCCGGCGCGATCCGCGCGTTCAAGAAACAAGCCTCGGAAGACCAACCGAAACTGGCCACCCGCGCCTCGTCGGAAAAAGTTCTGAACGTCGTTAACCCGATCATGACCGAAACCGTTGGCGGTTCGGCTGACCTGACAGGGTCGAACAACACCAAATCTGCGGATATGGGCGTTTTCCTGCCGGAAAACCGCAAGGGCCGTTACATCCACTACGGTATCCGCGAGCACGGCATGGCCGCTGCGATGAACGGCATGGCGCTGCATGGTGGCATCCGCCCGTATGGCGGCACCTTCATGGCCTTCACCGACTATGCGCGCCCGTCCATGCGTCTGGCCGCGTTGATGAAAATCCCGTCGGTCTTCGTGATGACCCACGATTCGATCGGTCTGGGCGAAGACGGCCCGACCCACCAGCCGGTCGAGCATCTGGCGATCAGCCGCGCGACACCCAACACCTATGTGTTCCGTCCCGCCGACACGGTTGAAACGGCTGAGGCATGGGAACTGGCGCTGACTTTCAAGGAAAGCCCCTCGGTCCTGTCGCTGACCCGTCAGGGCGTGCCGACCGTGCGCAAGGATCACAAAACCAAGAACCTGACTGCACAAGGCGCTTATGTTCTGGCCGAGGCCGAAGGCAAACGTCAGGCCATCCTGATTGCCACCGGCTCGGAAGTGTCACTGGCGATGGAAGCCAAAGCGATGCTTGAGGCCGAAGGCATCGGCACCCGCGTCGTCTCCATGCCCTGTATGGAGCTGTTCGCCGAGCAGGACGAAGCCTATCGCAAGCGCGTGCTGCCCGCCGGTGCCGTCCGCGTCGGCATCGAGGCCGCCGTCCGCGCCGGTGGCTGGGATCGCTGGCTGCTGGGCGAGCGTGGCCGTGAAGCCAAGGCTGGGTTCATCGGTATGTCGGGTTTTGGTGCGTCGGCCCCCGCGGGTGAGCTGTATAAGCATTTCGGCATCACTGCCGAGGACACCGTTGCAAAGGTCAAGGACCTGCTGGGCTAACCCGCAACGCATATCAAATCAAAAAAAGGCGACCAAAGTGGTCGCCTTTTTTCATACCTGTTTCCTGTCACAGGTTGGTGAGTCATTGTGACCCCGCCTGCCCTATCCTCACGACTGAAACGCATTACCTGCGGCAAAACCAACCAGTCACAGGGAAGACCAAATATGAAACTCCACGCCGTCCTCTGCGCCGTTGTCATGGCCACCGCCGCCCCAGCCTTTGCGGCTGAATTTGCCAGCAAGGAAGAGATTCAGAAAACCATGGCGGGCCACACCTATGCCGGAGGTATGCTGTCGGGCGCGTTTACCGAATATTACGCCGCTGATGGCACCATCAAGGGCGAGGGCTACACGGGCAAGTGGGAAGCAACGGATAGTGGCATGTGCTTTCAATACGGCACAGACCCCAAGAATTGCTGGGAATTGAAAATTGACGGGGTCGCCGTAACCTTGTTCAAAGACGGCAAGATCGACGGGTCGGGAGTTGTGGTCGAAGGCAATACCAACGGTTTCTGACACGATGCCGCGCCGCTCATTATGGCGGCGCGGATTGGCCAGATCAGTGCGATTTGAGCAGCTTTGTCGCCACCGGGATCAACGCCAAGCCCCACGCTAATCCGAACACACCGTCCATAGTTGCCTTGGCGATCCACTCAGCCGCGCCTTCATATTGCGCTGAAACCATATGGCCCACCGCATAGGCCCAGTCGTGAATGTGGTGGCCCAGCCAGCCAAAGCCCAAAACCTCGAGCCCGTGGATGATGATCGACCCGCCGACCCACAGCATCGCGGCGGTCCCGACGATAGAAAGCACCTTCATCACAATCGGCATGGCTTTGACCAAACCTCGCCCAGTTCCGCGCCCAATCGGCGTTGGCGCGTTCTGCGCCAGAAACAGGCCCACATCGTCCATTTTCACGATCAACGCGACCGAGCCATAGACCGCAACCGTCACGCCGATCCCGACAACAGCCAGCGTCGCCGCCTGCATCCAGATGTTCGGCGCCTCAATGGCGGCCAGCGCGATGGTCATGATCTCGGCCGACAAGATGAAATCGGTCTTTATTGCACCTTTGACTTTCTGCTCTTCCAGATGGCCTGGATCTCGGATTTTCATATCCTCGTCGATGGCATGGCTACCATGGGGGAAGAGGACATGGAAAATCTTCTCGGCCCCTTCGAAACATAGATAAGACCCGCCCAGCATCAGCAAAGGCGTGATCAGCCAGGGCGCGAAATTAGCCAGCAACAGCGCAACGGGTAGCAGCAGCACGATCTTGTTGAAAACCGACCCGCGCGCGATGCGCCAGATGATCGGCAACTCGCGCGCCGGGGCGAAACCTTGCACGTATTTCGGCGTCACGGCAGCATCGTCAATGATCACGCCCGCCGTTTTGGCCCCCGCCTTGCCAGCCGCTGCAACAACATCATCAACCGACGATGCCGCAACTTTTGCAATTCCGGCAACATCGTCCAGCAATGCCAAAAGACCGCTCATGCCTAGTTCCTTCCTGTAACCAGCCGCAGGTGGACCCTACCTGATCTTTCAGCTAGCGCAAGCGTTAGCGATACCGGCAAAGGTTTGCGCTAACACGTTAAAAATATGTCACTTTTACTCTTTTGAGAACGCGTTAGGGCCGCTATATCGCCTGCAACGCAAGCGCATTTTGGAGACGTCATATGACCATCAAGGTCGGCATCAATGGTTTTGGCCGTATCGGCCGCTGCACCCTGTCGCATATCGCGGCATCGGCCCGCAACGACATCGAAGTGATCAAGGTCAACGCAACCGGCCCGCTGGAAACCACGGCGCATCTGCTGAAATATGACAGCGTCCACGGGCGCTTCCCCCGCGACGTCTCGATCGAGGGCAACACCATGGATCTGGGTCGCGGCCCCATGGAGATGTTCTCGACCTACGACATGAACGAGCTGGACTGGGAAGGCTGCGACGTTGTTCTGGAGTGCACCGGCAAGTTCAATGACGGCCTGAAAGCCAAGACGCATCTTGAGCGTGGGGCGCAAAAGGTTCTGCTGTCTGCTCCGGGCAAGAATGTCGATAAAACCATCGTCTATGGCGTGAACCACAACAGCCTGGCTGCTGATGACAAAATGGTCTCAAACGGCTCCTGCACCACAAACTGCCTTGCTCCGCTTGCCAAGGTTCTGGACGAAGGCATCGGGATTGAGCATGGCATCATGACCACGATCCACGCCTATACCGGCGACCAGCCCACGCTGGACCGCCGCCACAGCGACCTGTACCGCGCTCGCGCTGCCGCTATGTCGATGATCCCAACCTCGACAGGTGCTGCCAAGGCGCTGGGTGAGGTTCTGCCGAACCTCAAAGGTCGTCTGGATGGCTCCGCAATCCGGGTTCCGACCCCGAATGTCTCGGCAGTGGACCTGACCTTCCGCGCCGGCCGCGAGGTGACTGTTGACGAGGTCAACGCTATCGTGCGTGAAGCTTCGCAGGGTCATATGCAGCGCGTTCTGGGCTATGAGCCCGCGCCGCTGGTTTCGACCGATTTCAACCACACCGAAGAAAGCTCGATCTTCGCACCGGATCAAACTCGCGTGGTCAGTGACCGGATGGTACGCGTGTTGGCATGGTATGACAATGAATGGGCCTTCTCAGTCCGTATGGCGGATGTCGCCGTTGCGATGGGCCGTCTTAACTAAGACGCCATTGAATTCTTGAACATATTTGCCCGCTCAGGTTATCTGGGCGGGCATTTTCGTTCGGGGCCTCGATGACCAATCAAATAGCTATCTGGCTGGGTTTTTTGATTCTGGGGGCCGCCTGCCTAGACTATGCCCTGTTCGGGCCCGAGCATTTTCTGTTTCTGGGCAAGAAACTCTATGCCTTCCTGGATTGGATCGCCGTCTGGCGCTGACATAGGTTTTGCTTGACTTTTTCGTCATTCTGGCTTTGTTAGCGCTAACTCGAACGCAAGCCGAAAGACGGACGGAGCAGATCATGACACTCAAACTGGCAATCAACGGATTTGGACGCATCGGACGCAACGTGTTGCGTGCTGTTATGGAGACTGGCCGAACCGATGTTGAAATCGTCGCCATAAACGACCTGGCCAAGCCCGAAATGAACGCGCATCTGTTCGAGTTTGACAGTGTCCATGGCCGGTACTCCAAGCCAGTAACGCTGTCTGAAGCCGGAATGGATGTTGGCGCCGGTCCCATACGTTTGACCAGCGAACGTGACCCGGAAAACCTGAACTGGTCCGATGTGGACGTCGTACTGGAATGCACCGGCGTGTTCCGCACGCGCGAGGCTGCTGCCCGTCATCTGGAAAATGGGTCTAAGAAGGTTCTGATCTCGGCCCCTGCCCGTGGGGATGGTGGCGTGAAAACGATCGTATTCGGCGTCAACGATCACGAATTGACCGCTCAGGATACCATTGTGTCGAACGCGTCTTGCACCACGAACTGCCTATCACCCGTTGCTGCCGCCCTTGATGCGGGCCTTGGCATTGTTCATGGCAACATGACGACGGTGCATGCCTATACGGCCAGCCAACCGGTGCACGATTCCGCTGGCAAAGACCCCTACCTGTCCCGCGCCGCGGCTCTGTCGATGATTCCGACAACAACCGGAGCGGCCTCTGCCGTGGGTCTTGTACTGCCGCAACTGCAAGGCAAACTGACCGGACAGGCCATTCGAGTGCCGACGCCCAACGTGTCGGTTGTCGATCTGGTCGTCGAAGTCTCACGCTCTACTACCGAGGAAGAGGTCAACGCCCTGTTCGTAGAAGCGGCAGCCAAGATCCCCGGCGTACTTGCGGCGGAACAGCGCCCACTGATCTCGGTCGATTTTAACCACGATTCCCACAGCTCGACCGTGTCCCTGCCCGAGACGAAGGTAACCGACGGCACTCTGGTCCGGGTGCTGGCCTGGTATGATAACGAATGGGGCTTCTCGAACCGGATGCTGGATACCGCAGCGGCTATGGGCGCGTTAACCTAAACGCTCTTTCAACGCCACATCGACACGGGGCGTGACGAATTTCGACACGTCCCCATCCAGACGGGCAATCTCTTTAACCAGTTTCGAGGCGATCGCCTGATGGCGGGCCTCGGCCATCAGAAAGACCGTCTCAATCGAATTGTCCAGTGCGCGGTTCATCCCGACCATCTGGAATTCATACTCGAAATCCGCAACGGCCCGAAGGCCGCGCACGATGATCTGAGCCCCAACATCGCGGGCACAATCAATCAGCAGGTTTTCAAAGGGATGCGCAACGATTTCTGTGCCGGTCTGCTCGGTCAGATGCGCGCATTCAGCCTCGATCATGGCGACGCGTTCTTCCAAAGTGAACAAAGGTCCCTTGTCGCGGTTGATCGCAACCCCAATCACCAGCTTGTCCACAAGTGCGGATGCGCGGCGAATGATATCGATATGACCCAAGGTGATCGGATCAAAAGTTCCGGGATATAATCCAACCCTCATCGCCGCCTCCTGCGCAACAAAATTTCTGCGCAAGCAAACACAACTCTGCCGCAGGTGCAATAGGTTGGCGTGGATATCGAGGCGATTAGTGCCCCATTATCATGGTTTCCAGCGCCTCTTTCTCCATTGCCAGTTCGGACAATTGCGCTTTGACCACATCCCCAAGTGTAACGATGCCGATCAATTTGCCATCTTCGACAATAGGCATGTGACGGAACCGTCCTTCAGTCATGCGGCTCAGGACGTCTTGGACCGAATCCTGACGCGTCGCCGTTACCAGATCGCTGGTCATGTAGGCGCTGACCGGTTTGCTGAGGCATCCGCTGCCGCTGGCCGCAAGTTCACGGACGATATCGCGTTCCGACAGAATGCCTGCTGCGGATTTCCCGCCATCCTCGGACACCACAACCGTACCGATCCGCTTTTCTGCCAGAATTTTCGACGCATCGGACACGGTCACGTCCGGGGCAACCGTCATGACCCCTTCGGTGGCCTTGGATTTCAGAATGGCCTGAACAAGCATAGGCGAAACCTCCGAAATAACTTGCTGTTTTCCAAAGCGTTGCCGGAATGTTTGAATGTGTCAAGATGAAGCTGCCGCTTCCAGCCGCGCCACTTCGTCACGAATTCCTGCGGTCAGCGCAGTTGCAAACCGGTTCAGGCGCTCGTTTCGCTGATCCCCTTGATGTCGGACCAGATGAAAACTCCGGGTCAGACTGACATGATCCGTCAGGATTTTCCGCAGGTTTGGATGGAATGGCAGCGTGAAATCGTGGGCCACACAAACTCCAGAGCCCAAGGCAACCTGGCGCAACTGGACCGATACGGAATTCGATGCAAGTGCGACACGGTCAACCCCAAGATCGACCAGATAGTCGAGTTCCCGATCGAAGATCATGTCCGGGATATAACCGATCATCCGATGCCCTTTCAGTGCTTCGGGCGTTGGGATCGCGGGCCGCGCGGAAAGATATTCGTCACTGGCAACCAGATGCAACCGGTAGTCGGTGATTTTCTGAACCAGCACCCGGCCTGCCGTCGGCGCGCTGACGGTCACAGCCATATCCGCCTCGCGTCGGGACAGGTTGATGACACGGGGCAAGGCGAGGATCTGGATATCCAGATCGGGATTGGCATCGCAGATTTGCGCGCAAACCTGTGGCAGCAGATAGTTGGCGCAACCATCGGGGGCCCCGATCCTGATCTGTCCACTTAACGTTTTGGACGACCCCGCCATAGCCCCGGCTGCAGCGCGCATCGCCTCTTCCGCTTTTAACCCGTGATCCATCAGGCGTTCTCCGGCTGAGGTCAGAACATAGCCTTGCTGAGATTTGGTGAATAAAGGCGCGTTCAGCGAAGCCTCAAGCCGAGCAATCCGTCTGCCCACTGTCGCGGGGTCGATCTTAAGTTGCCGACCTGCGGCAGACAGGCTTTCTTCGCGCGCAACCGCCAGAAACACCCGCATATCATCCCAATTCGGCGTCACCGCATACTCTTTGCATTTTTGCAAAACATATTTGAGACATTGCCTCTGTTCACGCGATTTTTGCAAGCCTATTGTGCGCGCAAAGATAACGGAGGAATTCGCAATGTCCGAACTGTCCCATTTCATCAACGGCGAGAACGTGTCCGGCACGTCTGGTCGCTTTGACGACGTCTTCAACCCTGCTACGGGTGAAGTTCAATACATATGCCCGATGGCCAATGCGGCCGAGACCACGGCTGCCATCGAAAGCGCCGCCGCTGCGCAACCCGCGTGGGGAGCCACTAACCCGCAAAAACGCGCGCGGGTGATGATGGCCATGGTTGGCCTAATGAACCGCGACATGGACAAGCTGGCCGAGGCGCTTAGCCGCGAGCACGGTAAGACTATTCCTGACGCCAAAGGCGACCTTCAACGCGGCCTGGAAGTGATCGAATATTGCATCGGCGCACCACAGATGCTGAAGGGCGAATACACCGATAGCGCAGGCCCCGGCATCGACATGTATTCCATGCGCCAGCCGCTGGGCGTTGTGGCGTCGATCATGCCGTTCAATTTCCCCGCCATGATGCCGCTGTGGCACGTGGGCCCGGCGCTGGCCTGCGGCAATGCCGTGGTTCTGAAACCGTCCGAACGTGACCCCTCGGTCCCGCTGATGCTGGCGGAACTGTTTGTCGAGGCTGGTCTGCCCAAGGGCGTGTTCCAAGTGGTCAATGGCGACAAAGAGGCCGTGGATACCCTGCTGGACAGCGAGATCATTCAGGGCGTCTCTTTCGTGGGTTCGACCCCGATTGCGCAGTACATCTATTCCCGCGCCACGGCGAATGGCAAACGTGCACAGTGCTTTGGCGGTGCCAAGAACCACATGATCGTCATGCCCGACGCGGATTTGGATCAAGCCGCCGACGCTCTGGTCGGTGCCGGGTTTGGCGCGGCTGGCGAACGCTGCATGGCAGTTTCGGTCGCAGTTCCTGTGGGTGAGGAAACCGCCGATGCGCTGATCGAAAAGCTGGTGCCGCGCATCGAAAAGTTGAAAGTCGGCCCCTATACAGCAGGCGATGACGTGGACATGGGCCCCGTCGTCACCGGAGCCGCGAAAGAGCGTATCCTGGGCCTGATCAACTCGGGCATCGAACAAGGCGCAGAACTGGTCGTCGACAACCGCGACTTCAGCCTACAGGGCTATGAGGACGGCTTCTTTGTCGGCCCACACCTGTTCGACCGCGTGACCCCGGATATGGACATCTACAAGCAAGAGATCTTTGGTCCGGTCCTGTCGACCGTTCGCGCGGGATCTTATGAAGAAGCGCTGAAACTGGCGATGGACCATGAATATGGCAACGGCACCGCGATCTTCACCCGTGACGGTGATACCGCCCGCGACTTCGCCAGCCGTGTGAACATCGGTATGGTGGGCGTCAACGTTCCGATCCCAGTTCCGCTGGCCTATCACACCTTTGGCGGCTGGAAAAAATCCATGTTTGGCGACCTAAACCAGCACGGCCCGGACAGCTTCAAATTCTATACCCGGACCAAAACGGTCACCGCGCGCTGGCCCTCGGGTATCAAAGAAGGCGGCGAATTTAACTTCAAAGCCATGGACTGAATGCCACGTAGTTTTTGAATCGGCCCCTTCGGGGGCCGTTTTTTTTCGGCAACGGTCTGCCGAATTCCGGCCGAAGCGCCGATTTCACGATAAATTCAGGCCAAGATGTCTGGAAATATGCATCGAACGCCAATATTTTAACGGCAAATTATTGATCGAGCAGTTCCTGAACCGGAGGCCAAATTGTCCAATTCCCGCTTGACCCGTCGCTCTGCCTTGCTGGGGGCAGCGTCCCTGTTGGCCACCCCTGCCCTTGTGCGCGCCCAAAGCTCTGACGCATTCCCGCAGAACGAAGACGCGATCAGCACGCAGCTTCCGGTGCGCCGTAACGTTTCGTCCTTCTCGCAGCAGAACTGGCAGGACCATTTTGATGAGCTGGGTGTTGGTGCTCTGTTGGCCGACATCACCAGCCGCGCGGTGCATTATTGGGGCCCGGACGGGACCTACAAACTGTATCCCAGCTCAGTCCCCATGAGTGAAGAGCTGACAAAGCGCGGCTATACCGAGGTTGTACGCAAACGCGAAAACCCAAGCTGGACACCGACTGCGTCGATGCGCGAGCGTGATCCTGATCTGCCGATTCGCATGGAAGGCGGTGAGCCGGGCAATCCGCTGGGCACGCGGGCTATGTATCTTGGCTGGCCTGCCTATCTGGTGCATGGCACCCATGATACCCGCAAGATTGGACGTCAAAGCTCGTCCGGCTGTATCGGGCTTTACAATCAGCATGTCGAGGAGCTCTATCCCCTCGTCCAGGTCGGAACCCAAGTTCGACTGGTTTGAAACACAAAACCCCGGCCGCAAGGACCGGGGTTTTTTCATGACTTTACAGCGCGTTATTCCGGCAGAATTACTGCGTCGACAACGTGGATCACACCGTTGCTGGTTTCAATGTCTGCCTGAATGACTTCGGCGTCGTTGACTTTAACCCCGCGCTTGGCGTTGACGCTCAGTCGATCACCTTGGACCGTTAGAACCTTTGCACGCTTACCAGCAATGTCACCGGACATAACCTTGGCCGGGACCACGTGATAGGTCAGAATTTCGACCAGTTGGTCCTTGTTCTCGGGCAGCAGAAGCGTTTCTACTGTGCCTTCGGGCAAGGCGGCAAATGCCTCATCTGTGGGGGCGAATACGGTGAACGGGCCGTCACCTTTCAACGTGTCGACCAGACCGGCAGCCTGAACAGCGGCAACAAGCGTTTCGAACGACCCGGCCGAAACGGCGGTGTCCACGATGTCGGCGGCTTGCGCCTTGACCGGCAGTGTCAGGGCAAGTGCGGCTGCGGCACCCATCAGTGTTTGGCGGAACATGGCTGTATCTCCTCTCCAGCGTGTTATCGAAAGGGGTACGGGGCCTCAGCCGCAGCGGATCACTTTGAGTTCAATTTTCTTTGATCTGCACCCAGATACTTTGCGCACGACCATCGCCCAGGAACGGCAAAGACTCGACCGCATCAGGACGATCCTGTTGCAGGTAATACCCCGGCCAAAGCATTGAAAACGCGCCAGATTGCAGCAAAGCGTGCAGCATGTACTGCTCGCCCCAACCGGGGCAGTCATAGAAGAATCGCTTGGGATATTCGTAGGGCAAAAAAACATCGTGCACATGGATCACGACACCGGGTTTCAATGCAGGAATGATGCGACAGAACAGGTGTGCGACGTCATTGCTTATGCGTACGACGTGGCTGGAATCGATGAACAGGATGTCGCCCGCGTCCAACTGATCGAACAGCGCGGGGTCGACCTCTTCCAGCCGTTTCTGTTCGAAATGATCCACCACATGGGCGATGTCTGCACGCGGATAGGGGTCAATCGCGGTGATCTGCGTCTTGAGCCCGCCGTCGATGATCGCTTGCCGGGTCACGCGCGTTGAGTTGCCGCAGCCGACCTCTATCACCCTTCGAGGTTTGAACCGACGGATCATCAGGTACAAGGCATCGGCATCGGGGCTATCATAATAGCCATTGCCAATCCGATAGCCGGTTTGACTGCGCGCCGGGTCCTTCATCGCGGCCAGCGCATCGGCATGTTCGCCATATTCGGCCGCCAGCGGCGCGATATCGAACTCCTTCATCCCCGGCGACAAGGCATAGGCGGGTCGAGTCAAGCCTCCTGCCCTCTCAAACGCTTCAAGGCGGGCGCGTTCGTCATTTTCGGGGGCTTTGTCGATAAGTTTAACCCCAAGTTCCTCAAGGGCGTCGTTGATTTTTCGGAATTTCCTGGGTTTCACGCGAACGCTCCGGGGTTTGGACTGTTGACTGAAGGGTTCTTATCGCCGGCGCCGGGGGCTTCGCAAGCCAAACACTTGGCAAGACGATCATTTCCGTATTCACTGTTTGGAATAACCGACGAGGGCGACCATGCAGCAAGAATACACGCTGGGTATCGAGGAAGAGTATCTTCTGGTCAACCGCGACACATGCGAACTTGCCGAAGCGCCCGAGGCGTTGATGGAGGCTTGCCAGACCGACTTCCAAGGCCAAGTCAGCCCCGAATTCCTGCAATGTCAGATCGAGGTCGGCACCCGCCCCCATGCCACTATCGCCGCCGCACGAGAGGACCTGAAACGCCTACGGTCCTGCGTGGCCAAACGCGCGGCAGACTACAACCTCGCACCAATTGCGGTGTCGTGCCATCCGTTTGCCGACTGGAAGAGGCAGCACCACACGCGCAAGGAACGCTATGACGCGCTGCAACATGCTTTGGGCGGCGTGGCGAGGCGAATGCTGATCTGTGGGATGCATGTCCACATCGGGGTTCAAGACCCTGCCCTGCGTGCTGATCTGATGCCGCAACTGGCCTACTTCCTGCCTCATCTGCTGGCCTTGTCCACCTCATCCCCCTATTGGAACGGTGAGGATACGGGGCTGTCCTCATACCGTTTGACGGTCTTTGACAACCTTCCACGCACCGGGTTGCCCCCAGCCTTGGCCAGTTGGGACGAATATGAGCGCACCACCGGTATTCTGGTAGAGCTTGGCGTGATCGAGGACACGTCGAAAATCTGGTGGGACCTTAGGCCGTCGCACCGCTTCCCCACGCTTGAGACGCGGATCATGGATGTGCAACCGAGGCTTGAACACGCGCTGTCTCTTGCGGCGATGGTACAGGCCCTGACCCGAATGCTGTGCCGCCTGAAAGCGCGAAACCTGCGTTGGCGCAACTATGACCAGTTCCTGATCGGAGAAAACCGTTGGCGCGCACAGCGCTATGGCGTCGGCGAGGGCATGATCGACTTTGGCGACCGCTCGATCAAGCCCATGCCCGAACTGATGGGCGAACTGATGGGACTACTGGCCGAAGACACCGAGGCACTTGGTACAATGACCGAACTGGCGCGGTTGCAACAAATCGCGCAGAACGGAACATCGGCCACACGTCAGCGACGCGTTTATGCCGAGGCATCCGCCCGTGGCGAAGATCCGGGAAAAGCGGTTGTCCAACACCTGATCGAGGAATTTCACCACGACCTTTGACCCCTGCAAAGGATAAAGACGGGGAATTGCTGGCCGTGAAAAATTTCTGTAAGAATTAGGAAATAAACACTCGTTCAATTCATCCGACGGCGTGGGAGGGAAGCCATGGATTTCGCTTTGACCGAAGAGCAGACTGCGATCTTCGACATGGCCTATGAGTTCGGGCAGGAGAACATCGCTCCCTATGCTCGACAGTGGGAGGCCAAAGGCACCATCCCCAAAGAGTTGTGGCCACGTGTCGGAGAGCTTGGATTCGGCGGCCTCTATGTCTCGGAAGACAGCGGCGGGTCAGGCCTGTCGCGTCTGGATGCCACCATGGTGTTCGAGGCGTTGTCGATGGCCTGCCCATCCGTTGCAGCGTTTCTTTCGATTCACAACATGTGCGCGAAGATGCTGGACAGTTTTGCCGGGGATGCGCTGAAAGCGCGTATCATGCCCGATGTTCTCAGTTTGAATACCGTGCTTAGCTATTGCCTGACCGAACCGGGTTCGGGCTCGGATGCTGCTGCGCTGAAAACCCGCGCGGACCGCAGCAATGAAGGATACCTGCTGAACGGGACCAAGGCGTTCATCTCAGGAGGTGGTTATTCCGACGCCTATGTCTGCATGGTGCGCACGGGACAGGACGGTCCCAAGGGGATTTCAACGGTCTATGTCGAGGACGGCGCCCCCGGCCTGTCCTTCGGCGCTTTGGAGCAGAAGATGGGATGGAAAAGCCAACCCACGGCGCAGGTGCAGTTCGACGATTGCAAAATCCCGGCCGAAAACCTTGTTGGTGTCGAAGGCGACGGGTTCAAATACGCGATGATGGGCCTAGATGGCGGACGGCTTAACATCGCCTCATGCTCGTTAGGGGCCGCGCAAGCGGGGCTGAATATGACGTTGCAATATATGTCCGAGCGGCAGGCGTTCGGTCAGTCCATCGACCAGTTTCAGGCGCTGCAATTCCGTCTGGCCGATATGGAGATCGAGTTGCAGGCCGCGCGCACATTTTTGCGCCAAGCCGCGTGGAAATTGGATCAGGACGCGCCCGATGCCACCAAGTTCTGCGCCATGGCCAAGAAATTCGTGACCGAGACCGGATCGAAAGTGGTGGATCAGTGCCTGCAACTGCATGGCGGCTATGGCTACCTTGCAGACTACGGTATCGAGAAACTGGTCCGCGACTTGCGCGTGCATCAAATCCTGGAAGGAACGAATGAAATTATGCGCGTGATCGTGTCGCGCCAGATGCTGGCCAATCGCTGAGGGCGCTATGGCTGATATCGACATTCGAACAGCGGGCCGCGCCGGACGGATCACTCTGACCAGGCCCAAGGCCCTGAACGCGCTCAGCTATGACATGTGCATGGCCATCGACGCGGCGCTCCGCAACTGGCGCGAGGATGATGCGGTGCATCTGATCATCTTTGACGCCGAGGGCGACAAAGCCTTTTGCGCCGGGGGCGACATTGCCGAGCTTTACGAAACCGGCACCAAGGGCGATTTCGCATATGGTCAGACGTTCTGGCGGGATGAATACCGCCTGAATGCGCTGATCTTCGAATACCCCAAACCGGTCGTCAGTTTCCTGCAAGGATTTACCATGGGCGGCGGCGTTGGGATCGGATGTCACGGCAGCCATCGCGTCGTGGGCGAAAGCAGCCAGATCGCCCTGCCCGAATGCGGCATCGGTCTGGTGCCGGATGTGGGCAGTTCGCTGATGCTTGCGCTGGCCCCCGGTCGGGTGGGCGAATATCTGGGCATAACCGGCCACCGTATGGGTCCCGCCGACGCGATTTTCGCCGGATTCGCCGATCACTACATCCCGACCGTGCAATGGGCTGACCTGATCGACATGCTCGAAGCCTCGGGCGACGCAAGCCTGCTGGCCGCCCATGCCCAAGACGCCCCTGACGGCAAACTGGCCGCGCTACAAGACCAGATCAACATGCTTTTTGATGGTGAAGGGTTGCAGGACATCCTCAACACCCTGACCGCGTCAGACACGGATTTTGCGGCGAGCGCATTGCAAATGGTAAACCGAGGTTCGCCCCTTTCCATGGCCTGCTGTATCGAAATGCTGCACCGGCTGCGCGGGCCTAACCTGACCATTCGGAAAGCGCTGGAACATGAATTCCGCTTTACCTACCGCGCAAGCGAGCACGGAGATTTTCTGGAAGGTATCCGCGCACAGATTATCGACAAGGACCGCACACCCCGCTGGAAGCACCAAGACCGGACTGTCCCCATTGTCGAAGTGTCGCGGATGCTACAACCGCTGGGCAGCAATACGCTGACATTCGAGGAGGATTGAGGAATGAAGATCGGGTTTATCGGCCTTGGGAATATGGGCAATCCGATGGCTGCCAATTTGTCCAAGGCCGGGCACGAGGTTGCAGGCTTTGACATGGCAGACGTGGACGTTCCAGGCGTAGTTATGGCCGCTTCGGGGGCTGAAGCCGCCGTCGGTGCCGAGATCGTCATCACCATGCTGCCCAACGGCCAGATACTGCGTGCTGTCGCTGACCAGATCTTGCCCGCAATGGATTCGGGCGCGGTCTGGGTGGATTGCTCGACCGTAGATGTGGACAGTGCTCGCACAGTCGCAGACCAAGCCGCTCAAGTTGGCGTCTTGGCCGTGGATGCACCCGTGTCCGGAGGGATTGGCGGTGCCGCCGCTGGAACCCTGACCTTTATGGCAGGTGGCATTGAGGAGGCCTTTGCCAAGGCCGCCCCACTGTTCGACATCATGGGGCAAAAGGCCGTGCATTGCGGTGGCTCTGGTGCCGGTCAGGCCGCCAAGATCTGCAACAACATGATCCTCGGCGTCACTATGATCGCCACCTGCGAGGCGTTTGCGCTTGCTGACAAGCTGGGTCTGGACCGGCAAAAGATGTTCGACGTGGTCAGCACGTCCTCGGGCTATAGTTGGACGATGAACGCTTATTGCCCCGCGCCCGGTGTAGGACCTGCCAGCCCGGCGGACAACGATTACCAACCGGGCTTTGCGGCGGAACTGATGCTCAAGGACCTGCGCCTCAGCCAGCAAGCGGCCGAAAGCTCGGATGCTGATACTCCGATGGGACAGGCGGCCACTGCGCTTTATGAGCAGTTTGTCGAGGCCGAGAACGGGCTGGGCAAGGACTTTTCTGCCATGCTGCCCCGGTTCGAAAAACGCGGACGCGGATGATATTATCCCGTGGGCGGGTATCTGCCCGCGGGGTTGACCGCCGACCTTCGGACCGCCATCTATCGAGTCAGAGCAGTTTTGTGTCGGAGATCACGATGTCACGCGTTTTGGCAGTTTTGTTAACAGTTTCCACTCTGGTGGCCGCTCCTGCGGCGGTGATGGCAGGCAATGGTAAAGGCAACGGCAAGACTACGGACAACGTTTTTCGCATCCCTTCGCAACCTGTGATTCAGGTCAAGAACAAGGGTGGCCATTGCCCACCGGGTCTGGCCAAGAAAAACGTACCTTGCGTTCCGCCTGGCCAGGCCAAAAAACTGTATCGCAACGGCGAGTTCATCAATAACGACTACCGCTGGATCAATGACCCTTACCGTTATGGTCTAGATCGCGGTTCGTATATCCGAGCTGGCGATTACGTTTACCGGGTCGACCCCGAAACGCGCAAAGTGCTGAACTTGATCGGCGCGGTCGTCGACATTCTGAACTAGGTCACACAACCTCAACGATAGCACCCAATTTTTGACGCAATTCTGCGTCATCACGATTCTCGTTGTTGCGAGGATTGAATATGTATAGTGACGGTGCGATTTTTGAGTTCCGCGGCCCGTGGAACGTACCCATTCAATTGAACCAGAGCCTGATTTTACTGGTTCTGATCATCGTCGGATTCAGCTTCGACCCCGGGACCCTGCCCTATGCGCTTGGATTCGTGGGTATTTTGCTGGGCTCGATCCTGCTGCACGAACTCGGGCACGCTTGGGGTTGTTTGATCCAGGGCGTCCCCGTCAACCGCGTCGTCCTTTATTGCGGTGGCGGATTTTGCGAACATCGCCGCTCGACCTCGTCATACGAGGATGAGTTGATCGTGGCCATGGGGCCAATAGTGAACCTGACCCTTTGGGCGGTGTGTTCACTGGTCGAGCCCTTCGTTTCCTCTCCCGCGCTGGGTTGGGTTTTGGTCGTGACCGCACAATTGAACCTGTGGCTGGCGATTTTCAACATGCTGCCATTGATGCCGCTGGATGGTGGACGGCTGTTCCACGCAATGCTGAACCGCATGGTGAAACCCGTAACAGCGACCCGCATTGCCGGATTTGTCGGACTGATTGGCGTCGCCATGTGGCTGCCGATGATGGTGCTTGCCTATGTGAATTTCGGCTTTGTGTTCCTTTTCTTCCCACCATTACTGCGCCACTGGCATATGCTGCGATACGCGCAGTATTGACGCTATTCCGCCGCTACCTGTTCAGAGTTCAGCATCTGATTCAGGTATCGTCCAGTATGGCTGCGCTCGACGGCGGCCACATCTTCAGGCGTGCCGGTGGCGACGATCTCACCACCGCCATCGCCACCTTCGGGGCCGATGTCGATGATATGGTCAGCGGTTTTTACCACATCCAGATTGTGCTCGATCACAACGACCGTATTGCCCTGATCGACCAATTCATGGAGCACTTCCAACAGCTTGCGCACGTCTTCAAAATGCAGACCCGTCGTTGGTTCATCCAGAATATACAGCGTCCGCCCAGTCGAGCGTTTGGACAATTCCTTGGACAATTTCACCCGCTGCGCCTCGCCCCCGGACAAGGTCGTGGCCTGCTGCCCAACCTTGATATAGCCCAGCCCAACACGCGCCAGCGCATCCATCTTATCGCGGATTGAAGGCACGGCCTTAAAGAACTCCTGCGCGTCTTCTACAGTCATATCAAGGACATCGGCGATGGACTTGCCCTTGAATTTGATCTCCAATGTTTCGCGATTGTAGCGCGCACCCTTGCAGGTTTCGCAGGTGACATAGACGTCAGGCAGAAAGTGCATCTCGATCTTGATGACGCCGTCACCCTGACACGCCTCGCACCGGCCGCCCTTGACATTAAAGCTAAACCGCCCCGGCTTGTACCCTCGCGCCTTGGCTTCCGGCAGACCGGCAAACCAGTCGCGGATCGGAGTGAAAGCTCCGGTGTAAGTTGCTGGATTCGAACGCGGAGTCCTCCCAATTGGGCGTTGGTCAATGTCGATCACCTTGTCCAGATGCTCCAGACCCTTGATCGTCTCACAGGGCGCAGGCGTCTGCCGCGCGCCGTTCAATCGCATCGAGGCGGTTTTGAACAGTGTCTCAATCGTCAAAGTCGACTTGCCGCCACCCGATACACCGGTCACACAAACGAACTTACCCAGCGGAAATTCTGCCGTGACGTTTTTCAGGTTATTCCCGGTGGCTTTGACGACCTTCAGCTTTTTCTTGTTCCCTTTGCGCCGGTCAGTCGGCACAGCAATCTCTCGCGTGCCCGACAGGTATTGCCCGGTCATCGATGCCGCATCGGCCGCGATATGCTCTGGCGTTCCATGGCTGACCACCTGCCCGCCATGCACACCGGCACCGGGGCCAATATCGAACACGTAATCAGCCTCGCGGATCGCTTCTTCGTCATGTTCGACCACGATCACCGTATTGCCCTGATCGCGCAGATTCTTGAGCGTCCCCAGCAGCCGGTCATTATCCCGCTGATGCAACCCGATCGAAGGCTCGTCCAACACATATAACACGCCCGTCAGGCCCGACCCAATCTGGCTGGCCAACCGGATACGCTGGCTTTCGCCACCGGACAACGTTCCACTAGAACGAGACAGCGTAAGATATTCCAAACCCACATTATTCAGGAAGCCGAGGCGCTCGCGAATCTCTTTCAGAATCGCCCGAGCAATCTCATTCTTTTGTACGCTCAGATGGTTCGGGGCGTCCTCAACCCAGGCCAAGGCCTCACGGATCGACATCTGAACCACCTGCCCCACATGCAGACCCGCGATCTTGACGGCCAAAGCTTCGGGTCGCAGACGGTAGCCTTCACAGGCCCCGCAAGGACGGTTGTTCTGATAACGCTCGAATTCTTCCCGAATCCAGGCGCTGTCGGTTTCGCGATAGCGGCGTTCCATATTCGGAATAACGCCCTCAAAGCTGCGTGTCACCTGATAGACTCGCCCGCCCTCATCATAACGGAACTGGATTTCCTCATCACCAGAGCCGCGCAGGAATACCTGTTGCACCTTGGCGGGAAGGTCTTTCCACGGGGTGTTCTTGTCGAACTCAAAATGCCGCGCAATGGCTTCGATGGTTTGCAAAAAATATGGCGACTTACCCTTGCGCCACGGGGCCAAGGCACCGTCATACAGTTTGAGCGTCTGGTCCGGCACCACGAGGCGTTCGTCAAAGAACAGCTCGACCCCTAACCCGTCGCAATCCGGGCACGCCCCAAATGGCGCGTTGAAAGAAAACAGGCGTGGTTCGATCTCGGGGATGGTGAAGCCGCTGACTGGGCAGGCAAAATTCTCGCTGAAGGTGATACGTTCCGGGTCGCCCTCCTTCGGGGCGGTTTCCAGAATCGCGATGCCATCCGCCAAATCCAAAGCGGTGCGCAGGCTGTCGGCCAGCCGAGTCTCCATCCCTTCACGCACAACAAGGCGGTCTACGACCACGTCGATGTCATGGCGGAATTTCTTGTCTAAAGTGGGCGGGGTATCGAGCTCATAGAACTCGCCATCCACTTTGACACGTTGAAAACCTTGTTTGCGCAGTTCAAGGAACTCTTTCTTATATTCCCCCTTCCGGTCGCGTACGATGGGGGCCAGCAAGTAGCCGCGCGTGCCCTCCTCCATCGTCATGATCCGGTCGACCATGTCCTGCACCTGTTGCGCCTCAATCGGCTGGCCGGTGGCGGGGCTAAAGGGCGTACCTGCGCGGGCAAACAAAAGGCGTAGGTAGTCGTAGATCTCGGTCACGGTCCCCACGGTCGAGCGCGGGTTTTTCGACGTCGTCTTCTGTTCAATCGAGATCGCTGGAGACAGCCCACTGATGTGATCCACATCGGGCTTTTCCATCATGTCCAGAAACTGCCGCGCATAAGCCGACAGGCTTTCGACATAGCGACGCTGACCCTCGGCATAGATCGTATCAAAGGCCAGCGACGACTTGCCCGAACCAGATAGCCCCGTGATCACCACAAGCTGATCCCGCGGAATATCCACATCAATGCTTTTGAGGTTATGTTCGCGCGCGCCGCGCACCTCGATATTCTTCAGTTCAGCCATTCTTGGCCCCCTACACGCAAGTGACCTAGAAATAGGCGAGCAGCACTGAGTCTCCAACAGAAAAATTAGAACAAAGTGTGAACTTACGGATTATTGCCGATCACTCCTGACAAAACATGTGCGTCGGCGCGCAATGTGCTGAATGTTTAAAGTTCTGACTGAGATTTGAGAAATAAATGGCGCGGTTGACGGGGCTCGAACCCGCGACCCCCGGCGTGACAGGCCGGTACTCTAACCAACTGAGCTACAACCGCGCATCTATTTTTACGGCCTTTAACCTGGACCAAGGAGTGCAGCGATGGCGCGGTTGACGGGGCTCGAACCCGCGACCCCCGGCGTGACAGGCCGGTACTCTAACCAACTGAGCTACAACCGCCCGCTGCACGTTCGTTGCTGAACGTTTGGGTGTATTATGGCTCCGCTCGGGCAGCGTCAAGCGGCGTTTTGAAGTTTTTTCCGAATTCGGAAATTTTACCTTCGCCGAAGATCTCGGATCAACGTGTCATCACCGGTCTTGACGATAGATCAGCCAACAACGCAAGTGGATCAAGTAGCAGGTGTTTTCGCCACAACCAAAAACTGTGTCAGCTTCGCCACATCGCACCTAATTCAACTGTGCCAGATACACTTTCCGCTCTAGCCCGATTAAGTCCGCAATTGCTCAGAAGGTCTCAAGAAGACCCTATTGCACAACGAAAAGAAAACGGAGCATAAACGTGAAAAAGTTGTTTATTAGCAGCGCTTTGTCAGCGGCAACCCTGACTGGTGCAGCACAAGCTGTCGAATTTTCCGGCGGATATTTGAATCTGGATTATTCTACGTTCACAGACACCGACTTCGGTGACGCCTACAACCTGAACGGTTCTGGAGAATTGGCATTTAACCGCGCATTCAGCACACAGCTAGATCTTGGCGTCCAGCGATTTCAGGACCTAAGCGAGACCGCAACGAACTGGACCTTGCACGGCAACTGGCACACCGCCAACAACGCGTCTTTCGGCCTGTTTTACGGCCAGGAAGACCTGGACGAAGCCGATTTCGAATTCTACGGTCTGGAAGCCGGATTTGATGCCGGACCCGCAGAGATCGAAGGTTATCTTGGGCGACAAGATCTGACAAATGCCTCGGATCTGGATGGCACGCTATTTGGTATTTCGGCAAAAACCGAATTAGCTGATGCATGGGAACTGAACGCGAGCTTTGACATCGTTGACAACTTTGCAGGTGCACTGGACTACAACCTGTTTGCCATTGGCGCCTCTTATGCGGCTGCGGACAATGCCGAAGTCTACGGCAATGTCGGTGTTGCCCATATTTCGTCCCCATTGGTGTCCGGTAGCGAAAACGAAGCATATGTCAGCTTCGGCGTCCGTGTGAACTTTGGCAACGAGCGCGGCACCACCTTCGGTCAGCGTGGCGTTCTGTCCAGACTGCCAGGTTTGCCGGGTCTATGAGGACATTTTCCCCTCGGGGCGCGCCTCAGGGGGGACTTTGGTGCCGGGGTTAGAAAAACGAATCCCGGCTCTTGCGGCGGGCCAAGACTCACTGTAAGACGCCGCCTTACGGGTGATTAGCTCAGTGGTAGAGCGCTTCGTTCACATCGAAGATGTCAGGAGTTCAAATCTCTTATCACCCACCATTTTCCCCTAAAACTTGGTGGTTCCTTGCGTCCCAATTCTTTGGGTAGTCGCATGAAAAAGGGCGAGGTTGAAACCCCGCCCATTTTGATCATTCAATCCGAACTCAGTGCGTTCTGGCAGACGCTGCCGAACTTTCCGCGGCTTTCGCAGCCGCTGCTGCGGCCTCCTCGGCTGCTTCGTCCCATTCGATGGGTTCAGGCTCGCTAATCAGCGCCTGCTTCAGAACCTCGGACACATGCGTGACCGGGATGATCTCCAGCCCTTCCTTCACGTTATCCGGGATGTCGGCCAGATCCTTTTCATTTTCCTCGGGGATCAGGACAGTCTTGATGCCACCACGCAGGGCCGCCAGCAGTTTTTCCTTGAGCCCACCGATCGGCATCGCGTTGCCGCGCAGCGAAACCTCGCCCGTCATGGCGATATCCTTGCGAACCGGAATACCGGTCAGCACCGACACGATCGAAGTCACCATCGCCAGACCGGCCGAAGGGCCATCCTTTGGCGTTGCGCCATCCGGAACGTGGACGTGAATGTCCAGCGTGTCGAATTTCGTCGGCTTCACCCCGATCTGAGGCGAGATTGACCGCACATAGGACGATGCCGCGTCGATGGATTCCTTCATCACATCGCCCAGCTTACCGGTGGTCTTCATCCGCCCCTTGCCGGGCAGTTTCAGCGCTTCGATATGCAGCAGATCGCCCCCGACCGAGGTATAAGCCAGACCAGTCACAACACCGACCTGATCGTCCTGTTCGGCCAGACCATAGCGGTATTTGGGCACGCCCAGGAAATCATCCAGATTGTCGGGCGTCACCGTGACCGACTCGGCCTCTTTCTTAATGATCTTGGTCAGCGATTTCCGGGCAACCTTGGCGATCTCTCGTTCCAAGTTCCGCACGCCCGCTTCCCGGGTATAGGTGCGGATGATGGATTGCAGCGCATCATCGGTCAGCTCAAATTCCTTGGCCTTGAGGCCATGGTTTTTAACCTGCTTGCTGATCAGGTGCTGCTTGGCTATCTCGGATTTCTCTTCCTCGGTATAGCCAGCCAGCGGGATGATCTCCATCCGGTCCAGCAGAGGCCCGGGCATATTATAGCTGTTCGACGTGGTTAGAAACATCACGTTGGACAGGTCATATTCGACCTCCAAGTAGTGGTCCATGAACGTACTGTTCTGTTCCGGGTCCAGCACTTCAAGCATGGCCGAAGCCGGGTCGCCACGGAAATCCTGCCCCATCTTGTCGATCTCATCGAGCAAAATCAGCGGGTTCGTGGTCTTTGCCTTTTTCAGCGACTGGATGATCTTGCCGGGCATCGAACCGATATAGGTCCGACGGTGGCCGCGGATCTCAGATTCGTCACGCACGCCACCCAACGAGATGCGAATGAACTCGCGCCCCGTGGCTTTGGCAACCGACTTACCCAGCGAGGTTTTACCCACACCCGGAGGGCCGACAAGGCACAGGATCGGGCCTTTCAGCTTTTTCGAGCGCTGTTGAACCGCCAGATACTCGACGATCCGTTCCTTGACCTTCTCAAGCCCATAGTGATCGGCATCCAAAATGTCCTGGGCACGGCCCAGATCCTTTTTGACGCGGGATTTGGTGCCCCACGGCAGCGACAGAATCCAGTCCAGATAGTTGCGCACAACGGTGGCCTCGGCCGACATGGGTGACATATTCTTGAGCTTCTTCAGCTCACCCTCGGCCTTTTCGCGCGCTTCTTTCGACAGCTTGGTCTCGGCGATTTTCTCTTCCAGTTCAGCAACTTCGTTGCCGCCGTCCTCGCCATCGCCAAGTTCCTTCTGAATGGCCTTCATTTGCTCATTCAGGTAGTACTCGCGCTGCGTCTTCTCCATCTGGGATTTGACGCGGGTCTTGATCTTTTTTTCAACCTGCAGAACCGACATCTCGCCCTGCATGAGGCCATAGACCTTTTCCAGCCGCTCACTAACCGAGAGCGTCTCAAGCAGTTCCTGCTTTTGCTCAACCTCGATGCCAAGATGGCCCGAAACCAGGTCGGCCAGCTTGGCAGGTTCGGTGGTTTCACCAACGGCGGTCAGCGCTTCTTCGGGGATGTTCTTGCGGACTTTGGCGTAACGCTCGAACTCATCTGCGACGGTGCGCAGCAGCGCCTCGGTCGTCGTCACGTCGCCCGGAATTTCGGTCAGATATTCAGCGCGGGCCTCGAAAAAATCGTCATTTTCCAGAAAATCGGTGATCTGCACGCGCGCCTGCCCTTCGACCAGCACTTTGACAGTGCCATCGGGCAGTTTCAGCAGTTGCAGCACATTTGCCAGTACGCCCGACCGGTAAATCCCGTCGATTGCGGGATCGTCCTCACCCGGATCAATCTGGCTGGACAGCAGAATCTGCTTGTCGTCCTGCATCACTTCTTCAAGCGCGCGGACGGATTTTTCCCGTCCCACGAACAGCGGCACGATCATATGTGGAAACACCACAATGTCGCGCAACGGCAGTACTGGGTACGAGGAATTCAGAGGCTCTTGCATGCTCTATCCTTATCATTGGCAAGACGGCTCCGGTCCCTGTGTCAGGCAACACTCGGCCATCTCCTGTTTGGATGGTTAAGGTGGGGTTATAGACCCCTCTTTTCAACCTTACCTTTGCGTCTAGTACAATGGCCTGAAGACTATACCACTACAAGGCTAGAAAAACGCATTCGGAACAGTTTCATCGATTGGTGCAAGTACGTTGTAATGCCACATCGTGGGCTTCAAACAACAGCTAAACAACATTTTTTTGAATTCACTCAAAATATTGGGAAAACGATTTATCGTGAAGCACAACTCCCGCACTTCAAAAACGAGACATTCTGGCATGAGCACGCAAAAAAAAATCTCCGCAGCAGAAGACGACCACAAGCACTATCTAGAGGTTCGAGACTCCGAATATGTGGAGCTCTTGGCTTATGCTGCAAAGAGCTCAGGACGATCAGTCATGAAAACTCAGCTCGACTTCAACAAAGTGTCAAAGGTACCCGGACGGTTGAACATGGTCGAGTATGTGCGAAATGGTCTTCACCACATAGATCGCTACACCGATTCGGAACGTGCGGCGTTTATCTCGAATGACCTTCACTGGCCAATTACCCACAAGTGTAACCACAATGGGTGGAGTGCCGCTGCTGAAGACAAAGTTGTAGCTTACACACTACTTGAGGCTGCCGGTGTTCCAGTTCCTAAAACTTTGGCTGTTATAGATAAATCCAACAGAATCTACCCAAGGTTGAAGACCATAGCAACGGCAGAGCAATTGCGGGATGTTCTACTTGAGAACCTTGGTTCAGGATTGTTCGGTAAGATCACTGAGGGCATGGTGAGTTTTGGTGCTTTTTTGGTAAAAGATGCAAATGAAACAACCATCGTATGTGAAGGACGAGACCCGGTTTCATACGAAACATTTTTAGCCGAGATCGTCGGCGATAACTCTTATGTGCTGCAGTCTGTCATTCAAAATCATCCGGACATTTCCCAATATGCATCGGCTCTCGCAACAGTCCGCATGGTCAATCTTGTACGAGAAAACGACGTCTATTGCCCTATGGCGATTATTAAGATTCCTCAAGGAGATAACATTGCCGACGCATTCTGGAGACCCGGGAACATTGCGTGCTCAGTTAATGTAGAAACTGGGAAAATAGAAACGGTAGCGCGGCGGGCGGACAAGGAAGTCGAATTTCTGGACGATCATCCAGAAGTCAAAGGACTGATGGGGTTGCAACTCCCATTCTGGCGCGAATTGGTTGAAGTTAATGAGCGCGCAGCCAGAACCTTTGCACCTATTCGCTACCAGTCAACGGATATCTCGATAACTGAAAGTGGGCCGGTCGTCGTCGAATTGAACTATGGTGGTGGGTTCGATCTACCTCAGTACGCCAGTGGGCGTGGAATGTTGACTTCTGAAGTTAGAGAGTTTTTCGAAGGTTTTGGTTGGGACTTCAACGAACAGCCAAAGAAGAAGTTTTGGCCGTTTCGGCGATAGACAAACGACCTAAACCGCTTATTTCACATCGGTTCGATATCGCCCTGTGCGCGTTGGGCATGGAATTGATTTTGCCATGCCTCAAAGGTTCCCGCCGCAATCGCGTCGCGCATACCCTGCATGATTTCCTGAAAATAATGCAGGTTGTGCCAAGTCAGCAGCATCCCCGAGATCATCTCGTTCGCGCGGAATACATGGTGCAAATAGGCGCGGGAGTAGTTTGAACAGGCCGGACAGGTACACTGCTCATCCAGCGGGCGCGGGTCATCCGCATGGCGGGCGTTTTTAATATTGACCACGCCATAGCGGGTGAAAACCTGCCCTGTGCGCCCTGAACGCGAAGGCAAAACACAATCCATCATGTCGATGCCGCGCGCAACGGCGCCTACGATGTCGTCGGGCTTGCCCACTCCCATCAGATAGCGTGGCTTATCGGTGGGCAGCATATCAGGCGCGAAATCCAGAACGCTGAACATGGCCTCTTGGCCTTCGCCGACGGCCAGTCCGCCGACCGCATAGCCTTCGAACCCGATCTCTTTTAAGGCTTCGGCGGATTCTTCGCGGAAATCGTGTTCTAGTCCACCTTGCTGAATACCAAACAAAGCGTGGCCCGGACGGTCGCCGAACGCATCGCGCGACCTGCGCGCCCATCGCATCGACAGTCGCATCGATTCAGCAATCCGGTCCCGGTCCGCGGGTAAGGCCGGGCATTCGTCGAAACACATAACGATATCCGAACCCAGCAGGCGCTGGATTTCCATTGACCGCTCTGGCGTCAGCTCATGCTTGGAGCCGTCGATATGCGATTTGAAGGTCACGCCCTTTTCGGTCAGTTTTCGAAGCCCGGCCAGGGACATAACCTGAAACCCACCCGAGTCTGTCAGGATCGGACGTTCCCAGTTCATAAACTTGTGCAAACCACCCAGACGGTCAATCCGCTCTGCCGTCGGGCGCAGCATCAAGTGATAGGTGTTGCCCAACAGGATATCGGCCCCGGTTGCGCGCACGCTTTCGGGCATCATCGCCTTGACCGTCGCCGCCGTTCCGACAGGCATAAAAGCGGGCGTCCGAACCTCGCCGCGCGGTGTGCGGATCACGCCGGCTCTCGCCTTTCCGTCGGTGGCTTTCAGGTCAAAAGAAAAACGTTCGGTCATAGGGGGCCTCGGGGTCGCTGAACCGGGCAGGATTTGCCCGATCTGCCCGTCCTTTGCAACCCGTCAGGGCAATGAAGCGACCCGTTGGGTAAAGAGATCGACCACCCCTGCCCCGTCGACATCGCAGCACACGTGCACGACGGGACGCGAAGGATCAGGGCGGGTCAGGCCAATCTCGGGGCCGTCCGCAACAACCTGCAACCCGGTTTCCACCATTGTGAACATGTCCGCATGGGTACAGGCGATCACAGCTGTCGAATCGTGCAGCCCGCAACCCTCAAGCCCACCAACATCCTTGTAGAACTTCAGATAAAACTTCGAGATATCGCGCAGGAACCCACCCATATCTGCGGATTGTTCCGCGAGGCCGTCAAAATCGGCCCCTTCGTAGAGGGTCCTGAGCGTCACATCCAAGCCAACAACCATCGTCGTAGGAGGGTTGGCAAAAACCTCATCGGCGGCAAGAGGGTCATGGTAGATATTCGCCTCGGCATGCGGGGTAATGTTACCAGGGCAATAAACAGCACCGCCCATGATGACCAAGCGGGCGATGTTCTGGGCAAATTCCGGGTCCAGACGCAGTGCAGCGGCGATATTAGTTAAGGGACCGACGGCGCAGACCACCAGTTCGCCCTTATGCACGCGGGCCATTTCAACCAGGTATTCGGCAGCGGACAGGCTGTGATTGCTCCCGATCTGAGGGATGTCGGTGACATCTCCAAACCCCTCAGGCCCATGAACATGCTCAGACGGCGCATGTGTGTCCGCCCCCTGCGCCACGGGTGCGCCTTCTGCGACCGGGGCGTTTATGCCCAGTTTATCTAACAAAAACCGCGCGTTCCGGCTGGATTGATGCACATGGGTGTTGCCGAAAACCGTGGTCAGGCCAATCAGCTCAATCTCGGGGGCAGCAGCAGCATAGGCGATGGCCATTGCGTCATCAATGCCGGGGTCAGTGTCTATAATCAGTTTCATGTTTGCCCGATAGCGCAATCGGCAAGGGATGCAAAGTGGTCACAGACAGGCCTCCGCCCCCCTTATCAGCTTATTCAATGATTTGATTCCGCGCCCCTTCTCGGGATAGCTGAGTTGAAATTGGGCGAGTCAATCCCCAAATGTATACTATAGTACACAATACCGAGAGGACAGTTATATGGAAGAACAGATTATTGGATTGATTTCATCCAACATCATTTTCCTGCTGGGCGCGGCGCTGATCGTCGTCGTCATTTTCAAGGGCATAAAGATTGTGCCTCAATCCGAGAAGTTCGTGATTGAACGGTTCGGGCGCCTTCATTCGGTCCTTGGACCGGGGATCAACTTTATCGTTCCGTTTCTGGACGTTGCACGCCACAAAATATCCATTCTGGAGCGTCAGTTGCCCAACGCGACTCAGGACGCGATCACTAAAGACAACGTGCTGGTGCAGATCGACACCTCGGTCTTTTACCGCATTCTTGAACCGGAAAAGACGGTCTATCGTATCCGTGACGTAGATGGCGCGATTGCCACCACCGTGGCCGGTATCGTCCGCGCCGAGATCGGCAAAATGGACCTGGATGAGGTACAGTCGAACCGTGCGCAGCTGATTACCCGTATTCAGGAAAGCGTGGAAACCGCCGTGGATGACTGGGGTATCGAGGTGACTCGGGCCGAGATTTTAGACGTTAACCTGGATCAGGCCACCCGCGACGCAATGTTGCAGCAGCTGAACGCCGAACGCGCCCGTCGCGCGCAGGTGACTGAGGCCGAGGGTCAGAAACGCGCCGTTGAACTGAACGCCGATGCCGAGCTATATGCGGCTGAACAAACCGCCAAAGCCCGCCGTATTGAGGCCGAGGCCGAAGCCTATGCAACAGGCGTGGTCGCCAAAGCTATTCAGGATAACGGGATCGAGGCCGCTCAGTATCAGGTCGCATTGAAACAGGTCGAGGCCCTGAACGCACTTGGCGCAGGCAATGGCTCACAAACCATCGTGGTGCCCGCGAATGCGCTCGAGGCGTTTGGCGATGCCTTCAAAATGTTGAAAGGAGGCCGGTAATGGCCGATCCGTTCTGGTTGACATGGTGGATTTGGTTGGCGGGGGCTTTGGCCCTCGGCATCCTCGAGATTGTGCTGCCGGGGTTCATCTTTCTGGGCTTCGCAATCGGCGCGGCGATCACTGGGCTGTTGCTGGTCATTCCCGGGGTCGCACCGTCCCTGCCGGTTTTGCTGCTGATCTTTGCAGCTTTGTCCTTGGTGGCGTGGCTGGTGTTGCGGCGGATGTTCGCCCTGCCCCATGGTCAGGTGAAGACCTTCCGGCATGATATAAACGAATGAATCGCTCGGCGCCCGATAAGGGCGCCACGGCACCACTGGACGCTGCCCGTGGCTTTCCCTATATAAAAGCTCAGGAAACAGACCCGAGGCACGAATGACCCACCCGAGTGAACAGTTCGAAGGCACCCCGCTGATTGCGCCTTCCACGATTGAGCACCCCTTGTATGAAGCGGTGGTCGAGGCGTGCCGGTCCGTCTATGACCCTGAGATTCCGGT
Organism: Ruegeria sp. N8; assembly: GCF_056531325.1. NCBI lineage: Bacteria > Pseudomonadati > Pseudomonadota > Alphaproteobacteria > Rhodobacterales > Roseobacteraceae > Ruegeria > Ruegeria sp. N8. The sequence continues at coordinate 21,082 of NZ_JBQFLQ010000001.1, read as the reverse complement.
CAATATCTATGATCTGGGCCTGATCTACACCATCGACATCACGGCCGAAAACGCCGTCAAGGTCATCATGACCCTGACCGCGCCGGGCTGCCCTGTCGCGGGCGAAATGCCGGGCTGGATTGTCGAAGCTGTCGAACCGGTGGCCGGCGTCAAGGAAGTGGACGTAGAACTGACATGGGAACCGCCTTGGGGCATGGAGATGATGTCCGACGAGGCCCGTCTGGAACTGGGCTTCATGTAAGCAAACCAGCTGTCGATGACTAAACCGCCCTCAATCACCGGGGCGGTTTTTTATTTGATACCGCAGGTGGATTTAATTTCTTCCGCCCGCGCGTCCAGCGCTTTGACGTAATCACCAGAGAGCATCGACAAATGTTTCTTCTCGGTCCCGGTGATAAGGCCCAGCAGCGCACCGGCTGGAAGGATTGAAACAACGCTTGCAACCTGTTGATCTTGAGCGTGTTTTTTCTCAGCCGCGATGGCGCGCAAATCCCCTGGCGCAGTGGCGCAATTCACCGGATGCCGCTTTTCATCGGTTTGAGCCGCAGCAGCACCAGCAAACGCCGCGAGGGCAATTAACGGCACCGCTTTTAGTCCACTAAGCTTTAGCGAAAAATTCATCCTGTTGCCCTACCTGCAATGTTCTCTGCTCAACTGAGTGCAAGGCTAGGACGAAGGCGCGGCGTTAGGCAAGCGTAGGTTGCACATGTGCCTACCTGAGTGGAAAACTTAGGTAAGCACGTCTGCTATGTCTTGAGACTGCCCCACCAGAGGACTAAGTTATAAACAACGCGTGACGACGGAGACGAAAATGTTTGGCATTCCCGGCAAACAGGCCGTGACCATGACCCCAAAGGCTGCGGCCCAGATTGTACGCCTGATGGAATCGGGCGGACACGCGGGACTGCGCATTGGCGTCAAAAAAGGCGGCTGCGCAGGCATGGAATACACCATGGACTACGTGGACGAAGCCGACACCAATGATGAGGTGGTCGAACAGGACGGCGCGCGGGTGATGATCGCCCCTATGGCGCAGATGTTCCTGTTCGGAACCGAAATCGACTATGAAGTCTCGCTGCTGGAAGCCGGTTTCAAGTTCCGCAACCCAAACGTGGTCGATGCCTGCGGATGCGGCGAGTCGATCAAGTTCGACGAGACCCTGTCAGCGCAGAATTAAGACGCCGTTTTCAAGTGAACGTAGGTTTCGTTGAACCGCCGGGTCAGGTGTTCTCCGGCTGAAATCACTTGGTCCGACTCAGGCGGCGCAACATTGGTGTCATAGGACGGGTTAAAAAACAGCGGCACCGAAACCCGTTCATCCGCTCCTCCGACGACCCTGTGCATGGTCGCTTTGACCTGCCCTGCGGTCCAGAACTCCAGCATTTCCCCGAAGTTGATCACGAAGGTGCCGGGGTCGGCTTGGACCTCGGCCCAACTTCCATCCGGCAATTGCGCCTCAAGCCCCGGAGTGCCATCCGTCGCCAGCAAGGTAAGACAGCCATAATCCGTATGCGCGCCGATCCCGAAATCACGCGCCCCCGCCCAAACGGGACGTTGAGGGTAGAAGTTGCCGCGCAGCAAAGCCATCGGCGTGTCAAACGCCACATCAAAGCTGCCCGCGTCGCCGCGGCCCAAAGCAACGGAAATCGCTCGCAAGATACGCATCGCAACGGCACAAGCGTCACCATAGTAGCCTTGAATCATGTGCTGAAAACCAGACGGCGCGTCGGGCCATTGGTTAGGGGCGTAAACGCTCAAGTCCCGGTCGGCATAGGCACTGTCCTTGGGCAGATCGAAACCGCAATCGAACACCTCTTTGTAGTCCGGATTCGCATCGGGATCGACTTGTTCGGAATGCGGCGCACCCCAGCCTCGATTTGCCCCGGTCTTTGCCATGTCGACGCGGCTTTTTTGCGCCTCGGGCAGGTGGAAAAACGCTTTGTAAGCGGCTAGGACGGCTTCGATCCTCGCCTTGTCTAATCCAGTGTTGGAGACGCGCAGAAACCCAACGTCGCTAACGGCGCGCCGCAATCTGGCCAGTTCCGCCACATCACGGGCGTCCAATTTCGCAAGATCCAGTGTGTCGATCATCTCTGCCTCATTAGCTCGCGCGAGTTCTGTCGATTTCTGCGATGGTCTGCAACCGGAATTGTCACGACCCCCGGCGGGTGTTATCCGAAACACAAACAAAAATTCTTGTGGGAGTGTGTGCGATGCGGCGCAAGCTGGCGGCTGGTAACTGGAAAATGAATGGAATGTCGGCCGAGCTAGAGGAGTTGAGCACCCTCGCCCGCATGTATCCGTCCCCCACGGTCGATGTGCTGATCTGCCCGCCCGCAACCTTGCTGTACCGCGCAGCCAGCACCGTGCAGGCCACAGATATTCAGGTTGGCGGTCAGGATTGCCATGCAAACGCCTCTGGCGCCCATACCGGAGATATCAGCGCCGGAATGCTGCTGGATGCCGGGGCGTCCGCGGTCATTCTGGGCCACTCTGAACGGCGCGAGGATCACGGTGAGCAAAATGAAGACATCCGTGCCAAGGCCCGTGCTGCCATGGACGCAGGGTTGAAAGCCATCATCTGTGTCGGAGAAAGCCTGGAACAGCGCGAAGCAGCCAACACCCTGGATATCATCGGCGGTCAGATGTCGGGCTCGATCCCTGATCAATCAACCGGTGAGAACCTGATCGTCGCTTATGAACCCATCTGGGCTATCGGCACGGGCAAGGTCCCCACCCTCGACGAAATTGGCGAGGTCCACGACTTTATCCGCACCCGTCTGGAACGTCGCTTTGGCGAGGGCGTGGGCCGCTCGGTCAGGCTACTTTATGGCGGGTCGGTCAAACCCGGCAATGCCGCAGACATCTTTGCCGTGTCCAACGTGGACGGGGCATTAGTCGGCGGGGCCAGCCTGAAAGCGCAGGATTTCGCGGGCATCATCGACGCGCTGCAAAACGCCTGAGCGTCACGCCAGTTTCATAGTTACCAAACCGGCCAAAATCAGGGCCGCTGCAATCAAGCGCGGGGCTGTCAGGGCCTCGCCTAGAAACATGACGCCGATCATGAACGCTCCAACCGCACCGATCCCGGTCCAGATCGTATAGGCCGTGCCGAGTGGCAAATCCCGCATAGCCAGTGCCAGCAAGCCAAAAGACCCGATCATCGACACGCCCATCAGCGCGGTCGGCCAAAGCCGGGTGAAACCAACCGATTGCTTCATCGCAACGGCCCAGACGATTTCCAACAAACCGGCGAATAGCAGAAAAATCCAGGGCATAGAGGCACCTCATATCCGTTCGGGTCGTCCCGAATGATCAACCAAAGTGGTGAGGTCGTCCTCTGCCCTCCAGATGGGCATGACCCGCAATTCGTCAAGAAGGGCGCAAAGGAAAAAGCCGGGCCTCTGGGGCCCGGCTTTCATGTGGTTCACGGCTAGTTCGTTATGATCTCTGGCCCCATGAATGTGTTGGGCAAGAAGGTCGATATCCATGGGATATACGTGACCATGATCAGGAAGACGAACAGAACCGCCAGGAAGGGCAGCGCCGCCTTCACGACGCTCATCATCGGCATTCCGGCCACGCCCGAGGTCACGAACAGGTTCAGCCCGACCGGAGGTGTAATCATCCCAATCTCCATGTTGACCACCATGATGATGCCCAGATGGATCGGGTCGATGCCCAGTTCAATCGCAATCGGGAACACCAGAGGTGCCACGATGACCAGCAGGCCCGAAGGCTCCATGAACTGACCGCCGATCAGCAGGATCACGTTCACCACGATCAAGAAGGTCACAGGTCCCAGACCCGCCGACAGCATGGCACTGGCGATGTGTTGCGGCACCTGCTCGTCGGTCAGCACATGTTTCAGGATCAGCGCGTTGGCGATCACGAACAGCAGCGTGACGGTCAGCTTGCCTGCCTCGAACAGCGTATGCTTGGTATCGGGGTGGAAAAAGGCCGTCACCAGCGCATAGGGCTTTTTGATCAGCGGCAGATTGGGTTGCCCTTCTTCCGTGCTGAGCGGGCCCATGTCCTTGTAGACGAAGCTGGCAATCAGGAAGGCATAGACGGCGGCCACGGCCGCGGCTTCGGTCGGAGTAAAGATACCGCCATAAATACCACCCAGAATGATGACGATCAGGAAAAGGCCCCATCCGGCCTCGCGCGCCGAGGCAAAGATCTCGCCCCATCCTTTCCACTCACCTTTGGGCAGGTTCTTGACCTTGGCCATGACATAGATGGTGATCATCAGCATCAGACCTGCCATCAGGCCCGGAATGACCCCTGCAAGGAACATGCGCCCGACCGAGACCTCGACGGCGGCTGCATAGACAACCATCACGATCGACGGCGGGATCAGGATGCCCAGCGTACCCGCGTTACAGATCACACCAGCGGCGAATTCCTTGGAATACCCCACCTGACGCATCCCTGCGATCACGATCGAGCCGATGGCCACAACGGTCGCCGGGGACGACCCCGACAGTGCCGCGAACAGCATACAAGCAAACACGCCCGCAATCGCCAGACCACCAGGCAAATGCCCAACACAGGCAATCGAGAAGCGTATGATCCGCCGCGCCACACCGCCCGTTGTCATGAAAGACGACGCCAGAATGAAGAACGGGATTGCTAGCAGGGTGAAATGCCCCTCGAATGCCTCGAACAGCGTGCCTGCGACCGAGGCCAAAGAACTGTCAGAATAGATCAGCAGGAACAGGGTCGAGCTAAGGCCAAGCGCCACCGCAATCGGAACACCGATCAACAGCAGGCCAATGACCATTGAGAAAAGAAGAACGACGTCCATCAGTCATGCACCCCTTGTTGTGCGCGGACTTCTTCGATCTCGTCCTCGACTTCGTGGCTGGCGACAAGGCGGTCGGTTTCGCCGCGCCAGATTTGTACTGCAACCTGAGAAAAGCGGATCACCAGCAGGATCATCGACACCGGCAACACCAGATACGGGATCACCTTGGGCAGCTTTTCATAGCCCTCGCCATAGTTGATCATGTCTTCCAAAAACCGCAGCGGCGCGACCATTGGGATGTCGTCAACCTCGTAAAAGCTCTGGCTGCGCGCACCGGTATCGAACCCGGTCGGGAACCACCGGCCTGAGGTCGGCGGCAGATCCGCGAAGACGGCCCAATAGTCATAGGACCCCTTCAGCAGCAGCAACGAGAAGACCAGACAGCACGCCACCGCAATCAGCGCCAGGATGCGTCGCGGCGCCGGGGCCAGCATGTTCAGGATCGCATCCACGCCCAGATGCGCGTGTTTCTTCACTGCATAGGACGCCCCCAACAGCACCAACCAGCCAAAGGTGAACACTGTCAGTTCCAGCGCCCACAGGATGTTAGAATTAAAGACGAACCGCGCGATGACGTTGGCGAAGGTGACGACGGTCATCACCCCCAACAACAGCGCGATCATCGTCTCTTCGATATGGTCGATCAGCCCGCCAGAGCCGGGTTTCGCACCAGACATCTCATTGTCCCCGCATTTTGTGTGATGAGAATAATTGGGGCGGGCCTGTTTCAGCCCGCCCGGCCCGCGCGTCGATAACTCCCCAGTCCCCCGGCGCGCGGACTGCTCGGATTAAAATCCGGCGTTGATCGCCTGTGCAGCGTCGATCTTGTCCTGACCCACATCGCCAGCGAACTTGTCCCAGACAGGCTTCATCGCATCGACCCAAGCCTGACGCTGGTCGGCGTTCAGCTCACGAATGGTGCCCCCGGCGTCGATCACCGACTGCTTGGCCGCTTCGTTCACCGCAAAGGCTTCTTTGTTCCGCGTCTCGGTGACTTCACTCAGGATCGTCAGGAACTGATCGCGCACTTCGGGGTCCAAGCTGTCCAGCCAGTCAACCGAAGTCACAACCAGATAGTCGATGATGCCGTGGTTGGTCTCGGTAATACCGTCCTGCACTTCGAAGAACTTCTTGCCGTAGATGTTCGACCAGGTGTTCTCCTGCCCGTCCACAACGCCCTGCTGCAAAGCACCATAGACTTCCGAGAACGCCATTTTCTGCGGGCTGCCACCAATGGCTTCCATCTGCGCGACCAGCACGTCCGAAGACTGAACACGGAACTTCAGGCCATCCGCATCCAAAGGATCAACCAAAGGTTTGTTCGCCGACATTTGCTTCATGCCGTTGTGCCAAAATGCCAGCCCCTGCAGGCCACGGCGCTGCATGCTGTCCTTCATCGCTTGACCGTCAGCCGAGGCTTGGAATGCGTCCACCGCATCAATGTTCTTGAACATGAACGGCAGGTCGAACAGACGGAACTGCTTGGTGAACTTTTCAAACTTCGACAGCGACGGCGCGGCCAGTTGGACGTCGCCCTGCAGCATCGCCTCCAGCACCTTGTCGTCATTATAGAGGGTCGAGTTCGGGAACACCTCCATGCACATAACGCCGTTCATCTCGTCATTGACACGCTGCTCCAGCAACGATGCAGCAATCCCCTTGGGGTGCTTGTCGGTGTTGGTCACATGCGCAAACTTCACCACGATCTCGCCGTCGTCACACGCCGCCATCCCAGCGGTCGCGGTCACGGTCAGCGCCAGTGCGGTTGCGGCTGTTGTCAGGAATTTCATCTGTCCTATCCTCCCAGACTTCACAAAACTTCTCCCAGACGCTCGACGAGCGCCTCATGCCGGGCAGTGAACCGAATCGCCTCTTACCGCTCAACTTTTTGTTCTGAATGCCGGTTGATTGTATTTTTTTGTTAATTAACAGTTCATTACAAGCCGCGCGAACAGATCTTTGGCTGCTATCCTTGAGCGACGTGCGAAATTTCGCACAAGCCCAAACCCCTTCTGTGCGGTTTTCCGCACAACTTGATTCGCCCATCGAGAATCACCACCCAATCAAGCGCAACCACAGTTCGCGTCAGCGAACTGCCCGGCCCAACCGCCTGACCTGCATGAAATGCAGAGAAAGCGGGCGGGAGCACCTACCTGCGATAATCCTCGGGCCGAATGCCATAGCGAGCCAGCTTGTCGTAAAATGTCTTGCGCGGCAGTTTCAGCGCCTTGGCCGCGTCCGATGCTTTGCCGTTATGGCGCCCCAGCGCCGCGATCAAAAGTGACCGCTCAACTTGGGCCATCTGCTCGCTCAGACCCAACTCAGTGGCGGCGCCCACCTCATCCGGCATCCCAAGCACAAAGCGCATGGCCGCTGACATCAAGGATCGGGCATTCCCTGGCCAATCTTGCGACATCAAGGCCGCCAAATGTTCGGAAGAGATGTCAGGTACTGCAATGCCAGCCTGTTCCGCAGCCTGCGCGACGTAGTGGCGAAAGATCACCGGGATATCCTCGGGCCGCTCGGACAGGGACGGGATGCGCACGCGCATCACATCCAACCGATAGAACAGGTCCGCATGAAACTGCCCTGTTGCGGACAGATCCGCCAGATCCGCAGTGGTGCCGGCGATGATCCGTGCCCCAACCCCCTGCTCGATGATTTCAAGCGCCGCATATTGGGTGTCTTTCGGCATCACCGAAACCTCGTCAAGGAACAGTGAACCACCAGCCGCGTCCTCACACACCTGCTGCAAAGACTGAACCGACATGCCCGAAGCGGGCCGCTTGACGAATGGACCCTGCGATTGCGGTGACATCAAATGAACCACCTCAGCAACCTTTGATATCCCACTGCCCGCAGGTCCTGTCACCAGAACCTCGGCCCCAGTCGGCGCAACTGAACGCACCCGGTCCCGCAACGCCTCCGACCGCGCAGACAGACCAAACAGAAGCCGCGCCGCCGGGTCGCCCTTTTCCAACTCCTGTTTCAAGGCGCGCTGTTCCAGCACTTGCCGCCGCGCCAGATGCGCCCGTTCCAGCACCTCAAGCAGATCAGAGGCCGCACAGGGCTTTTCCAGAAAATCGAACGCACCCTTGCCCATCGCCCGAACGGCCATTGGAATATCGCCTTCGCCTGTCAGCAGGATCACCGGCAACTCGGGATCAATCTCCAACGCGTAGTTCAAAAGGTAAAACCCGTCCCGTCCGGGCATGCGGATATCCGAGACGATGACCCCCGCAAAATCCGCGCGAATATGGTCCTTGGCCGCAACAAAAGAACCTGCCGTGACCGGCGCGTAATCCGCCAGTTCCAGCGTTTGCGCCAATGCCTCGCGGACCGCCGCGTCATCATCGACCAGAAGAACCTTGCGTGTCATACCACTTCATCTTCCCGAAAATACTCCAGTTCAACCGTAAAGGTCGCCCCTGGATTCGAGTTCACACCGCGAATATTGCCGCCAAAGCTTTGCACCAGCCCGTACGAGATCGAAAGACCTAGCCCCATCCCCTCTGAGGAGCCGACCTCTTTGGTCGTATAAAACGGTTCGAACAGTTTTTCCGTATTTTCAATCCCCGGACCGATATCGCGGACTGTCACCGACAGCTTTTCGTCATCATGTATTTCAATGTCGATCCGCCGCTCGGGTTGCTGGCTCATGGCGTCGGCGGCGTTGTTGATCAGGTTGACGAAAACCTGCCCTAGACGCACCTCTCCGCCCCACGCGAACACAGGCCGCACCGGAGGGGTCCAGTCCAGAACCACCCCATCCGCGCGCAAACGCGCCTCGGTCAGTTCGATCGCGGTTTCGATGACCTGCACCAGATCAACCTTGCTCATCGGCTCGCTTTCATTGCGCGCAAACGCCCGCAGGTTCTTGATGATGCGGGCCATACGTGCGGCCATATCGGAAATGCGGGTTAGGTTCTCAGCGGCCTTTTCCTCGCGTCCACGGGTCAGGAAAGCGGTTCCATTATCGGCGAATTGCCGGATCGCCATGAGTGGCTGGTTCAACTCGTGACTGATCCCAGCAGACATCTGCCCCAATGCGCTGAGTTTTCCAGCCTGCACCAATTCTTCCTGCGCGTGTTTCAGGGCGGTTTCCGCCTCCTGTCGCTCATGCACTTCGCGGCGCAGAGCGGTGTTGGCATCCGTCAGTTCATGAGTGCGTTGCGCCACGCGGCTTTCCAACTCGACATTGGCCAAGGCCAAAGTGCGCCTGCGCTCGGTGGCCAGATACAACAAAGCCCCAAAGGCCAGACAGATTGCCGCCACCGTCGCCGCCTGCAACCCGGCCAAGCGCAGGGCCGGAGCAACATCGACCAGCACTTCGGCCGTCATGTCGATCACTGGCAGATCCAGCGTCAGATGCAAGGCACGTTGCGGTAAATACCGACCCCAATCGACCTCCCACAACTCATGCGGTCCCACTTGGACCGAGGCGAAGGCCACGGACTCACCGGTTGGCGGAGATAGCCCCAGTTGGCCGTCGTCACGGCGCCAGAACAACAGGTCCGAGCGATTGGAGATGAACACGACCCCCTCGGCATCGACAAAGAAAACAGCCTCGGTACTGCCGCGCCACGTCTGCTCGACATCCTGCACGTCGGCGATGACCATTAATGCCCCGTCCACCTGCCCTTCGGGGCCAAACGCGGGGGCGGCGTAAGAATAGATCCGGTCCCCGGTCGCGTCTAACACCCCATGCGCACTGCCCATCGCGCCCTGCAAGGCACGCTCAAAGGCAGGGTGATCGGCCATATTGGTCTGTGCCGCCGGTTGTGCCGAGGCCAGAACCTGACCGTCGCGGTCCAGATAGATCATATCGACCGCCGCTGTCTTATCGGCAACATCCAACAGCACGAAGCGCGCTTCGCGCCGTTGTGCTTCGGTCTCCAGCGTGTCGAAAGCAGGATGTGTGGCCATCAGTACGGCAAGTTCCTGATAGACCTGCATCTGAGTGCTCAGCCGGTCGGCAGCGAGTTCCAGATCAGCCTCAGCCTTGTCACTAAGTTGCAGCAGCGCCTGCCGGTAGCCGTATGACCACACCCCTGCCGCCAACAGCGCGACAGACAAGACAAATCCCAAAACAACCCAAACCCTTTGCATGAAATAGGGTCTTGCATTCACCGGGCCTCATGGCAAGTGTCCTTGGAATGAAGACGCTTACCCAATCCCCGGTTGCACCGGACTTCGTCCAAAACCCCTACCCTTTCTATCACCATGCCCGCGCATCCGGCGATCTGATTTATTGGGACGACTATCAGATTGTGGCCGCCGTTTCGCACAAGGCCGTGCAAACGTTGCTGAAAGACCGCCGCTTTGGCCGTGAAACCCCAGCCGAGATGCAAAAGCCGGGTCCAAGGCACCTCGCCCCATGGTTGGCGATCGAGGCGCATTCCCTGCTTGAGCTGGAACCACCCCGCCATACTAGATTGCGGGCCTTGGTGATGCGCGCCTTCACCTCGCGCGCGATTACTGCGCTAGAGCCCGCAATACGGGACCTGACCCACGCATTGATCGACGATTTCCCGGATTCCCCGTTCGATCTGCTGGACCGGTTTTGCACCCAAGTGCCCGTGATCACCATCTGCCGCCTGCTGGGCGTACCCGAGGAGATGTCGCCGGACCTGCTGCGTTGGTCCCATTCCATGGTCGCCATGTATCAGGCCAGCCGAACGGCACAGACCGAACAAGATGCAGCCGCAGCCTCGCAAGAATTCACTGATTTCCTGAACAGCTATATCGACCGCCGTCGCACGGATTCGCGTGATGACCTGATCACCCGGCTGATTGCAGCCGAGGAAGATGGCGAGAAACTGACGCGCGATGAATTGGTCGCCACTTGCGTCCTGCTGCTGAACGCCGGACATGAGGCAACCGTGCATTCGCTGGGCAACGGCGTGAAGACAGCGTTGGAACTAGGCCTTGATCGCAGCGTCTTTCAGCCGGGTGTCACAGACGGAACGGTCGAGGAAATCCTGCGCTACGATCCGCCGCTGCACATGTTCACGCGCTATGCTTACGAAGACGTCACCCTGTTCGACCACAGTTTCAAACGCGGCGACGAGGTGGCCTTGCTTTTGGGGGCGGCGAACCGCGACCCGGCAGTATGGACAAACCCAGATCAGTTTGACCCAACCCGCCCGGTTGTCACCAACACCAGTTTTGGCGGCGGCTTGCATTTCTGTGTCGGGGCGCCGTTGGCACGGCTGGAAATGCGAGTCGCGCTGTCGATCCTGTTCAATCGGTGCCCCTCTCTACGCCTGAGCGAAGCACCGGCCTATGACAACACCTATCACTTCCACGGCTTGCAGCGCTTGATAGTGGAAACCTGAAACTATCCGTCGACCAAAGCACCCAAAGGCAACATCGTGGTGGACTTGATCTCCTCCATCGATAGCAGCGCGGTCACGTTGTGGACCCGCACTTCCGAGATCAGGGTCTGGTAGAACTCATCATAGGCGCGCGCGTTCTTGACCCGCACTTTCAGGATATAATCGATATCGCCCGCCAGCCTGTGCGCCTCTTGCACTTCGGGCCGATCCCGCAGGGCCTTGAGGAACTTGCGTTGCCAATCGGCCTCGTGCTCTGAGGTGCGGATCAACACAAAAAACGTAGCCTCGAACCCCAGCGCCTCGGCGTCCAGCAAAACGGTCTGCTGACCGATGACTCCGGCCCCTTTTAGCTTGCGGATCCGATTCCAGACCGGGGTCTTGGAGCTGCCAACCCGCGCTGCTATTTCGTCCAGCGATTGACTGGCATCGCGCTGAAGCTCAACCAGAATTTTCCGATCCGTGTCGTCTATTCGCACCGACATTCCAATTTTTCCCTCGTTTCGAAACCCACGTTCCACATTTCAATTCAACAGGAACGTATGTTCTTATTTATGCGCCCATATGGCGCAATACTGGGAATATTTCCTATATTGCAGGTCAAGTCAAACCAACCGGAATCAACTATGCAAGACGCACGTTCATATGATGGCACAGGGCATGTCGACTTTGTCGGCGCGGGCCCCGGCGATCCTGAATTGCTGACGCTCAAGGCGCTGCGTGCGTTCGAGCGCGCGGATGTCATACTGCATGACCGCCTGATTAGTGCCGAGGTTTTGGCAATGGCGGGAAAAACGGCTGCTCTGGTTGATGTGGGTAAAGCCGGTTTTGGTCCTTCGTGGAAACAGGCGGATATCGACGCCCTATTGGTGGAACATGCGTTAAAAGGTCAGCGGATCGTACGCCTGAAATCCGGTGATCCTACCTTGTTTGGTCGTCTGGACGAAGAGATCGAGGCCGTTGAAGCCTCAGGCATCTCTTGGACCATCATCCCCGGTATTACGGCTGCCTCGGGCGCTGTGGCGGGTATCGGCCAAAGCCTTACCCGGCGCGGCCGCAATTCCTCGGTCCGGTTCTTGACCGGCCACGACTTGAAGGGCTTTGCCGATCACGACTGGGCAGCACTGGCGCGTCCGGGCTCTGTCGCGGCAATCTATATGGGCAAAAAATCGGCTCGGTTCATCCAGGGCCGCCTGATCATGCACGGCGCCGACCGCGCCACGCCCATCACATTGGTGGAAAACGCCTCGCGCCCTGATCAGCGCATCGTGTCAACCAATCTGGACCAGTTGCCCGCCGATCTGAACGCCGCCGAAATGGACGGCCCCACCCTGACTTTTTACGGCCTTGCCCCGCGCCAAGCGGCCAAGACCCTGACCGAATTCAAGAAGGAGCACGCCTGATGGCCCGCGCTTTTACCCCCAAAGTCGTCACTGCGAATGACCTGCTAGAAGGCGACGTGATCTACCTGACCGCCGATGACCGTTGGTCGCGCGACCTGGCCGAGGCCGAGCTGATCACCGACGAGGCCCACGCTCAGGTCCGCCTGCTGGATGCCGCGCGTCAAGCCAATAAGATCGTCGGCGCATATCTGGCCGATGCAGTGGCCGGTGAAAACGGCCCCGAACCCACCCATTTCCGCGAGGACTTCCGCCGCACCGGCCCGTCCAACTATGCCCACGGCAAGCAGGAAACAACAACGCAGCCCCGGGCCTGATCTCTGGCCCTCTCTCTCCCCAAAAAGGCCCCAAGGTATCGGGGCTGCAACTAAGGACAGCTAATCATGTATCGCTACTCCGAGTTCGACACAGCATTTTTGGCAGAACGTAACAAGCAGTTCCGCGCCCAGGTTGAGCGTCGCATCGACGGCTCGCTGACTGAGGATGAGTTCAAACCCTTCCGCCTGATGAACGGCCTGTATCTGCAATTGCACGCGTACATGCTGCGCGTCGCCATTCCTTATGGCACGCTGTCCAGCGCGCAGATGCGCCAACTGGCCTTGCTGGCCGAGAAGTGGGACAAGGGTTATGGCCATTTCACCACCCGCCAGAACATCCAGTATAACTGGCCTAAGCTGAACGACGTTCCGGATATGCTGGACGCGCTGGCCGAGGTTGGCATGCACGCCATCCAGACCTCGGGCAACACGATCCGCAACGTGACCGCCGACCATTTCGCCGGTGCCGCCGCGGACGAGATCGCCGATCCTCGCCCCTATGCCGAACTGCTGCGCCAGTGGTCCACCGATCACCCGGAATTCCAGTTCATGCCGCGTAAGTTCAAGATCGCCATCACCGGTTCGGAAAACGACCGTGCTGTAATCAAAGCGCACGACATCGGCCTACAACTAGTTGAACGCGACGGCGTTCTGGGCGCCCGCGTGATCGTGGGCGGTGGTCTGGGCCGTACGCCGATGATCGGCAAGGAACTGTCGGATTTCGTCGCCTTTGACGACCTGCTGGCCTATCTTGAAGCGACTGTGTCTGTTTGGAACCAGATCGGCCGCCGTGACAACAAATACAAAGCGCGCATCAAGATCACCGTTCATGAAAACGGCATCGACACCATCCGCGCCAAGGTAAACGAGCGCTTCCTTCGGGTCCGCCCCCAATTCAAAGGCGCCGATATGGCGTTGTTGGAAGAGATCAAGGGCCACTTTGCAGCGCCTGATTTCCGTAAGGGCTCGGTCGCGTCCTTTGAGAGCGCCTATACCAACGATCCAGTGTTCCGCTCGTGGGTCGATACCAATATCGCGCCGCATAAGAACGCGGACCACGCGATTGTCACGATCTCGATCAAAAAGCACGGCGCGACACCGGGTGATGCGACCACAGAACAGATGCGCGTGATGGCCGATTTGGCTGAAGAGTTCGCTTATGATGAGCTGCGCATCAGCCACGAGCAGAACGTGATCCTGCCGCATGTCCACAAATCGGACCTGCCCGCGATCCACGCCAAGCTGAAGGAATACGATCTGGCCACCGCAAATATCGGCCTGATCAGCGACATCATCGCCTGCCCCGGCATGGATTACTGCGCGCTGGCCACGGCACGTTCGATCCCGGTTGCACAGGAAATCGCAACCCGCTTTGACGATCTTAAGCTGGAGCATGATATCGGCCACCTGAAGATCAAGATCTCGGGCTGCATCAACGCTTGTGGTCACCACCATGTGGGTCACATCGGCATTCTGGGTCTGGATCGTGCAGGCGTCGAGAACTACCAGATCACTCTGGGCGGCGACGGCACTGAAACGGCAGCCATCGGCGACCGTACCGGTCCAGGCTTTGCTAATGATGAAATCGTCCCGGCGGTCGAGCGGATCGTGAACACCTATTTGGAACAGCGCGACAGCCCCGAAGAAGAGTTCCTGCAGACCTATCGCCGTGTCGGCATGGCTCCGTTCAAGGCAGCTCTGTACCCCGAGGCTCAGGCGAATGCCGCTTGATCTGATCCAGACGGAACTGGGCAAAGACCGCAGCGAACTGACCGAAAAAGTCGAGGCGCTGAACGCCCGGTTCCGGCACCACAGCGCGCATGACGTGATGCACGGTGCCATTGACCAGATTGAAGATCTTGCCCTGGTGTCCAGCTTTGGGGCCGAGTCGGTGGTGTTGCTGCACATGGCGGCGGTGGTCGACAAGATGACCCCGGTGCTGTTTGTGGACACTCAGATGCTGTTTACCGAAACGCTGGAATACCAGCAGGAGGTCAGCGAACGTCTGGGGCTTAAAAACGTGCAGATCATCCGCGCCGAGGACGAGGATGTGAAGCGCGACGACCCCTATGGTGCCCTGCGTCTGCGGGATACGGATGCGTGCTGTAACTTGCGCAAGACCTTCCCGCTGCAACGGGCCCTGACGGGCTACTGCGGCTGGATCACCGGGCGCAAACGGTTTCAGTCCGGCACCCGCGCCGCGCTGGAGTTCTTCGAGGTCGAAGACGGCACTGGCCGGATCAAGGTCAACCCGTTGGCCCATTGGGCGCCCGAGGATGTGCGCGCCTATATGGAAGAAAACAACCTGCCCCGGCATCCACTGGTGGCCAAAGGATACCCCTCGATCGGTTGTGCGCCCTGCACCTCGCCGGTCAAAGAAGGCGAAGACCCTCGCGCCGGACGTTGGCGCGATCAGAACAAGGAAGAATGCGGCATCCATTTTGTCGATGGCAAGATGGTGCGCGCCGGAGAGACAACATGAACGTAATCGTAAATGATGAGGGCTTTGCCCCCGACGACTGGACCGATGGGTTTGTTACGCTGGAAGACGCCGCCAATGACGTGGTTGCGTTGGATGTGGCCTCGGACACCGATCCGGATGAGCTGTTTGAACGTCTGGGCAGCGCCAAAATGGTGCGCGTGGACTTTCCGTCGTCGGCTGATGGGCGCGGCTTTACCATTGCCCGCATTTTGCGCCTGAAAGGCTATACCGGCCGTCTGCGCGCCCGCGGCCATGTGCTGGCGGATCAATTCGCCATGGCTCGCCGTAGCGGCTTTGACGAGGTCGAGATCGACCAGGCACTGGCCCAGCGTCAGCCCGAGGATCAGTGGCTGGCCCGGTCGAACTGGGAAGACAACAACTATCAGGCCCGCCTGCGCGGTTAAGACCGCCATCGGTCAGCTTGAGGACAGGACGTGGGGGCAACTGCCCCCTTTTCCTGACGTGGATCAAAGATTAAACGGAGATGCCGGTTTACCCAACTGGCGGATATAACGATGACAGAGATGAAACCAGTGAGTGAAGCAACCGCCGTGAAGGCCCCCGTTCTGCCCGACGCCCAGACCGTCACCGACGTCAAGCATTGGACCGACAGCCTGTTTTCCTTCAAAGTGTCGCGCCCGGCCTCGCTGCGGTTCCGCTCGGGCGAGTTTGTGATGATCGGTTTGATGGGCGATCCCGACCCCAAGACCGGCCGCCAAAAACCGCTTCTGCGCGCTTATTCGATCGCGTCGCCCTCCTGGGACGAAGAGCTGGAGTTCTACTCGATCAAGGTGCAGGACGGTCCGCTGACGTCAAAGTTGCAACATATCAAACCCGGCGATCAGATTATCCTGCGGCCCAAGCCCGTTGGCACGCTGGTACATGACGCCCTGCTGCCCGGCAAACGCCTGTGGTTCTTCGCCACCGGCACCGGCTTTGCGCCCTTCGCCTCGCTGCTGCGCGAACCGCAGACCTATGAAGATTATGATGAGGTCATCATCACGCATACCTGCCGCGAAGTGGCCGAACTGGAATACGGTCGTCAGTTGATCGAAGACATCCGTAAGGACGAGATGCTGGCCGAGCTGATGGGCGAAGGTTTCGCCGACAAGATCCGATACTACCCGACCACCACACGGGAAGAGAGCCCCAAGATGGGCCGCATCACCAACCTGCTGCAAGACGGCACTGTCTTTGCCGATCTGGGTATCGAAGGTGGCATCAAGCCGGAAACCGACCGTGCTATGGTCTGTGGCTCACTGGCCTTTAACCTCGATATCAAAGCCATTCTGGAAGAGTTCGGCCTGCGTGAAGGCGCGAATTCCGAACCCAAGGAATTCGTCATCGAAAAGGCCTTTGTAGGCTAGTCAGGCCGCGCCGGTCACCGGGTTACCCCTGACCGGCGCATAAACCTGCTGTGAAACCACCGAAATTCCATCGTTTTGGCGTGGATCACGCTTGAATCAGGCACCGGAGCGGTCTAAATTTCGGGCTCGAATTTCTGCAATCATCAAAGGAATGAACCCATAGCCCGCAGACCTCACAACGCGCCGCCTCAGAGAGATACCGGCCCGCGCGTCAATGAAAGAATCCGTGCCCCCGAAATCCGCCTGATCGGCGCTGATGGAGATAACGTCGGGGTGGTTCATCCCGCCAAAGCCATGCAACTTGCCGCAGATGCGGGCCTAGACCTGGTCGAGATTTCCCCAAACGCGAACCCGCCGGTCTGCAAGATCATGGACTTTGGCAAGTTCAAATACGAACAGCAGAAACGCGAAAGCGAAGCGCGTAAGAAGCAAAAAGTCATCGAGGTGAAAGAGGTCAAGTTCCGACCCAACACCGACACGCATGACTATGACGTCAAGATGAAGAACGTCTTCAAGTTTCTGGAAAAGGGCGACAAGGTCAAAGTCACTCTGCGCTTCCGAGGCCGTGAGATGGCACACCAGAATCTTGGGCGTGAACTGCTGGAGCGCGTGGCAGAGGACATCAAGGATCTGGGCAAGGTCGAAAACATGCCCAAAATGGAAGGCCGTCAGATGATCATGATGATCGGGCCGCTTCCTCAGAAGTAATCAGAAGTACCGGATGTTATTCAAAGCCCCCCGCCGTGGGGGCTTTTTTCTGTTCATCCTGCCGTTCACGCAGCCACACGATTGAGTCGTTCAAGTCAAATCCCAATGAGATCAGATCGACGATCAAAAGCAGAACCAGAAACCGAACAAATCCGGTGGTCAGCGGAGTTCCATCCGTTAGCAGGATTATGATGATCGCCACCATCGGCACCCAGCAGATCAGATGAGGCAGAGCCATGGCCTTGGACATGCCGCGTGCGGCCCTCATGATCGGAATATTCAACGCCATTCCTGTCACGGCCAAGGCCGCAATCAGTGCACCCTGCGGTTGATCAACAAAAGCCAGAGTGCCGAGATTCACAGGCACAAGGATGAACGTCATCCATAACTGTACCCATAGTGGCAGTGCCCGAAAACTTGACCAAATGTCTGCGATCATTACTCACACCCATTCACAATAAAATAATGAATAAGTGTATTAATTACACAGGAGTTGTCAGTACACAAACACGTTATACGACTGCGGCCAAAGAATTACTCAACTTTGTGACCATTTCGCCAACCTGAGTCTCCTTTAGAATGAAAGGAGGAGCCAAAAGAACGTGGTCTCCGAATCGCCCATCGCGTGTGCCTGACATCGGGTAGCAGATCAAACCTTCCGCTAAAGCGGCCTTTTTGATCTTGGTAGCCACACCCTGTGACGGATCGAAGGGGGCTTTGGTTGCACGGTTCGCGACCAGCTCGATTCCACGAAAAAGCCCCCGCCCCCGAATATCCCCGACATTGGGGTGCTGACCGAACTCGGCAAGCAAAGCGTCCTGAACCGTCGAACCCATCTGCATCACGCGCTGCGGCAGATCCCGTTCGATCATCTGTGTTACCACGGCCAGTGCCGCTGCTGTTGCCACGGGGTGGCCAATATAGGTGTGACCGTGCTGAAAAAAGCCCGAGCCGTCTCGGATTGCGTCATAAATCTTCCCGGTGCACATCATGGCCCCGATCGGCTGATATCCCGCCCCCAGACCTTTGGCAATGCACAGGATATCGGGGGCGACACCCTCATGATCGCAAGCGAACAGATGCCCTGTGCGCCCCATACCGCACATTACTTCGTCCAGGATCAGTAACACACCGTACTGGTCACAAATCTCGCGGATTCGTCTGAAATACCCCTCGACCGCCGGTACCGCACCCAATGTTGCCCCAACTACGGGTTCGGCCATGAACGCCATCACGCTGTCCGGTCCCAACCGCAGGATTTCTGCCTCAAGCGCGTTTGCGACCCTCTGGCCATAGTCAAAGCTACTCTCATCCTCGGGTTTCTCGCCGTATTCGTAGCAGGCCGGGATATGAGACATCTCGATCAGCATCGGCGCAAACTGCGCGCGCCGCCATGCGTTCCCGCCGGCCGATAAGGCCCCCAAGGTGTTCCCGTGATAGCTTTGACGGCGCGCAATCACATGACACCGGTCTGGTTGCCCGATCTCAAGAAAATATTGCCGCGCCAGTTTTATCGCGGCCTCGGTCGCCTCGGATCCGCCCGATACAAAATAAACGCGGTCCAGATCACCCGGCGCGTGTTTGATCAGCAGATCCGCCAACGCCTCGGCCGGTTCCGAAGTCATGAACCCCGAATGGGCAAACGCGATCTTTCCAACCTGCTCTTGAACAGCGGCAATCACCGCAGGATCCGAGTGGCCAAGGCAAGACACAGCCGCATCGCCACAATCCAAATACCGACGCCCCCGAGAGTCGATCAGATAGCATCCGTCGCCTCCAACAGCAGTTGGCAGATCAGCCTTGGTATGGCGTGGAAAAACGTGGCTCATGATCTGATACCTTTCAAAGTTTCTACCAAAGCGGCAACAGATGCCGCGTTGTCGGCCCAAGGGGTTCCGGCGTGGTCCGTCAGACTGTTTTCAAACCCGACACGCACATCTCCACCCTTTTTCGCAGCCATCGCAAGGCACGCATGTTCCCGCGGCCCAAAAGCACAGACCATCCAGGGCCCATCGACCGGCGGCAACCTGTCCAAATCCTCGGGCGATGAATTCATCCCTGCCGAATACCGCCCCAGAACCAACAGATGCTCCGACTGTTCCATTCGCACTATGCCCGACGCGCGCCATTGCGCCAACAAAGCAACGTCTGCTGCATTATAAAGGATATGCTGAACCCGCGTCCCCTGTTCGGCACATAGCCCATAAACCCGATCTGCGAGGTCCGGCGCACGCGCAATCTCGCGCACAGAAACCGAGGCCCAACCCGGCCTCACCCCGGCCAGACAGTCGTACTGTGCTTGCACGTCATACAGACCGACCGCTTCGGTTGTGATCTGGATGTCCAGCGTCGGGACTTGTCTACGCAGCTCGGCAATCGTTTCCAGATATTGCCCCGCGTCCAAACTATGCCGTCCCTGCGTATCGCGTATATGTAGGTGAAGACCCTGCGCCCCGGCCCCATGACATTCCTGCGCCGTCGCCGTGATCTCATCCAGCGTCACTGGTAGATGGGCATGATCCTTAAGCCCGCGCCGCGCCCCGTTTGGCGCAACCAGAACATAGGGTTTGTTGGGCGTCTTCTGGGCAGACATTGGCACATCCTTTTGAACACCTCGGACATGACGGTTCGCTTCAATGTTTTCAATTTGCCTTTTTCAAAACATTTGTTTTTATGGGGAACATGACACTCAATTCCCTAACCCGACGCTTGCGCAGTACAATCGATCAGTTGCCCCCAGCCCTGCAAGCGGCCGCAAAATATGTACTCGACCATCCCGGCAATATAGCGCTGGACCCAATCCGAGTGTCTGCCGACAAGATCGGCGTAAGCACCAATGTGTTGGTCCGGCTGTCCGAAAGACTTGGGTATGACAGCTACGAGGCCTTCCGCGCACCCTTTCGCCATGCTCTGCTAACTGATCGGGAGCGACACCTGAACCAAAGCTGGGTAGCGGAATTGCGCGAAGGCACGCCCGCCGATCAGGCACAGGCCAAATTCGCCGAAACCACACTGAATGTAACAACCCGATCCCTTCGGTTGATGACGCCCGAAAAAACGGCGCAGGCGCTGGATGTCATCACGTCCTCTCGGCGCTGCTTTGTCACCGCCACCCGCGCCAGCTATGCGCTATCCTACTATTTCTCGTATGTGGGCCGAATGGCACATCCCGGAATACAGTTGATCCCACGACATGTTGGCGCAGCCAGCGATGACCTCGTGGACGCGACACAGCAAGACTGCCTGCTGGCCATCACCGTTCACCCCTATTCCGCAGATACAATCCAATCGATGCGCTCTGCGCTGGCCCGCCGGATGCGCCTCATCCTGATCACCGACAGCGAGGTGGTCGCACCAGGCATTCAACCCGACGTCCTGTTCCCGGTCAGCACAAGATCCCTGCATCACTTTTCTGCATATTCCGGCGCAATGGCTGTCCTTGAATGCCTTCTTGGGCATTTGTTCGACGCAGGCGGTGCAGACGCACTGAACCAAGTTCAGGCCTACGAAAAAGCCAGGGAACAAAACGGCGCGTATTGGGCTCCCTCCAAAACACCACGTATCCGGCGATAAAAAAGCCCCGCTTTTGTTGCGGGGCTTTTGGGTTCGTTTTTCTAGGCGGTTACGCGCAGGCTTGTACGGCGCGTTTGGTCATGACGCTGA